>NZ_BAOQ01000010.1 GCF_000344155.1 Gordonia paraffinivorans NBRC 108238 | reverse complement strand
ATCGAGTCGGGGGCCGTTCTCGTCTGCGCGGATGTCAGGCGTCGACGCGGCTGCGGTCGGTCTCGGTGGCCACCAGGACCTGCCAGGTGGCGCCGATCAGGAGCAGCGCGCTGCCGAACATGTGCGCGATGACCAGGGCGATGGGCAGGCCGGTGAAGAACTGCACGAATCCGATGAGCCCCTGGAGGAGGATCAGCAGGGCGAAGACGATCGCCGACCGCTGCTGCGGGCGCGCGAACACGCGGGCGTACACCAGGGCGGCGATCCCGAGGCCGACCAGGACGAACACGGCGTCGGCGTGCAGCTGGGTGGCGTTGTCGGGATCGAGGCCGTTGCGCGGGACGTCGGCGTCGCCGGCGTGCGGGCCGGAACCGGTGACCACGGTGCCCAGGTAGATCGTCACCCACGTGACCAGGTAGATCAGCCACGCCAGGTAGACGCCGAGGCGCCGGATCGCGGCGGCGGGGATCTCCGCCTCGGCGGCCGGCTCCGACGGCGTGGGGTAGGGGCGCATCCGGTAGACGAGCACCGTGGCGGCCGACACCAGGATCATCGACAGCAGGAAGTGCAGGGCGACGACCCAGGGGTTCAGGTCGGTGAGGACCGTGATGCCGCCGATGACGCCCTGCAGCGGGATGCCCAGGGCGATCAGCGTGACCAGCCACTTGTCGCTGCGGGTCGAGTTCGCGTAGCGCAGCACCGCGACCCACGCGGCGATGGCGATCACGATCAGCACCCAGGTCAGCAGCCGGTTGCCGAACTCGATGGCGCCGTGGATGCCGAGCTCGCCGTGCGGGACGAAGGACTCGTCGGTGCATCGTGGCCACGTCGGGCAGCCGAGGCCCGAGGCGGTCACCCGCACCGCGCCGCCGGTGGCGACGATGCCGACGTTGGAGATCAGCAGCGCGATCGCCCAGCGATGGACGAAGCGGGCGGTGGGCCGGCCGAAGCCGGGTATGCGCTGCCAGAAGCCGGGCGCCTCGCCGCCGTCGTGTGCGCCGGGATCCGCGCCGCCCGGTCGGGCCGAGGTCTGCGACGTCGTCATCGGAATCGGAACCACCTCACCGCCAAGGTGCCGGCCACTGCGGCCCACACCAGCAACACGCCCACCCCGAAGGCGTCGAACGAACCACGTGCGGCCATCTCCAGGGCCTCACTGAGCGCACCCGAGGGGATGCACCGCGCAAAGGTGTGCACGGCGCCGGGCACGTCGGAGTCGACGACCACGAGGCTGCCGACACCGATGAACGCGAACCAGAGCAGGTTCGCGAGGGCCAGGACCACCTCGGCCTTGAGCGTGCCGCCCAGCAGCAGGCCCAGGGTCGCAAAACAGGCGGTCCCGACGAGGAGCACGACCACGCCGAGGAGCAGGCCGAGCGCGTCGGGCCGCCACCCGAAGGCGGCGCCGATCCCGCCGATGATCACCGACTGCAGGGCGACCACGATGAGCACCGCGACCGATTTGCCCACGATGATGCCCCACCGCGGGATCGGCGTGGCACCCAACCGTTTCAGCGCCCCGTAGCGACGGTCGAAACCGACGGCGATCGCCTGGCCGGTGAAGGCCGTGGACATGACCGCGATGGTCAGGATGGCCGGGACGAAGAGCGTCGCCCGCTCGGCCGGCCCGTCGCCGAAGCTCGTGTTGATCGGCAGCAGGCACAACCCGACGAGCAGGGTGATCGGGATGAACATCGTCAACAGCAACTGCTCGCCGTTGCGGAGCAGCAGCTTGAGTTCGAGCGTCGACTGCGCGGCGATCATCGCGGCCAGCGACGCCGGACGCGGCGCGGGCCGGAACATCCCGCCGGGGAATGTCGCGGCGGCGTCCGGGGAGTTGGTCGTCACAGGGGAGTTCACGGTCGTAGGGCCCGTCCGGTCAGTTCGAGGAAGACGTCTTCGAGGCTGCGCGTCTCGACCCGGAGGTCGGTGGCGAGGACGTTGATGCGCGCGCACCAGGCCGTCACGGTCGCGAGGACCTGCGGGGTGATCGACCCGATGACCAGGTAGTTGCCCGGGGTGGGTTCGGTGCAGTGGTAGCCCTCGGGCAGCGCGAGCGTCAGGGTCGTGAGGTCGAGGCCGCGCGGCGCGGTGAACCGCAACTCGTTCTCGGCGCCGGTGCTGGTCAGGTCGGCGGGGGTGCCGCAGGCGACCACGCGACCGTGATCGATGATCACGACCTGGTCGGCGAGTTCCTCGGCCTCGTCCATCAGATGTGTGGTGAGCAGGACCGTGACCCCGTCGGCGCGCAGGCGGTCGATGAGCTCCCATACCACGAGCCGCGCGTGGGCGTCCAGGCCGGCGGTGGGCTCGTCGAGGAAGACCAACTCGGGGCGACCGACGACCGCGCAGGCGAGCGCCAGACGCTGCTGCTGGCCGCCGGACAGGCGCCGATAAGGGGTGCGCCGGACCTCGTCGAGACCGAGCGCGCCGAGCAGGAAGTCGGGGTCTATCGGGTCGGCCGAGTACGCGGCCACCAGGCGGAGCATCTCCTCGGCACGGGCACCCGGGTAGGCGCCGCCACCCTGCAGCATCACGCCGATGCGCCGGCGGAGCGCGTCGTTGTCGGTGACGGGATCGAGGCCGAGGACCCGGACGGTGCCGGCGTCCGGGGCGGTGAAGCCCTCGCAGATCTCGACCGTCGTCGTCTTGCCCGCACCGTTGGGCCCGAGCAGGGCGAGGATCTCGCCGCGGGCGATGGTGAGGTCGAGGTGATCGACGGCGGTTCGGTCGCCGAAGGTCTTGACCAGGCCGCGCACCTCGAGTGCGGGGACGTTCGGCCGACGATCGTTCATCCGATCGTCATCGCTGATCTGCCGGGAGGACGTGCCGTGCACACAGGTCAGACTATGCGGTCGGACCCCGCGGACGGAAAACGCCGCCCACTCCGGGGTGGGGTGCGGGTCACGGCGTCGGCGTCCTTTCCGCCGGCTCGGCATCCGTCTCGTCGTCGCTGGTCCCGGCCTCGTCGGCCCCCGTCCTGCGACGACGCCACAGGCGTGAGGACCGTTCCTCGAAGAACAGCGCCGTCAGCGCTGCGACCATGATCACACCGGCGAGCACGCCCTGGGCGAGGACGATCCCGCTCGTGTTGGAGCTCGTCGGCATGACGACGATCGCGATGATCGCCGAGGCGGCGATCGTGGAGATGCGGAACCAGGCGCCGGTCGCCCACGCGGCCAGCGGGATGACCGCCCACAGCAGATACCAGGCCTGGACGAACGGGAAGAGCAGCACGACCGTGGCCATCGACACACCCAGGGCGCCGAGCGGGTGCAGACGCCCGCCGAGGGTGGCCAGCATCCAGCGGATGATGAAGAGTCCGGCGATCACCTGGCCCAGCGGGCGGATCACGTCGAGTATCGCCTGGGTGTGCTCGCCGAGTCCGAGTCCGACGCCGATGCGGCCGGTCGTCACGCCCAGCAGCGTCGGGATCGACATCCACGACCGCACGATCGCGCCGGTCGACAGGGTGCCCGTCCAGCCGAAGCCGAGCCCGGTGGCCAGCGAGATCCCGATCATCACCACCGCGAGGATCACGACATAGAACCCGCCGGAGAGGGCGAGCGCATGGACCGACGCCTTCGACCGCGCCCACCATTCCCGCATCGGGGCGTGCCGCAGGGCGGGCAGCGTCGCGCCCCAGCGCATGGCCAGCGCGATGCCGACGAACCCGAGCGCGAGCATCGAGGTCACCTTGATCATCGCCGACGCGGCGAGGACGGCGCCGCCGGCGATGAGGATCCAGCCGGCACGGGTGGGCACGAGGGTGCCGGGTTTTCGGAGCAGGTCGGGTCCGTAGATCGCCCGGAAGCTGAGTTCGAGGCCGACCAGCATCATGCCGAGCATCAGGGCCTCGTTGTGGATGCCGCCGGCCAGGTGCAGGATCACCAGCGGGTTCATCGCACCGAGCCACAGCGCCGCCACCGAGGACACCCCGCACCGGCGGGCCAGCCGCGGCAGTGCCCAGACGATCAGCGCGATGCCGACGAGTGCGAGGCAACGGTGCAGGAAGATCGCCGCGGTGATGTTCGCGCCGGTCACCTTGGTGATGCCCTCGCCCATCCACAGGAAGAGCGGGCCGTAGGGCGCGGGGGTGTCGCGCCAGAGATTCGGCACCGACCTCGTGAGGATGTGGTCGACGCCGAGTCCGCGGACCGGGCTCACCGAGTACGGGTCCATGCCGCGGTAGGCGATCGCGCTCTGCGCGAGGTAGGAGTAGACGTCCTTGCTGAGCAGCGGGGGAGCCAGGATGATCGGCGTGATCCACAGCATGAGGGTCCGGTCGGCCTGGCGGCGGCTCATCCGGCGTTCGGGGCTGCGGCCGTGCAGCACCTCGACGCTGAAGCGTCCCACCGCGAACCGCCCGATGAGCAGCCATGCCACGACGAGGATGATCGAGCCGCCGATCGACAACGCCAGCGCGGTGCCGAACATCCGCGACGGGAGCGAGAGCACCCGCATCCCGGCGACCGGGTTCTGCAGCACCGGCACGGCGCCGGTGCCGAGCGCGCCGATGAGGATCAGGACCGACCCCGTCGCGCCGAAGAGCTTGATCCGCCGCAGTCGGCGGTTCTCGGTCTCGTCGAGCGGGCCGACCTCGCGTTCGTCGTCGTGGAGTCGGGCGACGGCCTTGCCGTAGTCGCCGCGCTGCTCGGTGGCGTCGGCGGACGGCGTCCCCGCCGGACGCTGCTTGCGCAAGCCGAGGTAGTCGAGCACGGCGAGCAGGAGGGTCACGACGCGTCCGAAGAGGTCCGGCAGTCGCCGGCCGGCTGTGGTTTCGGGCACACGACGACTGTAATCGCCGAAACCCGATACCTCGCGAACCACCCTTTATCCGGACTTTCGCCGACCACCTGCGCGACAACGGCGCCCTCTGCTAAGGGCACCCTTGCTGGCAGCAGGGAATCAATTACGTCACACTCGTGTTGTGAAAACCATGCGGAACGATGTTGAGCTGCCCCCGGGCAGCGGCAACGCCGTGCCCTCCGCTGGTGCGGCGACCCCACGCCAGTCCGTCGTCGGTGCCGAGGCGCACCCCGACGGTCAGACGCGTGAGGCCGTGCTGACCCTGCTCGTCGAGGACGGCCCGCTGACCGCGGGCGACATCGGCGAGCGCCTCGGCATCTCCGCCGCGGGCGTGCGCCGTCACCTCGACGCCCTGACCGCGGCCGGGGACATCGAGGTCGCGCCGACCGGCTTCGGCCAGCGCGGCCGCGGTCGTCCCGCCAAGTGGTTCCAGCTCACCCCGGCGGGCCGCGGCAAGATGCGGCACGCCTACGATGACCTCGCCGGAGCCGCGATGCGCAAGCTGCGTGACCTCGGCGGACACGATGCGGTGGCCGACTTCGCCCGCGAACGCGTGGAGCGGATCGTCGCCGAGGTACAGCCTGCCGACGGCCCCGACGACGTGGCCGACACGGTCGACGAGATCGCCGACGCGCTCACGAGCGCGGGGTATTCCGCCAACACCCGACAGGTCGGCAACGGGATGCAGATCTGCCAGCACCACTGCCCGGTGGCGCACGTCGCCACCGAGTTCCCGGAACTGTGTGAGGCCGAGACCGCGGTCTTCACGGAACTGCTCGGCACGCACGTGCAGCGCCTGGCGACCATCGCCAACGGCGACTGTGCCTGCACCACCCACGTGCCGATACACCCGCCCCCGGTCGGCAGACCGGGCGAGAGGAAACCGAGCGTGAAGAGAACGACCCGACAGCCCCGCACACCGCAGTCCCAGACCACCCCGACCCGAAAGGCCACGCGATGACCGTCACCGATCCGGCCGCCGCCAAGGCGACCGCCGCTGCTCCGCTCACGCAGGAGGAGACGATTGCCTCGCTGGGCAACTACGGCTACGGCTGGGCCGACCGCGACGTCGCCGGCGCCGCCGCGCAGCGCGGGCTGTCCGAGGCCGTCGTCGCCGACATCTCGGCGAAGAAGAACGAGCCCGAGTGGATGCTCGAGCAGCGCCTGAAGGCCCTCAAGATCTTCGACAAGAAGCCGATGCCCCACTGGGGCGCCGCCCTCGAGGACATCGACTTCGACAACATCAAGTACTTCGTGCGCTCCACGGAGAAGCAGGCCACGTCGTGGGACGAGCTGCCCGAGGACATCAAGAACACCTACGACAAGCTCGGCATCCCCGAGGCGGAGAAGCAGCGCCTCGTCGCCGGCGTCGCCGCGCAGTACGAGTCCGAGGTCGTCTACCACCAGATCCGCGAGGATCTCGAGCAGCAGGGCGTGATCTTCCTCGACACCGACACCGGTCTCAAGGAGCACCCGGAGATCTTCCAGGAGTACTTCGGCTCGGTGATCCCCGCCGGCGACAACAAGTTCTCCGCGCTCAACACGGCGGTGTGGTCGGGCGGATCGTTCATCTACGTGCCGCCGGGCGTGCACGTCGACATCCCGCTGCAGGCCTACTTCCGCATCAACACCGAGAACATGGGCCAGTTCGAGCGGACGCTGATCATCGTCGACGAGGGTGCCTACGTGCACTACGTCGAGGGCTGCACCGCGCCGATCTACAAGACCGACTCGCTGCACTCGGCGGTCGTCGAGATCATCGTGAAGAAGGGTGGCCGCTGCCGCTACACGACCATCCAGAACTGGTCGAACAACGTCTACAACCTGGTCACCAAGCGCGCCAAGGCCGAGGCGGGCGCCACCATGGAGTGGGTCGACGGCAACATCGGCTCCAAGGTCACGATGAAGTACCCGGCGGTCTGGCTGACCGGTGAGCACGCCAAGGGCGAGGTCCTCTCCGTCGCGTTCGCCGGCCCCGGACAGCACCAGGACACCGGATCCAAGATGGTCCACCTGGCCCCCAACACCTCGAGCAACATCGTCTCCAAGTCGGTGGCCCGCGGCGGTGGCCGCGCGTCCTACCGTGGCCTGGTCAAGGTCAACAACGGCGCACACGGCAGCCGCTCGACGGTGAAGTGCGACGCGTTGCTGGTCGACACGATCTCCCGCAGCGACACCTATCCCTACGTCGACATCCGCGAGGACGACGTGACGATGGGGCACGAGGCGACCGTCTCGAAGGTCAGCGACGACCAGCTCTTCTACCTGATGAGCCGCGGACTGACCGAGGACGAGGCGATGGCCATGGTGGTCCGCGGGTTCGTCGAGCCCATCGCCAAGGAACTCCCGATGGAATACGCGCTCGAGCTCAACCGCCTGATCGAGCTGCAGATGGAAGGAGCCGTCGGCTGATGGCCGATCCGACACTCCCGGTCACCACGCCGGGTTCGCAGACCCCTGCCGTCAACAAGGGTGAGTTGTTCACCTCGTTCGACGTCAACGCCTTCGAGGTGCCCAGCCCGCGCGAGGAGGCCTGGCGGTTCACCCCGTTCCGCCGCCTGCGCGGCCTGCACGACGGCTCCGCCCAGCGGACCGGCGAGGCGACCGTCGAGGTGACCGTCGCCGGGAACGCAGTGAGCGGGACGAATGACACCGTCGCCGGGAACGCAGTGAGCGGGACGAATGACACCGTCGCCGGGAACGCAGTGAGCGGGACAGGTGTAGACGGCGTCACCGTCGACACCGTCGGCCGCGACGACGAGCGTCTCGGCCAGGGCGGCGTCCCCTTCGACCGCATCGCGGCGCAGGCCTATTCGTCCTTCACCCGGGCCACGGTCGTGACCGTGGGCCGCGAGGTCGAACTCGCCGACCCGGTCACCGTCACGGTCACCGGCCCCGGCGAGGGCGAGACCGCGTTCGGCCACATCCAGATCCGGCTCGAGCCGTTCGCCCGCGCCGTCGTGGTCCTCGACCAGAAGGGCGGCGGGACCTACGCGGAGAACGTCGAGTTCGTCGTCGGCGACAGCGCCGCGCTGACCGTCGTCAACGTCCACGACTGGGACGACGACGCCGTGCATGTCGCCGCGCATCACGTCCGCGTCGGCCGTGACTCGTCGGTCCGCCACTTCGCGATCAGCCTCGGCGGCAACCTCGTCCGCCTGTCGCCGATCGTCCACTACGACGCCCCGGGCGGCGACGTGGAGATGTGGGGCCTGTACTTCGCCGACGCCGGCCAGCATCTCGAGCAGCGCCTGCTCGTCGACCACAGCAAGCCCAACTGCCGCTCCAACGTGGTGTACAAGGGTGCACTGCAGGGCGATCCGAGTGGAGACCGCACCCGCGAGGCCCACACCGTGTGGATCGGCGACGTGCTCATCCGCGCCGAGGCCGAGGGCACCGACACCTTCGAGCTCAACCGCAACCTGGTGCTCACCGACAACGCGCGCGCCGACTCGGTGCCGAACCTGGAGATCGAGACCGGCGAGATCGTCGGCGCCGGACACGCCAGT
Source organism: Gordonia paraffinivorans NBRC 108238 (assembly GCF_000344155.1). Classification (GTDB taxonomy): domain Bacteria; phylum Actinomycetota; class Actinomycetes; order Mycobacteriales; family Mycobacteriaceae; genus Gordonia; species Gordonia paraffinivorans. The sequence continues at coordinate 43,269 of NZ_BAOQ01000010.1, read as the reverse complement.
GCCACCGGACGTTTCGACGACGAGCAGCTGTTCTACCTGCAGGCCCGTGGCATCCCGGAGGACCAGGCGCGCCGCCTGGTGATCCGCGGCTTCTTCGGCGAGGTGATCGCCAAGATCACGGTGCCGGAACTGCGCGAGCGCCTGTCCGCCGCGATCGAGCGCGAACTCGAGATCGCCGGCGCCTGAACGGCCGTCGCGCCCACCACGAACTCCCACAGCCTGTCGAGAAAGAACACATCAATGACCACTCTGGAAATCCGTGACCTGCACGTCGACGTCGCGCAGACCGACTCCGACGCCGAGCCCATCCACATCCTCAAGGGCGTGAACCTGACCGTGAAGTCCGGTGAGACGCACGCGATCATGGGGCCCAACGGCTCCGGCAAGTCGACCCTGTCCTACGCCATCGCGGGCCACCCCAAATACCAGGTGACCTCCGGCTCGATCACCCTCGACGGCGAGGACGTGCTCGAGATGAGCGTCGACGAGCGCGCCCGCGCCGGCCTGTTCCTCGCGATGCAGTACCCGGTCGAGGTGCCCGGCGTCTCGATGTCGAACTTCCTGCGCAGCGCCGCCACCGCGGTCCGCGGCGAGGCCCCGAAGCTCCGCCACTGGGTCAAGGAGGTCAAGGAGGCCATGACCGAGCTCGAGATCGACCCGTCGTTCTCCGAGCGCAGCGTCAACGAGGGCTTCTCCGGCGGTGAGAAGAAGCGGCACGAGATCCTGCAGCTCGACCTGCTCAAGCCGAAGATCGCCATCCTCGACGAGACCGACTCCGGCCTCGACGTCGACGCCCTGCGCGTCGTGAGCGAGGGCGTGAACCGCTACAAGGAGCGCGAGAACGGCGGCATCCTGCTGATCACGCACTACACGCGCATCCTGCGCTACATCAAGCCCGACCACGTCCATGTCTTCGTCAACGGCCAGGTCGTCCAGTCCGGCGGACCCGAGCTCGCCGACGAACTCGAGGAGAACGGCTACGAGCGTTTCCTCACGGCGAAGGCCGGCTGACACACGACACCAGGAGGGGCACGTACGTGACACTCTCGACCGAGCCGACGACCGCGGGGACCCGCGGCGCGGCGCTCGACGTCGCCGCGGTGCGCGCGGATTTCCCGATCTTGCAGCGCACTGTCCGTGACGAGAAGCCGCTGGTCTACCTGGATTCCGGCGCCACCTCGCAGCGTCCGGTCCAGGTCCTCGACGCCGAGCGGTACTTCCTGACGCACCACAACGCCGCGGTGCACCGGGGAGCCCACCAGCTCGCCGAAGAGGCCACCGACGCCTACGAGGACGCCCGCGAGGTCATCGCGGGCTTCGTCGGGGCGACCCCGGACCAGCTCGTCTTCACCAAGAACGCGACCGAGTCGCTGAACGTGGTCACCTACACCCTCGGTGACCCGCGTTCGGCGTCGGTCCTCGGCGGCTCGGCGCTCGGCCCGGGGGACACCGTCGTCGTCACCGAACTCGAGCACCACGCGAATCTCGTTCCGTGGCAGGAGCTCTGCCGCCGGACCGGGGCGACGCTCAAGTGGTACGGGGTCACCGACGACGGCCGCATCGACCTCGACTCGCTGACCCTTGACGAGTCGGTCAAGGTCGTCTCGTTCACCCATCAGTCCAACGTCACCGGCGCGGTCGCCGACGTCGACGAACTCGTCCGCCGCGCCCGTGCGGTCGGCGCGCTCGTCGTGCTCGACGCCTGCCAGTCGGTGCCCCACATGCCGGTCGACTTCGGCGCCCTGGACGTGGATTTCGCCGCGTTCTCCGGGCACAAGATGTTCGGCCCCAGCGGCGTGGGTGCGCTGTACGGCAAGTCAGGGCTCCTCGACGCGCTGCCGCCGTTCATCACCGGCGGGTCGATGATCGAGACGGTGACCATGGAGGTCTCCACCTACGCTCCGCCGCCACAGCGCTTCGAGGCCGGCGTGCCGATGACCTCCCAGGTCGTCGGGCTCGGCGCCGCGGTGCGCTACCTGCAGACCCTCGGGATGGATGCGGTTGCCGCACACGAGCACTCGCTCGTCGAACGGGCGCTGGAACGCCTCGGCGCGATCGACGGCCTGCGCATCGTCGGCCCGACGACCACCGAGAACCGCGGGGGAGCGGTGTCGTTCGTCGTGGACGGCATCCACGCACACGACCTGGGCCAGATCCTCGACGACGAGGGTGTCGCCATCCGCGTCGGCCACCACTGCGCGTGGCCGCTGCACCGTCGCTTCGGGGTCGCCGCGACCGCGCGTGCGTCCTTCGCCGCCTACAACACCCTCGACGAGGTCGACGCCCTCGCCGCGGCGATCGTGAAGGCGCAGAACTTCTTCGGGGTGAACTGAGCATGCGGATGGAGCAGATGTACCAGGAGGTCATCCTGGACCACTACAAGCATCCGCACGGCCGGGGCCTCCGCGAGCCGTACGGCGCCGAGGTGCACCACGTGAACCCGACGTGCGGTGACGAGGTCACCCTGCGCGTCGCGGTGTCGGCGGACGGTTCGACGATCGAAGACGTGTCCTACGACGGGCAGGGGTGTTCCATCTCGCAGGCGTCGACGTCGGTGCTGCACGACCTGATCGTCGGCAAGCCCGTCGAGGAATCGCTGGCCATCGTCGAGTCGTTCAACGCGATGATGACATCGCGCGGCAAGGATCCCGGCGACGAGGACGTCATCGGCGACGGCATCGCGTTCAGCGGTGTCAGCAAGTACCCGGCACGGGTCAAATGCGCGCTCCTCGGCTGGATGGCGTTCAAGGACGCGCTCTCGCAGACCGTCGGCACCCTGACCAACCAGACAGAAGCGGAGACAGCATGAGTGACGAGACCACCACGGCGACACCGTCAGAACCGCAGACCTCGCTGCCGACCGTCGAGGACGTCGAGGAGGCGATGCGCGACGTCGTCGACCCGGAACTCGGCATCAACGTCGTCGACCTCGGCCTGGTCTACGGTATCGAGGTGACCGACGATGCGGTCGCCAAGATCGACATGACCCTCACCTCGGCGGCCTGCCCGCTGACCGACGTCATCGAGGATCAGTCCCGGGGCGCCCTGGTCAACAGCGGCCTGTGCACTGACCTGGAGATCAACTGGGTCTGGCTGCCGCCGTGGGGCCCGGACAAGATCACCGACGACGGCCGCGAGCAGCTTCGCGCGCTCGGTTTCACCGTCTAGTCCGTACTCCGGCACGTCACCGGCATGACGTCATGGTTCGAATCGCGGGTCGAGCGGATGATCCGCGAGGCCACCGAGCGCGGGGAGTTCGACGGCCTGCCGGGCCTCGGCAAGCCGATCGACCTGTCCGACGCCGACGACCCGGACTGGTGGGTCAAGCGCAAGATCCGCGACGAGAACCTGGATTCCGCAGCGCTGCTCCCGGCGCCGCTGCGCCTGCGCCGGGAGGCCCAGGAGTTCCCGGAGTCGCTTCGGGACGTCTCCGACGAGGCATCGGTGCGCGAAATTCTCACCGACTTCAATCGTCGTGTGCGCGAAGCACTCCTGGCGTCACGGCAGATGGCCACGCCCCACGGCGTCGTCGCCCACACCGTCGACGTGGAGGAGATGGTGCGGCGCTGGCGCGAGTTGCGTGACGCGCACTAGAGATGCAGTGGCGGGGTGCCGCTGACGTCCCCGGCCCACTCCGGCGTGGACATCGCGCCGCGGGCCACGGTCACGCGTGTCCGCATGTCCACGGCGCGGATGACGCGGGTCATCGCCGCCATCACCCCGGTCAGGTCGTCGCGCCGGCTGAGGTAGCTGCGCTGGGCCTCGACCGGCATCGCGAAGAACGCCTCGAAGAAGGCGATTGTCTGCGTCGGACTCAACCGCAGCAGCGCGCTGAGGCCGCGCAGGCGCAGGTTGTGGACCGCGCGGACCCCGGCCGGCCACATCTCGGCGATGGGGTCCCGTCCGGCCGCGAGCGCCCCGACCACCCGATCGACGGACATCAGCGAGTTGGCGACGCTGTAGCCGGTGGTCGGGTTCTTGAAGCCTCCGGCGGCGCCGAAGCAGAACGTGGACTCCCGCCACGGCTGCGGTGAGGATCCGGTCAGCGGGAAGTTCACGTACTCGACGCGGCGGATGTCCGACGGCAGCCCGCCCAGACGTGTCGCGAGCCGTCGCTTCAGCTCGTCGAGGTCGAGGGCCGGCATGCCCGCCAGGCACGTCTCCTCCAGCAGGTATTCGTTGTGGCCGAGCGGCACGACGTACAGGAACGACGGCAGCCGGCGCCGGTCGACGATCCCGCCCCGCCAGTCCATGAGCATGGCCTCGTGTCCCTCGAGAACCGGTGCGGCGGTGGCGGCGTCGACGACGATGCCGTAGGCGGTCTGCCGCGGTGCGGGATGGGGGAGAGCGCCGCGACAGTCGACCACGACGTCGCCGTCGAGAACCCGGCCGGATTTCAGATGCACACGCGCACCGTCGATCCCGACCACGCGGTCGGCCACGACCTCCGCCCCGTCGAGCGTCAGGCTCCGCTGCAGGCCGGGCGTGTCGAGGACGGTGTAGCCGCGGTCGACCTCCTCGAGTGCGGTGCCGGCGACACCGACCCGGTCGAGGCGTGCGGCGAACGCCGAGTCGGCGAGCCACCCGGGCAACTCGTCGGTCCAGCAGGCGAAGGTCGACTTCCACACCCGCTCGGGGTTGAGGTCCACCACGGTGACGGGTGCCGCGGCAGCCAGCAGCCGATGTGCGAGTGCGCGACCTGCCGGGCCCGCACCGAGAACGATCACGCCGCCGGTCATGGATTCGATACTGTCACGAACCCACGACCGGCGAGATCGGCCGCGGTCAGGGGGCCGCGCATCCGGGGCGGACCGTCAGGAGCCCCCGGTGGCGAGCATGCCGCCGTCGACGGCGAGGGTCTCGCCGGTGATCCACGACGACTCGTCGCTGACGAGGAAGGCGACCGCGCGCGCGACGTCCTCGGGTTCGCCGATCCGCTTCATCGGGTACGCGGCCGCGGCGCGCGCCTCGTTCTCGCCCTCGATGAGCCCCGAGGCGAACTTGGTGCGCACGATCGCGGGCGCGACCGCGTTCACACGGATCTTCGGCCCGAGCTCCCAGGCGAGTTCGGCCGTCAGGCGGATCAGCGCGGCCTTCGACGTGCCGTAGGCGGCGATCACCCCGGTGGACCGGATGCCGGCCACCGACGAGACGTTGACCACCGCGCCGCCGGAGTCCTTCATGCCGGCCTTGTACGCCTCCTGGACGAACCCGAGGGCGGCGACGACGTTGGTGTCGAATGTCTTCAGGTAGGCGCCGAGATCGGCGCCCATGAGCGGGCCGGCGATCGGGGCGATGCCGGTGTTGTTGACGAGGATGTCGATTCCGCCGCCCTGCTCGACGGCCTTCGCGACCGCCTCGGCGCGGTGGTCGGCATCGCCGGTGTTGCCCGCGACGGGTGTCACCGTCGCTCCGGGCACGGCCTGCCGGATGCGGTCGGCGGCCTCGCCCAGCGGATCGGGTTTGCGGCTCGTGATGACCACGGTAGCGCCGCGGCGGGCGAGCTCGGTGGCGATGGCCTCGCCGATGCCCCGACTGGCCCCGGTGACCAGTGCCGAGCGTCCGGTGAGGTCCGATGTCTGCGGAAACGTTGTGGATTGCGTCACGTCCCACACCGTATCGGTCCACCGTGTCGGCGCGGGGCAACTCCGCCCGCGACGTCCGGAGGGTCTCGTGGGGAAAACCGATCGACACGCACCGGTAGACTGGCATGTCGTGATTACCGCGACCGACCTGGAGGTTCGAGCGGGTGCTCGGACCCTGCTGTCGGCACCCGGAGACGCCCTCCGCATCCAACCCGGCGACCGCATCGGCCTCGTGGGGCGCAACGGCGCCGGCAAGACCACGACCCTGCGCATCCTCGCGGGGGAGACCGAGCCGTACGCCGGCACCGTCCGCCGCTCCGGACCGATCGGGTACCTCCCTCAGGATCCGAAGGAGGGTGACCTCGACGTCCTCGCCAAGGACCGCGTGCTCTCGGCGCGCGGCCTCGACGAGATCCTGCGCGACATGGAGAAGCAGCAGGCGTTGATGGCCGAGACGGCCGACGAGAAGAAGCGCGACCGCGCCGTCGCCAAGTACGGGCGGCTCGAGGAGCGGTTCGCCGCGCTCGGCGGTTACGTCGCCGAGTCCGAGGCGGCCCGCATCTGCAACAGCCTCGGTCTCCCGGACCGGGTGCTCGGACAGCCGCTGCGAACGCTCTCCGGTGGCCAACGGCGCCGCATCGAGCTGGCGCGCATCCTCTTCTCCGCCTCCGACGGCTCGGGCAAGTCCGACACGACGCTCCTGCTCGACGAGCCGACCAACCACCTCGACGCCGACTCGATCACCTGGCTGCGCTCGTTCCTGCAGAACCACGAGGGCGGGCTCGTCGTGATCAGCCACGACGTCGACCTGCTGGCCGACGTGGTCAACCGGGTGTGGTTCCTCGACGCGGTGCGCGGCGAGGCCGACATCTACAACATGAACTGGAAGCGCTACCTCGACGCGCGCGCCACCGACGAGCAGCGCCGGCGCCGCGAGCGCGCCAACGCCGAGAAGAAGGCGTCCGCCCTGCGCGCGCAGGCCGCCAAGCTCGGCGCCAAGGCGACCAAGGCGACCGCGGCCCAGCAGATGCTCAAGCGCGCCGAGCGGATGATCGAGTCCCTCGACGAGGAGCGGGTGGCCGACCGCACCGCGCGCATCCGGTTCCCCGAACCGGCGGCGTGCGGCAAGACGCCCCTCATGGCGACGAACCTCTCCAAGAGCTACGGCTCGCTGGAGATCTTCACCGGTGTCAACCTCGCCATCGACAAAGGCAGTCGCGTCGTGGTGCTCGGACTCAACGGCGCGGGCAAGACGACCCTGCTGAAAATGCTCGCGGGCGTGGAGAAACCGGACACCGGCCGGCTCGAACCCGGCTACGGCCTCAAGATCGGGTACTTCGCGCAGGAGCACGACACCCTCGACGACGAGGCGACGGTGTGGGAGAACATCCGCCACGCCGCACCTGACGCAGGCGAACAGGAACTGCGAGGGCTGCTCGGCGCCTTCATGTTCAGCGGCCCGCAACTCGAGCAGCCGGCGGGCACGTTGTCCGGCGGTGAGAAGACGCGCCTCACGCTGGCGGGTCTGGTGTCGTCGGCGGCCAACGTGCTGCTGCTCGACGAGCCGACCAACAACCTCGACCCGGTCTCGCGTGAGCAGGTGCTCGACGCCCTGCGCAGCTACACCGGCGCCGTCGTGCTGGTCACCCACGACCCGGGAGCCGCCGCGGCCCTGGATCCGCAACGCGTGATCCTGCTGCCCGACGGCACCGAGGACCACTGGAGCGACGAGTACCAGGAGCTCATCGAGCTGGCCTGATACCCGTCGCCGTCGTGGTAGGGGTCAGCTCGCCGCGGGCCAGTACTTCTTGCGCAGCTCGCCCTTGACGAGCTTGCCGGTGGGGGTGCGCGGCAGCTCGTCGACGAAGTCCACCGACCGCGGCGCCTTGTACGCGGCGATGTTGTCCTTGGTGAAGGAGATCAGCTCCTCGGCGAGCTCGTCGGACGCGGTGTATCCCTCCGCGAGCTGCACGCACGCCTTGGCGACCTCACCGAGGTCGGGGTCGGGCACGCCGATCACCGCCACGTCGAAGACCGCCGGGTGGTTGATGAGGACGTTCTCGGCCTCCTGCGGGTAGATGTTGACGCCGCCGGAGATGATCATGAACGCCTTGCGGTCGGTCAGGTAGAGGTAGCCCTCCTTGTCGACGTAGCCGACATCGCCTGTGGTGGACCAGTTCTCGTGCTCGGGATGCTGCGCGGCACGGGTCTTCTCGGGGTCGTTGTGGTACTGGAACGCGACGTCCTCGCGCTCGAAGTACACCTGGCCGACCTCGCCGACCGGCAGCTCCTTGCCGTCCTCGTCGCAGATGTGGATGACGCCGAGCAGCGGCCGCCCGACCGAACCCGGATGCTCGAGGGCCTCCTGCGGGCCGATGAACGTCGCGCCCGCGGCCTCGGTGGAGGCGTAGTACTCGTGGATGACCGGGCCCCACCACTCGATCATCGCCTTCTTCACCTCGGCCGGGCACGGGGCCGCGGCGTGGATGGCGATCTTCATGCTGCTGACGTCGTACTTGCTGCGCACCTCGTCGGGCAGCTTGAGCATGCGGATGAACATGGTCGGCACCCATTGGCTATGGGTGACCTTGTACTTCTCGATGGCCGCGAGGGCCTCTTCGGGCTCGAAGCGGTCCATCATGATCACGGTGCCGCCGACCGAGTTCGTCACGCCGCAATACCGAAGCGGCGCAGCGTGGTACAGCGGGGCAGGGGACAGGTAGACGGTGTTCTCGTCGAAGCCGTACATGGGCGCGAAGATCGCGGTGTAGGTATCGGGGACCTGGTCGACCTGGCCCTCGGGCATCGGCGTCTTGATGCCCTTGGGGCGGCCCGTGGTGCCCGACGAGTACAGCATGTCGGTGCCGCGCGGCTGGTCGGTGCGCGGTTCGGCCGAGGCATTGGCGAGGACCTTGTCGTAGGAGTCGAAGCCCGCGATGTCGCCGCCCCAGGCGATGCGGCGACCGGGGCGGTTCAGTGCGTCGATCTCGCCCGAGGCGGAGACCGCGTCGGCGACGGAGGCACCCGCGAACAGCACCTGCGCGTTGCAGTCCTCCAGGATGTAGTTGGTCTCGCCCGCGGTCAGGTGGTGGTTGACCGCGGTGACGTACAGGCCGCTGCGCAGCGCCGCCCAGTACACCTCGAAGACGTGCAGGTCGTTGGCGCTGACCACCGCGATGTTGTCGCCGCGCTCGAGGCCGAGCGATTCCAGGTAGTTCGCGAGCCGGGTCGAGTTCTCGTCGAGCTGACGGTAGGTCAGCTGTTCTCCGGTGGCGGCACGGATGACGGCGGGCTTGTCCGGAGTGGACTTCGCGAAGACTCCAGGGAACAAGGGGCACTCCTTCGACGGCGGAAACGGAACACCCACCCCGAACGTGCATATCTAACGCTCGTTCGGGGTGGTCTGAGTCACAGTACCTCAGATCGCGCGACCGTCGTCACGCTCCGATCGGTGTGGCACGCGCTTGGCGGCCCCGCGACCGCGGTCGGTGTGTGCCCGGGCCTCGGTGCGTGGCAGGAAAGGGGTCCATCGTCCGTTCCGCCACGGCGGTGATCGTCAGCGCTGGGCTGACCAGGCCCACCGCGCCGGCGGGAACGAGGCGTTCACCACGTAGAGGTTGTCGAGACCGTGCACTGCCCCGTGCATGGTCTCGGACATTCCCGGCGGCGTCGGGCCGAATCGGCACCGACGAGTTCGTTCCGGCCGATCGCCGAGCGGCGGTTCGAGCAGGAAGAACGCGTGCGGGAGCGGGGGATGCCCGCACGCCTGCTGAGTGCCGAATGCGTCGATGCGCTCTTGGAACTCGGGGTCGTGTTCGACCTTCACTACGACCGGACGGCGCGTTTCGACCTCGACAGGTCCATGTGGCGGGTGCCGACTGACCGCGCCGAGGCGATCAGTCCTTCGCCCGCACCGACTCCTCGACGAGGTCGAGGACCGCGTGCAGGTCGTCGGTGGGCTGGCCCGTCGCGAGCCGGGTGATCAGCCCGTCGAGGACGAGATCCAGATACTTCAGGAGGACGTCGGTCGGGACGTCGTCCCGCAGGCGCCCGGCCTGCCGACCCTTCTCGAGCCGGCGCAGGGTGGCCTTCTCGAGCTCGGCCGAGCGGGCCAGCCACTCGGCCCGGAAGTTCGAGTCGGTCCGCAGCTTGCGGGCGATCTCCAACCGGGTCCCGAGCCAGTCGTACTCCTCGGGGTGTTCGAGCATGTCGCGCATGACCTGGACGAGACCCTCTTCGGCGGCCACGTCGGCCATCCGTTCGGCGTCCTCGTGCGCGAGAGCGAGGAACAGGGCCTCTTTGTCCTTGTAGTGGTGGAAGATCGCACCACGGGACAGCCCCGTGTACTCCTCGATCCGTCTGACCGTCGCCCCGTCGTAGCCGAACTCGGCGAAGCAATGCCGCGCGCCGTCGAGAATCTCCCGACGACGCGCGGCAAGGCGGTCATCACTGACCTTGGGCACGTCGCGTGCTCCTTGTCAGTTCTTGATCATGTTTCGCAGCACGTACTGCAGGATGCCTCCGTTGCGGTAGTAGTCGGCCTCGCCGGGCGTGTCGATGCGGACCTTCGCATCGAACTCGACCTTCGAGCCGTCCTCCTTGGTGGCGGTGACGTGCACGGTCTCGGGGGTACGGCCCTCGTTGAGCTCCTCGATGCCGACGATGTCGAACACCTCGGTGCCGTCGATGCCGAGCGACTTGTGCGACTCGCCCTCCGGGAACTGGAGCGGGATGACGCCCATGCCGATCAGGTTCGAGCGGTGGATGCGCTCGAAGCTCTCGGCGATGACGGCCTTCACGCCCAGCAGGCGGGTGCCCTTGGCGGCCCAGTCACGCGACGAGCCGGTGCCGTACTCCTTGCCGCCGAGCACGACCAGCGGGATGTTCTGGGCGGCGTAGTTCTGCGCGGCGTCGTAGATGAACGACTGCGGGCCGCCCTCCTGGGTGAAGTCGCGGGTGTAGCCGCCCGAGACCCCGTCCAGCAGCTGGTTCTGCAGGCGGATGTTGCCGAAGGTCGAGCGGACCATGACCTCGTGGTTGCCGCGGCGGGCACCCAGCGAGTTGTAGTCCTTGCGCGCCACACCGTTGGCATCGAGGTACTGCGCGGCGGGGGTGCCGGGCTTGATGGTCGACGCGGGGGAGATGTGGTCGGTGGTCACCGAGTCGCCGAGCTTGGCGAGCACGCGTGCGCCCTTGACGTCGGAGACGGGCTCCGGGTCCAGCGGCATGCCCTCGAAGTACGGAGGCTTGCGCACGTAGGTGGACTTCTCGTCCCACTCGAAGGTCTTGCCCGACGGGGTCGGCAGGTTCTGCCAGCGCTCGTCGCCCTTGAAGACGTCGGCGTAGTCGGCGGCGTACTGCTCCGGCGAGATCGACGCGGCGATGGTGGACTCGATCTCCTCGTTGGACGGCCAGATGTCCTTCAGGAAGACGTCGTTGCCCTCGGAGTCCTTGCCCAGCGGGTCGGTCTCGAAGTCGAAGTCCATCGTGCCGGCGAGCGCGTAGGCGATGACCAGCGGCGGCGACGCCAGGTAGTTCATCTTGACGTCGGGGTTGATGCGACCCTCGAAGTTGCGGTTGCCCGACAGCACCGCGGTGGCGGTGAGATCGTTGTCGTTGATCGCCTTCGAGATCTCCTCGGGCAGCGGGCCCGAGTTGCCGATGCAGGTGGTGCAGCCGTAGCCGACCAGGTAGAAGCCGAGCTTCTCCAGATACGGCCACAGGCCGGCCTTGTCGTAGTAGCCGGTGACGACCTGCGAGCCCGGGGCCATCGAGGTCTTGACCCACGGCTTGGAGGTCAGGCCCTTCTCGACGGCCTTCTTGGCGAGCAGGCCGGCGCCGATCATGACCGACGGGTTCGAGGTGTTGGTGCAGCTGGTGATCGACGCGATGGTCACGATGCCGTGGTCGAGGATCATCGAGCCGCGCTCCTCGGAGTCCACGCGGACCGGCTTGGAGGGGCGGCCCTCGGAGCCGTTGGCGGCCGACGGCACGACGGCGTCGTCCTCGGCGAAGGACAGCGCGGCCGGGTCGGAGGCCGGGAAGGACTCCTCGACGGCCTCGTCGAGCTGGGTGTGCGGAGTCGATTCGCCGGTCTCCACGTAGTTGTGGATGTCCTTGCGGAAGGCGTTCTTGGCATCCCACAGCTCGATGCGGTCCTGCGGGCGCTTCGGGCCGGCGATCGACGGGACGACGGTGCTCAGGTCGAGCTCGAGGTACTCCGAGTAGGCGGGCTCCGCGGCGTCCTTCTCCAGCCACATGCCCTGTTCCTTGGCGTAGGCCTCGACCAGGGCCAGGGTCTCCTCGCTGCGGCCGGTGAGGCGCAGGTAGTTGATGGTCTCGTCGTCGATCGGGAAGATCGCGCAGGTGGAGCCGAACTCGGGGCTCATGTTGCCGATGGTGGCGCGGTTGGCCAGCGAGACCTCGGCGACGCCGTTGCCGTAGAACTCGACGAACTTGCCGACCACACCGTGCTTGCGCAGCATGTCGGTGATGGTGAGCACGACGTCGGTGGCGGTGACGCCCGGCTTGGTGGAACCGGTCAGCTTGAAGCCGACCACGCGCGGGATGAGCATCGAGATCGGCTGGCCGAGCATCGCGGCCTCGGCCTCGATGCCGCCGACGCCCCAGCCCAGGACGCCGAGGCCGTTCTCCATCGTGGTGTGCGAGTCGGTGCCGACACAGGTGTCGGGGTAGGCGACGCCGTCACGGACCATCACCGAGCGGGCGAGGTGCTCGATGTTGACCTGGTGGACGATGCCGGTGCCCGGCGGGACGACGCGGAAGTCGTCGAAGGCGCCCTGGCCCCAGCGGAGGAACTTGTAGCGCTCCTCGTTGCGCTGGTACTCGATCTCGACGTTGCGCTCGAACGCCTGGGCGTTGCCGAAGGCCTCGATGATGACCGAGTGGTCGATGACCATCTCGGCGGGAGCGAGCGGGTTCACCTTGTCGGGGTCGCCGCCGAGTTCCTTGACGGCCTCACGCATGGTGGCGAGGTCGACGACGCAGGGGACGCCGGTGAAGTCCTGCATGATCACGCGGGCCGGCGTGAACTGGATCTCGACGCTCGGCTGGGCGTTCGGGTCCCAGTTGGCGAGGGCCTCGATGTGCTCCTTGGTGACGTTGGCGCCATCCTCGGTGCGCAGGAGGTTCTCGGTCAGCACCTTGAGGGCGTAGGGGAGCTTCTCGGCACCCTTCACGGCACTCAGGCGGTAGATCTCGTAGCTCTTGTCGCCGACGTCCAGCGTTCCGCGGGCGCCGAAGGAATTGATACTCACGTCTTATTCCACTCTCCTCGTGTACCGACGGGCTGCGTCGGCGATGCTCGATGATCAAACTGCCTTGCCGGACAGCCCGGTCTCCGCCGGGCGGACGCTCCGGGGAGACGTCGATTGCCCGTACCGCGCTGTACCTGCACCGGAGGGCTGCACCGGTGCCATCGGATGTCCGCGAGACGACCCGCGACAACATCGCCCAGTCTAACAGTACGTCCGTACTGTCCCAGGCCGGGGCTGTGTGGGACACGCCGTCGGTGTCTTCGGCGGCACGCGAATACCCGTACCCCACCATTGTGTCGTACCGTGCAGGTCGAGATCTGGAGTCTGGGCGAACAGGGGTGTGACGATGGGGCCGGAGTCGACAGTGGTGCTCGCCGCTCCCGCGGGGGTGCTGGCCGCTCCCACGGAGAACAAGGAGCTCACCGGACTCGTCGGGGTCGACATGGAGCAGCTCTCGCGCGACATCGCCGACGACGGGGTGGCGGGCGCCGCGCCCGAGCAGGTCCCGGCCATGCTCGAGGTCGTCGAATACGCCAAGTCCAAGGGGCATGACGTCAGTTTCGTCGTCATCGACCAGCAGCAGCCGCGGTTCACCCTCTATCGCGACATCGCCAACCAGTTGCAGGAGCAGGTGGGCGGCACCGTCATCGTGCTCGGTCCCAACTCGGTCGGGTCGTCGTCGCCGGAGTTCTCGCGGGTGATCCAGGAGCAGGCGACACAGGACCTCACCCTCACCGACCCGCCGGGTGCCGCGCGGCAGATGGTCGACGTGATGACCGACGACCACATCGACTGGACCCTCGTCGGCCTGGGGCTGATCCTCGTGGTCGTCGTCGGCGCCGTGATCGCCCGTCTGCGCACCCGTCGCGCGCGTGCCGCGGTGGCCGCCGGCCCGCTCGGTCCCGTGGTCGACGACCCCGCACCGTCTTCCGCCGCCGACGCCCACGCGCCGGCATCCGCCGACGACGAGCAGGCGAAGGCCGCGGACTCGTCGGCCTCCTGATCCGCGCGATCTGACGCCCCACCTCGGGGCCTTTTCCCGGAGTCGGCACGGCACCGCGCGGCCGCGTCGACCCGACTCGGCCGGTCTCTGCCGAACTGTTGCCAATTCGAGACCTGGGCCACGCTGGTGAACTTTCTCCAGTTCACGGCATCGTCGCAGGTAATCACGTCTTTGTAATTCAACGCGTTCGGTTTTCTCGTGTGGTTCGTGTGACGTACGGTTCTGTTGTCGCGCATGTGACTCGTGTCTTGTCCAGTGGCATGTGCGGCAGTTGTGCACTGTGTTGTCGGGGTGGTTGCAGTGACCAGCACGACCGGCCTGCCCCCGGGCCGGGCCCCCGAGAGAACCGCGAGGAGTTACAGGTGAGGCGAGGAAGAACAGGTGCGTTCTGGCCGACGCGCATCACGGCGGTCATGACAGCCGTTCTCATCTGTGCGGTCGGCGCCGGCCAGGCGATCGCTGCGCCCGGCCGGGCCCCCGAGTCGCCCGTGTCAGGCCTGATCAACGAGATCGCCGCGGTCAACCAGGAGCTCGCCGATCTCGACCAGGCGCTGGCCGTCCGCCAGGAGAACGTCAACCGCGCGATCGTCGACTTCCAGAACTCTCTGGCACAGCGCAAGCTGGCCACGGTCGCCGCACGCGGGGCGCGCGCCGAACTCGACAGCGCCGCCCGTGCCGTCGCCGAGGCGCAGAAGGGCTTCGACGACTTCGCCCGGCTGGCCTACCAGCAGGGCGCCGAGCAGGTCTCGCTGTCGAACTACGCGACCGCGCCCGATCCGCAGGCGGTCCTCGACCGGATGAAGCTCATCGACCAGGTCGGCAAGAAGCAGCAGGAGACCATCCGCAAGCTGCAGGTCGCCCGCAACCAGAAGGCCAACCGCCTCGCCGCCGTCGAGGCCACGCGCCGGCAGGCCGAGATGGCCGCGAAGAGCGCCGAGCAGCGCAAGAGCGACGCCCTGGCCGCGGTGAACGAGGCGCGCACCGCGATCGCCGACCAGCGCAAGCGCAAGGCCACCCTGATCTCCAAGCGCGATGACGTGCAGAAGAAGCTCGACGCGATCCGCGGCCACGTCCCGAAGAAGACCGTCGAGGGTCCGTCGACGCGTGAGCTGCTGACCGGGCTCTTCCCGGCGAAGCCGCAGCTTCCCGAACTGCCCGCCACCCCGGTCTCCGACAACGAGCTGCTCAACATCGCGGCCCGCGCGGCCGCGGAGATCGCGGTCGACCTCGGTTCGGCCGCGCTCGGCATGGGCCTGGACATGGGGTCGCAGATCCTCAAGGGGATCATCGGCGAGCAGCGCCTCCCGCAGTCCGAGCTCCTCAACGAGCTCGGCCTCGGCGGTGTCGACCTGACCGGCAGCAGCGGCAACGACAGCCTCAGCTCGCGTCTCGGCTCGGGCAGCCTCGGTTCGCTCTTCGGCTCCGGCGGTGGTGGCGGCGGCTCCGGCGGCATGGTCCGGCCCGGTCTCCGCGGCCCGCAGGCGGTCGAGATCGTCGTCAACCGCGCCCTGTCGCAGCTGGGCGTGACCTACGCCTGGGGCGGCGGTGACGTCAACGGCCCGACGCAGGGCATCCGCGACGGCGGCGTCGCCGACAGCTACGGCGACTACCGGAAGGTCGGCTTCGACTGCTCGGGCCTGATGATCTACGCCTTCGCCGGCGTAGGCATCGAGCTGCCGCACTACACGGGCTACCAGTACACCTCGGGTCCGCACTACCCGCTGTCGCAGATGAAGCGCGGCGACATGATCTTCTACGGCCCGAACGCGAGCCAGCACGTGGCGCTCTACCTCGGTGACAACAAGATGGTGGAGGCGCCGCAGTCCGGCGACGTGGTGAAGGTGTCGCCGCTGCGGACCAACGGCGCGATGCCCAACGTGGTCCGGCTTCTCTGAGGGTCGTCCGGACGACACCGCCGACGGTCTTCTTGGCACCTTTTCAGCTCGCGCGACTAGGCTGGCACAGACACGCGGGGGGCGTCTCTCGCGATCCCGCCGGTGAGCAGCAGAGTTCAGACGAACAGGAGCACGGGTTGACCGAATCGCACTCCCTCGACAAGGCGGCCGCCGATCGGGCCGCGCCAGGCGCCGATCCGTCGGTCCTGAGCGACTCCGACGTCAAGCTGCTCGAGCGGGCCATCTACGAGGTCAAGCGTGTCATCGTCGGTCAGGATCAGCTCGTCGAGCGCATCCTGGTGGGTCTGCTCGCACGCGGGCACATCCTGTTGGAAGGCGTCCCCGGCGTCGCCAAGACGCTCGCGGTCGAGACCTTCGCGAAGGTCGTCGGCGGTTCCTTCTCGCGCGTGCAGTTCACGCCGGACCTGGTGCCCACCGACCTCATCGGCACGCGCATCTACCGCCAGGGCCGTGAGGAGTTCGACACCGAACTCGGTCCGGTGGTCGCCAACTTCCTGCTCGCCGACGAGATCAACCGCGCGCCGGCCAAGGTGCAGTCGGCGCTTCTGGAGGTCATGGCCGAGCGGCACGTGTCGATCGGCGGCAAGACCTACCCGATGCCCGACCCGTTCCTGGTGATGGCGACCCAGAACCCGATCGAGAACGAGGGCGTCTACCCGCTGCCGGAGGCGCAGCGCGACCGCTTCCTGTTCAAGGTGCTCGTCGACTACCCCTCCGTCGAGGAGGAGCGCGAGATCGTCTACCGCATGGGCAACGTCCCGCCGACCGCCTCGCAGGTCCTCGACCCGGCGGCGATGCTGAGGCTGCAGAAGACCGCGGCGAACGTCTTCGTCCACCACGCCCTCGTCGACTACGTCGTCCGGGTCATCAACGCAACCCGTCGTCCGGCCGAACTCGGCCTCCACGACGTCGCGTCGTGGCTGTCCTACGGCGCGTCGCCGCGCGCCACCCTCGGCATCGTGGCGGCCTCGCGCGCCCTCGCGCTCGTCCGCGGCCGCGACTACGTGATCCCGCAGGACGTCGTCGAGATCATGCCGGACGTCCTGCGCCACCGCCTGGTGCTGTCCTACGACGCGCTGGCCGACGAGGTCGACGCCGACACGGTCATCACCCGCGTCCTGCAGACCGTCGGGTTGCCGCAGGTCGGCGCGCAGCCGGTCGCCGGGCCCTACGGCTCGCCCCAGGGCCAGGCGCCCCAGAACCAGGCACCCCAGCAGCCGCCCCAGAACCAGGCGGCCCCGCAGGGCGCCAACGGCTATGGCGCGCAGCAGGCTTCGCAGAACGCCGGCCCGGTGAGCCCGAATTCGCCACGGTATGGCGGCTAATCGCGACCTGCCGAGCCTCGGTGCCGGGCTGCTCGAGGAGCCCCAGCTCACCGCGGCTCTGAAGATGCTGGAGCTCTCCGTCCGGCGAAAGCTCGACGGCGTGCTGCAGGGCGAGCACCTCGGCCTGATCCCGGGACCGGGGTCGGAGCCGGGGGAGGCGCGCGCCTACCAGCCCGGCGACGACGTCCGCCGCATGGAGTGGTCGGTGACCGCCCGCACCACCCAACCGCACGTCCGCCAGATGATCGCCGATCGCGAGTTGGAGACGTGGCTGGTCGTGGACGCGTCGGCGAGCCTGGACTTCGGCACCGCGGAGTGCACCAAGCGCGACCTCGCGGTCGCGGCCGCCGCGGCGATCGTGCACCTGACCACCGGCGGCGGAAACCGCCACGGCGCACTGGTCGTCACCGGCGACGACGTCGTCCGGGTGCCCGCCCGGGCCGGCCGGGCCCACGCCCAGAACCTGCTGAAGGCCATCGCGACGACTCGGCGCAGCGCGCCCGGCGTGCGCGGCGACCTCAAGGCGGGCATCGAGGCCCTGCGCCGCCCGCAGCGCCGGCGCGGACTCGCCGTGATCATCAGCGACTTCCTCGGCCCGATCGACTGGGAGCGCTCCCTGCGCGCGATCGGCGCCCATCACGAGCTGCTCGCCATCGAGGTCCTCGACCCGCGCGATCTCGAACTGCCCGCCATCGGCGAGGTCACCCTCGCCGACGCGGAGTCGGGGGAGATCCGCGACGTGACCGTCACCGAGGACCTCCGACGCGACTTCGCGGCCGCCGCCCGGGCGCACCAGCAGAAGGTGCACCGGACGATCCGCAGCTGCGGCGGACCGACGCTCACGCTGCGCACCGACCGCGAATGGATCGCCGACATGGTGAAGTTCGTCGCCCAGCGGCGTCGGGGTCTGGCAGCGGGGGTGGGGTAGCCGATGCTGTCGAGTCCCTGGTGGCTGCTGCTGCTCCCGGTCGTGGCCCTGCTGGTCGCGGCGTACGTCTACATGCTGCGCAAGCGCAGGCAGCGTGCGCTGACGTTCGCCAATCTCGACCTGCTCAAGTCGGTCGCGCCGCCGGAGCGCAACAGGTTGCGGCATCTGCCGGTCGCACTGCTGGTCGTCGCGCTCGTCCTGCTGACGGTGGCGCTGGCCGGCCCGCAGGCCGACCGCAAGGTCCCGCGGAACAAGGCGACGGTCATCCTCGTCATGGACGTGTCGCGGTCGATGAACGCCACCGACGTCGCGCCGTCCCGCATCCGCGCGGCGCAGGAGGCGGCCAAGAAGTTCGCCGACGAGCTGACCGACGGCATCAACCTCGGCCTCATCTCGTTTGCCGGCACCGCGGCGAGCCTGGTCTCGCCCACGCCGGACCACAACGCCACGAAGGTCGCCGTGGACAAGCTGCGCCTCGACGACAAGACCGCGACCGGTGAGGGCATCTTCGCCGCGCTGCAGCAGATCAACACGCTCAACGCGGTGCTCGGGGGTGGGGACGCGGCCCCGCCGGCCCGCATCGTCCTGCTGTCCGACGGCAAGGAGACCGTGCCGGACAATCCCGACGACCCCCGCGGTGCCTTCACCGCCGCGCGCAAGGCGAAGGAGGAGGGGATCCCGGTCTCCACCATCTCCTTCGGCACGCGCACCGGCACCGTCGAACTCGAGGGCGACCGGGTGCCGGTCCCTGTCGACGACGACTCGCTCCGCAAGATCGCGAACCTGTCGGGTGGCGACTTCTTCACCGCGTCGAGCCTCGACGAGCTCAACAAGGTGTACGAGAAACTCCAGAACGAGATCGGTTACGAGACGCGTCGAGGGGACAATTCGAGACCGTGGCTGATCGCCGGCACGCTGTTGGCGCTGGTGTCGGCGTTCGCCGCCCTCGCCATCAACCGACGGTTGCCCTGATCTGCCGACCACCGCGCCGTCGGCCCTGAGAGAACGGATAGGTTAGACACTCATGACGGCAGCTAGCAACGAAGCGCAGAACCCCTCCCGGTCGGTCCTGGTGACCGGCGGCAACCGCGGCATCGGTCTGGCCGTGGCCCGGCGGCTGGCCGCCGACGGCCACAAGGTCGCGGTCACCCACCGCGGCTCGGGGGCTCCCGAGGGACTCTTCGGCGTCCGGTGCGACGTCACCGACTCCGAGTCGGTCGACGCGGCCTTCGCCGAGGTCGAGGCCCACCAGGGGCCGGTCGAGGTCCTCGTCGCCAACGCGGGCATCACCGACAACATGCTGCTGATGCGCCTGTCGGAGGAGTCCTTCGAGAAGGTCATCGACGCGAACCTGACCGGCGCCTTCCGCTGTGCCAAGCGCGCCACCAAGGGCATGCAGCGCGCCAAGTGGGGCCGGATGATCTTCCTCGGCTCGGTCGTGGCGATGTCCGGTGTCCCCGGCCAGGTCAACTACGCCGCCTCCAAGGCCGGCCTGATCGGCATGGCCCGGTCGATCGCCCGCGAGATCGGTTCGCGCAACATCACCGCCAACGTCGTCGCGCCCGGCTTCATCGACACCGACATGACCGCCGGCATGGAGGACCGCTACATCGAGATGGCCAAGCAGGCCATCCCGCTCGGCCGCACTGGCAAGCCGGAGGACGTGGCCGCGGTCATCAGCTTCCTCGCCTCCGACCAGGCCGAGTACATCACCGGCGCGGTCATCCCGGTCGACGGCGGCATGGGCATGGGTCACTGACCCCGCCCGGCACCCGAGACCGACCCCACCCATCATCGTCGAGCAGGAGCACACTTTCGTGAGCGGAATCCTGGACGGGAAGACCGTCCTCATCACGGGCATCATCACCGATGCGTCGATCGCCTTCCATGCCGCCGCCATGGCGCAGGAGCAGGGCGCGACGGTGATCATCACCGGCATCCCCGAGCGCCTGCGGCTGATCGACCGGATCGCCAAGCGCCTGCCGAAGGAGGTGCCGCCGGCCATCGGACTCGACGTCACCAGTGAAGAGGACCTCGCCGCGCTCGCCGACAAGGTGCGCGAGCTCGCCCCGCAGGGCATCGACGGCGTCCTGCACTCGATCGCGTTCGCCCCGCGCACCCTCATGGGTCCCGAGGCCAAGCCGTTCCTCGAGGGTCCCGGCCCCGACGCGGCGAAGGCCTTCGAGATCTCCGCCTGGAGCTACGCCTCGCTGGCCCGCGCCGTGCTGCCCGTCATGAACGAGGGCGGCTCGATCGTCGGCATGGACTTCGATCCGCGCACCGCGATGCCGTACTACAACTGGATGGGCGTGGCCAAAGCCGCGCTGGAGTCGGTCAACCGCTACGTGGCCCGGGAAGTGGGCTACGCCAAGAAGATCCGCTCCAACCTCGTCGCCGCCGGTCCGATCAAGACCCTTGCCGCCAAGGCCATCGCCGGCACCGCCACCGACGACGCCAAGCAGCTCAACATGCTCAACGAGTACTGGGACGGCGCCTCGCCCATCGGCTGGGACGTCGACGACCCGACCGTGGTCGCGAAGTCGGTGTGCGCGCTGCTCAGCGACTGGCTGCCCGGCACCACCGGCTCGATCGTCTACGTCGACGGCGGCGCGAGCCACAACACCTGGTTCCCGGAGGGCATGACCTCCGGGTCGTGATCGGCGTGAGCAGCCCGTTCGACTCCGTCCTGTTCCTGTCCTTCGGCGGTCCCGACGGTCCCGACGACGTGATCCCGTTCCTGGAGAACGTCACCCGGGGTCGCGGTATCCCGCGGGAACGCCTCGAGGCGGTGGCCGAGCACTACTTCCACTTCGGCGGGGTCTCGCCCATCAACCGGCTGAACCTGGACATGATCGAGGCGTTGCGGGCGGAGTTGGCCCGGCGCGGACTGGATCTGCCGGTGTACTTCGGCAACCGCAACTGGCATCCGATGGCCGAGGACGCCCTCGCCGAGATGTACCGGGCCGGGCACCGCCGGATTCTCGTCTTCCCGACCTCGGCATGGGGCGGCTACTCGGGGTGCCGGCAGTACCACGAGGACATCGACCGGGCCCTCGCGGCGCTCGCCGAGCGCGAGCCGGCGAGCACCACCCCGGAGGGCGGCGTCCTGCTGCGCAAACTCCCGCAGTACTGGTCGCATCCGTCGTTCGTGGCCGCGGGTGCCGATTCGGTGCGGCGCGCCCTGGAGTCGCTCGGCGATTCCGAGGAGCCTGTGCGTCTGGTGTTCACCGCGCACTCCGTGCCGAGTTCCGCCGACGCGGCCTCCGGGCCGGCCGCCGAGGGCGGGGGACTGTACTCGCGTCAGGTCATGGCCGCGTCGAAGGCCGTCGCCGACGCCCTGGGCATCCGCGACTTCGATCAGGTGTGGCAGTCCCGTTCGGGTCCGCCGCAGATCCCGTGGCTCGAACCCGACATCTGCGATCACCTCGAAGACCTTGCCGCGCAGGGAATTCGGCGTGTCGTCGTGTACCCGGTCGGGTTCATCTCCGATCACCTCGAGGTGGTCTGGGATCTCGACAACGAGGCGGCCGAGGTCGCGCAGCGGCTCGGGATGGACTACGTCCGCGCCGACACGGTGGGGACCGATCCGCGGTTCATCGAGATGATCGGCGAGCTCGTGCAGGCCTACGCCGACGGCGGCGGGGACCTCGGCGCGATGGGATGCGGCGACAACGGGCGCGTATGCCGCGACCGGTGCTGCGTCCCGGTGAAGCGCCCGGCGCGGCCCCGCCGGTAAGCGCCGCCGGGATTCCCAGCCCCCGCACAATCGCGAGTTCGGGTCGGGTTCGCAGGTTCCGACCTGCGGTTCTTTCCCTGAAGTCGCGATTTCCTGTGCGGTCGCAGCGCCATTTCCATGGAATCGCTCTTGGACGAATGACCCAGTGGGCGAATCCTTCTCCGGGGAGAAGAAAACTCGCGCGTATATGTAACGAGTGTATAACGACATATGGAGACTTGGTTTCACATCCGAGAACGAAATGTGATGCTCGTCTCGCACGGTCCTTACTGGGCTGGCAAGTAGCGAGAGAGGAACTCCCATGGCAGAACGTCCAATCCGTCTGGAGATCGACATCCTCGGCCCGATTCTCGACACGCTCTTCTCCGGCTCGAGTGGCGGCAGTGACGACGGCGATCCGGTGTAGTCCCCACTACACACGCGATTTCCCGGGTGGGCCGTTTTCCCGATGCGGCCCACCCGGGAGCAGGTGATGACAGAGGTTGGAATCCTGATCCGGGCCGATCTCAGCTCGGTCGTCGAACTCCTCTCGGCGAGTGTCGACGAAATCCCGCTGTATTCTTGGGTGCTCGGTGAGCACCTTTCGGATCGCGAATTGCGTGCCTGGCTGGCAGAGATCCTGGTGCGGCCGTATCTGAATGCGGGTTACGTTCTGGGTGCCCGCGAGAGCGGCCGCCTCGTCGGCGCACTGGTGTGGCAGCCGCACGACGCCGATCTCACACCCGACGGCACGCCGCTGCTGACGCCCGACGACTTCGTCCGCGTCGCACGCATTCCCGGCGTCCGGGAACGACTAGCTGCCTGGCTGACGAGTCCGCAACTGCCCGTTCCGGTGCCGGATGCCGTCAACCTCCGCATCGCCGTCGTCGCGCCCGAGGCGCGCGGCGGTGACACCCTCGTCGAACTGGTTCGCCGGGTGGAGCGCTTCTGCGCGGAGACCTGCCGCCCGTACTACGCCTGGACAGGTTCCCCGCGGTTACGCGAATGGTTCTGCTCGGTATGGAACGCAACTGATTTCGCGACCGTTGACTTCCACGGGATCGCCCTGTACGGCATCGAGTCCGAACGTCCGCCGAGACCGGCGCGGGTGGAACTCCGTCAGTCCCGCAGCAGCTCTCCGATCGTGTGATTCACCGCGGCGGCACGCGCCGCACGGGTGAGCGACTGCAGCCTGCGCAGTGCGGAGTCGCCTGAATCCCATTGTCCCGCCGTGTCTCCGACCTCGACGCCGCGAGCGACGGCGAGGTCGACGATGGCCTCGACCTGTGCCGCGGTGTCGATCAGCCGGGTGGAGCGGGCGTCGAGGGAGTGGGGCGGCAGGTCGACCCGGTGGCGGGCGGTGCGCGCCGCGAGGTCCTTCCGCAGGTCGGCCAGATCCACCGACCGCCGGTTCCCGAGGCCGCCGATGATCGTCGTCGCCTCCGCGACCGCCTGCCGCAGTTCGTATTCCAGGTCGCCGGCCGACGGGCCCGCGGTCAGCAGGTGGCCCAGGTCGAGACGCGTGTCGTAACGCAAAACCGACCACCGGCAGAGCACGTACGGCGGGTCGGTGTCGAAGGTGTCGAGCTCGGGGACCAGTGCCAGGGTGCCCGCGGTATCGCCCTCGTCCACCAGCAGCACCTCGCCGGCGAGCAGTGCCTTGGAGGTCGCCGGATGCGGCGGGAGACCCTGCGGGTCACCGGTCGACGGCAGGCGCACCGCGAGGCCGCGGGCGGGACGCAGGATCGACAGCAGTTCCAGCACGCCGTTGCCGGAATCGGTTGTGTCACCGGCTTCCTCGTGAAGCACGGTGTGACGGTCGGCGGACTCGGCGAGTGCGGCGATCACGTCGTCGGGGGAGCAGCGTCCGGTGAGCCGGGCGGCCCCCCATGCGCCGAGCGCGCAGGTGGGCCATGCGGCGGTGTGCGTCAGGGTCCTGCTGCTTCTCATCAAGTGGAGGATACGCCGCACTCGTGACCGCCTCCGGGCGTGGCAACCAGACTGCGGGCGCGAGGGCGAATACGGTGTTGGTCGTCAACGCGTGGGACGCAAGTGACAGAAGTGAATGTCCCGCAGGTGAAGTCTCCAGTGGTGAACGAGGTGATGGTCGGAATGGATGACCGGTACGGGCGCGACGTGCTCTCCCAGCCCAGGCGGGCCAAGCCGCGTCCTCCGGAGGTCGCCGCGGAACGCGACCTTGTCGTCGAGGACGCCGCCACCGGATTCTGCGGCGCGGTCGTGGGCCTGGAGAAGAGCTATTCCGGGGACATGGTGCGCCTCGAGGACCGTCACGGGCGTACGCGCGTGTTCCTCATGCATCCCGGGGCCTTCCTCATCGACGGCCGTCCGGTGACCCTGGTCCGTCCTCGCGTCCGCGGGCCGCAGCGGCCGGCGATGACGGCGTCGGGTTCGCGCGCGGCTCCCAAGACGCGGGCGCGGACTGCACGGGCGAGCCGCATCTTCGTCGAGGGCGTGCACGACGCGACCCTGCTCGAGCGGGTGTGGGGTGACGACTTGCGCGCCGAAGGCGTGGTGGTCGAGAGCCTCGACGGCCTCGACAACCTCGCCGACGCCCTCGCCGAGTTCCAGCCGGCGCCACATCGCCGGGCCGGGGTCCTCGTCGACCATCTGGTGGCCGGGTCCAAGGAGGCCAACCTGACCGCCGAGGTCGGGGAGCACGTCCTCGTCTGCGGCCACCCCTACATCGACGTGTGGGAGGCGGTGAAGCCCGCGTCGGTGAAGATCGACGCGTGGCCGCGGATCCCGCGGGGCACGGATTGGAAGACGGGCGTGTGCGAGGCACTGGGCTGGGGCGATCCGCGCGACGGTTGGCGCCGGGTCCTCGGCGGTGTCAGCAGCTTCCGCGATCTCGAGGTCCCGCTTCTGCGCTCGGTCGAGGAGCTCATCGACTTCGTGACCGCCGCCGACGAGCGGAGCTGACCGGCCCGGAAGCCTCGGCCGTCTCTGGCAGACTGGGGACATGAGTGCCCTGCTGTGGCTGGCCGCCGCGATCGTCCTGATGGTCGCGGAGTTGTTCGGTGGCGAACTGGTGCTGCTCATGCTGGCCGGCGGAGCCCTCGCCGCGGCAGGGACCGATTTCGTGTTCGAGCCGCCGATCTGGGTGGACGGCCTGGTGTTCGCCGCGGTGTCGTTGCTGCTGCTGGTGGCGGTCCGTCCGGTGGCCAAGCGGCACATGCTCAACCGCCCGCCGGTGCCGATGAACACCGAGGCGCTCGAAGGGCAGCACGCCGTCGTCACCGAGAAGGTCGACGGCTCCGACGGCCGGGTGAAGATCGGCGGCGACATCTGGTCGGCCCGTGCGATGGACCCGGCGCAGGTGATCGAACCCGGAACCGAGGTGACCGTCGTGGAGATCGACGGCGCCACCGCGGTCGTGTGGCGGCCGTGATGATCCTGCAGCTGTCGAATCGCCCGATGTCGAACCCCGGACACCGGACCCCCAACCGCCGGCCCGACGACCCGGCGACCCGCGGCGCGCCCTGAGCGCGGCGACCACCCGACCTGCTCGACCCGCACGCGAGAAAGGTGATCGATGAACAGCTTGGAGACCTTCGGCCTGGTGGTCGTGATACTCCTGATCCTCTTCGTGGCGGTGGTGCTCGCGAAATCCATCGCGCTGATCCCGCAGGCGGAGGCGGCGGTCATCGAACGCCTCGGCCGCTACACCCGGACGGTCTCCGGTCAGCTGACGCTGCTGCTGCCGTTCATCGACCGCATCCGCGCCCGGGTCGACATCCGTGAGCGTGTGGTGTCCTTCCCGCCGCAGCCGGTCATCACCGAGGACAACCTGACGCTGTCCATCGACACCGTCGTCTACTTCCAGGTGACCAACCCGCGGGCCGCGGTCTACGAGATCGACGACTACGTCGAGGGCGTCGAGCAGCTCACGGTCACCACGCTCCGCAACGTCGTCGGCGGCATGACCCTCGAGCAGACCCTCACCTCCCGCGACTCGATCAACGCGCAGCTGCGCGGCGTGCTCGACGAGGCGACCGGACGCTGGGGTCTGCGCGTGGCACGGGTGGAGCTGAAGTCGATCATGCCGCCGCCGTCGATCCAGGAGTCGATGGAGAAGCAGATGAAGGCCGACCGCGAGAAGCGGGCGACCATCCTCGCCGCGGAGGGCCAGCGCGAGTCGGCCATCAAGACCGCCGAGGGCAACAAGCAGTCGCAGATCCTGGCCGCGGAGGGCGCCAAGCAGGCGGCGATCCTCGCCGCCGAGGCCGAACGCCAGTCGCGCATCCTGCGGGCCCAGGGCGACCGCGCGGCCGCCTACCTGCAGGCACAGGGCGAGGCCAAGGCCATCGAGAAGACCTTCGCGGCGATCAAGTCCGCCAAGCCGACCCCGGAACTGCTCGCCTACCAGTACCTGCAGCAGCTGCCCGAGATGGCCAAGGGGGAGGGCAGCAAGGTGTGGGTGGTGCCGAGCGACTTCGGTTCGGCACTGCAGTCCTTCGCGAAGTCCTTCGGCGTCCAGGGCGACGACGGGGTGTTCCGCTACCAGCCGTCGGAGTCCGAGCCGTCGGCCGTCGACGAGACCGAGACCGAGGACTGGTTCTCGCTCGCCCCGGACCCGGAGGTCGCGCAGGCCGTCGCCGAGGCGGAGGCGGTCGCGCGCACGCCGGTCGCCCCCGAGCTCGCCACGTCGCCCGCTCCGGACCAGGCCACGCTCGACGCCGGTCGCCATTCGGCCGAGCCCGGTCCGTCCACCCCTGCGGGGTCCTACGCACAACAGCCGTACGGCCAGGGCGCCGGCACCCCGCAGTCGTATGATCCCGGTTCGCCCACGCAGGACCCGTACCCCGGCGGAGACCGCTAGTTCGTGAGGAGGTGCTCGATGCCGGCCATGCCGATCGCCCAGAGCACCGAGACGAAGGTGCCCATGATGAACTGCTCCGACGCCTGCGGCGCGCGTAGCTCCGGATAGCGGGCGAGGCCCTTCACCGCGAGGATGATCGCGAGGCCCTCGGGCCAACCCGCCATCAGGGTCGAGACCACCGCGAGGCGTTCCAGATACCCGATGACGCGACCGCCGCGCAGGGGGCCGACCTCGGTGGTCGACTCGGGGTCCTCGTCGGCGCTGTCGTCGGCCGCCGGTGCCGGGCGTACGCCGCCCAGCGCGAGCACCGCCCGCACGATCGGTCCGCCGCCGGTCACCGCGGCCGCCGCCGCGATCACCGGTGCCGCATGTGCCCAGAATCCCGTGGCGGGGCCGGCCGCCGTCGCGACGATCGCCGTCGCCGAGGCGAGGCCGGCAAGCATCGCGAGTCCGACGACCCGCAGCAGCGACGCAACCGTCGAGGGGAGCAGCCCGAACAGATGGCGGTCGCGGGTCGCGCGATCGGCGGCGAGCCAGGCCACCGGAGCGAGTGCCGTCAGCACGAAGAGCGTCAGCGCGGCAGCGGTCATCGTGCGGCTCCTCCGGTCGCGGCCCGGTCGGCCTCGGCGAGTGTGTCCGCGAGCAGGTCGAGGGAGTCGGCCTCGAGGTCCCAGCCCGCCGTGCGGAGGCGTTGGCTCATCGCCTGCGGCGAGATCCCGAGCTCGGCGGCCGCCTCGACCTGGGTCAGGCCGCGCCGCATGAGCGCGACCGCCTCGGCCCCGGCGTCGCTGCGGCCGGCGATCACGTCGGCGATCAGCCGTCCGGCGGTCTGCGCATGTCGACACCACCGGGGGTCGGGGCCGCGGACGCACAACGGGATCCGCCCGCGTTTGGCCGCCTCGACGGCATCACGGGCATGGATGAACGCGGCACCGCGACCGGCCCGCGTGGACTCGGGGAGTGGCACTTCCACGTCGCCGGTGCCGATCCCGACGCTCCAGTGCCCGTCGGCGGCCAGGCCGACGGCGAGTTGCGCACACACTGCCGGGTCGTCGAGGACGGCCTGGATCTCGTCACCCGCGGTCCGCTCGAAGGGTCGTACCGTGTCGGTGCCGGCCAGTGTGGACAGCAGGTCCTCGACCCGGTCGACGTCCTTGCGACTGCCGCGCTGGTCCACCGTCATGACGAACATCACTCAAGGCTAGATACTTGAATTGGAAAGATCAAGCTCCAGGACTGGATTGATCAAGAGTTCGGCCTTGATCCGGGCGAAACAGGCCTCAGGACTTGTCGTTCGCAGCGTCGTCCGCGGATGCCGTGGCCGGCGTGGAGACCGGGAGCCGCGCGTCGAGGACGAGTCCGCCGATGCCGATCGCGAAGAGGGCGCCGCTCACCACCAGCTGGAGCGGATGGGTGTCGCCGGTGAGCGAGTCGCCCAGCATGACCACCGCGGCGGTGCCCGGCGCCATGCCCAGGACGCTCGCCACCGTGTAGGGGAGTGCGCGCACCGAGGACAGTGCAGAGCAGTAGTTCGCCACCGAGAACGGGCACGCGGCGATGAGCCGCAACGACCCGACCGCGAGCCAGCCGCGCCGCTGCAGCCGATAGTCGACGGTGCGCACCACCGGCTTCTTCAGGAACGGCTGGACACGATCGCGTCCGAGCGCGCGGACCAGGCCGAACGCCGCGACCGCCGCGATCGTCGACGCGATCATCGCCCCGACGAAACCGACCAGCGGACCGAAGAAGATCCCCGACATCACCGTGAAGGTCGACCGGGGGATCGGGAAGATCGTGACCACGGCGTAGGCGGCGAAGAACGCCCACACGAATGCCGGTCCCAGGTCGTCGCCCCACGCCCGGACGCTGGCGATCGAGGGGAGCGGCATCAGATACGAGCCGACGAGCACCGCCACGACGACCGCCATGGCGATCAGGGCGCGGCGCACCACCCGCTTGTCGAAGCGGACGCGACGACCGGACGCCGGGGCGGGCGACCCCGGTCCGGTCGTCCTCTCCTCGACGGGGGCTGGCTCGGGCACCCAGTCAATCTACTCTGCGACCCGCGGCCGGCCGGGCGGCCTCGATCGACGCTCACACGATCCGTTCCCGCTCACGCGAACGGTGTGAGCGGGAACGGATTCGGTGAGCGAGGGGGCCGCGCCGCTCACACCGGCTCCGGAGGGGTGGCGTAGGTCACGCAGACCGCGTTGTCGGGCCGAGCGAGCGATCGGCTAAGGTCGTGTACGCGCTCGCACAGAGCACTCACGGAGGTGTGCTTCCCCACATGCCACAGCAAACTGACCAGTCCCGTTCCGGGTCGGATCTCGACAGGACCGACATCGACCAGGCCTACCAGGCATGGTCGAAGTCCGCCGCGGCCGTCTTGGCCAAGGCGCGACGCGTCGAGGTCGACGAGCTCCCCGACACCCCGGAGGCCCTGCTCTCGACCACGACCGAGGACAGGCTCACGATCCGGCCGCTGTACACGCGTCGCGACGAGACCGACGAGCCCGGCCTGCCCGGCCGGTTCCCGTTCGTCCGCGGCGCCGACCCCAAGCGTGACGTCACCGCCGGATGGCGCGTCACCGAGCGGTTCGGCGACGACGCGACCGGCGCGGCCGACGTCAACGGACTCGTCCTCGAGGCGATGGCCAACGGCGCCAGCGGACTCTGGCTGTCGGTCGGCAAACCGGGCGGAGCGCTCGGCGTCGCCGATCTGGCCACCGTGCTGCGCGGCGTCTACCTGGACCTCGTGCCCGTCACGCTCGACGCCGGCGCGGAGGGCATCGCCGCCGCCCGTGAGCTGCTCGCCCTGAAGGAGAAGGCCCAGGCCGCTCCCGTCGCGGCCGAGCCGACCGCGGCCACCACCCTCTCGTTCGGTCTCTCGCCGCTGACCGCCGCGTTCTCCGGCCGTCCCACGGTCGACGCCGACGAGGCGACCGCCCTCGCCGCGTCGGGCCTGCCCGCCGGCGTGCGCGCGTTCCGCGTCGACGGCAGCGATTTCGCGACCGCGGGCGCCGACAACGCGCTCGAACTCGGTCTGGTCGCCGCGGCCGCCGTCGCGCACCTGCGCGATCTCGCCGCCGCCGGCCTGACGGTCGAGGCCGCGCTCGGCCAGATCGTCTTCGGCGTCTCCGCCGACGACGACCAGTTCGCGACCATCGCCAAGTTCCGCGCGCTGCGCAAGATCTGGGCCCGCATCGCGCAGGTCCTCGGCGCGCCGGACGCCGGTGCCGCGATCACCCACGCCGTCACCGACCTGTCGATGTACACCCAGCGCGACCCGTGGGTGAACATGCTGCGCAGCACGATCGCCGCCTTCGGCGCCGGTGTCGGCGGTGCGGACCAGCTCACGGTCCTGCCGTACGACGTCGCGATCCCCGCCGACAAGCGCACCTCGAGCCCGTCGTTCTCGCGGCGCATCGCGCGCAACACCCAGCTGCTGCTCCTCGAGGAGTCCAACATCGGCCGCGTCCTCGACCCGGCCGGCGGCTCGTGGTTCGTCGAGTCGCTCACCGACGACCTCGCCGACCACGCGTGGTCGGTGTTCACCGAGGTCGAGGCCGCCGGCGGCTACCGTGCCGCACTCGCGAGCGGTTGGATCGCCGAGAAGGTCGACGCCGCGCTGGCCCACCGCGACGAGGAGGTCGCGCACCGTCGCTTCGCGGTCACCGGTGTCAACGAGTTCCCGAACATCGACGAGCGCGCGCTGGCCGAGGGCCCGGGTGCCACCGCGGCGGGGGTCACCGACATCGAGACCGGGACGCCGAAGCTGGCCCGCGTCGGCCGCGCCTTCGAGGCGCTGCGCGACCGTTCCGACGTCGTGCTCGCCGAGACCGGCGCCCGCCCGTCGGTGCTGCTGATCCCGCTGGGAAGCATCGCCGAGCACAACGGGCGCACCACCTTCGTGACCAACTTCCTGGGCGCCGGCGGCATCACCGCCGTCAATCCGGGTCCGCTCACCACGGACCGGATCGCCGAGGCCGTGGCCGGGGCGAAGACCCCGATCGCCGTCATCTGCGGCACCAAGGCGCGCTATGCCGAGGACGGCCCGGCCGCTCTCGCCGCCGCTCGCGCCGCCGGGTTGTCGACGGTCCTGCTGGCCGGCCCGGAGAAGGAATGGCCCGAATCAGATGATCGTCCCGACGGTTCGCTGCGCATCGGCATCGATGCCGTGAGCACCCTCGGTGGACTCCTCGACCAGCTGACCTCGACGGGAGCGACGGCATGACGCAGACCGAACCCACACAGGCGATCCCGAGCTTCGCCGGGGTCGATCTCACCCCCGAGGTGACCCCCGAGCCCACCGGCCCGGGCGTGAAGGTCGCCGAGGAGCTGGCCGCCGCACACGGCTACACGGTCGACCAGGTCACCTGGAACACCCCCGAGCAGATCGACGTCGTGCCGGTCTACACGCGGGCCGACCGCAACTCGGTGCTCGACGACCCGGAGCACCCGTACCCGCTCGACTCGGTGCCGGGCCAGGCGCCGTTCATCCGCGGCCCGTACCCGACGATGTACGTCAACCAGCCGTGGACGATCCGCCAGTACGCGGGCTTCTCCACCGCGGCCGAGTCGAACGCCTTCTACCGTCGCAACCTGGCCGCCGGCCAGAAGGGCCTGTCGGTCGCCTTCGACCTCGCGACCCACCGCGGCTACGACTCCGACCACCCGCGCGTGGCCGGTGACGTCGGCATGGCCGGTGTGGCGATCGACTCGATCCTCGACATGCGCCAGCTCTTCGACGGCATCGACCTGGGCAACGTCTCGGTGTCGATGACGATGAACGGTGCGGTGCTGCCGATCCTGGCGCTCTACGTCGTCGCGGCCGAGGAGCAGGGTGTGCCGCCGGAGAAGCTGGCGGGGACCATCCAGAACGACATTCTCAAAGAGTTCATGGTCCGCAACACCTACATCTATCCGCCGAAGCCGTCGATGCGGATCATCTCGAACATCTTCGAGTACACCAGCCAGAAGATGCCGAAGTTCAACTCGATCTCGATCTCCGGCTATCACATCCAGGAGGCGGGCGCGACCGCCGACCTGGAGCTGGCGTACACCCTCGCCGACGGCGTCGAGTACATCCGCGCCGGCCTCGACGCCGGTCTGGACATCGACAAGTTCGCGCCGCGCCTGTCGTTCTTCTGGGGCATCGGCATGAACTTCTTCATGGAGGTCGCCAAGCTCCGCGCCGCTCGCCTGCTGTGGAGCGAGCTCGTCGCCGAGTTCGGGCCGAAGAACCCGAAGTCGCTGTCGCTGCGCACCCACTCGCAGACCTCGGGCTGGTCGCTGACCGCGCAGGACGTGTTCAACAACGTCGCCCGCACCTGCGTCGAGGCGATGGCCGCGACCCAGGGCCACACCCAGTCGCTGCACACCAACGCCCTCGACGAGGCGATCGCGCTGCCGACCGACTTCTCGGCCCGCATCGCGCGCAACACCCAGCTGCTGCTGCAGCAGGAGTCGGGCACCACGCGGCCGATCGACCCGTGGGCGGGCTCGAACTACGTCGAGTGGCTCACCCATCAGCTCGCGCAGAAGGCGCGCAAGCACATCCGCGAGGTCGAAGAGGCCGGCGGCATGACGCAGGCCATCAACGAGGGCCTGCCGAAGCTGCGCATCGAGGAGGCCGCGGCCCGCACCCAGGCCCGCATCGACTCCGGCCAGCAGCCGCTGATCGGCGTGAACAAGTACCAGGTCGCCGACGACGAGGAGATCGAGGTCCTCAAGGTCGACAACTCGAAGGTGCGCGCCGAGCAGCTGGAGAAGCTGAAGACCCTTCGCGCTCAGCGTGATTCGGCTGCCGTGGAGCGTGCGCTCGCCGACCTGACCCGCGCTGCGGCGTCGAGCGAGGGCGGCATGGAGAACAACCTGATGGCCCTGGCCATCGAGGCCGCTCGCCACCAGGCGACGGTCGGCGAGATCTCCGAGGCGCTCGAGAAGGTCTACGGCCGCCATCAGGCGGAGATCAAGACCATCAGCGGCGTCTACCGGAACGAGGCGGGTGAGGTGAGCAACATCGACGCGGCCATGGAGGCGGTGCGCAAGTTCGCCGACGCCGAGGGCCGCCAGCCGCGCGTGCTGGTCGCGAAGATGGGCCAGGACGGTCACGACCGCGGCCAGAAGGTGATCGCGACCGCCTTCGCCGACCTCGGCTTCGACGTCGACGTGGGCCCGCTGTTCGCCACGCCGGAGGAGGTGGCCCAGCAGGCCGCCGACAACGACGTGCACGTGGTGGGCGTGTCGTCGCTGGCAGCCGGTCACCTGACCCTGGTCCCCGCCCTGAAGAAGGCGCTCGAGGAGGTCGGCCGCGACGACATCATGATCGTCGTCGGCGGCGTCATCCCGCCGGGCGACTTCGACGAGCTGTATGCCGCCGGCGCGTCGGCGATCTTCCCGCCCGGGTCGGTCATCGCCGACTCGGCCGTGGAGCTCATCGGCAAGCTGTCCGACCAGCTCGGGCTGGATCTCGACCTGTCCGACGCCGGTACGTCCGCGAACTGATGGCCGACCGACCTCGGCGTCAGGTCGACGTCGATGCCATGGCCGAGGCCGTGCTGGCCGATCGCCGCGCCGACCTGGCGCGGGCGATCACGCTGGTGGAGTCGAAACGTGCCGACCACCGGGCCGCCGCGCAGGAGCTGCTCCTGAAGCTGACCCCGCACGCGGGCAACTCGTTCCGCGTCGGGATCACCGGCGTGCCCGGTGTCGGCAAGTCGACGACGATCGAGGCGCTCGGCATGCACCTCATCGAACTCGGCCACAAGGTCGCGGTGCTGGCCGTCGACCCGAGTTCTACGCGGACGAAGGGGTCGATCCTCGGCGACAAGACCCGGATGGGGCGACTGTCGTCGCACCCCCGTGCCTACGTCCGCCCGTCCCCGACCTCGGGCACGCTCGGCGGTGTCGCGAAGGCGACCCGCGAGTCGATCGTGCTCGTCGAGGCGGCCGGCTTCGACGTCGTGCTGGTGGAGACGGTCGGCGTCGGCCAGTCCGAGGTGACCGTCGCCAACATGGTCGACACGTTCACCTTCCTGACGCTGGCCCGCACCGGTGACTCGCTGCAGGGCATCAAGAAGGGCGTCCTCGAGCTCGCCGACGTCATCGTGGTCAACAAGGCCGACGGCAAGCACGTCAACGAGGCGAAGGCCGCCGCCCGGGAGCTGCGCAACGCGCTGCACCTGATGTACCCGCACGACGCGCTGTGGACGCCGCCGGTGCTGACGATGTCGGCGATGGAGAACACCGGCGTCGACGAGTTCTGGAAGGCCGTCCTCCAGCACAACAAGACGCTGCGGGAGGCCGGCGAGTTCGACGCCCGGCGCAACCGGCAGCAGATCGACTGGACGTGGTCGATGGTGCACGACATCGTGCTTTCGCGCCTGCACGAGTCGCCGGCGGTGGCCGAGATCCGCGACGACGTCGAGCAGCGGGTGCGCGAGGGCACGCTGACGCCGGCGCTGGCCGCCCAGCGGATCGTCGACGCCTTCGACCGGCGCTGAGAGCATCCGGTTCCGGGCTCCGGCGGGGCGGCTCGCCCTGCGTCAGGCCAGCAGCGGTGCCAGCGTCTCGCCGAGAAGTGAGACCCGGCCCGGCACCTGGCCGTTGGCGGCCGCGTTGACGGTGAAGCCGTCGACTCCCGCGGCCAGGATCTCGGCGTAGCGCGCGGCGACCTCGTCGGGGTCGCCGATGATCATCTGCCCGCGACGCACCTCGGCCGCCGGCGTGCGCCGCACGTACTCCTCGAACTCGGCGACCGCTTCGTCGTGGGTGGGCGCCATGCACACGTAGGTCTGCACGGTCACGGTGATCTCCGAGCGATCCCGTCCGAGCCGCTCGCAGTGCTCGTCGAGGGCGGCGAGCTTGCGGGCGATGTCGGCCGGCGGGCACAGCAGATTCGACTCGTCGGCGTACTGCGCGACCATCCGCAGCGTCTTGCGTTCGCCGCCGCCGCCGATCATCACCGGGATCGTCGACAGCGGCGCGGGCACGTTGAGGGCCTCGCGCACCCGGTACCGCTTTCCGTCGAGGGTCGGCCGATCGCCGGCCAGCATGCCGCGGATGATCTGCAGCGCCTCTTCGAGTTTCTCGAACCGGTCGGTGAAGGTGCCGAACTCGAACCCGAGCGAATCGTGTTCGAGCTCATACCATCCTGCGCCGATCCCGAGCTGCGCGCGACCGCCGGACACGATGTCGAGGGCGGTGACGGTCTTCGCGAGCAACGCCGGGTTCCGGTACGTGTTACCGGTGACCAGGGACGACAGCCGCACCGTGGAAGTGTGCTGGGCCAGCGCCGACAGCAGCGTGTAGCACTCGATCATCGGATCGTCGGGTTCCCCGAGCATCGGCAGCTGATAGAAGTGGTCCATCACGAAGACGGTGTCGAAACCGGAGGCCTCGGCCTCCTTCGCCTGCGCGACGATCGTCGCGAACAACTGCTCGTCGGGAACGTCGGGGTAGGTGAAGTTGGCGATCTGGTAGCCGAGTCGGGTCACGCGTCGACCCTAGTCCCGCAACGTCTGTCGTGTGCGGTTCAGCGATGCGCGAGTGATCGCGCGAATGTCCCGATCCGCTCGGTCAGCTCGTCGAAGACGGCGTCGACGTCGGCGCCCGTGGCGATGCGCGCGTTGGGTCCCGCGGGCATCCACCGCTCGTCGGCGACCGTCATGCCGCGCGTGAGCGTGCCGGTCAGTTCCACCCCCACATGCGCCGGGATCGTCTCCACCAGACCGGGATCGAGGGCGACCATCGCCGCGAACGGATCGTGCAGGTGGGCGAAGTAACCGTCCTCGTGGTCGTGGTGGAACTCGAAGTAGAACCGCAGGGCGTCGGTCAGGTGCCGGACGATCTCGTTGTCGGCCACCGACCTCGTCCCGCGTTCGTCGTCGGCGTCCGGGCATTCCAGCGGCGTGCTCCCCGCCGCCGCGGCGAGGCGGACGAGGTGGTCGGGCGTCATGACGACCTGCTCGGTCAGGTCGAGGGAGCACACGATCGGCGCCGGGGCGCCGGCGGTCCCGAAGGCCGCGAACACCTCCGCGGCGGCCTCCGGGTCGACCGCGACGTTCCACTCCGACACCGCCGTGGTGTTGCCGTGGGCGTGGAACGCGCCGCCCATGATCACCAGCCGCCGAAGCCGCGACGGCAGCGTCGGATCCCGGCGGATCGCGATCGCGAGGTTGGTGAGCGGGCCCGTCGCCAGGCCGACGAGTTCGCCGTCGTGTGCGTGGGCGGCCTCGATCCACGCGTCGGCGGCGTCGACGGGGCTGGGGGTGATGGTCGGGGTCGGCAGCTCGGCGTGGCCGACGCCGAGCGGGCCGTGGGTGTCCTCGGTGGTCATCAGATCGGCGACCAGGGGAGCGGGCGAGCCGACGTGGACCGCGATGTCGGGCCGGCCGCACAGTTCGAGCCACGCCAGGTTGTTGGCCGTCACGACGTCCACGGGCACGTTGCCCGCGGTCGACGCGATCCCGACGATCTCGACGTCGGGGCGCGCCAACAGATACAGCAGCGCGACCGAGTCGTCGATGCCGGTGTCGCAGTCGAAGAACAGTCGCTGGGTCATGCACCCGATTGTGCCGTTTGGCCCGCTACGCGCCGCATCCGGACGGGTTCGGCCCTACGATTCCCCAAGACATATGCCGTCGCTCGACGGCTGCCACCACTGCGCGGAGGAACCGTGATCGCACAACGTCTTTCACCGAGGCGTCTTTCGTCGGATCGTCGATCGTCGGGCCATGGCCCGTTGGGCGGGGGGCCGGCACGTCGCTTCTCGTCGGCGCTCGCGCCCAGGCGCGCGGCGGTCGCGGTCGGCGCGTGCGCGGCACTGTTGCTCGCGGCGTGCGGCAGTGGCGAGGACACCTCGACCGGTGCGGTGCCCTCGATCCCCACCCCGGTGGTCACGCCGGTCGTCGGCGAGGTCATGTTCGCACCGACGCCGTTCCCCGGGTCGGACGGCAAGGATCACCTGGTCTACGAGATCTCGCTCACCAACTTCATGCCGACCCCGGTGACCATCGCGGGCGTGACGGTCTTCGGCAGCGATCACGACCCGGACGACGGGCACGACCACGACGCCGACGACGAGGGTGCCGGCGCGTCGGTGACCATGCTGGAGCTCGACGAGGCCGGTGTGGCCGCCCGGCTCAAGCCCACCGGCGCGCCGTCGGCGCCGAGTCCCGGGGCGCCCGAAGGGTTCTCCGCGGTCCTCGCTCCCGGCCAGAACGGTGTCTTGTTCCTGCACGTCACCTTCGACGGGAAGGCCCCGAAGAGTCTGAGCCACGAGATCGACGTCCGCGCCGACGAGGCGCCGCCGGAGCGGCGGCGGACCACCGAGCGGATCGCCGCGGTCGAGGTCGACGACGACGAGGTGCCGGTGCTGGGCCCGCCGCTGAACGGCGAGCACTACATCGCCGCCGACGCCTGCTGCGACGCGGTCCGCCACACCCGTGCCGTGCTGCCGCTCGACGGCTCGCCCGTCATCGCACAGCGCTATGCGGTCGACTGGGAGCAGGCCGGTCCCGACGGGAAGATCTTCGTCGGCGACCCGAAGGACCCGGCGAGCTACCGCATCTACGGAGACGACGTCCTCGCCGTCGCGGACGGGACCGTCGTCGCGAGCCGCAACGACCTGCCCGAGCAGGTGCCCGGGGAGTACCCGGCGAACCTGCCGATCGCCGACGCCGACGGCAACAACCTCGTCCTCGACATCGGGGACGGCTTCTACGTCAACTACGCCCACATGCAGCCCGGATCGGTGCGCTTCAAGCCGGGCGACAAGGTCAGGCGCGGCGAGGTCATCGGCAAGGTCGGCAACACCGGCAACTCCGTCGCCCCGCATCTGCACGTCCACGTCATGAACGGCCCGTCGTTCCTCACCTCGCAGGGCGTGCCCAGCGTCACCGACGTGTTCGAGATCACCGGCCGCGTCGCCGACACCGCCGCCTTCGACGCCTCGGAGGGCACCGGGGTCCCGCTGAAGATGGCGCCCGGTGTGGCGGTTTCCACACAAGAGGACCGGATGATCCTCGACCAGAGCGTCGTCACCTTCCGCGTCGGCTGACGGCGCCCGCGCGGCGGCGGGCGCCTCGACAGGAGCGGATGCGTCCGTACGGTCGGGTAGATGACCCCTCCGACCCCTGACCTATCACCACATGACCTGTCGATGCCGGACGTGACCACCCGCGCGTTCGAGTGGACCGAGACGAACCGCGAATGGCTCGTCGAGAACCCGATCCGCATCGTCGCCTACGTCCTCGCGGCGCTCGTCGCGCGGTACGCGATCCACCGCGCCGTCGACCGCGCCATCCGTCCGCGAGCCAAGGACGGCGAGAAGCCGCGCAGCGCGGCCCTGATCCGCTCTCTGCGGCCCAGAAACGCCCCGACGGAACGTAGTGCCCAGATCGCCGCCAGGCGCGCCCAGCGGGCCGCCACGATCGGTTCGGTGCTCAAGTCCACGGTGTCGATCGTGTTGCTCGTCTGGGTCGTGCTGTCGGTGCTGAGCGTCCTCGGCGTCAACATCGCCCCGTTCATCGCCTCCGCCGGCATCGTGGGCCTCGCGATCGGCTTCGGCGCGCAGAACCTCGTGCGCGACTTCGTGACCGGGGTCTTCATGCTCCTCGAGGACCAGTACGGCGTCGGCGACATCGTGGACCTGGGGGAGGCCGTCGGCGAGGTCGAGACGGTGGGACTGCGCGTCACCACGCTGCGCGACGTCGACGGCACGCTCTGGTACGTCCGCAACGGCGAGATCGCCCGCGTCGGCAACATGAGCCAGGAGTACGCGGTCGCCCGCGTCGACGTGCCCGTGGCGCCGGGCGCCGACATCGACGAGGCGCAGCGCGTCGCCGACGAGGCGGCCCGGCAGGCCCTCGCCGACGACGACACCGATGTGCTGGGCCCGGTCGAGATGCTGGGCGTGCAGGAGGTGGCGTCCGACCAGATCGTGCTGCGCCTGACGGTCAAGACCAAGCCCAACGGCCAGTGGGCCGTTCAGCGGCGTCTGCGACGGGCCATCCTGCGGGCGTTCGTGGACAACTCCGTCGACCTGCCGTACGTCCGTGCGATGGCGATGGAGGCGAACTGAGGCCTGAAGGACTGATCCCGGACACCCGAGAACTCCCGGAAACGAGAGAACCCCGGCCCTGGGGCCGGGGTTCTTCTCTGTGGTGTCCGAGGGGGGACTTGAACCCCCACGTCCGTTAATAGGACACTAGCACCTCAAGCTAGCGCGTCTGCCATTCCGCCACTCGGACTTGTGCTCTGCTCCCTCGATCCGGCGGGATTTCTCCCTGCCCTCTCGCGGCAGCGGGATAACAGTAACCGAGGTTGCCCGTGTTCCCCAAATCCCGTAGGAGTGAGGGGTGTCTTCACAGCGTGCGACCGAGGAAGTCGTCGAGCTCGTCAGCCAGTTGATCAGGTTCGACACCACCAACACGGGCGAGCCCGAAACCACGAAAGGCGAGGCAGAGTGCGCCAAATGGGTGGCGCAGCAACTCGAGGATGTGGGATACACCACACAGTACGTCGAATCGGGCCGTGAAGGCCGCGGGAACGTCTTCGCGCGGCTGCCCGGACCCCCGGATTCCGACCGCGGCGCGCTGCTGATCCACGCGCATCTCGACGTGGTCCCCGCCGAACCGTCGGACTGGAGCGTCCACCCGTTCTCCGGTGCGGTGAAGGACGGATACATCTGGGGCCGTGGGGCGGTCGACATGAAGGACATGGCCGGCATGGCCCTCGCGCTGGCCCGGCAGTTCAAGCGCGACGGCACGGTCCCGCCGCGCGAGCTGGTCTTCGCCTTCCTCGCCGACGAGGAGGCCGGCGGTGCGTGGGGCTCGCACTGGCTCGTGGAGAACCGGCCGGATCTGTTCGAGGGAGTCACCGAGGCCGTCGGGGAGGTCGGCGGCTTCTCGTTGACCGTGGACCGCCCGGACGGCACCCAGAAGCGCCTGTACCTCGTCGAGACGGCCGAGAAGGGCCTCGGATGGATGCGACTCGTCGCCGACGCCCAGGCCGGCCACGGCTCGTTCCTGCACTCCGACAACGCCGTCACCGAGGTCGCCGAGGCGGTCGCGCGCATCGGCCGCCACACCTTCCCGCTCGTGATGACCGACTCGGTGAGTCAGTTCCTGGCCGAGGTGAGCGCGGAGACCGGCCTCGACTTCGACCCGACCTCGCCCGACCTCGAGACGGCGCTGTTCAAGCTCGGCAACCTCGCCCGCATCATCGGCGCGACGCTGCGCGACACGGCCAACCCGACGATGCTCAAGGCCGGCTACAAGGCCAACGTCATCCCGCAGAAGGCCGAGGCGGTCGTGGACTGCCGCGTCCTGCCCGGACGCCAGCAGGCGTTCGAACGCGAGATCGACGAGCTGATCGGGCCGAATGTGACCCGCGAGTGGATCACCCACCTCGACTCGTACGAAACCCGCTTCGACGGGCACCTCGTCGACGCGATGAACAACGCGATCCTCGCCCACGACGAGAACGGCAAGACCGTGCCGTACATGTTGTCGGCGGGCACCGACGCCAAGGCCTTCGCCAAGCTCGGCATCCGGTGCTTCGGTTTCGCGCCGCTGCAGCTGCCGCCGGACCTGGACTTCGCCGCCCTGTTCCACGGCGTCGACGAGCGCGTCCCGGTGGACGCGGTCCTGTTCGGCACGAAGGTGTTCGAGCACTTCCTCCTGCACAGCTGAGCGCTCACCTAGAGTGGGCAGCAGCATGTCCGATGTGTGAAACGTGAGAAAGGTGAACCGATGCCGTCGTCCTTCGACCCGTATTCCCCGCTTCCGAGCCTGCCGAGTTTCACGCTGAGGTCGGAGAACCTCACCGACGGCGCGACACTGGCCAACGGCCAGGTCAGCGGGATCATGGGAGCCGGCGGCGAAGATCTCTCGCCGCAGCTGACCTGGTCCGGATTTCCCTCGGAGACCAAGTCTTTCGCGGTCACCTGCTACGACCCCGACGCCCCGACCGCATCGGGTTTCTGGCACTGGGCGGTCGCCGACATCCCGGCCACGGTCACGAGCCTGCCCGAGGGCGCGGGTGACGAGACGGGCTCGGGCCTGCCCGAGGGAGCGATCACGCTCACCAACGACGCGTCGCTGCGCCGCTACATCGGCGCCGCGCCGCCGCCCGGGCACGGCCCGCACCGCTACTTCTTCGTCGTCCACGCCGTCGACGTGGAGTCGCTGAACCTGCCCGAGAACGCCACCCCGGCCTACCTCGGCTTCAACCTGTTCTCGCACGCGATCGCCCGCGCGACGATCATCGGCACCTACGAGCAGCCCGGCGAGAACGTCTGACCGAGGCCTCTCGAACGCCGACGGCCCGACCGGATCATCCGGTCGGGCCGTCGGCGTATCGCCGGTTGTACGGTCAGGACCCCGAGCGCGCCGCCGAGCCCACGGCGTCGGCGATCGAGGAGAACCCGCCGGCGCGAACCCGCTCGGCCAGCCCGGCGTTGAGTTGGTACAGCCACAGTGGGCCGCCGT
Organism: Gordonia paraffinivorans NBRC 108238; assembly: GCF_000344155.1. Lineage (GTDB taxonomy): Bacteria > Actinomycetota > Actinomycetes > Mycobacteriales > Mycobacteriaceae > Gordonia > Gordonia paraffinivorans. Next base: position 2,185 of record NZ_BAOQ01000010.1, on the reverse strand, counting down.
AGATGAACCCCGTGTAGACCTGCAGCAGGTCGGCGCCGGCGCAGATCCGCTCCCACGCCTGGTCCACGGTCTCGATGCCGCCGACGCTGACGATGGCGATCCGGCCCCCCACGCGGCCGTAGAGCCGCCGGAGGACCGCGAGGGACCGGTCGGCCACGGGAGCGCCGGAGAGCCCGCCCGCGCCGATCGCCTCCACCTGCTCGGCCGGGGTGCGCAGACCTTCGCGCCCGATCGTGGTGTTGGTCGCGACGATCCCGGCGAGCCCGAGCTCGACGGCCAGGTCGGCGACCGCGTCGATGTCGGCGTCGGCGAGGTCGGGGGCGATTTTCACCAGGACGGGGACGTGGACCTCGTCCTGGACGGCCTGCAGGATCGGGCGCAGCGAGTCGACGGCCTGGAGGTCACGCAACCCGGGCGTGTTGGGCGAGCTGACGTTGACGACCACGAAGTCGGCGAGCGGGCCGAGCAGGCGCGCCGACAGGCGGTAGTCGTCGATGGCGTTCTCGAGGGGCACGACCTTCGTCTTGCCGATGTTGGCGCCGATCGGGATCGACACGGGGCCGCGGCGCACCTCGGCGAGGTGCCGCGCCGCGACCGGGGCACCCGGGTTGTTGAAGCCCATGCGGTTGATCAGCGCGCGGTCGGCGGGGAGTCGGAACAGGCGCGGCTGCGGGTTGCCGGGCTGTGCCTGCCCGGTGATGGTGCCGACCTCGGCGAAGCCGAAACCGATCTGCCCCCACGTGTTGACCGCGCCGGCGGTCTTGTCGAAGCCGGCCGCCAGGCCGATGGGCACCGGGAAGTCGACCCCGAACACGCGCCTGCGCAGCACCGGGTCGTGGTGGGCGAGCAGCTTCGCGACCGGGTGGGCCAGAATCGAGACCCGGCCGACGACACGGAGTGCCGCGAAGACGATGTGGTGGATGCGTTCCGGGTCGACCAGGAACAACACCTTGAGCAGCAGGGGATAGAGCCACCGGTCCAGCGCGATCAGCGCCTTGGTGGCGACGGGGGTGTTCAGCATGCCTGGGCACTCCGGGGGTCTCGGCCGTCGTCGGTGTCGAGGGGTCGTGCGCCGCGCGGCGGGCGGCGGCGCTTGAGCAGGACCTTGCGGGTCCCGTCGGAGTACAGGCGCACCCGGGACAGTTCCCAGCCGCCGAACTCCGCCTCGATCGCCAGTCGCATCGACGCGGTCACGCGCGTGACGTCGGGAGGAAGGCGGAGCAGGATGCACTCGAAGTCCTCCGACGTGACCTCCCAACCCTTCGGATAGCGCGAGCCGAGTCGCGCGAAGGTGCGTGAATGCCGCGGCGGGAGGTGGTTCTTCGATCGTCGTTCAGAGGTCATCGTCACCGGCCCGGCTCGACAGGGGCGACGCCGAGGGGCGTGTCGGATTGCGGGACGACCTGCAGGAGACCGTCGCGCGCGGAGAGGACGTAGACCGTGCCCTTGTCGTCGACCGTGATGCGGTCGGGCTGGACGACGGACGCGAACCGCTGCTTCTCGGAGGGTTCGCCGTCGGCCAGGTCATACGCCACCACCTCGTTGTTGCCCGTCGTCGACACCCAGAGCAGGTTGCGGGTGTCGTCGTAGTCTACGGCGTACGGGCCGTCGGCGACCGGGTAGCGGAACCGCATGACCAGCGGCGAACCGTAGAAGCCGAGGATCTCGCCGTCGCGGGTGTTGGCGACGAGGATGCGCCCGTGGCGATCGACGGTGGAATTGGTGGCGCCGTTGCCGGCGCGCAGCGCGGGCCCGAGGTCGCCGTCGGCGGGGTCGATCGGGGTCACCGACGACTGGGCGCGGTCGAGGACGACGACCTGGTCGTCGAGTCCCTCGGCCGACGCCGGCGCCGCGGTGAGCGCGTCGACACGGACGAAGTCGCGCTTGTCGTGCTTCTCGGCGAGGTCCTCGTCGAAGATGAGGACGCGGCCGTCTTCGGTGCCGACGACGATCTGCCCGCCCGCCGCGCGCACGACGGCCGTCGGCGAGTCGGCGTCGAGGTTCGCGGTGCGCGTCGCGCCCGACGCGTCGACGACGACGAGGTTGCCGGGGCCGACGCCGAGATAGCCGCCGTCGCGGTCGGCCGCCAGCGCCGTCAGGCCGGGCACCGCGATCGGGGTCGGCGGGGCGGTGATCGACGCGGCGTCGTAGCGCAGCACCTGGTTGCCGTCGGGGGAGAGGACGG
>NZ_BAOQ01000011.1 GCF_000344155.1 Gordonia paraffinivorans NBRC 108238 | reverse complement strand
GGCGCCCGGCCTGCCCGTCGCATCGGCCGGGACCTGCCCCGGAGCGACCGCCGGCCCCGTTCCCTCGGCGGCGCGAGCCCGCATCGGCCCGATCGACACCTCGTTGTCCGGACCGGTGGTCGGGTCGCCGGCCATGGCGAGGTTGAGGTCCCAGGAGATCACCGTGAACTTCTCGGCCTCGAGGTCGTACCAGAGGTAGTAGTTCTGGCCGGGACCGCTCATGTCGTCCCCGTTGCCCAGCAGGTTCTGGGTGGCGACGTACCGCGCGAAGGACTCGACGTCGACCCACTCGTGCAGGTCTCGGGCGAACTCCTCGTCGCTCGCCCGGTCGAGCCATCGCGCGAGATCGATGACCGGCTGCAGGTTGCCGTTGTCGGCGGAGTTGATCTGCTTGAACTGCCCGGAGTAGTCGGACTGGTCCTCGCCGACGTACTTCAGCCGTGAGCCGGCGTCGGCCTTGTAGAGGTAGCCTTTCGAGTCGAACAGCCGCTCCGCGTAGCTCTCGTCGGGGTGCTCGAGCACGAGCTTCGTCGCCGTCGGGCTGCCGTTGATCGTGTAGGCGACGTAGGCGTAGCGCTGCGACGGCTGACCGGTGCGGGCGGTGAGGGTCAACGCGGTCGCCTCGTTGACGACGGGGCTGCCGGGACGGACCGACAGTTCGGTCATGCCCTGGTACGCGCGGCCGTCGACGTTCTTGTCGAAGCTCAGCAGCAGCGGCAACGAGGTCGGGTCGTTCTTGTCGACCTGCGTCATCATCTTCCGCATCCGTTCCATGTCCGCAGGATCGGTCTGGAAAGGTGGCTGCGGTCCGACCTGTCCGCCGGGCCCCTGCGGCGCTCCACCGCCCGGCGCCCCCGGTGGTGCCCCCGGCCCTCCCGGCCGGCCGCCGCGGTCCCCGCGCAGCCCCATGAGCGTCGAGTTGCCCTTGAGCCGCACCGCCACGTCGTCGAGTCGGGTGCCGTCGATGACGACCCGGGCCGACACCCATTCCTTGCTGCCGTCCTTCTCGAAGGACGACAACATCGACCGGTACTCGGCGTCGCTCATCTCGATCGTGAGCTCGTGCGGGACCGACGGATCGAAGAGGTCGACCGTGCCCGCGATGTTGTGGGTGATCTCCGATGTGATGACGGTGGGGTCCCCGGTGATGAGCGGGCTCACCTTCCATCCGCCGAAAACCGTCGCCATCACGATCACGAAGGCCGCCAGCGCCACCGGGAGTTTCCAGTGCTGCCGCAGCGAACGCGGGATGCGGTGACGGAGACGCCGGCGCGGGGGCGCCGGCCGGGGATCGGCCACGGCGTCGCTGCCGGTGTCGGCGGATGTGACGTCGTCCGGATCGCTGTCGCCCATCGTCGTCTAGATGTCGGTCTGGTCGTAGCCGGTGAGAACGGTGACACGCTGCCCGGTGTTGACCGCGCTCAACGCCGAGATGAGTTCGGCCGGTTTGACACCCTTCTTCAACTGCGCCGTGTAGTACAGCTCGTTCAGCGCCCCGGCGCGCACCGCCTCGGTCGAGACGAGCTCGAACTCCTTGCACTTGTCGATCAGCACGTCCTCGACGCGTGCGGTGAACTCCTGCTCCGGCGGGACCTGCACCTTCACGACCTGACGCTGGACGTCGAGCTTGAACCAATTGAACTTGCTCATCAGCACGATGACGAGGCAGATCGCGATGGTGGCCGCGACCGCGAGCACGTAGAACCGCGTGCCGGTCGTCATGCCGACGGCCATCACCAGGAAGATGAACCCGACGTCGCGGGTCTCCTTGATGGCGTTGCGGAATCGCACGACCGACAGTGCGCCGACCAGGGCGAAGGCTCGCGCGATGTTGGAGCCGACCACGAGCATGACCAGCGAGATGACCATGCCGACGATCACGAGCGTCTGCACGTAGGACTGGCTGTAGGAGACGTTCCGGTGCGTGAACTTGTAGACCCAGCCGATGATCGACGACAACACGAACGACAGCGACAGCGCCACGACGATGTCGAGTGTCGTGAACGTGCCGCTCAGGTCTTGGAAATCGAAATTCATTGTCTTCTTTCAGAATTAACTACACGGTGTGAGTCGGGTACGTGTCGAACACGTCATCGGGGACCCGATCGTCGACGTCGGGAGGCACTATCAGTTCCGGGGCGCCCAGGATCGATCGGGGGGCGAGGCCGAACGCCTCGATCGACTGGCAGTACTTGGAGATCCGGACGACCGACATGTTCATCCGGGCGGTCAGGTCGGTGGCCCAATAGGGCACGCGCTCATTGGCCTTGAGTTCGACGATGGCCAGCCGGGGCGGGATCGTGAAGCGGTTCTGCGCCCCGGACCCGAAGTGGAAATCGCGGTCCCGACCGTGGACCTTGTGGTCGATGGTGACACGGAGCCCGAGATCTGCGTCGCGCCCCACGAACGCCTCCCGCAGGTACCCGGTGGTCACGGTGGGACGCAGGTCGAGGTTGCCGACGAGGGTGGTCACCTCGTCGACGAAGGGACGCTGCGAGTCATCACAGTCGATCTCCTTGCGCTCGTCGAGCCAACTCCGGGCCCTGCCGTAGGGCATGGCGGTGCGCCGCTTCTGGGTGACGCGGTTGACCCGTTGCTTGATCTCGATCTGCACCGGGGTGTCCTCGGTGCATTCGGCAGGGTCCCCGTAGAGGCGCATCCGCAGCTTGCGGCGGAACTTCAGGCCCTCGATCTTCTCCCAGTAGAAGCGCAGGTCCGGGGTGTCGTAGTACAGCGAGGTCACCGGGTAACCACCGTGCGGTGAGTGCGGATCGGTATCCATCCGGGCCGCGAGCTCGCGACGCAGCTCCGGCACCTTCATCTCGTCGACGAAGTACTTGATCTCGTAGCGGTTGAACGCGTGGAGCCTGCTGGCCGTCTCCTGAAAACCCTGGGGCCGCGGGGTCGAGAGAAGCGCCTCCGTCTGTTCGTCGACCCGCTCACCCGCCTGTTCGCCGGACCGATTCCGCCGCAACCACCTGGCGACGCCCACCGCGCTCCCTTCTCTCCCAACGCTCTCCACCGTCGACGACCCGGTACGGGCATGTGCCGCCCGTCCGTGACCGACCGGACGCGCCCATCTCATCGCGACAACGGCCTCGACCACTCCAGCAGGTGAAGCTTCGGCCACCCTGCGGTGAACCTGGGAGGTTGCTGTACGTCCCGGGGGGCGCGGCGCGTCGGCGCACCGGAGTGTAGGCCCGGGGCGCGCGGATCGGACAATCCGGCCACGCTCGACGCCGGTCCTGGTTCACACTCGAGGCCGTGGCACATTCGATCGAGCTGCTACCCGACGACGACTCCGACGCCTGGTTGCGGCGACGCTGGACCGCGCTCGCCGAGGTGGGGCTACCGAGCGCGCAGCGGGTCCGCTCGGATACCAACCGCCCCCACGTCACCCTACTCGCCGCACGCCACATCTCCGCGGCGGCCGACGCCGCGCTCGCGCCAGTCGCGCAGCGGTTGCCGTTGCCGGCGTTCGTCGGCGCGCCGATCGTGTTCGGCCACGGGTCACGCCATGTGCTGGCGTTGCTCGTGGTCCCGAACCCCGAGTTGCTGTCGCTGCACGCTGTGGTCGCCCGGACGATCCGCGCGCACACCATGCACCCCGACGACGCCGCCGCTGGATCGGAGGAACCGAGCACCTTCGACCACGTCGCCCCCGGCGCATGGACCCCGCACATCACCCTGGCGCGGCGTCTCACCCACCACCAGGTGGGCGAGGCGCTGGCGAACCTCGAATCGCTCGGCCCACCCAGCCGGCGGTGCACCTTCACCGCCGTCCGCCGCTGGGACCCCGACGCAAAGGCCGAGCACGTCGTCGCCGGCCGGTCCTGCTGAGCGGCCCGACTCTCGACCACCGAGTCACAACCATAATGTGACCTGCATGAAAGCAGCTGGTGCCATCGTCACAGCATGGCGATCACAGCGAACGATCCCGAGCACCCTGATCGCGCCACCTCCGCACCGAGCGCCGAGGATTTCGCCGGACGCCTCCTGGCCTCCGCCCTCGCCACCGCCGAGACCATGAGCGTCTACCTCGGGGAGCGCCTGGGGTGGTACCGGTGCCTCGCCGACCACGGCCCGCTCACCGCTGCCGACCTCGCCTCTCAGACCGGCACCGACGAGCGGTATGCCCGCGAGTGGCTCGAGATGCAGGCCGCGTCCTCGATCCTCGATGTGGACCTGTCCACGACGCCGCCGAGATTCGACATCGCCCCCGGTGTCGCCGAGGTCCTCACCGACACCGGCAGTCTCGACTACCTCGGTGCGCTCCCACGGATGTTCGCCGCGTCGTTCGCCAGGCTGCCGGAACTCCTCGAGGCCTACCGACACGGCGGGGGCGTCAGCTGGGAGCAGTTCGGCGCGGACGCGCGCGAGTCGCAGGCCGCGCTCAACAGGCCGTGGTTCGAGACCCGGCCGGCGCCCGCGCTCGCCGAGGTCGGCCACCTCCACGAGATCCTGTCCTGCCCGGGCGCACGGATTCTCGACGTCGGGTTCGGGGCCGGATACTCGACCCTCGCACTCGCCCGCGCCTACCCGGACGCCACCCTCGTCGGACTGGACATCGACGCCGACTCCGTCGACATGGCAAGGGCCAACGCCGAATCCGCGAGTCTGAGCGATCGGGTGACGTTCGAGGTCGCAGGCGGCGAGGACGCCAAGACCCACGGGCCGTACGACGCGGCGTTCGCCTTCGAGTGCATCCACGACATGCCCGGCCCGTCGACGTGCTGGCGTCGGTGCGCGAGGCACTGGCACCGGGCGCGCCGATGATCGTGATGGACGAGGCGGTCAGCGCCGAGTTCGCCGGTCCCGCAGACGAACTCGATCGTCTGATGTACGCGTTCTCGCTCTTCGTGTGCCTGCCGGACTCGATGAGTTCGCCACCGTCGGTCGCCACCGGCACGGTCATCCGTCCGTCGACACTCGCGAAATACGCCCTCGACGCCGGTACACCGCCGTGGAGGTCCTACCGATCCGGGACTTCGCGTTCGTCCGGTTCTACGAGCTGAAGACGGCGTGATCCGCACGAGGTGAGACACCGCATATCATCACTCCCATGCCCGCCACCCCGGACGAACACTCCGCCGACGCCCAGGTCCGGCCGCCGCGCCTGCTCGGCGACGTGGACTCCGCGACCAGCGACCGGGCCAGCCGATGGTGGTGGGATCACGACGCGCAGGCCTATCACGAGGAGCACGGCGAGTTCCTGGGCACCTACACCGGCGGCGGCGATTTCGTCTGGTGCCCGGAAGGTGTGCGGGAGGCCGAGTGGGGCCTCCTCGGAGAGATCGAGGGCCGGACGATCCTGGAGATCGGCTGCGGTTCGGCGCCGTGCGCCCGCTGGCTCACCGCGCACGGCGCGCACGCGGTCGGTGTCGACATCTCCCGCCGCATGCTCGGCATCGGCCTCGACGCCATGGCCGCCGACGAGGTGCGCACCCCGCTGGTCCAGGCGACCGCAGAGGCTCTGCCGTTCGCCGACGAGTCCTTCGACATCGCGTGCTCGGCGTTCGGGGCGATCCCCTTCGTCGCCGATTCGGCCGGCGTGATGGCCGAGGTCGCGCGCGTGCTCGAGCCCGGAGGCCGGTGGGTCTTCGCGGTCAACCATCCGATGCGGTGGATGTTCCTCGACGACCCCGGCCCGGACGGTCTCACGGTGAGGATTCCCTACTTCAACCGCACGCCGTACACCGAGACCGACGACAACGGCACCATCACCTACGTCGAACACCACCGGACCATCGGCGACCGGGTACGCGAACTCCGGGCCGCCGGTTTCATCCTCGACGACATCATCGAACCCGAGTGGCCCGACGACCACGATCGCGAATGGGGACAGTGGAGTCCGTTCCGCGGCAAGTACTTCCCCGGTACCGCGATCTTCTGCAGCCACAAGCCGGAGTGACACCGGCGGGCCGCCCGCTCGCGAGCGGACCCGAATCGCGCAGGCGGCCCTCGGGGTCGGTGACCGCGGCGGTCACCCCGCGCACATCGAAGCGGGCGTCACGGCGGGGATCTGGCGATCCTCGCGCATGACCCCGACGCCGCGCATCTGCTCGGTGCGCTGCGTGGCGATGTCGAGCAGGGTCCTGGGTGCGGCGCACACCTTCCCGCGCGGAGAAGCCTGCCTCAGAGCAACTTCGACAGGAACGAGCGCGTCCGCTCCTCCCGCGGATCGGCGAGCAGCTCGCGCGGGTCGCCCTTCTCGACGACCACGCCGCCGTCCATGAAGACCAGCTGGTCGGCCACCTCGCGTGCGAAGCCCATCTCGTGGGTGACGACCATCATCGTCATGCCCGACGCGGCGAGCTCACGCATCACCTTCAGCACGTCGCCGACGAGCTCCGGGTCGAGCGCGGAGGTCGGCTCGTCGAAGAGCATCAGCTTGGGGTCCATCGCGAGGGCGCGGGCGATCGCCACGCGCTGCTGCTGGCCACCCGACAGCTGGGCCGGGTAGGCGTCGGCCCGATTGGCCAGACCCACGCGGTCGAGCAGGTATTCGGCCCGTTCGACGGCCTCGGCGCGCGACTTCTTCTTGACCAGGATCGGCGCCTCGATGACGTTCTCGAGAACGGTCCGGTGCGGGAAGAGGTTGAAGTGCTGGAACACCATGCCGATGTCGCGGCGCTGTGCGGCAGCGTCTTTCGGGCTCAGTTCGTACAGTTTGCCGTTGCGTTCGCGGTATCCGATCAGGTCGCCGTCGACGTACAGGCGCCCGGCATTGACGACCTCGAGGTGGTTGATGCACCGCAAGAACGTCGACTTGCCCGATCCGGACGGACCGATCAGACACGTCACCGTGCCCCGCGGCACCTCCAGGGAGATCCCCTTGAGGACCTGGACCGACCCGAAGCTCTTGCACACCCGGTCGGCGAGGACCATGGGCGTTTCCGCAGCGGGCGTCGCAGCGCTGGATGTCATGCGTTCTCTCCCCCGGTCGTACGGCCGGCGCCCGGACCACCTGCTGCGCCGCTGGCGTCGGTCGCGTCCTCGGCGGCCATCGCCTTGAGCTGCCGGGCGGTCAGCGCACGCGTGGCGCCTTTCGCGTAGTAGCGCTCCAGATAGAACTGGCCGACCATCAGGATGCTGGTGACCATCAGGTACCAGGTCGAGGCGACCATCAGCAGCGGGATCGGCTCGAAGTTGACGCCCGAGATGTCCCGCACACGGCCGTAGAGGTCGAGCGTCAGCGGCACGGCCGCCACCAGGCTGGTGGTCTTGAGCATGGAGATCAGCTCGTTGCCGGTGGGCGGGATGATGACGCGCATCGCCTGCGGCAGGACGGTGCGGCGCATCGTCTGCGACCACGACATGCCCAGCGCGACCGAGGCCTCCACTTGTCCCTCGCCCACCGACGACACGCCCGCGCGCACGATCTCGGCCATGTACGCGGCCTCGTTCAGGCCCAGGCCGATCACCGCGAACAGGAATGCGGCGTTGAGGGTCTGGATGTCGATGTGGGCGAACTGGTGGACGAACGGGATGCCCAGGTCGATCTTCTTGTAGATCGCGGGGAACAGGCCCCAGAACACCAGCTGCACGTACACCGGGGTGCCGCGGAAGACCCACAGGTACACCCACGCGGTTCCGCGCAGCACCGGGTTCGGCGAGAGCCGCATGACGGCGAGGACCACACCGAGGACGATCGCGATGACCATCGACAGCACGGTCAGGGCGAGGGTGTACCCCACACCGGACATCACGCGCTGATCGAACAGGTACCGCCCGTAGGTGCCCCAGGCGTACGCCTCGTTGGTGGCGGCGCCGTAGACGAACAGGGCCGCGAGGACGATGATGATCGCCGCGGCGACCCACTGCCCCGGGTGGCGCAGCGGCACCGCCTTGATCGGTTCGGGCTCGCCGGCGACGGTGTCGGGGTTCGGTGAGGTCATCTCAGCTCACCGCCCCGTTGATGACGGAGACATCGATCATGCCCTCCTGCAGCCCCCAGTTGGCCGCGATCTCTTCGTACTGTCCGTTGTCCATGAGGTATTGCACGGCCTTCTGCATCGCGGGTGCCAGCGACGATCCCTTGCGGACCGCCCAGCCGTAGGGCGCGGAGTCGAACACCTCGCCGGCCGGCCTCAGCTTCCCGTTAGTGCGCTTGATCGCATAGGCGGTGACCGGCGAGTCCGCCGACATCGCGTCGACCCGGCCCAGGATCAGCGCGTTGACCGCCTCGTCCTGGCTGTCGAACTTCACCTTGTCGATCGGCTCGAGTCCCTTCGCCTTGCACTCGGCGCTCTTGGCGGGGATCTCGTCGGTGTCCTCGTAGGTGGTGGTCTGCACGGCAACGCGCTTGCCGCAGGCGTTCGACGGGTCGATGTCCTCGTCGGAGTCGGCCGCCTGCGCCCACTGCACACCCGCGCTGTAGTACGTCACGAAGTCGACCTGCTTCTCCCGCTCGAGGGTGTCGGTGAACGACGACATGCCCACCTGGTACGTCCCCGCCTGCACCGACGGGATGATGGTGTCGAACTGCGACTCCTGGTATACCGGGGTCAGGCCGAGCACCTTGGCGACGGCGTTCATGAGATCGACGTCGTAGCCGATGATCCGGCCGTCGGGTCCCTTGAACTCGTTGGGCTGGTACGGCACGTTCACCCCGATCACGAGTCTGCCGGTCCTCGCGATCTCGGGCGGGACGAGCGCGGCGATCTGTGGCACCTTCTGCACGTCGACGTCGATCGGCGTCACCTGGTTGGCGCGCTCGCGTTCTTCGTTGTTCACGCACCCGGTGACGGCAAGGGCGAGGGCCACCAGCAGGCACCCCCACATCCGCATCCGGCGCGCCGCCGCACCTCTCGGCCGACGCGAACGCCGGTAGCCCTGTGTCGAGGCCCGTGTCACAAACACATCCCTTCGTCCTCGGTCACCAGGTCAGACCAACTCACTCTAGTTCGCGTCGGGTTCGCCGGCCGGACACTCGCGTGTTCGCGCATGTACTCTCGCGCGTCTCTCGTGTCGCGCCCCAGCGGGCACGGCTCGTGCGGCGGTCGGTCACGGGCGCTCACGCCGTGGTCACGCCTGGTTCAGCCGGTCGATCACCGCGTCCGCGAACTCCCCCGTCGAGGCGGTGCCGCCGAGGTCGGCGGTCGCGACCGTCGACGCGAAGGTCGTCGAAACGGCCGTGTCGATGCGGTCGGCCGCGCGGACGAGGGCGGCGTCGTCGGTCATGATCCCGTACCGGCGGAAGCCCATCGACACCGACACGATCATCGCCGTCGGGTTGGCGACTCCGCGGCCGGCGATGTCGGGGGCGGCGCCGTGAGAGGCCTGGGCCATGACCTGGGTCCGCGAGCAGTTCACCGAACCGGCGATGCCGAGGGAACCGGCGAGTTCGCCGGCAAGGTCCGAGAGCACGTCGCCGAAGAGGTTCTCGGTGACGACGACGTCGAAGTCCGCCGGGCGCCGCACCAGGAGGGCCGCCATCGCGTCGACGTGCTTGTCGTCGACCTCGACGTCGGGGAACTCCTCGGCGACCTCCAGGCACACGTCGCGGAACAGGCCGGTGGTCATCCGCAGCACATTCGCCTTGTGCACTACCGTCACCCGGCCCGGCCTTCGGGTGCCCGGAGTTCGGGCCGCGGCCCGCTCGCGTGCCGATTCGAAAGCGACCCGCGCGATGCGCTCCGACGCCGCCCGGGTGACGAGTCCCACCGCCAGCGCGACGTCGGGGGTCGGCATGAACTCGCCGCTGCCGACGGCCATGTTGCGGTCGGCGTAGAGACCCTCGGAGTTCTCCCGCACGATCAGCACGTCGATGTCGGGTGTCGCCGCGGCGACACCCGAAAATGCCTTGGCCGGGCGGAGATTCGCGAACAGCCCGTACCGGCCGCGCAGGACGGCCCCCGGTGTCGGGCTCTTCGATTCGGCCGGGTAGGACGCCGAGTCATGGGGCCCGACCACGAACAGGCCCAGGCCGTCGAGAGCGGTCAGGGTCTCGTCCGGGACGGGGTTACCGTGCGTCGCGATCGCCGTGGCACCGAAGGGCAGTTCACGCCACTCGATCTCGACGCCCTCGGCTCGGGCCGCGGCGTCGGCGACCGCGAGCGCCGCGGGCACGATCTCCGGACCGATCCCGTCTCCGTGGAGGACCCCGATCGTGCGCGGCGACGCCATCAGTGCGCCGCGTCGTCCCAGGACCGGCCGAACCCGACCGACACCTCGAGCGGGACCGACAGGGTGATGGCGTTGCCCATCTCCTCACGCACCAGCTTCTCCACGGCGTCCCGCTCACCGGCGGCGACCTCCACGACGAGCTCGTCGTGGACCTGCAGCAGCATGCGCGAGCGCAGCTTCTCCGCGGCCAGGCGCTTGTGGACGTTGAGCATCGCCACCTTGATGATGTCGGCGGCCGTGCCCTGGATCGGCGCGTTGAGCGCCATCCGCTCGGCGGCCTGGCGGCGCTGCCAGTTGTCGCTGTTGAGATCCGGCAGGTAGCGGCGGCGCCCGAACAGCGTCGCGGTGTACTCGTTGCGCCGGGCCTCGGTCACCACGTTCTGCAGGTAGTCGCGCACGCCGCCGAACCGGGCGAAGTACTGCTCCATCTGTTCCTTGGCCTCTTCGCGGCTGATCTTCAGCTGCGCGGCGAGCCCGAAGGCGGACAGACCATAGGCGAGTCCGTACGACATGGCCTTGACGCGGTGGCGCATCTCGGTGGTCACCTCGTCGATCGGGACGCCGAACGCGCGCGACCCGACGAAGTTGTGCAGGTCCTCACCGGTGTTGAACGCCTCGATGAGGCCCTCGTCCTCCGACAGGTGCGCCATGATGCGCATCTCGATCTGGCTGTAGTCGGCGGTCATCAGGCATTCGAAGTCGGTCCCGGTGGCCGGATCCGATCCGACGATGAAGCCGCGTCGGATCTCGCGCCCGGCCTGGGTGCGCACCGGGATGTTCTGCAGGTTGGGCTCGGTCGACGACAGGCGGCCGGTGGCGGCAACCGCCTGGTTGAAGGTGGTGTGGATGCGCCCGTCGTCGGCGACCGATTTGAGCAGGCCGTCGACGGTCACCTTCAGCCGGGTGGCGTCGCGGTGCTCGAGCAGGTGGGCGAGGAACGGGTGCTCGGTCTTCTCGTACAGCGACTGCAGCGCGTCGGCGTCGGTGGTGTAGCCGGTCTTGGTCTTCTTGGTCTTCGGCATGTCGAGCTTGTCGAACAGCACCGCCTGCAGCTGCTTGGGCGAGCCGAGGTTGATCTGCTCGCCGATCACCTCGTACGCCGCTTCGGCGGCCGCCCGGATACGGTCGTTGAACATCTGGGCGAGGGCGTTGAAGTGGTCGACGTCGACCGCGATGCCCGCGGCCTCGAGATCGGCGAGCACGAACGACAGCGGCAGCTCCATGTCGGTGAGCAGCGGCTTGGAGGCGATGCGCTCGAGTTCGGTGTCGAGGGTGTCGGCGAGTTCCTGGACCGCACGCGCCTCGAGCATGTGCTGTTCGGCGACCTTGCCGTCGGTGTCGTCGTCGAGCAGCGACATCTGACCCTCGCCGGCTCCGGTGTCGGCGCGCAGCTCACGACGCAGGTACCGCAGGGCGAGATCGTCGAGGTTGAAGGTCCGCTGGCCGGGCCGCACGAGGTAGGCCGCCAGCGAGGTGTCGCTGGTGACGCCGGCGAGTTGCCAACCGCGCGAACGCAATGCGTGGACGGCCCACTTCGCCTCGTGCACCGCCTTGAGCGCCTCCGGGTCGGCGAGCCAGGCGGCCAGTGCCGCATCGTCTTCCGGGTTCAGCGTGGTCACGTCGATGTACGCCGACGCGCCGTCGGCCGCGGCGATCGCCAGGCCGGCGGGATCGGAGCCGACGACGACATGCGGCGCCGTCACGGCGAGGCCGCTGCGGCCGGTGCGCGCGTGCTCGTTCAGCCAGGACGCCACCTCCCCCGCGCCGAGGATCGACCCGTCGAGGGCGAAGCCCGCCTCGGCCTCGGGCTCGACGGAACTCAGCGTGGAGAACAGGCGGTCGCGCAGGACGCGGAATTCGAGGTCGTCGAAGAGCTGGTGGATGCGGTCGCGGTCCCAGCCGACCATCGCGAGGTCGTCGGGTCCGACGGGCAGCTGCATGTCGCGCACGAGTTCGGTGAGCTGGCGGTTGGTCTGCACCGAGGCGAGGTTCGCGCGCAGCGCGTCACCGACCTTGCCCTTCACCTCGTCGACGTGGTCGACGAGGGCGGCCAGCGAGCCGTACTCGCGGATCCACTTCGAGGCGGTCTTCTCCCCAACGCCCGGGATGCCGGGCAGGTTGTCGCTCGGGTCGCCCCGCAGCGCCGCGTAGTCGGGATATTGGGTCGGCGTGAGACCGTACTTCTTCTCGACCTCCTCCGGGGTGAACCGGGTGAGGTCGGACACGCCCTTGCGCGGGTACAGCACGGTGGTCGACGGGTCGACGAGCTGAAGCGAGTCGCGGTCGCCGGTGACGATGAGCACCTTGTATCCCTGCTCGCGGGCCTGCGTCGCCAGGGTGGCGATGATGTCGTCGGCCTCGTAGCCCTCCATCGCCAGCACCGTGACCCCGAGGGCGTCGAGCACCTCCTTGGTGAGCTCCACCTGCCCGGAGAACTCGTCCGGGGACTTCGCCCGCTGGGCCTTGTATTCGGGGTACATCTCCGAGCGGAACGTCTTGCGCGAGACGTCGAAGGCCGCCGCGATGTGGGTGGGCTCCTCGTCGCGCAGCAGGTTGATGAGCATCGAGGTGAAGCCGTAGACCGCGTTGGTCGTCTGTCCGGAGTGGGTCTTGAAGTTCTCGGCCGGCAGCGCGAAGAACGCCCGATATGCCAGGGAATGACCGTCGAGGAGCATGAGGACCGGTTGCCTGGTCTTGCCCTTGCTGCCGGTACGGGTTGCTGCCGGGGAACTCTGCGCTGGACTCACGTCGCAGAGTCTAGTGATGTGCGCCGACAGCCGGACCCGCCCGCCCGAACGCCCTGGTGGCCCTCGCCGGCCGCCGGCGGCCGGCGGCCGGGGCGCCGTCAGCGCATGGGCCGGTACATCGCCCACACCTTCGGTCCGTCGTCGGGGAGTTCGAACTCCTCGGTGACCTCGAAGCCGAACCGCTCGTACAGCGGGACGTTGAGGGCGTTCGACGACTCCAGGTATGCCGGCCCCTCGATCCGTTCGAGGCGGTGCCGGAGCAGGGCCGAACCGATCCCGGCACCCTGGACCGGCGTGCCGACCTGTCCCAGATACCAGTGCGGCTCCTTCGGGCGTCGCCTGGCGAACTCCTCCTCGAGCTTCATCCCCCGCATGGCCCGGGAGCCGAGCGCGCTCATGAACTCGAGCGTCGACAACACCTGGGCCCGGGCCGAGATCTTGTGACCCGGCGGGTCCCAGGCCGCGGCGCCGACCGGCTGGCCGTCGCGGAGGGCGAGATCGAAGGTCGCGTTCACACCGTGGCTCCGGCGGACCAGCGTGCGGAACAGCCGGAGGTGCCTCGAACGGTCCGGGTGGAGCCAGACCACGACCGGGTCATCGGCGAAGGCCTGGGCGAGAAGCGCGCTGACCAGGTCGAGATTTCTCGTCTCGTCGACGACGACAGGCACCATCACACCAGCCTAGAACCCGTCCCCGTCGGCGAGGAGGACATTCACCGATCGGGTCACTTCGACGCAGCGGGAACTGTAACTTCCGGGAAACGTCGTTGTCGCCACGCGGCGACACAGCTGCGGTTAAGGTCCGCAAGGTGAACTCGCAGCGGCCATTTCGCCGGCCACCGCGGCGGGTTCGCGAGCCGATGGACCTCATCCGTCCGGGTCACAAGGGAGGTACCACCCTCGATGACAGAGCCTGACCTGCAGGCCCCGCCCGTATCCGCCGACCGCACCGATCCCTCGTCCTCGCGTCGCTCATATCGGGCCCCTGCTCGCCAGACCCGTCTCCCGGCACCTCGTCCTGCGTCCTCCGGCCCGACCCGGCCGATCGGACTGGCGCTGTTGCTGTTTCTCGTGGCGACCTTCCTCGGCGGCCTGCTCGGCGCGACGACCGCCGAGGCGGCGCCGAACGAGGTCCGCGTGTTCGGCGTCCTGCGCAACGGCGACGAGAAGGTCCCCGACGTGAAGCTCGAGGCCAAGGACGCCTCCGGGAACGTCGTCGGCACGGCGACCTCGTCGCCGACGGGTGCGTGGTCCATCAACGTGCCGCCCGGCACGTACACCATCGTCCTGGACACCGAGAGCCTCCCCGACGATGTCGCGGTCCAGAAGAACGAACTGCCCGTCGACGTCAGCGGCGGGACGGCACGGCCGGTGATCTTCTCGTTCGGCGAGGTGCGCACGGGCACCGAGGTGTCGGCCGTCGCCGAACTGACCCGCCTGGCCATCGACGGCATTCGGTTCGGCCTCATCATCGCCATCACCAGCGTCGGGCTCAGCCTGATCTTCGGCACTACGCGCCTGACCAACTTCGCCCACGGCGAACTCGTCACCCTGGGTGCGGTCGTCGCCTGGGTGTTCAACGTGAAGGTCGGGCTGCACCTGATCCCCGCCACGCTTCTCGCGATCGTGGTCGGCGTCGGCATCGGCATGGCCAACGAGCTGGGATTGTGGAGACCGTTGCGGCGACGACGAACCGGGCTGATCTCGATGCTTGTCGTGTCGATCGGCCTGGCCCTGGTGATCCGCTACTTGATCCTGATCTTCTTCTCCGACCGGTCCGAGCCGTTCGACGACTATCAGGCCCAGAAGCAGATCGGCTCCGGGCCGTTCGCCATCACCCCGGTCAACCTCGCGTGCATCGTCATCTGCATCGTGGTGCTGCTGGCGGTCGCTGCCATGTTGCAGCGCACCAGGATCGGCAAGGCGATGCGCGCCGTCGCCGACAACCGGGACCTCGCCGAGTCGTCGGGCATCGACGTCGACCGGGTGATCCTGTTCGTGTGGGCACTCGCCGGCGGTCTCGCGACCCTCGGCGGCGTCATGTTCGCGCTCTCCGAACTCGGCGGGCGCGTGCAATGGGAGATGGGTTTCAAGCTCCTGCTGCTGATGTTCGCCGGCATCACGCTGGGCGGACTCGGCACCGCGTACGGCGCCTTGCTCGGCTGCCTCATCGTCGGGCTGCTGGTGCAGCTGTCGACCTACGTCCTCAGCCCGGACCTGAAGTACATCGGCGGCCTGTTGATTCTGATCATCATCCTGACCATCCGGCCCCAGGGCATTCTCGGATCGCGAGCGAGGATCGGCTGACCCATGGACATCGTCTCGGCATTACAGATCGCGGCCGCCCAGCTCATCGGCCCGTCGGCGATCTTCTACGCACTCCTGGCCATCGGCCTCAACCTGCACTTCGGTTACGCCGGACTGCTCAACTTCGGGCAGATCGCCTTCGCGCTGCTCGGCGGATACGGCGTCGGCATCATGGCGGTCAACTACGATCAGCCGCTGTGGCTCGGCGCGATCGTCGGCATCGCGGCGGCGGGCATGCTCGCGGTGGTGCTCGGCATCCCGACGCTGCGCCTGCGGGCGGACTACCTCGCCATCGTCACCATCGCCGCGTCGGAGATCCTGCGCCTGGTGTTCCGCTCGACGTCGTCGGACGGCTTCACCCACTCCACCAACGGCATCTACGGCTACGCGAGTGGGTTCTTCTCGATCAGCCCGTTCGACAACGGCAAGCAGTACTCGTTCCTCGGGGTGAAATTCCTCGGCGGCGACCTGTGGTCGATGGTGGTCGGCTGGTCGGTCGTGCTCCTCCTGTGCCTCATGGTCTACCTGCTCGTGCACTCGCCGTGGGGTCGCGTGCTCAAAGCGGTCCGCGAGGACGAGGACGCCGCCCGGTCGCTGGGCAAGAACGCCTACTTCTTCAAGATGCAGGCACTCATCCTCGGCGGTTGCATCGGCGGCCTCGCCGGTGTGTTCAATGCGCTTGCGACGCAATCGATCAACCCCGACTTCTACTCGACCGCCCAGACGTTCTTCGCCTACGGCGCACTGATCCTCGGAGGTGCGGCCACGGTGTTCGGACCGGTCGTCGGCGCGATGCTGTTCTGGTTCCTGCTGGCCATCCCCGACGCCCTGCTGCGTCAGGCGACGTCCGGCGACAACCCCATGCTGGACCTGTCCGCGCAACAGGTCGGCGCGATCCGCTACGTGCTGCTGGGCCTGGCGATCATCCTGATGATGGTGTTCCGACCACAGGGACTCCTCGGGAACAAGAGGGAGGTGCAGCTCGATGCCTGATGACGGACGCCACTCGATTCCCGACGACGATCACCCGGCACCGTCCGCCCCGGCCGGTACCGCCCTCGACGAGACCGAAGCGAGCATCGCGGGCACCCGCGCCACCCGACGCGATCTCAAGGTGCTGACCGCCCCCGAGCGTTCCGGCCTGTTCGCCGGGGTCGACGCCGTGCCCGGGTCGGCCAAACCCGACCCGATCATCGTCGTCGACGACGTCTCCCGCAGTTTCGGCGGCATCAAGGCGGTCCAGGTCGACCACCTGGAGATCCAGCGTGGCGCGATCACCGGCCTCATCGGCCCCAACGGCGCCGGCAAGACCACCTTCTTCAACCTGATCACCGGCTTCGACCGGCCGGACACCGGAACCTGGTCGCTCAACGGGGAATCGTTGGGCCGCATGGTCCCCCACCAGGTCGCGCGCCGCGGCATGGTGCGCACGTTCCAGCTGACGAAGGCGTTGTCGAAGATGACCGTCCTCGACAACGTCAAGCTCGGGGCGACCGGGCAGCGCGGCGAGCATTTCCTGTCCGCCCTCATGCCGTGGACGTGGCGCAGGCAGGAGGCCGAGATCACCGAGCGCGCACACGAACTGCTCCGCCGGTTCCGGCTCGACGCCAAGGCCGACGACTTCGCCGGCTCGCTCTCGGGCGGTCAGCGCAAGCTCCTGGAGATGGCGCGGGCGCTGATGACCGACCCGGAGATCGTGATGCTCGACGAGCCGATGGCCGGCGTGAATCCCGCGCTCACCCAGAGCCTGCTCGAGCACATCAAGGCGCTGCGCGACGAGGGCGTGACCGTGGTGTTCGTCGAGCACGACATGGACGTGATCCGCGACATCAGCGACTGGGTGGTGGTCATGGCGCAGGGTCAGATCATCGCGGAGTCGTTGCCGGAGAACCTCGGTGACAACGAGGCCGTCGTCGACGCCTACCTCGGCGGCCACCACGACATGGCGCTGGAGTTCGACGACCAGGGCCGGCCGGTCGGCGATACCGCGGTCCTCGCCGAGAAGGTCGAGGCGGCGATCGAGCAGACCCTCGAGGAGGGCGGCGACCTCTCGGAGCCGGTCACCGAACTGCCCGAGGTCACCGACGACGCTGCGTCCCACAGCGTCGACCCCGAGAAGAAGGGCGAGTGATGAGCACCGGAGCGAACTCCACGTCGTTGACACCCGCGCAGCTCGCGGCCACGCCGGAGGAACATCGCAAGCGCGCTGTCGACGCACTCATGCGGGCCGACGACATCACCGCCGGCTACCTGCCCGGCATCGACATCCTGTCGGAGTGCAACTTCTATCTCGACGAGGGCGAGATCGTCGGCATCATCGGCCCCAACGGCGCCGGCAAGTCGACCCTGCTGAAGACCCTGTTCGGACTGATCCCGGTGCGCAAGGGCAAGGTCACCCTCCGCGGCGACGACATCACCGCGGCCAAGGCCCACGTCCTCGTCGACAAAGGCGTGGGATACGTGCCGCAGACGCAGAATGTGTTCCAGGCGTTGACCATCGAGGAGAACCTCGAGATGGGCGTGTACCTGCGCCCGAAGACCTTCGCCCAGCGGTTCGAGTTCGTCTCCGAACTCTTCCCGCTGCTGGCCGAGCGCCGAAAGGTCAAGGCCGGGGCACTGTCCGGAGGCGAGCGGCAGATGGTCGCGATGGGTCGGGCGCTCATGATGGACCCGGCGGTGCTGCTGCTCGACGAGCCGTCGGCGGGCCTGTCCCCCATGTTCCAGGACGAGGTGTTCATCCGCTGCAAGGCCATCAACGCCACCGGCGTCTCGATCATCATGGTCGAGCAGAACGCCCGCCGATGCCTTCAGATCTGCGACCGCGGCTACGTCCTCGACCAGGGCCGCAATGCCTACACCGACACCGGGCGCAACCTCGCCACCGACCCGAAGATCGTCGAACTCTATCTCGGCACCCTGGCGGGAAGGTCGGAGAAGAAGGGCTGACCGCCCACCCGTCGGCGCCGGCCGGACCTGCACCAACCGGGCCGGGGCGACCCGACTCAAAGCGACCGGACTCGGGGTGACCGGACTCGGGGTGACCGGACTCGGGGTGACCGGACGCGGGACCGGACCCCGCGCGCTCACCCTGCGACGGCGATCGATTCCAGGCACACCAGCTTCACCAGTTCCGCGCGGTTGCGGACCCGTGTGGCCGAGAACACCCGGCTCACATACTTTTTCACCGTGTCGAGTCCGAGGTTGAGGATCTCCGCGATCTCCTCGTTGGTGTGGCCGTCGGCGACCAGTTCGGCCAACTGCACCTGTCGTGGCGTCAGCCGATCCCGCCACGAGGGAACAACTTGTCCGGGAAGTGATTTCGCACGTTCGGACAACTGGCGCGCCAGGATGCCCATCGCGTGCAGCCGCGCGGGGTCGGGCTTCCTCCCGCGTGAGTCGAACATGCCGACCAGACCATGGCAGCCGTGCGCGAGGTCGAGGTGCATGACCGACGCACTGTGCAACCGCTTGCGATAGAGGAAGTCCTGCAGATAGGTCACCGAGTCGTTCGGCAGACCACGCAGGTCGTCCGCGGAGATCGCCGGCCGCGCCGCGAGCGCCGCCCTCGACTGCGGCGACGCGAACACGTCCTTGGGGTACCAGCGGGCCTGATACTCGTCGATGACCGGCGTGATCCTGCCGGTGACCACGGGAGCCGGGTCGGAGAACGCCGTGACGAACGTCGGGCCGGTGAAGAAGGTCGTGTTCAGGCAGTCATAGTGCCCGTGGAGTGCCACCATGAGGTCGTTCTTGAACTCGTCCAGGCTCGTGGCCTGCGAACTCGCGTCCAGGATCGCGAAGATCCGTTCGTACTCCTCGACGGGCAGCTCGACCGACCGACCAGCCAACGCCCACTCCTTCCTCGCGAAGCGATCCCCGCACAATACCCAATGCGATGTGATCCCGGGCACATGCAACGCCACGCAACGTGTGCCGCGTCGTGGGTTTCCACGATTTGTCCACTTTCGTGCACTGTGGCCGCCGTCACATTCTCCCTAGGGTTTCGATCGTGACCGGCAGACCGCCGGGCCGAGCAGATCGACAAGGAGACACCATGAGCAGGCTTCGCTTCGGATACTTCATGGCACCGTTCCACGCACCCGGCCGCAACCCCACGGCGGCGCTCGAAAGGGACCTCGACCTCGTCGATCACCTCGACCACCTCGGCTACGACGAGGTCTGGTTCGGCGAGCACCATTCCGCCGGCAGCGAGATCATCGCGTCGCCCGAGATCATGATCGCCGCGGCATCGCAGCGCGCACCGCGCATCCGATTCGGCACCGGCGTCACCTCGCTCTCGTACCACAACCCCCTGTGGGCGGCCGACCGCATCATGCAGCTCGACCACCTGACCCGCGGACGGACCATCTTCGGCGTCGGACCGGGCTCGCTGCCCACCGACTCGGCGATGATCGGGTTGGACCCCACCGACACCCGCGAACTGCTGCAGGAGAACCTCGACATCGTCGTGCGCCTGCTCCGCGGCGAGACGGTGTCGGCCAAGACACGCACACACGAGCTGTATGACGCCAGGTTGCAGTTGGCCCCGTACTCGGCCGACGGCATCGACATCGTCGTCGCCGCCGTGGCCTCGCCCACCGGACCCCGACTGGCGGGCACCCACGGACTGGGACTGCTCTCGATCGGCGCGACGCTGTCCGCGGACGGCTTCGACGCGCTCGGCCACCACTGGAATGTGATGGAGGAGCGCGCGGCGGCGAACAACGTGACGGTCGATCGCAGCAAGTGGACGCTCGCCGGGCCGTTCCACATCGCCGAGACCGAGGCCGAGGCCTACCGGCAGGTCGAGTACGGCATCGAGCAGTGGTTCGACTACTTCCAGCACGTGGCGGCTTTCCCCCAGATGGCCGTCTCCGGAAGCAGACTCACCGAGATGATCGACTTCATCAACGAAGCCGGGATCGGCGTCATCGGCACGCCCGAGCAGGCGCGCGCCCAGGTGCAGCGGCTCTGGGATCAGTCGGGCGGCTTCGGCTGCATGCTCCAGATGGGGCACGACTGGGCGAATCCCCAGGACACGAAGCGTTCCGCGGAACTGTTCGCCCAGGAGGTGTTCCCGCACTTCCAGGGACAGGCGCAGGCCACCCTCGACGCCGCCGCGCACGCCCGTGCCGTGCGGGAGGGCCACGCCGCCAAGCAACTCGAGGCCGTCGACCACATGACCCGCAAGTACCAGCAGGAGCTGGCCGCCAAGGCCTGACACGGCCGGCAGCGGAGCCTTCGACGAAAGACGAAGAGACCCCGACCCTTTCGGGTCGGGGTCTCTTGTCGTGAGGGCTACTGCGCGGCCACCGACACGTACTTGCGGGTCGGGGTCAGCAGCTGGTTGCTGTCATCGAACTCCAGGATGCCGTAGGAGCCGACGCTGGGTTCACCGGCGGCGTTGAACGCCAGGTTGCCGGTCTTGCCGACGTAGGCGATCGTCTTGCCGCTCTTCAACAGGTCCAGGCAGGCCTGGTAGGAGTCGCACTCCTCGGAGCCGTTGGTGACGCCGATGATGTTGGCGGCGATGGCACGTCCGTCGGTCGACTTCGCGGCCTCGGCGGCGAGCGCGCTCAGCACCGTGGCGTCGTAGCTCTCGCCCGAGTAGTTGTAGTCGATCAGCTTCGGGTCGAGGTCCTTCAGCGCGGACTGGAACTCACCGCTGGTCTGGGTGAGCGGGGTGGTGCCCTTCATACCCTTGAGCAGGCCATCTCCCACGGCCTCGCCGAGTGCGTTGCCCATGTTGCCGTCGACGCCGTAGACGAGCTTGCCGTCGCTCGGGCCGATGCCCACCTCGTGCATGCGCGTGATGATCTTGGCGCTCTCCTCGAAGCCGATCACCGCGATGCCGTCCGGGTTGAACTTCTTCACCTGGTCGACCTCGGCGTTGAACGACTGGGCGTTCGGGTCGTAGATGATTTTCTGGATCTGGTCGGACGGGACGCCCGCGGCCTCGAGATCGCGGACGGTGTTGTCGGCGAGTCCGGTGCCGTACGGGTCGTTGAGGGCGAGGATGGACACGCGCTGCACGCCGTCCTCGGCCATGGTCTGCGAGAGTGCCTGCGCCTGCAGGACGTCGGCGGGAGCGGTACGGAAGTACTGTCCCTTGTCCTGGTAGCAGGTGAACTCGTCGGAGGTGTTGGCCGGCGAGAACATGACGGCGCCGGCATTGGCGATCTTGTCGATGACCTTCAGCGACACCGACGACGACGCGGCGCCGATGATGACCTGGACGCCCTGGCTGAGCTCGCGGTCGACGGTGGCGTTGGCGGTGTCGGTGGTGGTGTCGCCGGAATCACCGGTGATCAGGTCGACCGGCTTGTCGAGGACGCCGCCGGCGGCGTTGATGTCCTTGATGGCGAGGTTGACGCCCGCGACCATCGGCGGCCCGAGAAACGCGAGGGAGCCGGTCTCGGGCAGCAGGGTGCCGATCTTCAGCGGCGCGGTGCTCACCGGCCCCGGCGTGGCCTTCGGCGGGTTACACGCCAGCTTCTGCGCAAGGCCCAGGCCGGGCGGGGCGGGAGTGGATTCGACGGTGACGCTCTCCGACGCCGCCGAGCCTCCGTCGGAACCAGGGTCAGAGCTGCTGCAGCCGGCGACGACGAGCGCTGCCGCCGCCGTCACGGCCACTGCCCCGCTCGTCAAAAAGCGAAAGGACATCAATGCTCTCCTTGCGATTCTCGTTTCACGAAGGCGGCGCATCGAGCTGACGCGTCCAACCGCACATCGTGGGAGAAAAGCTAGTCCGATGTTGTTGCCCCCGCGTAAAGAACGTGAAACTCCTTTACGCCCACCGACATTGCGAACAATGACCTTCTGCCGTCAGTTGGTCCCGAGCGTCTCCACGACGACCTGCGCGACCGCCTTCATCGTCGTCCGGCGGTCCATCGCGGCGCGCTGGATCCACTTGAACGCCTCCGGCTCCGACAACCCCTGCTTCGCCATGAGCAGCCCCTTGGCGCGTTCGACGAGCTTGCGGGTCTCGAGCCGCTCGTTCATCGAGGCGACCTCGCGCTCGAGGAGCTTGAGTTCGTGATACCGGCTCACCGCGACCTCGATCGCCGGCACCAGGTCGGCCTTCGTGAAGGGCTTGACCAGGTAGGCCATCGCGCCGGCGTCGCGGGCCTTCTCGATGAAGTCGCGCTGGCTGAACGCCGTGAGCATCACGACCGGCGCGAGGCGCTTCTCGGCGATTTCGGTCGCCGCGTCGATGCCGTCCCGGACCGGCATCTTGATGTCCATGATCACCAGGTCGGGTTTCAGCGTCTCGGTGAGCTCCACGGCGACCTGCCCGTTGGGCGCCTCCCCCACGACGTCGTAGCCCTCTTCGCGGAGCATCTCGATCAGGTCCATGCGGATCAGCGAGTCGTCCTCGGCCACGAGCACACGGTGCGTCTTCGTGGCCTCACCGGTGGTTGCCGTCGCACTGTCGGTCACCGTCACCATCCCTCCTCCACGTCGTGGTTGCCCCGAAGAGTACCGGTTGCAGGCGCACTCGGCCGATCATCTAGAGTTGGCTCCTGCACGGGTCATCCCGGGCACGAGCCCCCGTAGCCCAATTGGCAGAGGCAACGGATTCAAAACCCGTCCAGTGTGAGTTCGAGTCTCACCGGGGGCACCACATCAGCGCAGGTCAGCAGCGGATTGCCACTTCCCGGCGCCACACCGACCCGGCCCTGTGTGATGTCGTTCGCATCGCGACGGCGAACCACCGCCAGACCTCACTTCGACGGTGCGACTTCGATTGAGGTCGCATCGACGAAACGAGGTCGCACAGCGGCTTGGCGGACCTACGCTGACTCCCGGATCACCCCGAAGTGCCGGACCGTGCCCGACAGACGCGGCAGCTCCTTGGCCGGCGACCACGCGTACAGGTCGCGGCTGTCGCTGTAGTGGTACCGACCCGTCTTGTAGGCGTCGAAGTACATGCGCCAGTTGCCGTTCGGGAGCCTCACCACCGCCATGCCCTCGACGAAACGGCCGAAGTTGCGGATCGGCACGAACCGGTACGGGCCGTGGAGCGAGCCCGCGACGGCGTGCTCGATGGTCTTCTTGCCCTCGTTCTTGACGAACGCATGGTAGGTCCCGCCGACCTTCACGATCGTGGTGTCGATGTGGTCGGCGCCGATGCTCAGGATCGGCACGGGTGGCGTCCACATCCGCAGACCGGGGTCCAGTGCGGTCATCACGTACGGGATGAATCCGCCGCCGGTCGACATCGACAGGACGAGGTGGACCCGACCGCCTTCGACGAAGAACTCCGGGGCCCAGGCCTTGGTCGTGAACGGCGACAACGACGGTCCGTCGCTCGACCCGGCCGACCCGAAGCTCAACGAACCCGACGAGGAGCCGAACACCCCTCTGCCGTCGCCGCTGCCGGGCAGGAGGGCACAGCACAACGGCACCGGGTACTCGTGGGTGAACGCCCAGTTCACCCGGTCGCGGCTGCGGGCGAAGCCGATGGTGGCCCGGCCGGTGGTGTACGCGACGTGGTACCAGCCGTCGGCGCCGCGAAAGATGCTGGGGTCGCGCACCACGCCCGATGGCGGCGTGAACGCCGACATCCGCAGCGGCCGGAAGGTCGTCGCGTCGCCGGACTGGTAGACGTCCATGTGATGTTGGCTGATGTTGCTGAACCCGACCATGGTGTACCGCCACCCCGCGGCGGAACCCGTGCCGGGTGTGGCGACGACGAGGCCGGTCAGTGCGAGCAGCGCGGCTGCGAGCGCACCCAGGTGGAGACGAGAGCGGTCACGACGAGCGCGGATTCCCCGGATCGGCACCATGCCAGCAGTATCGGCGACGCCACCGGGGCCGCGCGAGGGTTTCCGGCAACCGTTGCCGAACGAGTCCGGGGCGGCGCGGTCTCGACCGGATCCGGATCGCGATCAGCACGTTCGGGCAGACGTCCGGCGCGTCTCGGCCCAGACGAAATCGTCCACGTTCACCTGCAGCGACACCGAACGCTCCCTCTGCCAGAGGATTCGGGCAGAGCCTAGGCTGCGGCCCCCGCCTCAGCCGCCGACGACACGAGGTTGCGGCGCAACCCGACCGCGATCAGCACCAGGCCGACGATCATCCACGCGGCCAGCGTCAGACCGGCCGTCGCACCGCCCGCGCCGTGGAAGTACGCGGCCGCACGGACCAGCGTGCCCGCGGCGCCCGGCGGCAGGATCTGGCCGACGACGGCGGCCCACGACGGCAACCATGCGGCGGTGGCGGCGATACCCGCGAACGGGTTGCCCAGGAACATCATCACCATCGCGCCGAGCGTGAACCCCTTGGCACCGAAGACGCCCTGAAGTCCGGCGAGCGGGAACGCCAACGCCCCGATGCCCAGTGCGATCGCCCCGGCGACCGCCCAGAACTCGGCCGACCACAGGCCGGCGTCGATGCTGCCGAAGACGAAATCCAGCATGCAGGCGACGATGAAACCGCCCAGCAACGAGAACCCGAAGAGCCCGGCGTGGTACCAGCCCTCGCTGCGCGGGAAGACCTTGCGGAAGGCGACGACGGGCACGATGCCGCCGAACACCAGCGGGAACGCGAGACCGCCGATGCCGATGCCGGTCGGGTCGGCCGCGGGCAGCGCGACGACGTCGTCGACCTCGACCGCACGGTCGGTCGCCTTGCCGACGGCCTGGGCCGTGGCGGCCAGGTTGCCGCTGATGGTCGCCGACCCCGCGCTGGCGACCAGGGCGTCGATGCTCGTGTCGTCGACGACGAATCCGCCGACCACGTCGCGGTTCTCGATGGCTGCGCGCAGATCGTCCTCCGAGGTGAACCGCCGGGTGTCGTATGCGCCCGGGTCGGCCGCCTCGAGCGACCTCTCGAAGGAATCGACCGCCGCGACGGGCCCGACGACGCCGACACGCAGGTCGTGGGCCCCGCTCTTGAGCGAGGGGAGGATGAAGACCAGCAGGAGCAAGACCAGGATCACGCCGAGTCCGACGGTCAGCCCGAGCAACATCAGCACCGGGTGGGGTGTCTTCTCGGCCACCGGATCGGCCTGTGCATCCGGCGCCCGATTCGCTGTCGTCGTCACAATTCTCCTCAGAACTAGAAGTGGATGTTTTTCCTCCACTTAATACTGGAGGATGATCCTCCGGTTAGACTGGACTTGTCAACCGGTTGTGATGGACGGTGCACACCGAAGCCGCCCCACGGAGAAGAAGGGACGTGGCCATGCGGGCCGACGCGGCACGACGACGCGAGGCGATCGTCCGAGAAGCCCGCCGCCTGTTCGCCGCCCAGGGCGGAGGCGTCGCCCTCGAGGCCGTCGCCGAGGCCGCCGGGGTGGGCATCGCGACGCTCTACCGCAACTTCGAGTCCCGGCACGCGCTGGCCGACGAGGTCGCACTGGCCATCCTCGCCGACATCGGCCGCGCGGCCGACGAAGCGCTGGCGACCGTCGCCGACTCCCCCGACGACACGTGGGCGGCGTTCGTGAACCGACTCGTCGACCTCGACCTCGGTGCGCTGTCGGCGGCGCTGGCCGAGTACGTCACCGCCGCGGTTCGGCAGACGCAGACACAGACGCTCGAGCGCGTCGAAGAACTACTGGACACAGCGAAAGACGCCGGACTCGTCCGAGGGGACCTGCAGGCACTCGAGCTCATCGTCGGCATCGGCCTGCTCACCCGCCCACAGCCGGCAGCCGTCAGTGCCGCGACCCCGGAGCTGGTGCCCCGGCTGGTGTCGATCCTTCTGGCGGGCATGCGCCCCCGGTGAGACCGCTGGACCAGCGGCGACGCAGCGACGCACACACAGCGACACAGACACAGCGGACATACACGCAGCGGCCGACACGCACGGTGTCGTCCGTTCGAATCAACTGGCGCCGAGACCGCCGTGAACGTCGTTGCAGATGGAACAATCTGTTTCCGGACCCGGAACCCCGGGTACCCGATCAGACGTGTGGAGTCGACCTGTCGACAAACACACCGACGCGGAGGGGTGAAAGAGCCCCTCGAGCAGGTGCGGATGTCCCCTCACCGCATCTGAATCCCCCCCCGAGAAGATCCCTCGCGCCCTCCCCCGACAGAAAAGCGCGAGGGATCTTCTTGGCGGAAGTGTATTTTACAAACCACCCGTTTTGTCCAGTGCTCATACACAGCCCTGATAATGTCCACAGCGGCATCGCACGACTGTGCGAGTGAGAACACGAGGAGCCGACACCGCGCCGCGGCGCGAACGGACACGACGGTCGAGGGACTGGCGCGAGAGATGAAGACCCGGAACTACGCGCAGGACAGCAAGTCGCTCCTCCGGAACTCGCTCCTGGACGGCCTGCACGACCTGCTCATGGAGCGGGACTGGTCGCAGGTCCGGATGTCCGATGTCGCCGCCGCCACCGGGGTGAGCCGCCAGACCGTCTACAACGAGTTCGGCTCCCGGTACGGACTGGCCCGCGGGTACGCCGTGCGCCTCGCGAGCAGGTTCGCCGGACATGTGGCCGAGGCGTTGGCCGCGCACGTCGACGACGTGACGGGTGCGCTGCGGACGTCGTTCACCGAGTATTTCGCCGGGGTCGCGACCGACCCCCTCGTCGCGTCCCTGTTGTCCGGCGAGGCGAAGCCCGACCTGATGAAGCTCATCACCACCGACGCCGCACCGATCCTCACGACCGCGAGTGAGGTACTCGCGCAGGCGTTCCGCGAGTCCACCTGGCTGTCGATGGCCGAGGACGACATCGAACGCGTCTGCCGGGCGACCACCCGGATGGCCCTGAGCTTCGTGGCCATGCCGCCCGAGGGCGACCGCGACGCCGCAGCAGACCTCGCCGAGATCATCGCACCCGCCATCGAGGCGGCCCGGGTCCGCGCGGACTGACCGCGATCCCCGGATGCCTCGAGTCGCAGGACCGCAGGGCCGAGAGCCCCGGGTCCGAGGCCGCCGGGTCCGAGCGCCGCGACCGGAGACCTCCGGGCCTCAGTGGCGCGACCGCCGGCCGCCGGCCCGCCGCAGCACACTCCGGTAGACCCGTTCCAGCGTCGGGGTTCTCGCGTCCTCCGGGTCGACGAGTTCGTTCTCGGCGATGACCGATTCCTCGTCGTCGATCGTCTCCCGGTCGAACTCTTCGAGTGTCCGCCCCGGGCTGCGCATCGCCTCGACCGCCTCGAGGAGCGACTCCCGTTCCCGCACAGCGGCATCGAACTCGTCCGCGGTCACGTCGAGGTGCTCGGACAGCAGCCGGACACGGAACCCGGTGATCTTCGCTCGCAACTCGGCGTCGGCCGGGTCGTCGGCATCCGCCTCGATCGCGACGTCGCACTCGCTGTCGAACCCCAGCGACCGGTTGTTCAGGTTCGACGACCCGATCCGCAGCAGGACGTCGTCGACGACGAGGACCTTCGCATGGACGTAGATCGGGTCGCCCTCCGCGGTCACCGGATAGTAGGCGCGGAAGCGATCGTGAACATCGGCCTGCCACAGCAACTTCAGCAGTCTGTGCCGCGCCCCGTCCATCGCGAGTCGCTCGACGGGACTGTCGGAATGCCGGGGCAGCACGACGACGATCTCCGGTCCGTCGTCCTCGCGAAGCCGTGCTGCGAGCGCCTCGGCGATCTCGCGTGCGGCCAGGTACTGACTCTCGATGTAGATCGTGTGCCGAGAGGCCGCGAACGCCGCCAGGTACAACCGGCGGATCTCCTCGACCTGCGGACGGTCGCCGTAGTGCGGGATGGTGCGGGCGACGCCCACGTCGCAAGATGTGAAGGTCGGCTCGAGGCCCTCCGGCCATATGTCGGGCCCCGCGGTGTCGACGAGCGGGGCCAGTCGCTCGCCGGTGGCCGCCTCCCACCGGTCGTGGGCCACCGTGGCGACGACCCGGGCCGCATCCCCGTCGAGCGCTACCGTCACGTCATGCCACGGACCGTGCGGCTCGCCGTCAGGACCACGACGGAACTCGTTGCGCGACAGGTGCTCCGAGGTGTCCCAGCGGTCCACGGTCATGTCGATCCCGCCGCAGAAGGCGAACTGGTCGTCGATGACCGCGATCTTCTGGTGGTGCGCGGCGGAGGCGGGATGGGCGGAGTCGATCCGGTAGTGCAGCCGGCGCCCGGTCAGCAGGTCCTGCACGAAGGGCGGCGCGACGCCGCGCAACATGCCGGTGAACGCGCCGACGCTCCAGCGCAGAACGTAGATCTCCAATCCGGGCCGGTTGTCCACCAGCCACTTGAGAAAGTCCCCGAGTTCGTCGGGCACATCGCCCTCCGACGAGCGCGGGTCGAGCCGGATACGGGTGTCGACGTCCCAGCCGATCAACACCGCACGGCGTTTGGCCTGCAACAGGGCCGACTTCGCGTGCACGAAGTAATCGGCCGCATCGACGATGCAAGCCACCCGCCCGGCAGCGGCGATCTCCCGGCATGTCTCGCCCACACGCAGGATCGGCGCGTGCTCGGTCTGGTCCACCATCGTCTCTCTCCACCCTCCCCGGCCCGGCCCGGCCATTGTGCCAACATCTCGCAGCCTCGTCCGTTCCGACATCGGGATTCGGCGTGGCCTCGTGCGCGGATGGTTTGCCTACACTCGGCGGAGTGAGCCCTGAGCCCGATGCCGCGACCCGCACCGGAGCCGATCCCGCGACCGGCACGGATCCGCGTCACCGACCACGCCGTCGCCGCCCGTTCGTCCTGGCCGCGGTGGTCGTCGTGATGCTGGTCCTCGGGGTCGGCGTGGTCGCCTGGCGCACGGTGCCGCAACGGTGGCTTCCGTGGGACACGGCCGAGTTCCCGCAGGTCGACGCGTCGCAGCTGACGCCGACGCAGAACCGGATCGTCGAGCTGCTGCGCGCCGAGCACGCCAGGCAGCGGCCGGGCACTTTCTACTCCGAGGGCGCCGACGAACCCTGGTGCGCGAACTTCGTCAGCTGGATCATGCGGGAGGCCGGGGTGCCGTTGCGCAACCCCAACTCCGGGCACTGGCGCATCCCGGGCGTGTTCACGTTGCAGGAGTTCTACGACGGCACCGGCAGGTTCGAACCGGTCGGCGACCACACGCCCGGGGTCGGCGATGTCGTCCTGTACGACCGGTCCTCGGCGCTGGGCCAGCACACGAACATCGTGGTCGCGGTCGACGGCGACGAGGCGGTCACGGTCGGGGGCAACGAGATGAGGAGGATCCGGGTCCACAAGCTGGACTGGTCGTCCGACGGCGGGGTCGTCGGATTCGGGCGGCTCGACGACTCCGGAGCGGCCCGATGACCACGGAGTACCCATCGCGACCGCCGCGATACCTCCGGCCGGCACTGGCGGTGGCCCGCCATTACACCGACGCCGCCCATCGCGCATCGCACGAGCCGTTCGACCATTCGCTGGACCTGCTCCCCCACACCGCTCTCTCACGCCGCTACGGCTGGAGCCATCACGGCCTCATGCTCCCGAACCTGCCCGACCCGCATCGCTATCTGAGCCTGATGGTCATGTGCGGGACGACCGGGCTGCAGGCCTTCGACTTCCCGCACGAGGCGGCACCGGACGATCCCCAGGACATCATCGTCGCGTCGGCATCGAGCGGCGCCGAGAACGCCTACGCACGCGAGGTGCTGTCGATCGAACGGGACGGCCGGTTCGCGCGTGATCACGCCGAGTTCGGGACGCTCGCGACCATCAGCGGGACCCACCCGGACTTCGAGATCCGCCTGCACGCCGGCGACCTCGACGCGCGGGTGACCATGAGGTGCCGCCCGGAGACGACATGGTTCGTGCGATCGCCGGTGTGGCGGCACATCGGCCACGTCGGACGCTACGAGGGCGAGGTCACGCACCGCGGGGTGGTCACCCCGGTCTCCGGCGTCGGCAACCTCGAGTACGCCCGCAGTGTGAGTCCCTACGTGGTGCTGCGCCGCGCTTCCCGCCGACGGTTGCCGCTGCAGTGGTTCAGCTACCACGTGGTCGACGTGCCCGGCGAACGGCAGATCCTGTTCACGCAACTCGGCGCCTTCGGGGCGATCGTGGAGACGAACGCCATCTTCCGGTCGATGGACGGCACACCCGACCGCAAGGTCCACGGCGGATACCACCGGGTCCTGGAGACCGACGACGCCCCGACCGTCGACGCCTACGGCAACGCGCGATTGTTGCCCCGTACTTTCGAGTTCGGTTGCGACGGAATGACGGTCGTCGGAACCTACGACTGTCCGCAACGCTTCGCCATCGGCCGCGGGTACATCTCGGGGTACAGCGCGCAGGTGCGCCTCGACGGGGAGGAGTTCACCACCCGGGGCTACTCCGAGCACATCGACGAACGCGTGCCGCCGCACAGGAGTCCGGGACGCCGGGTCGCACCGATACGGTGAGTGCATGAGCTTCACCGGTTTCCCCGAAGCTGCCCTCGACTTCTACGACGACCTCGAGATCGACAACTCGAAGTACTTCTGGGAGCAGCACAAAGAGACCTACACGACGGCGGTCGCCGAGCCGATGACCGCGCTCACCGAGGAACTCGCCGACGAGTTCGGGCCGGCCAAGTTGTTCCGCCCGTACCGGGACGTACGGTTCTCCAAGGACAAGTCCCCGTACAAGACCCATCAGGGCGCCTTCGTCCAGGTGGCCCCCGCCACGGGCTACTACATCCAGATCGGGGCGCCCGGCGTCCGTGTCGCGGTCGGTTTCTACGAGGCCGCCTCCGACCGGCTCGCCGCGATCCGCCGGGCCATCGACGACGACCTGCACGGCCCCGAACTCGTGCGCATCGTGCGCAAGCTCACCAAGGCCGGCTGGGAGGTCGACGGCGAGCGACTCAAGACCGCACCCCGCGGCTACGACGTCGACCACCCGCGCATCGAACTCCTGCGGCACAAGTCGCTGTTCGTCGGCAAGGACTACGGGTTCGACGAGGTCATCCACTCGCCCGCACTCGTCGACCGCGTCCGCAAGGACTGGCGCTCCGCCAAACCGCTGATCGAGTGGATCGACCGACACGGCGCCGTCTGAGCCGCGCCGGCCGGCCGCGGCCCGCGTGGGCGACGCCCCGGTGCCCGCCCGACCTGCACGTCGGCACCACCCGTGCCATCCTTTGCCGGTGCCTTCCCCATCTCACGACGTCCCCCGGGTGATGTCCAGGAGTCGACGATGACCGATCACATCCACTACGGCCACGTCTTCCACCTGTCCGGAAGCCCCCTGATCACCGAGGCGGACGACGCCCTCGTGTCGA
The DNA here is from genome assembly GCF_000344155.1 of Gordonia paraffinivorans NBRC 108238. Taxonomy (GTDB): domain Bacteria; phylum Actinomycetota; class Actinomycetes; order Mycobacteriales; family Mycobacteriaceae; genus Gordonia; species Gordonia paraffinivorans. Next base: position 107,888 of record NZ_BAOQ01000011.1, on the reverse strand, counting down.
TCCCCGACGGTGCACTGGTGGTGGGCGACGACGGCCGCATCGCGTATTGCGGCGAACGGTCCGGCGTCCCAACGGAATTCGCATCGGCCGAACAGCACGAGCATCCCGGCGGATTCCTGCTGCCCGGCTTCGTCGACACGCACATCCACTTCCCGCAGACCTTCGCCGGCGCCTCGTACGGCGGCGGTCAACTCCTCGAGTGGCTCGACCGCTGCATCTTCCCGGCGGAGGCCCGTCTCGCCGACCCGGGGTTTGCGCGCACGGCCGCCGTCGAGTTCACGCGCCGGCGCATCGCCGCCGGCACCACGGCAATGATGGCCTTCGGTTCCGCGTTCCCCGCCGCGCAGGACGCGTTGTTCGAGGAGACGCTGAGTGCCGGACTGCGCATCGTGTCCGGCCGGGGCATCCAGACCGTCGGCGACGAATCCGCCCGGCCGCTGCTCACCTCCGAGGAGGAGGCCATCCGGCTCACGCGGGAGGAGATCGAGAAGTGGCACGCCGCCGACACCGGCGACCCGGCCACCGCGCTCGTCCACGTGGCGATCGTGCCCCGCTTCTCGCTGTCGGTCACCGCCGAGACCCTCCGCAACCTCGGCGAACTCTACGACGAGTACCGCGATCGGGGTGTGTACGTGCACACACATCTCAACGAGAACAACCGGCCGGGCACCGGCGAGATCGACATCACGAAGAAGCTCTACCGCTGCGACTCGTACCTCGACACCTACGACGGCAGGTTCCTGCCGTGGTCGGAGGTCGGCGGCAAGAGCCTGCTCGGGCGACGCACGATCCTGGCGCATGCGGTGCACTGCCAGGACGCCGAGATCGCGCGGATGGCCGAGACCGGCACCTCGATCGCGCACTGCCCCATTTCGCAGCTGTTCCTGGGCTCGGGCACGATGCCGTGGAAGCGGACCGTCGCGTCGGGCGTGAACATCGCGGCCGGCACCGACGTCGGCGGAGGCGACGAGTGGCTGATCCCGCGGGTGCTGGGTGACGCGTTCAAGCAGCACATCTCCGAGCCCGGTGACGCGGGTGTCTCCATGCATCCGGCGGAGATGCTGTTCCTCGGCACACTCGGCGGCGCCCGCGCCCTCGACATGGAGGATCGGTTCGGCAATCTCGACGCCGGGAAGGAGGCCGATTTCGTCGTCATCGAGCCCGACGCCCCGCTCGCCGCCGTGTTGGCGAACGCGGTCCGCTCCGACGACCCGCTCCTCGCGCGCGATCAGACGTTGTTCACGTTGCTCATGGGTATCCGGGAATCGTCGATCGCCGAGGTCTACGTGCAGGGACGGCGGATCACCGCTCCCTGACCGGGGCGACTCGCCACCCGCCGGGTACGGTGCGGCAGCTCGGGGCTGACCTCAGGCGATGACCTCAGGCGATGACACCGTCCACGTAGACCCATTGTCCGCGGTACTTGGTGAACCGGCTGCGCTCGTGCAGCGAACCCTTCTCCGATCCGATGCGGTAGTGGGCGGTGAAGGTGACCTCGCCGTCGGTGTCGAACGGCGTGCCGCCGCTGGTCGACTCCACATCGAGGCGGTACCAGCGCATCTCGTCGTCGAGTGCCAGATCGGCGGGACGGGTGCGAGGGTGCCAGCTGCGCAGTACATGGTCACGGTCCCCGACCGCGAACGCGGTGAACCGTGAGCGCATCAACGCCTCCGCGGTCGGGGTGGGGCGAGTGCCGTCGAGGACCGGGCCGCAGCACTCACCGAACTGCAGGCCGGACAGGCACGGACATCTCGCGTCAGGGTCGCGGTTTGCCGATTCGAGGTTCATCCACCGCATCTTAGGGGTAGACAGAGACGAGGTCATCCACGGCCCGGCCCCGTCGACCGCATCGCCGACGGGCCGGGTCCGCACCGATGCGACGAAGGGAGAAACCTTGTCCGACAACGTCTATCGGGTCATCGAGGTGGTCGGATCGTCGACGTCCGGCACCGACGACGCGATCCGCAACGCGATCGCGCGTGCTTCGCAGACGGTCAACCACCTCGACTGGTTCGAGGTCACCGAGACCCGCGGCCACATCGAGGACGGCCAGATCGCCCACTTCCAGGTAACGCTGAAGGTGGGCTTCAAGATCGAATCGCCGTCCTGATCACTTCCGGCGTGCCGCAGACCCGGTGAGGAACCCGCCGATCTCGCGCGCCACCGCTTCCGGGTCGTCGAGCATGGACAGCACCGCGGCCCCACGGATACCCACGTAGCGACCATGCGGCAGGAGCCCGGCGAGCCGGGGTCCGTGTTCGGGCGGCATGACCCGGTTGTCGGGTGACCACAGCACCAGCGCGTCACCCTCGAAACCCCTGAGCGCCTCGGTCTTCCGGATGAGATCGGCGTCGTCCAGCACCGACTTCGCGTACTTGACGAGGTCACGCCGGATACGTGCGTCGGCGAGCACCGGTTCGGTCCACGCGCGCATCCGCCGATCCAGGCGCGGATCACCGGGGCGCGTCACCATCCACCCCCACAGCATCGGCAGTCTCCGTAACCGGGCGATCCGCAACTGGCGCGCCGCGAGCGAGACACCGCCGGGAATCCTCACGGCGAGGGTCGCCATCTTCCCGGGCAGGCCGGGCGGGAAGTTCTCGAACGCCTCACACGGCAGGATGACCAGTCGGGCCACCCGCGGGCCCCGGCCGAGCGCGGTGAGGAACAGCCCGCCACCCCAGTCGGAGTGGACGAGAGTCACGTCGTCGAGGTCGAGGACGTCGAGGAGGTCCGCGACCAGTCCGGCCATGCCGTCCAGCGTCAGATCGGCGCTCTCGCGCATCGGGATGCGGTGCGACCCGAGCGGCACACCGGACGGATATAGTGAAAGCCCTTCGGCAGCAACGGGATGACGTCGTCCCACACGGTGTGGTCCATGAGCAGGCCGTGGAGCAGGACGACCGGCGGACCGGAACCCTCGTCGACGTATTCGAGAGCGCCGGCCGGGACCTCGACACGGCTGGGCTTCGTCTTGTCGACCATGGCGCCCTCCCCTACTGGAACGACTGCTCTAGAACATTCACTCTAGAACAACTGCTCTAGAATGACCAGGGTGAAGACCGAGGAACGCATCGTGGTCGGCATGATCGAGCTGCTGCGGCGCCAGGGCTACGCCGCGACCGGGATGAAGCAGATCGTCGAGGCCGGCCGAGCGCCGGTCGGTTCGATCTATCACCACTTCCCCGGCGGGAAGCGCGACGTCGCGGCGGCCGCCCTGCGACAGTCCGGCCAGGCCTACGCCGAGCTCGTCACGATGCTGCTCGCGCCGTTCGATGACCCGGCGGCAGGGGTCGAGTCGGCCTTCGCCACGGCCGCGGAGACGATCGAGGAGGGCGGGTGGCTCAACATGTGCCCGGTGTCCACGGTCGCCGGGGAGATCGCCGACGCCGAGCCCGCACTGCGCGAGGTTGCCGACGAGGTGATGACGTCGTGGATCGATGCCGGAACGGCACTCTTCGTCGAGCGAGGAATCGACGAGTCCGACGCCAGGTCACTGACGTTCGCACTCGTCTCCGCCCTCGAGGGCGCGTTCGTCCTGGCCCGGACGACGCGTTCGCCGGAGCCGATCCTGGCCGCGGGCCGGGCGATGGGCGCCTACGCGCGGTCGCTGGCGAACACCTCGGTCACCGGTTCCGAGGACTCGACGACGAATCCGTCAGAGAAGCGCCAGGTACCGGGGTAGCGCATCGGGCACGACCAGCGACTGCAGCGCGAACCGCAACTGCGCCGACACGTAGCGGTCCAGGTCATATTCCGGCGCGAAATGCCAGTGCTTGAGCGCCCATCCGTGCGCCAGCATCATCAGGTCGAACACGACGAGGTCGGCATCGACCTCGACCATCAGTCCGGCCTCCACACCCGCGGCCACCGCCTCGCGCATCGGCGCCGAGGTCTCTACCTCGAGTTCCTTGATCCGGTCCCGCCCGGCGGCGTCGAGGGTTCGGCTCTCCCGGTAGGTCAGGACCACCGCGTCGCGATTCTCGTCGACGATCGTCGCGTACTGGCGGAAGCCGGCGATCAACCGTTCGACGGGGTCGTCGCCGGCCCGGTCCATGGCCGGCTGCAGCTGGTCGCGGAAGGCCTCGAGAATGTCCACGATGGCGGCGAGCAGGATCTCCTCCTTGCCGCCGAAATACTTGTAGAACAGACCGACGCTGACCTGCGCCTCCTCGGCGAGCGCCTGCATCGACATCTGATGAAAACCGGTGCGCTCCATGACCTTCACCGCGGCATCGAGGAGCTGACGACGTCGCGTGGAGACGCGCGCGGCGCGCACCGCCTCCTCGACGGCGAGGTCGGCATCGGACCGCGCCGTGGCCGGTTTCGCCATCGCCGTCCCCTTTCGTCACCGGACCCGCCGAACCCTGGCCGTGCGGCCATCCGCGGGTGAATCGCTGTTCACACACAGTACAAGCCGCAGCCGGTCATCTATATACCAAGATCCTTGGCGATGATCGTCTTCATGATCTCGGTGGTGCCGCCGTAGATCGTCTGGATCCGGGCGTCGACGAACGCCCGGGCCACCGGGAACTCGCGCATGTAGCCGTACCCGCCGTGCAGCTGAAGACACCGGTCGGCGGTGCGAACCTGCAGTTCGGTGGCCCACCACTTCAGTTTCGCGGCGCGCGCCGGGGTGAGCTCGCCCGCGACGTGAGCGGCGATGCAGTCGTCGAGGAAGGTGCGGGCGACGTCGAGTTCGGTGGCGAGCTCGGCGGCGATGAACTGGGTGTTCTGGAACGATGAGATCGCCGAGCCGAAGGCGGTGCGCTCGCGGATGTGGTCGAGGGTCCGCGCGAATGTCCCCTCCGCCGCGGCGACCGCACCGATCGCCAGGGACAGCCTCTCCTGCGGGAGGTTGCGCACCAGCTGGTAGAACCCCTCCCCCTCCTCGCCGAGCCGGTTGGCCACCGGCACTCGCATCTCCTCGAAGCCCAGCTCGCTCGTGTCCTGCGCATGCAGGCCGATCTTGTCGAGTTTGCGGCCGCGGACGAACCCGGGTGTGTCGGCATCGACGACGAACAGCGTGAGCCCCTTGTGCCTGTCGGGCCCGGTGCGGGTGGCGACGACGAACAGGTCGCCGTTGCGCCCGTTGGAGATGAACGTCTTCGAGCCGTTGATGACGTAGTGGTCGCCGTCGCGGACGGCCGAGGTACGAATACCGGTGAGGTCGCTGCCGGCGCCGGGTTCGGTCATCGCGATGCCGAGCACGGTGTCGCCGGTGACCACGCCCGGCAGCCAGCGAGATCTCTGCTCGTCGGTGGTCAGGTCGGTGAGGTACGGCAGCACCACGTCGTTCTGCAGCGAGAAGGCGATCGCCTCGGCGGCGGCGCCGGTCCGCGCGACCTCGTCGATGACGATGGCGTTGTAGCGGAAATCGTCGACCCCGGGACCGCCGAACTCCTCGGGCACCTCGAAGCCGAGCAGGCCGTTCTTGCCCGCCTCGACGAACAGTGCACGGTCCCACTGGCCTGCGGCCTCCCAGTCGGTGTGCGTGGGCGTGATCTGTTCGGCGACGAACCGCCGTACGGTATCGCGGAACTGCTTGTGCTCGAGGTCGTGGGTGAGCGAGGACATGGGGGTTCCCTTCTGCCTCAGGGGCCGACGTGGGTGGTTGCCGGAACCCGGAAGGCCCCTTCGGCCATCTCCCGCGCCGCGGCTTCGGTCGCCTTGTAGTGCAGCTTCTTTCCGGTCGCCGACACGGGCAGCGAATCGACGATGCGGTACGCGCGTGGGCGTTTGAACGTCGACAGCATCGGGTGGGCGCGGCAGTACGCATCGAGGTCCTCGGCTGTCGGCGGCTCGCCGTCCGGGACGATGTAGGCGACCACGAGGCTTCCCCATCGATCGTCGGGAATCCCTACGACCAGCGAATCGGCCACGGCCGGATGACCGTTCAGCGCCTCCTCCACCTGGACGGGATGGACGTTCTCGCCGCCGGAGATCAGCATGTCGTCCTTGCGTCCGACGATCGTGACGTACTCGTCGGCGTCCCAGGTCGCGAGGTCCCCGATGTACAACCAGCTGCCGCTGTACATCGCCTTCTCCTGCTGTGGCGAGTCATGATAGGCGGCAGCGCATTTCGGCGAGCGGATGATGACCTCACCGACCTCCTCGCCGTCACGGGCCACGACGTCGTCGGGATCGGCGAGCCGGCCGTCCTCGTGCACGCGGACCACGCGCACCTCGTCGTCGATACAGGCACGTCCGGCGGTTCCGGCGTGGTCGGGCAGGTCGCCGGGCCGCAGAAAGGTGTTCCAGAACCCCTCGGTGCTGCCGTACCCGTTGTAGATGCGGGGAGTGAGCACCTCCTGATACCGCAGCGCCGCTTCGCGTTCGAGCGGGGCGCCCATGGTGACGATGCCGCGCAGGCTCGACAGGTCCCGCGGATTCGCCGACTGAGCGGCGGCCAGCATCGCGAGGTTGGTCGGGGCCCCGATGAGGAAGGTGAGCCGGTACTTCTCGACCCAGTCCAGGGTGAGCGCGGGATCGAAGGTCCGCATCGGGACCACCGACGATCCCAGGTAGAAGGACGGATTCGGGCCCGCGCAGTAGAGACCGCCGCGGTGGAACCACGGGGTCATGTTGAGGGTGCGGTCGTCCGGGGCCAGCGGGAAGTGCATGATCACGTCGTGCGCCGAGAAGATCTCGATGGCCGAGTTCATGGGCACCGCCTTCGGCATGCCGGTGGTGCCCGAGGTGTACAGCCGGGTGGTCTCGTCGAAGATCGTCCTCGTGACCTCCGGCGGGTTCCCGTCCGCGACGGGCAGGTCGGCAAAGCGGATCGAGGCCGCGCCGTCGCCCTGGGCGAGGTCGCCGTCACCCACGCCCACCAGCAGTTCCGGCGTGTGACCGGCGAGGCGAACCGCCTCGGTGACCATCGGGGTGAAGGCGGTGTCGTAGATGTAGACCTTCGGCGTGCTGATGTTGAGGATGACGGCGCTCTCCCCCGCCGCGAGCCGGAAGTTCATCGGCGATCCGACCGCTCCGGCGGCCTGGGTGGCGAGGTAGAGCCGGGCGAACTCCGGCCCGTTCATCAGCTGGTAGGCGACGACGTCGCCCGGGCTGACGCCGCGGGCGGCGAGACCTGCGGCGAGGGCGTCGACGTCACGGCCGAGCGCGGCATAGGTCCACTGCCGGTCGGTGGTCGGGTCGATCATCGCGACGACGCCGGCGTAGCGGGTGACGTTACGCCGGAAGCCGTTGAGATAGGTGAACTCGTGCTCGAAGAATCTGCGGTACGCGTGGGCGTCGTATGCGTGGGTCATGTGAGTTCCCTGAGGTTCGAGAGTTACCGGGATGGGGCCGGTCACCCGGCCATGGTGAGTCCGCCGCTGACGCTGAGCACCTGACCGGTGATGAACGACGCCGCGGGCGAGGCGAAGAACAGCACGGGGGCGGCGACCTCTTCTGGTGTGGCGAGGCGCCGGAACGGGATCGCTTTGACGAGAGCCTCTTTCAGCTTGTCGGGCTGGGCCTGGAACAGGGGTGTGTCGGTGGGTCCCGGGCAGACGGCGTTTACCGTGATCCGATGGCGCGCCATCTCACGGGCCAGCGACTTGGAGAGCGCGATGACGCCGCCCTTGGCGCCGGCGTAGATGGTCTCGCCGGCCGAGCCGACGCGACCTGCGTCGGAGGCGAGGTTGATGACGCGACCACCCTGCCAGTCGTCGTTCTTCGACGCCTCCACCATGCCCGGCAGGAATGCACTGGCCATGTGCACCGGTCCGAGGTAGTTGATCGCGACGACCTTCTCGGCGAATTCGGCTGTGGCGTCGAGGAACCGGTCGGTGCGATCCCAACCGGCGGCGTTGACGAGGATGTCCGGGACCCCGACCTCGGCGCCGACGGCGTCGCGCAGCTCGTCGACCGTGGCGCGATCGGCGACGTCGACGGCCATCGGGATGATCGACGGGGACTGTTCCGCGGTGCGCTTGGCGGCATCGAGGTCGAGGTCGGCGGCGACGACGGTGGTGCCCTGCGTGGCGAAGCCGAGGGCGATGGCCTTGCCGATACCGGAACCGGCGCCGGTCACGACGGCGATGTGCTTGTCGGTCATGGGTTTTTCCTCAGCGGGTTCCGGGGCGCTCAGGCGCCGACGTACTGGTTGAACTGCGGGGCGCGCTTCTCGGCGAAGGCGTTGGCACCCTCGAGGCCCTCGGGGGAATGGGTGAACAGGTCGAGCGCGCTCATCGCCAGGTTGGACAGTCCCGCCTGGTGGTCGGTGTCGGCATTGAAGCTCTGCTTGAGGAAACGCAGCGCGGTGGGCGACTTCTCGGCGATCTCGGCGGCCACCTTCTTGGCCTCGTCGAGGAGGTCGGCGGCGGGGACGACCCAGTTGACCAGACCCCACCGTTCGGCGGTCGCGGCATCGTACTGGCGGCACAGGAACCAGATCTCGCGGGCTCGCTTCTCCCCGACCACGCGGGCGAGGTAGGCCGAGCCGAACCCGGCGTCGAAAGAGCCGACCTTGGGACCGGACTGGCCGAAACGTGCCGTGTCGGCGGCGATGGTGAGGTCACACAGGACGTGCAGGACGTGTCCGCCGCCGATGGCGAGGCCGTTGACGGCGGCGATGACCGGCTTGGGGATGTCGCGGATCGTCTTGTGCAGGTTGCCGATCTCGAACATGCCGCTCTCGCTCGGACCGTAGTCGCCGGTCTCGGCACGCTGCTTCACGTCACCGCCGGTGCAGAACGCCTTGTCGCCGGCCCCGGTGAGGATGACGGCCTGTACCCCGTTGTCGGCCCAGGCACGACGGAACGCGTGGATCATCTCCTCCACGGTCTTGGCCCGAAAGGCGTTGTACCGGTGAGGTCGGTTCATCGTGATGATCGCGGTGTGGCCCTCGACGGTGTAGTCGACGTCTTCGTAGTCCATCCTGCTCACTCCTCTGGGTGGATCGGGTCTGGGTGGATCGGGTCTGGGTGGATCGGGACTGGGTGGATCGGGCATGCCGAGTGCCGTGCCGTGCGATGCCAGACGCGGTGCGCCGACCGACTCGGCCGTGAACACACCCGGCGCATGATGCTGAACGGACGACATACCCGCAGGTGAATCGCGGTCGCAGCGCCCGGAGCAGGGCGTTGTGAATAACTCGTTCGGTATGAGTGAACGTACATTCATCGCCTCCGATGTGTCAAGGGTCACTCCCCGGAAGGTTCTGAAGAGGGTTCGGCGCAGGGTTCGGAGCAGGAGCGGACACGCATGTGAGGTCGGTCGTTCGTCATGCGACCCGAAGGTGCCGAACCTAGACTTCGGGACACCATGACAAGCCGTGAGGACCTTCGATGAGGTACACGCAGACGATCTCCGGGACGACGTATGAGTTCGACGGCCTCGTCGAACTCATGGCAAAGGCCACACCGCGACGGTCGGGCGACGAACTCGCGGGCTGCGCCGCCTCATCCGACGCCGAACGTGCGGCTGCCGCATGGCGGTTGGCGGACGTCCCGCTGTCGACGTTCCTCGAGGACCTGCTCGTTCCGTACGAGTCGGACGAGGTGACGCGACTGATCGTCGACACGCACGACCGGCAGGCGTTCACCGAGATCTCACACCTGACCGTCGGCGGGTTCCGCGACTGGCTGCTGGAGACCTCGACCAGGCCCGACGCGGCGGAGCGGATCGCCCGCATCTCCCCTGCGGTGACGCCGGAGATGGCCGCCGCGACATCGAAGATCATGCGCAACCAGGACCTGATCCTGGTCGCCGCGGCGATCCGGGTGACCTCCGCCTTCCGCACGACGATCGGCCTCCCGGGCCGGATCGCCACGCGTCTGCAACCGAACCATCCGACCGACGATCCGCGCGGGATCGCGGCCGCCACACTCGACGGCCTGCTCATGGGATGCGGCGACGCGGTCATCGGGATCAACCCGGCGTCGGACTCGCCGCACACGACGGCCGACCTGCTGCACATGCTCGACGACATCCGCCGGCGCTACGAGATCCCGATGCAGTCGTGCGTGTTGTCGCATGTCACGACGACCGTCGACCTCATCGGACAGGGTGTTCCGGTCGATCTCGTCTTCCAGTCGATCGCCGGTACCGAGGGCGCCAACGCCGCGTTCGGCGTGACGCTGTCGATCCTGCAGGAGGCCAACGAGGCTGGCCGCTCGTTGCAGCGTGGCACCGTCGGCGACAACGTCATGTACCTGGAAACCGGCCAGGGGTCGGCATTGTCGGCGGGCGCACACCTCGGCACCGACGGCAAGCCGGTCGACCAGCAGACCCTCGAGGCGCGGGCATACGCGGTGGCACGTGCACTCGATCCACTGCTGGTCAACACCGTCGTCGGGTTCATCGGTCCCGAGTACCTCTACGACGGCAAACAGATCATCCGCGCCGGACTCGAAGATCACTTCTGCGGCAAGCTGCTCGGGCTACCCATGGGCGTCGACGTCTGCTACACCAATCATGCCGAGGCCGACCAGGACGACATGGACACTCTCCTCACCCTGCTCGGCGTCGCGGGCGCGGCCTTCGTCATCGCGGTCCCGGGCGCCGACGACGTGATGCTCGGCTACCAGAGTCTCGCGTTCCACGACGCGCTGTACGTGCGCCAGGCGCTCGGCCTGCGTCCGGCGCCGGAGTTCGAGGAATGGCTGGCAAGACTCGGCATGGCCGACGCCGACGGCCGGATTCTCCCGGTCGACCCGGCGGCCTCTCCCCTGCTACCCCTGGCGGCCGGACGATGAGCGACCGAACGATGACCGACCCGGAACACGTTCCGGCAGAGCATGATCCGACCATCGATGTGTGGGCGCCGCTGCGACGGACCACCCAGGCCCGCATCGGATTGGGTCGGGCCGGGAACTCGTTGCCGACGCGACGGGTCCTCGAATTCCAGGCCGCGCATGCGGCGGCTCGCGACGCGGTGCACGACCCCCTCGACGCAGAGGCGTTCGCCGCGACCCTCGCAGATCTCGGGCTCGACGACCCGGTGATCGTCACGAGCCGGGCATCGACGCGAAGCGAGTACCTGCGCCGGCCGGACCTGGGGCGCACACCGGCGGACCTGTCGCGAATTCCTCGCTCCGATGCCGAGATCGGGATCGTCATCGCCGACGGACTCTCGCCGCGAGCCGTCGTCGACCATGCGCACGGACTGCTTGGCGCACTGCTCGACGCGTTCGCCGGCCGCTACACCATCGCGCCACCGGTCGTCGCCACCCAGGCGCGGGTCGCGCTCGGCGACCACATCGGCGAGACCCTCGGCGTGACCACTCTGCTGGTGATCATCGGGGAACGACCGGGGCTCTCGGTCGCCGACAGCCTGGGCATCTATCTCACGCACCTGCCCAGACCCGGCCGCACCGACGCCGACCGCAACTGCATCTCCAACATCCACCCGCCCGACGGCCTGCAGTACGAGGTGGCCGCACGGGTTGCGGCGTCGCTCGTCGACGGAGCCCGAAAGCTGGGACGCTCGGGTGTCGACCTGAAGGACACCTCGCGTCAGGACTCGCTCACGGTCGACGACCGGGGTGCGATCACCTCCGATTGAGAACGGTCACGAACGCAGGTCGACCACAGATGCGTTCGGCCCGGGCGCATACAGCGCGCCGATCTCGGCGGCGTACTTCGTCGCGATCGGGTTGCGGCGCAACTTCATCGTGGGTGTCAGTTCGTCGCCGCCGGGATCCCATGCGGTGGGCACGATGGTGAACCGCTTCACCTGCTCGACCCGCGAGAGCCTGGTGTTGCCCTCCCGGATCGCCCCGGTGATCTCCTCGACGATCGCCGGATGGGACGACAATTCGGCGAAGCCACCCTGCCCCAGGTTCAGGCGTTTGGCATAGGCCTCGACGGCCTCGGGATCGAGCACCACCAGCGCCGACACATAGGGCTCGCCGTCGCCGATCGCCACGACCTGAGCGATGAGCGACGACACCGCCTTCATCGTGTTCTCGATGTTGGTGGGCGACATGTTCTTTCCGGACTCGTTGATGATCAGTTCTTTCTTGCGGTCGACGATCGTGACGTGCCCGTCGGCGTCGATGGTCGCGATGTCGCCGGTGGCCAGCCACCCGTCGGGGTCGATGGTCTCGGCCGTCTTGTCGGGTTGCTTGCGGTAGCCGTTCATGACGACCGGCCCGCGCACCAGGAGCTCCCCGTCCTCGGCGAGCTTGACCTCGATGCCGCGGATGGGCTTGCCCACCGTGCCGATCTTCAGGTCGTCCGGGGTGGTCATCGTAGAGACGCCCGTCGTCTCCGACATGCCCCAGACCTCGAGCACCGGAAGACCCAGGCCCAGGAAGTACTTCAGCACCTCGAGCGGGATCGCCGCAGCACCCGACCCGGCGAAGTCCACCTCGTCGAGGCCGAGCGCGGCGCGCACCTTGTGCAGGATCAGCCTGTCGGCCAGTTCGTGTCCGATGCGGTCCAGCACACCGAGTTCGCGGCCGGCGAGTCGGGCGTCGGCGGCCTTGGTCCCCATCCCGAGGGCCCACCCCGCGAGGGCCTTCTTGACGGGGCTGGTCTCCTCGCCGAGTCTCGCCTCGATGCCGGCCCGGATCTTCTGCCACACCCGCGGCACCCCGAAGAAGAAGGTCGGGCGCACCTCGGGCAGCGCTGCGGCGATCTCCCGCGGGTCGGGCACGGTGGTGAGCTGGATGCCGCGCACCATGTTCGCCGCGTGCGAGGACACCCGGTCGGCGATGTGGGCGGCCGGCAGATACGAGATCGCCCGGTCGTCGAACCCGGCGTCGACGATGTCGGCGAGCGACGCGAGCTCGGCGATGATGTTGCGGTGGGTGATCTCGACGCCCTTCGGCGGGCCGGTGGTCCCGGAGGTGTAGATGAGCGTCGCGAGATCGTCGGGCTCGACCGCCTGCCATGACGCTGCGAAGTCGAACCCCGCGGGCGAAGCGAGTCGCTCGACCTCCTCGAGGGAGAGCGTGGCGTCGGTGTCACCGTCGACCAGGATGATCTTCTCGATGCCGGAGGCCGCGGAGGTGATCACCGGGAGGAACGCCTGCTCGGTGATGACGACCTTGTTCCCGGCGTTGCCGAACAGGTACTCGACCTGGTCCGGCGAACTGGTGTTGTAGATCGAGAACGGGATCGCCCCGAGGTGGAGCGCGGCGGTGTCGACGAGGTGGAACTCCGGCCGGTTGGTGAGCATGATGCCGATCGTGTCGCCGCGCGAGATCCCCAGCGCGGCAAGACCACCGGCGATCGCCTCGACCCGGGTCCCGTACTCCGACCAGGTGATCTGCCGCGTGCCGGCGACGGTACGGATCGCCACCGCGTCGGGTCGCACAGTGATCGTCTGCTGGAACGCGGCGGGAAGGGTCGCGACGTCGACCCCGGTCTCGTGGGGAAAGGTGATCAGGTCCGTTGCGGTCATGGCCCCTCGACTCACGAAGTGGATGTGGTGTGCGCCACAATAGCGAGTCGAGGGGGCCGAGACGGTCGGATCACATCAAACGTCACCCGAACGCAAAATTGCAGGTCACAACTATTTGTCGAGCGACGGAGTCGCACCGACCGGCGACACGGTCCACTTCCCGCCACCGGTCAGCTCGAGCACCTGGGTGTGGTGTTGGTCCGTGGTACTGCGGTGGCTGACAGACACGATGATCGTGTCCGGCAGCTCGGTCCGGATCAGCTGGTACAGCGCGTATTCGAGTCCCTCGTCGACCGCCGAGGTGGCCTCGTCCATGAACACCGCCTCCGGCCTGGTGAGCAGGACGCGGGCGAACGCGACGCGCTGCTGCTCACCCGGCGACAGCACCTTGGACCAGTCCTCCTCGTCATAGAGACGGTCGACGAGGTGCGGTAGGAACACCTTCTGCAGGGCCTCGCGGATCGCGTCGTCACCGACCTCGTCGGGCAGCGCCGGGTAGGCGACGGCGGTCCGCAGGTCACCGAGCGGGATGTAGGGCATCTGCGACAGGAACAGCGTCTTGTTGCCCGCCGGACGCGCGAACTCGCCGTCGATGTAGGGCCACAGCCCGGCCAGGCCGCGCAACAGCGTCGTCTTGCCCGCCCCGGACCGTCCCTTGATGACCAGGGCATCCCCCGGATCGAGCGAGAGGTCGAGAGCGTGGATCAGTTCGTCGCCGTTCGGGGTCTTGACGTCGATGTCGGCCAGCCGCACCGCGCGGTCTCGGTCGACGGCCGAGATCTCGGGCATGGTCCGCGACTTGGTGTCGGCGTCGGCGAGGCCGTCGAGGCGGATGATCGAGGCGCGCAATCCGGTGAACGTGTCGTAGTTCTGGCGGAAGAACGACAGCGCGTCGTGCATCTCGCCGAATGCCGACGCCGTCTGCTGCATGTCGCCTAGCTTGATCTGGCCTTCGAAGAATCGTGGCGCCTGGACCAGGTACGGGAACACCACGGCGGTTTGGCTGACGATGAAATTCCAGCCGACGAAGACGATCCGGACGTAGACGATCTGCCAATAGTTCTTGATGACCTCGGCGAAGCGTGCCATCAAGCCCTGGTGCTCGACCTTCTCGCCCCGGTAGAAGGCGATGTTCTCGGCGCCGTCGCGCACGCGGACCAGTGCGTAGCGGAAGTTCGCGGTGAGGCGTTCCTGCCAGAAGTTGAGTCGGATGAGCGGACGGCCGACCAGGAAGGCGATCACCGAGGTCACCAGGACGTAGGTCAGGACCAGCCACATCATCATCCGCGGGATCTCGACGCCGAACAGCGTCACCGGGCCCGAGAGCTCCCACAGGATCTGGGTGAACGACACGATCGAGGCCAGTGCGGTGAGCACGCCGTTGGTCGACGACCCGCCGCCGCCCCAGAGCAGTCCCGAACCGACCGAGGCGACGTTGGTGATGTCGGCCTGGATGCGCTGGTCGGGGTTGTCCACTCCGGGATGGATGTCGGTGACCTTGTTCGACGTCTTGGTCCGCCGGCGGAACGGCAGGACACTGCGCGACAACACACCGCCGAGGTCGACGAAACGGTTGCGGTAGAACGCGCGACCTTCCATCCAGTCCGCGGCGGCACCGGCGGTCATCCACTTGCGCAGGCTGATCTCGAAGGCGGCGCCCACGTAGATCTCCACCATCGTCCGCACCACGTGGATGGTGGCCAGGACGGCGAACACCGCCATCGAGTACCAGAACATGTCCTTGCCCTGCTGGAGCAGCTGCTCACCCTCGGGCCCGGGCTGGGCGAACGATTCGGCGGCGATCTGCAAGGCGTTGAACAGGTCTCGGCTGAAATAGGAGAACAGGACGATCACGCGGACGCCGGCCAGCGCGAGCACGGTGAGCAGGACGAAGTACATCCAGGCCCGGACCCGGGTGGCGGGTTCGGTGAAGTAGCCGCCGATGATCCGCCACAGCGGCCGTCCCCAGCGGCTGAACCGGGCGAGCAGGAAGCCGATCACCAGGATCGCCGCGATCGCGATGGCGGAGGCGATGCCGAGCCATTTCAGGCTCTCCCAGATCTCGTTGTTCCAGTCTCTGCTGTAGTCCACCCACGCTCCCTACCGTCGTGCGTCACGACCGGGCGACCGGTTCGCGGCGCGACCCGGAGGCACGCGTCGGCGTCGAACGTCGCGTCGACACAACGGGTCCGGGCCCAACACTGATCCGGCGCAGTCTAACCCGCGCCACACCCGATGTCCGGGCAACCGTGATCGTGCGAGGAGGCGATCAGGGCCTCGTCCCCTGGTCGTCACACCGGAAGGCGTTCTCATGGGCGTTCCAGCTGTAGCTGAAGCTCGTGTCCGCCTGGTTGTCCGAGCCGGCCGGCTGCCAGGAATCGCCGGAGAAGGTGAAGAAGTTCTCCTCCCGACGCCCTCCGCCGGGCACGGGGACGCCCTCGGATGTGGCGGCCGTGAGGCGCACCATCGCGATCTCCCCCGGCGTGCGGCAGGCGACGGAGTCCTGGCGGCCGTGCGACGAGCCGAGGTACCAGACACCGGGCTCCTGCGCGCCGGTGCGGTCGGCGGACGGGGGCTGCGGCAGCGCGACCAGTTCGGAGCCGTCCCAACTGATGACGGCGAACTGCTCGGCATTGCCCTGACCGGGCACGAGGTGCAGCACGAGGTCGGCTCCCTGTGCCCGCGACATCAGGAAGGCTCCGCGGTAGACCTCGTTCGGATCGGTGTAGGCGTTGCCCGCCGAGACGCTGCGCGTGATCTGGTACGGGTGCCGTTGATCCCGACGATCGTCGTGACGGTCCCGTCTCCCACCGCGACGCCGACCTGGTCGGGGGTCCCGTCTCCGTCGACATCGACATCGGCCACGTGGACGCAGGTCCCGGCCGCCGACGCACAGGGGTCGATCGGTGCCGCGACGGTCGGCGATCCGCTCGGGGCCGCAGACGCGTTCCCGGTCGACTCCAGGGCCGCCGATGCGGTCCCGGTCGACTCCAGGGCCGCCGATGCGGTCCCGGTCGACTCCGGGGCCGCCGACCCCGACTCGGTGCAACCCGTCATCAGGGCGAGCCCCAGGCCCGCCGCCGACGCCGCGAGAAGCGCGCGCACCCCGACCCCTGTGTTCATCTGGATGTCCTTCCTTGTCCGACGACGTCGACTGCCGAGTGTCCGACGTCAATTGCCGAGTCCGATGAAGACGACCTCGGTCACGGCCTTCTCGGCCAGCGGCGTGTTCCCGAAGGGACCCACCCGCACGGTCCAACGAGAACCCCGCTCGATCGGGAACGCGCTCGGCGCTGCCCACGTGTAGAGCGCGTCACTGCCCTCTCCGCCGCACGAGTACCGCACCTGCGCGTCCGGCGCCGTGCTGTTGGGCGGCGACATTCCGCGGATCGCCGCGTACACGCACTTCGTCCCGTCCTCCAACACCAGCCCGAACGGGATCGGGTCGGCCGCCTTGCGGGGTGCCGCCGGCAACGGCTTCGTCGGGGCCGACACCGTGACGACCTTCTCGAACGGATCGGTGACGCACAGGACGAAATCTCCGCTGCCGGGGCCGGCGGCTACTACGCGTGCGACACGACTCCTGTGCCCGGCGTCGTCGACGACGGTCTCTACTGGTGCTCGGGCTCGTCGGGCATCGATCAGGGCGTGTGCGCCAAGGGCCGTGGTGTCCTTGAGCCAGCCGGCCGTGGTCTGCCCCGACGAGGTGACCGGGGTCAGCACGGTTCGTTCGGGTCCCCCGCCGGTCGAGGACTTCCCGGGAGCGCACCGGCACACCGTGATACGCGTGATGCGCGCATCGTCGCCGGTCCCGTCGGCTTCCACGCGGTAGCCGGTCGTGGACTCGGGGTCCGGGGCGTACAGGAGGACACGCGGCCCGGACTTGTCGTCCTCCACGGGCGGACCGTACAGCTCGTCGAACTGTCGGACGGTGCTCCCGACGCCCAGCCCGTCCAGGGTGCGCACTCCTGTGCCGGGACGGATCTCGACGAGTTCGCCGCCGGAGCCGAAGACCCATTCGCAGTCGCGCCAGACGATGATCGTCGTCTCGCCCTGCCGCCGGCCACCCGCCGGGAAATCCGGATTGGCCGCACGGATCTCGACGAGCGTGTCACCGAGGGTGACGCCCTGGAAGGTGTCGTCGTTGAGTGCGGCGCGTCCGGCGTCGGCGTTCTGCGTCACCAGCAACCGGGAACGCGACTGCGCCGCGTTCGACGCCGTGATGAACACCCCGTCGGTCGCCGCGGCGATGCATTCCAGATCCTCCGACGCGGCCCCGCGGTCTTGAAGCCCAGCGTCGAGATACGCAGTCGCGGGTTGTCGCGCTTGAGCTGTTCGGCGACCGGACACGGCGGTTCGCCGCACGTGTCCTCGCCGTCGGAGACGAGCACGATCGCGACATCGCCGTCGGTCGGCAGGGTCGTCGCAGCCTGGCGGAGCGATTCGGCGATCGGGGTGAATCCCCGCGGGGTCAGTCCGTCGACCGCGTTGCGCACGCGGTCCCGGTTCATCGGACCGAACGGTATGAGCGTCGTGACGTCCCGGCAGCCGGCGGCGTGATCGGACGGCCGGTTCGACGTTCCGGTGCCGTACGCCAGAACCGCCAGGCGCGTGTCCGACGGAAGGGCGGCGACGAGCTCGCGCACCGCGGTGCGGGCGGCGTCGATCCGCGGTCCGGGCGCGTCCTCGGTCGCCATCGAGTCCGAGGCGTCGAGGATCAACGCGGTGGGTGCGACCACCTCGGGCACCGGAACCGCCGCGGCGGATGATTCCTCGGCGGGCTGCGGGTTCCCTTCCGAGCTGCAACCGGCGACCACAGCAGCCGCAGCACAGAGCGAGACGAGAGCGATCCGGACCCGGAAAATCACGAAAAGTCCCCGGCGACAGTCGAAATCGACATTCCGTCAAATTATTCGGGCGGCCGGGCGCCTCGGTATCACCCGAACGGAGATATGCGTGCCGCCGGCCGGAGCGACCACCGGTCGGGCGCGCTTCAGCCGACCGGCCGGAGGACGACTCCCTGCTGCAGGGCCGAGGCGGACGCGGTCTGCGTGAAGCGGTCGCCGACGCGGACGAGGTAACCGGCGTCGGTGTACTCGACGCGGTCCGCCTCGAAGGTCAGCCGGCAGCCGTCGTCGTCGCGGACGAACCCGGTCAGCGTGGTCCGGGCGACCTCGCCGCCGGCCGCGTCGAAGATGACGACCGGCGACTGGCGGGTGATCGGTGTGCCGCCGGGGATCTCGGCGGTCTGCGAGGTGCAGTCGACGACGACCCCGCCTTTCGCGATGAAGGTCGGCGTCCGCAGCGCCCCCAGGAGAACCGCACCGATCGCGAGCGCGGCGAGCAGGACCATCGCCACCGTGGTCGCGACGATGACGGGAAGCCTGGTCCGGCGTTGCCAGTTGCGCCGCGGCAGCCGGGGCCCCGGGTCGAGCCACATCTCGTGGTCGGCGACCGGGGGCCGGTTCATCGGTGCGCCGGTCACGTCCGCGGCGGGAAGTACTTGATCAGGGCCTCCTGCACCACCGACGTGGCCAGCGTGCCGTCGCGCATCCAGAACCGGCCGGACGCCATGCCGCGCGAGCCGGTGGCCACCGGCGAGCGGGTCGCGTACAGGAGCCAGTCGTCGAAGCGGAACTCGCGGTGGAACCACATCGAGTGATTGACCGTCGCGGCGAACAACCGGTCGAGGCCCCACGACAGTCCGTGGGTGGTGATGATCGAGTCCAGGACCGTGGTGTCCGACGCGTAACACATTGCGGCGACGTGCATCACGGGGTCGTCGGGCATCACGCCGTCGGCCTTCATCCAGACCCGGTTGTCGGTGAGCCTCGTCCCCGACTCCTTCGCCTTCCAGGTCGGATCGTTGGCGAAGCGGATGTCGATGGGGTGCAGCGCGTTGACGAAGGTCGCGATCTGGTCCTCGTAGCCCTTGAAATGCTCACCGAGAGGCGGCAATTCCTCCGGGTAGGGCACCTGTGGGATCTCGACCGCGTGCTCGAGGCCGGCGGCGTTGTCCTGGAAGGCCACCAGCATGGTGAAGATCGTCTCGCCGTCCTGCTTGGCGGTGACCTGCCGGTTGGCGAAGGACTTGCCGTCGCGGAACCGGTCGACGTGGTACTCCATCGGCTTGGTCACGTCGCCGCCGCGGATGAAGTGCGCGTGCAGCGCGTGGATCGGCGGATTGCCGCGGGTGAGCGTGCGGGCGGCGGCCACCACGCCCTGTCCCAGCAGCTGTCCGCCGAACGTGCGCGCCGTGACCTGCTCGGGATGCTGTCCGATGAACAGGTCCTCGTCCTGGCGTTCGACGTCGAGGAGCTCGAGCAGCTTGCCGAGATCCCCGGTGTGTTCCACGGTCATGCCAACCACCCTAGTGACCGGCCGCAACCGGTACGCGCACCGACCCGAGCGGCCGGCAGCGGACGGCTCGGGTGGAGTCGGTCAGTGATCCTGTTCGCCGATGCGGTGGATGTGGATCATGTTGGTCGAACCGACGGTGCCGGGCGGGGCGCCGGCGACGATGACCACCACGTCACCGTGCTTGAGGCGTCCGACCTCGAGCAGCTGATGGTCGACCTGGTCGATCATGTGATCGGTGGTGTCGACATCGGTGACGATGTAGGTCTCGGTGCCCCAGCTCAACGCGAGCTGCCTGCGGACCTCCTCGATGGGGGTGAACGCCAGCAGCGGCAGCCGCGAATGCAGGCGGGCCAGGCGTCGGACGGTGTCGCCGGACTGGGTGAAGGCGACGAGGGCCTTGACCTGGAGACGCTCGCCG
The DNA here is from genome assembly GCF_000344155.1 of Gordonia paraffinivorans NBRC 108238. Taxonomy (GTDB): domain Bacteria; phylum Actinomycetota; class Actinomycetes; order Mycobacteriales; family Mycobacteriaceae; genus Gordonia; species Gordonia paraffinivorans. Next base: position 87,756 of record NZ_BAOQ01000011.1, on the reverse strand, counting down.
ATGTCGCGGGCCGCGTAGGAGATGACGCCGCGCTTGGTGCGGGGCACGTGCGACAGCGGGGGCACGTCGCGCGGACCGTTCTCGACCGCGCGGCAGATGCGGTCCATGGTCTGCACGGTCTCCAGCGGGTACTTGCCGACCGAGGTCTCCCCCGACAGCATGACCGCGTCCGCGCCGTCGAGCACCGCATTCGCGACGTCGGACGCCTCGGCGCGTGTCGGTCGGGAGTTCTCGATCATCGAGTCGAGCATCTGCGTCGCCACGATCACCGGCTTGGCATTCTCGCGGGCCAACTGGATGGCGCGCTTCTGGACGAGCGGCACCTCCTCCAGCGGCAGCTCGACGCCGAGGTCGCCACGAGCGACCATGATCGCGTCGAACGCGAGGACGATCGCCTCGAGATTCTCGATGGCCTCGGGCTTCTCCAGCTTGGCGATGACCGGCACGCGGCGGCCGACGCGGTCCATCACCTCGTGGACCAGTTCGATGTCGTACGGGCTGCGCACGAACGACAACGCCACCAGGTCGACGCCCAGCCCGAGGGCGAACTCCAGGTCGTCGATGTCCTTCTCGGACAGCGCGGGCACCGAGACGCTCATCCCGGGCAGCGACAGGCCCTTGTTGTTGCTGACCGGGCCGCCCTCGGTGACCGTGCAGATCACGTCGGTGCCCTCCACCGCCGAGACCGTCAGACCCACCTTGCCGTCGTCGACGAGCAGCCGATCGCCGGGCTTGGCGTCCTCGGACAGGTTCTTGTAGGTCGTGGAGACCCGGTCGTGGTCTCCGGCCACGTCCTCGACGGTGATGCGGACCTGCTCGCCGGTCTCCCAGACGGTCTTCCCGCCGCAGCCGTCGAAGCGGCCGAGCCGGATCTTGGGACCCTGGAGGTCGGCGAGGATGCCGACCGCCTTGCCCGCCTCGTCGGAGGCCTTGCGGACCCGCTCGTACACGGCAGCGTGGTCCTCGTGTTTGCCGTGGCTGAAGTTCATCCGGGCCACGTCCATACCGACAGCGACGAGCTCCTTGAGGCGCTCGTCGCTGGAAGTCGCAGGACCCAGGGTACAGACAATCTTGGTTCGCCGTGTCACAACATCACCTTAGTCCCGTCGTAGGTGCATCTCCACGCGCCGACCGGGCCCCCACCGGCGGTGCGCCGGGTGTCCGTGCAGGTGGCACCCGGCTACTCCCCGGTACGCAATTCACGTCACACCTGCCGCCCGTGCGTGTTGGTCCAGGTGACCGGAGAACGCGCCCCTGGCGGTCAGCGCACGGCCAGCGGAAGCGTCGCCGGACGAACCGGCGCCGGGAGGTCCGACGAGCCGACGAGGAACTCGTCGACCGCGCGGGCCGTCGACCGCCCCTCGGCGATCGCCCAGACGACCAGTGACGCGCCGCGATGGGCGTCGCCGCAGACGAAGACCCCGGGGGCGTCGGTCTGCCAGTCGCTGCCGCACGAGATCGCTCCCCGACGGTTGGGCTCGATCCCCAGGCCGCTCAGCAGTTCGGTGCGCCGCACCCCGGTGAAGCCGATCGCGAAAAGTGCCAGTTCACAAGGAATCTCGAACTCCTCGCCGACCGGGATGATCTCCCGGTTGCCGTCGGCGTCGCGCTGGACCCGCACCTCGGCGAGGACCATCTTCGTGACGTTGCCCTCGTCGTCGCCGAGGAAACGCTGGACCGCCACCTGATAGCGCCGCTCGCCGCCCTCGGCGTGTGCGCTCGAGGTGCGCATGATCAGCGGCCACGTCGGCCACGGCGAACGATCGTCGTCACGCTCACCGGGCAGTTCCGGGTTGTAGTCGAGCTGCACCACCGACGCCGCACCCTGACGGTGCGCGGTGCCCAGGCAGTCCGCGCCGGTGTCGCCGCCGCCGATGATGACCACGTGCTTGCCGGCCGCGGTGATCGGCGACGGACCGTCGCCCTCACACTCCCGGTTGGCCGCGACCAGGTGCTCCATCGCGAGATGGACGCCCTTGAGATCACGTCCCGGCACCGGGTTGTCACGGGCCTCCATCGCGCCGATGGCCAGGACCACCGCGTCGTGCCTGTTGCGGAGCTCCTCGACCGACAGGTCCGTGCCGACATCGCAGTTGACGACGAAGTCGGTGCCCTCGGCGCGCATCTGGGCGATGCGGCGGTCGATGTCGGCCTTCGGCAGCTTGTACTCGGGGATGCCGTACCGCAGCAGGCCGCCCACGCGGTCGTCGCGCTCGTACACCGTGACGTCGTGTCCGGCCCGCGTGAGCTGTTGGGCGGCGGCCAGACCCGCGGGTCCCGAGCCGACGACGCCCACCGACTTGCCTGTCTTGGACGCCGGCGGCTCGGGACCGATGAAGCCCTCGGCCCACGACTCGTAGGCGATGGTCTTCTCGATGCGCTTGATGGTGACGCTGCCGCCGGTGACGCGCTCGTTGATCGACAGCACGCAGGCCGCCTCGCACGGCGCCGGGCACACCATGCCGGTGAACTCCGGGAAGTTGTTGGTCGCGTGCAGGCGTGCGCTCGCCGCGTCCCACCGGCCACGGCGGACCAGGTCGTTCCACTCCGGGATCAGGTTGCCCAGCGGACATCCCGCGGTGCCGGAGTGGCAGAACGGGATACCGCAGTCCATGCACCGCCGGGCCTGGGTGCCGACCTCCTCGAGCTCCTTCGCCGGGTCGGCGGGGTGCTCGTGGACGTCCTCCCAGTCCTGGATCCGCTCGGCGACCGGCCGGTACTTCTCTTCCATTTTCGGGACCTCCAGGAACCCGCGCGGATCAGCCACGTGCCGCCTCCATGATCGCTGAATCGACGTCGCGCCCTTCGGCTTCGGCCATGCGGGCCGCGTCGAGGACACGCTTGTAATCGGTCGGCATGACCTTGGTGAAGGCGAGGCTGCGCCGCGGCCAGTCGGCCAGGATCGACGCACCGATCGCCGACCCGGTCAGCTCCGTGTGCTCGGCGATGGTCGCCTTCAGCCACTCGAGGTCGTCGGGGTCGGGTTTCATCAGCTCGACCATCGCCATGTTGACCTTCGACTCGTCGAGGGCGTGGACGTAGGCGATGCCGCCGGACATGCCGGCGGCGAGGTTGCGGCCGGTCGGTCCGAGCACCACGACCCGCCCACCGGTCATGTACTCGCAGGCGTGGTCGCCGACGCCTTCGACGACCGCCGTCGCGCCCGAGTTGCGAACCGAGAACCGCTCCCCCACACGGCCTCTCAGATACACCTCGCCGGACGTCGCGCCGTAGAGGATCGTGTTGCCCGCGATCACCTGGTCCTCGGCGACGAACAGCGAGTCCGGGTGCGGCGCGACGACGATCTTGCCGCCGCACAGTCCCTTGCCCACGTAGTCGTTGGTGTCGCCGGTGAGCCGGATCGTCACCCCGGGCGGCAGGAACGCGCCCAGCGACTGGCCGGCGCTGCCCTCGAGCTTCACGACGATGGTGTCCTCGGGCAGCCCCTGTGCGCCGTACCGCTTGGTCACCTCGGAGCCGAGCAACGTGCCGACGGTGCGGTTGACGTTGCGGACCGGGAGCTCGAGCGTGACCGGGTGGGCGTCCTCGAGCGCGCCCTCGGCGAGCTGGATGAGCGTCTGGTCGAGTGCGCGATCGAGACCGTGCTCCTGGTCGCGCACCCGCCGGCTCGGCCCCTTGCCCTCGACCTGCCGGAAGATCGGGGTCAGGTCCAGGCCCTTCGACTTCCAGTGGGCGAGCGCCTTGTCGGTGTGCAGACGGTGAGACTGGCCGATCGCCTCGTCGAGCGTGCGATACCCCAGCTGCGCCAGGTACTTCCGCACGTCCTCGGCGATGAACCGGAAGAAGTTCACCAGGTGCTCGGCCCGCCCGGTGAAGCGGGCACGCAGCTGCGGGTTCTGCGTCGCGACGCCGACCGGGCAGGTGTCGAGGTGACACACGCGCATCATGATGCAGCCCTCGACGATGAGGGGTGCGGTGGAGAACCCGTACTCCTCGGCGCCGAGCAGCGCCGCCATGATGACGTCGCGGCCGGTGCGCAGCGCGCCGTCGCACTGGACGGTGATCCGATCGCGTAGGCCGTTGAGCATCAGGGTCTGCTGGGCATCGGCGAGGCCGATCTCCCACGGGGTGCCCGCATGCTTGAGCGAGGTCAGCGGCGAGGCGCCGGTGCCGCCGTCGTGGCCGGAGATGAGCACGACGTCGGCGTGCGCCTTCGAGACGCCGGTGGCGACCGTGCCCACGCCGACCGCGCTGACGAGCTTGACGTGGATCCGCGCCTGCGGATTGGCGTTCTTCAGATCGTGGATCAGCTGCGCGAGATCCTCGATCGAGTAGATGTCGTGGTGCGGCGGCGGTGAGATCAGCGCGACGCCGGGTGTGGAATGCCGGGTCTTGGCGATCCACGGATACACCTTGTACGCCGGGAGCTGGCCGCCCTCACCGGGTTTCGCGCCCTGCGCCATCTTGATCTGGATGTCGGTGGCGTTGATCAGGTAGTCGCTGGTCACGCCGAACCGGCCGGACGCGACCTGCTTGACCGCGCTGCGGCGCTCCGGGTCGTAGAGTCGGTCGACGTCCTCGCCGCCCTCGCCCGAGTTCGACCGCCCGCCGATCCGGTTCATCGCGATCGCGATGGTCTCGTGCGCCTCCGCGGAGATCGACCCGTAGCTCATGGCGCCGGTGTTGAACCGCTTCATGATCGACTCGACCGGCTCGACCTCCTCGAGCGGGATCGGCTCGCGCTCGGACAGGTCGAACTCGAACAGGCCGCGCAGCGTGCCGCCCTCTCGTTGCAGGCGGTTGACCTCGTCGGAGTACTTCTGGAAGACCTCCTCGCGACCGGTCTTGGTGGCGTGCTGCAGCAGGAAGATCGTCTCCGGGGTGAACACGTGCAACTCGCCCTCGCGGCGGTACTGGTACTGCCCGCCCACCTCGAGCCGGCGGTAGACCTGCTCGGTCGGGTTCTCCGGGAACGCACGGCGATGCCGGATCGCGACCTCCTCGGCGATCTCGTCGAGCCCGACGCCACCGATCTGGGTGACGGTGCGGGTGAAGTACTCCTGCACCACCTCCGCCGACAGGCCGACCGCCTCGAAGGCCTGCGACGCGGTGTAGGAGCTGATGGTCGAGATGCCCATCTTGCTCATCACCTTGAGCACGCCCTTGCCGAGCGCCTCGATGTAGTTGCGGAAGGCCTTCGACGGCGTGACGCCGGTGAGCTCGCCCTCGCCGATCAGGTCCTCGATCGTCTCGAGCGCCAGGTACGGGTTGACCGCGGCCGCGCCGAAACCGATGAGCGTGGCGATGTGGTGGACCTCGCGGGCGTCGCCGGACTCGACGACAAGTGCCACCCGGGTGCGTTCCTTGGTGCGGACGAGGTGGTGGTGCACTGCTGAGACCGCGAGCAGCGACGGGATCGGCGCGTGGTCCTTGTCCGACCGGCGATCGGAGATCACCAGGGTGCTGTGCCCCTCGGCGATGGCCTGGCTCGCGCGCATGCGCAGATCCTCGATGGCCTTGCGGAGGCCCTCCCCGCCCTCGTTCACCTCGTAGAGGGCGCGCAGCACCTTCGCCGACAGACCGGGGTGGTCGCCGTCGTCGTTGATGTGGACGAGCTTGGCGAGTTCGGCGTTGTCGAGCACCGGCCAGTGCAACAGGATCTGGCGGCACGACGCCGCGGTCGGCTCGAGCAGGTTCTGCTCGGGCCCCATGACGCGCGCCATCGAGGTGACGATCTCCTCGCGGATCGCGTCCAGCGGCGGGTTCGTGACCTGGGCGAACAGTTCGACGAAGTAGTCGTACAGCAGCCGCGACCGGCGGGACAAGACCGCGATCGGGGTGTCGGTGCCCATCGAACCGAGCGGCTCGTAGCCCGACGCCGCCATCGGCGTGAGCAGCACCCGCAGGTCCTCCTCGGTGCAGCCGAAGGCTTGCTGGCGCCGCACGACGGTGTCGTGATTCGGCTTGTACACCGGGCGATCGGGCAGCGTCCGGATGTCGAGGAGCCCGGCGTAGAGCCATTCGTCGTACGCCTCGGCGTTCATCAACTCGCCCTTGATCTCCTCGTCGGGGACGATCCGGCCGGCGGCCGTGTCGACGAGGAACATCCGGCCCGGTTCGAGCCGCCCCTTGCTGATGACGTCGCCGACCGGCACGTCGAGGACACCCGCCTCCGATGCGAGGATCACGCGGCCGTCGCGGGTCTGCCACCACCGACCGGGGCGCAGGCCGTTGCGGTCGAGGACCGCGCCGACGACCGTGCCGTCGGTGAAGGTGACGCAGGCCGGCCCGTCCCAGGCCTCCATCAGCGAGGCGTGGAACTGCAGGAACGCGCGTCGCTTCGGGTCCATCTCGGGGACGTTCTCCCAGGCCTCCGGGACCATCATCATCACCGCATGGGGCACGCTGCGGCCACCCAGATGCAGCAACTCGAGCACCTCGTCGAGCGACGCCGAGTCGGAGGCGTTCGGGGTGCAGATCGGGAAGGCGCGCTTCAGGTCGCCGGGGATCAGGTCGGTCTCGAGGAGCGCCTCACGGGCCCGCATGCGGTTGCGGTTCCCGCGCACGGTGTTGATCTCGCCGTTGTGTGCGACGAACCGGAACGGGTGCGCCAGCGGCCACGACGGAAAGGTGTTGGTGGAGAAGCGCGAGTGGACGATCGCGATCGCGCTCGTGCACCGCTCGTCACGCAGGTCCGCGTAGAACAGCGGCAGCTGCATCGTCGTCAGCATGCCCTTGTAGACCATGGTGCGGCTCGACAGCGACGGGAAGTACAGGCCGGTGCCGGCCTCTTCGATCTCCGGGGTGACCCGCTCGGCCTGCTTGCGGAACGGGTAGACGAGGCGATCGAGCGCGAGGCCGCCGACGCGCTCGGCGCCCGGCTCGGGATCGACGGTCACGAACAGCTGCATCATGTACGGCATGCACTCGACCGCGGTCTTGCCGATGTCGGCGTGCTCGTGGTCGACCGGGACGTCGCGCCAGCCCAGGATCGTGATCCCCTCGTCGGCGGCCAGCGCCTCGACACGGTCGATCGCCTTGCGCCGCAACGCCGGATCCACCGGGAGGAAGCACACGCCCGCGGCGTAGGTGTGGTCGCCGGCGGCGTTGGGTTCGGGCAGGTCGAAGTCCACGGTCGCGCGCAACAGCTCGTCGGGCAGCTGGATGAGGATTCCGGCGCCGTCACCGCTGTTGGCCTCGGCCCCGGCGGCGCCGCGGTGTTCGAGGTTCTCCAGCGCCAGCAGACCGTCGGAGACGATCGAGTGCGACCGGCGCCCGTGGATGTCGGTGACCATGGCGACGCCGCACGAATCGGATTCGAGCGCGGGGTCGTACAAGCCCTGCTTGGCCGGGAGAGCGGAAAACAGCATCACTACCTCCTCGATCCGACAGGTCGGATCTGCTGAGTGTCCACTGGGACAGCACTGGCCCGAGGAGAAATTGCGCGCCGAGCGAGTGACCGTGCCGAGATCGGTATCGGGCCGAGTCGAAACCGTCGTGGCGGCGCCTCGGGGCGGTACCGGGCGGAGGGAGATCGCGCGTCGGTGTGCATTCGATCCTATCCGAACACCGGTGCCCGTGTCCGTGCGCTGGCCTGTGATGATGGCGACCGCGGCCCCGTCCCGCTCTGCTCTGGCGTGCCGAGGCACCGCGGCATCCGGCGGAACAAACCACCGGCGTCTGTTTGCTACGTTGCAGCGATCCGGGTCGAAGGCGGCCGGCGGGCCGCGCGTGAACGACTGGTCGCGAACACTCGAACGACCCAGGCGGGCATCGCCATCGGATCGGTCGGCGTCGGTTATCTCGCGGTGTTCGGTCCGGAGATTCTCGAATCCGTCCGCTACGCCGCGCCGGCCGGCGTGGTCCACGAGATCGGGACGAGCCTGGCCTCGTCGGTGGCCGGCCTGGTGTGGACGATCACCGTCGCGCTCTGCGTCGTCGCCGCGCTGCGGTTCCGCCGCCCGTGGTGGCCGTCGCCGGGCCGGTGGCCGTGGTCGTCCGCCCGGGTACCCGTCGAGACCGTGCTCGGTGGCGCCGGGATCGTCGCTCTCGCGTTCTTTCTCGAGGGTGTCGTCACGATCCCCATGTTCAACCGGTTGGGACTGCTGAACTGGTTCGAGACTCCGGAGGCCACCGCGACCACCGACTGGCTCGACGCAGTGTCCGCCGGGATCGGCGAGGAGATCCTCGTCGTCGCAGCTCCGGTCACCGTGCTGCGGTTCTACCGCGTGTCCGGACGATTCGCCGTTCCGGTCCTCGTCGCCGCACGCATGGCCTACCACCTCTACTACGGTCATGCGGGTGTCTGGTGGCTGGCACCCTGGGCGCTGGCGACCGCGATCGTCTACTGGCGCTGGCCCGATGTGCGCCTGCTCGTCGCGCTGATGGTCCTCGACGTGGTGTGGAACGCACAGGGAGTCCTCTTCGGAGACGACCTGTTGACCGACCTCGTCCTGATCGGGGTCGGCCTGGCATTGCTCGCAGTTGCCTTCGCGATCGACCTCCGGTGGTACCGGAACCCGACGCCACCGATGACCCCGACCACGTCCCTGCGCACGGTGTGGCTACGGGCGCACGGCACCTCGCCGGGGCGTCCGCCGAGGCACTGCGCCGCGACCCCCTCGCGGCCGCTCACCTCTGGTGGGGAGCGCTGGCCACCCGGGACCGACATCCGCGGGCGCTCGCCGATCTGACCGTCGATCCCTCGTGCTGGGATTTCGACGCGGTCGAGCAGGAACTGAGCGGACTCTCGCCGGCGCATGAGTTGGTCCCGACGGACACCGTCGACGGCACGGCCAGGGTCGACCTCGTCCGGTCGGCGGGAGGCCGCGAGCGCTCGACCGCGCGTCGGCTGATCCTGCAGCGAGGTGCGGACCGGAACTGGCGCGTTCGAGCGATCGAACCGGTCTCCGACGGGATCGACCCGGTCTCCGACCAGGCGGGCGACTGACGCCGGACCGGCGGCCCTTCAGCCGGTGCCGACAGCGTCAGTGCTGGTCGTCAGTACTCGTCGTCTCTTGCCGGCGTCAGCCCTTGTCCGGGTCGCTCGAGCCGCCGTCCTCGACCGAATCGGGCTCCGCCGGTTGCGCGTCGGTGGACTCCGCCTCGGCTTCCGGCTCGTCATCGGCTGCCGATTCGTCGGAGGACTCGGCATCGTCGGCTGCCTCTGGCGGCGTGCCGGTGACCACGTCCGAGGCCGACTCGTCGTCTCCGTCGGTGGCCGGCTCCTCGACCGGCACGTCAGCGGCCTCGGTGTCGGCCGCCTCTTCGGGCTCGGCGCCCGTGGGTTCGGCGCCCGTGGGTTCGGCGCCCGTGGGTTCGGCGTCCGGCGATGCACCGTCCGGGGTCTCGTCGACAACGGTCACTTCTGCAGCGGTCGCGTCGTCCGTGCTCTCGTCGCCTTCGGCGGCCGACTCGGAAGCCACGGACTCGGCCCCCGCGGACTTGAGGTCGCCGGACTCCTCGTCGTCGGTTGCCCCCGCGTCGTCGGTTGCCTCCGCGCCGGCCTCCGCGGACACGGTGGCGTCGGCGGCCTCGTCCGCGGCGACCTCGTCGGCGGTCACCGCGGCAACGACCGCGTCAGCGGTCTCGGGGCCCTCCGGCTCCCCCGCCTCCGACTCTTCTGCCACCGACTCGTCTGCCACCGACTCTTCTGCCACCGCCCCGGACGTTCCCGCCTCATCTGCTTCTGCCTCGGCGTCGACATCGGTGCCGTCGGACACGGTGCTCTCGGAGTCGGTCGCGACGTCCTCGTCGTCCGAGACAGCGTCGTCTGCGGTGCCGCTCGACGCGATCTCGACGGTCTCGTCCACCGCACCCTCGGGTTCGATCTCGATCGTCTCCGCGGCATCGTCAGCGGCTGGCTCGTCGTCGGCGGGCTCGTCGTCGGCGACGGCCACACCGGGATCGGTTATCACCGGCCCGTCATCGACCACGGTGTCGGCATCGACTTCGGTGGCAGCGTCGACCTCGTCGGCGTCCCAGTCCTCCTCGTACCAGTCGTCGACGTAACCGGCGACGCCCTCCTCCTCGAGTTCGGCGGCCCGTTCGGGGTGGTACATCTCGAGGCCCTGCTCGCGGCCCTTCGGCGCGAGGACGAAGTAGACGATGGCCGCCAGGAACACGAGCGCCGCGGTGAACAGGTTGGGTCGGATGCCCGCGATGTCGTTGGCGACGGCAGCGCGGTCGTCGCGCAGCATCTCGATGAAGAAGCGGCCCAGGCAGTAGCCGGCGATGTACAGCGCGAACAGCCGGCCGTGACCGATGCGGAACGTGCGGTCGATGAGTACCAGTGCGATCACGACGAGCACGTTCCAGAGCAGCTCGTAGAGGAACGTCGGCTGGACGACCGCGACCACCACGCCGTTGGAGACGCCGTCGATGAGCCCGGGGTCGGCGTACCCGGAGTCGTTGACGCGCTCGTAGATCTCCAGGCCCCACGGCAGAGTCGTCTCGCGGCCGTAGAGTTCCTGGTTGAAGTAGTTGCCGAGCCGACCGATGGCCTGTGCCAGCAGGATCGGCGGCGCGATCGCGTCGCCGAAGGCGGGCAGGCGGATGCCGCGGCGTCGTGCGCCGATCCACGCGCCGACCGCACCGAGGGCGACGGCACCCCAGATTCCGAGACCACCGTCCCAGATCCGGAGCGCGTCGAGCGGTTCCTTGGGCGCGTCGGCCCCGAAGTAGGTGCGCCAGTCGGTGATGAGGTGGTACAGACGGCCGCCGACGAGTCCGAACGGCACGGCCCAGATGGCGACGTCGAGGACCTCGCCCTCCTGCCCGCCGCGGGCCACCCACCGGCGGTTGCCCCACCAGACCGCGACGATGATCCCGACGATGATGCAGAGCGCATACGCACGCAGCGGGAAGGGTCCGAGGTTCCACACGCCCTGGGGAGGGCTGGGGATGTAGGCCAGCATCGTCGTGGTCGGCGATATCACGGTGCAACCCTAACCGACCGCACGGGATTCTCCGTGCGGTCGGTTTCGGGTCGAGGGATGATCCCCCGGACGGATGGCAGGGTCAGGGTGTCGGCGTTCCGCGAACGGGGAGACAGAGCGACATGCCGCAGTCGGCCTCGGGGGTTGCTCCACCGGGCACGGTCACGACCTTGGCCGGCTTGGTGTAGCTGACCACCTCGAACTCGCCCGGCTGTGTGCCCTCTGTGACACAGACACCCGTCACCGCGTAGTACCCGTCGCGTGGAACGGTGACAGTCACCGTTCCACGGTCCTCCCAGTTGGGTTCCGAGCGGTACGGGTCCGGCCGGGAGAAGTCCAACTCCCCGATCGCAGCGGTGCAGACCGATCCGGCCACACCGGTGTTGTTGGTGACCGACGCAGTGATGCCCCGTCCCTGGACGCTGACGTTCACGGGCACGCCTGTTTGGGCGCCGATTGCCAGCGGCGGCACGCCCCCGACACTCCTGGCGCCCGGTTCGACATCGGATTCGCATACGGCACCCACCATGTAGACACCATCAGAGGGAACCGTCACCGACGATGACGCAGACCGTTGAGGAGGCGCGATCCCTGCGGAGACCAGAATCTCTCCAGCCTGCTCGATGGACTCCGACTCGGCGTCGATATCGGGTTCTGGCGACCATCGAAATGGCTCACCACCTCCAACTCCCGCAGGTCTGTACTCAAGAACCAACGGAACACAGGCCGATCCGAACTTTTCCGCAGAATCGACTGCGGGATTGGGATTGGTGACCGTGATGTTGATGGTTCTTCCGGAATTGTTCGCCGTGACAGTCGGTGAACTCAGTGCAGCGTCGGCTTCCCCGGCGGCCACCAGTCCCCTCCAGCCACGGTCGCACCAACCGCAAGGGTGATGCCGAGACGGCGACCGCGAATTCCCATGATTTCACCTTTCTTCGAGCCGACCACTCGGACAGTAACGAAGAAAGGAAATCAACAATCGATGATTCTGAAATACAATTGTTAGCTAGGCGCGCTCGCTAAATTCCGGTATTCAGAATTCTGTGCTGAATCGCTCACGACAACGCGGTTGGGTTGACGATCTCCGACCAGAATCAGCTCGACCCCGATCAGGCCACCGCGTGACGCGAGCGGACTCCCTCGGCGAGTTCCGCGGTCAGGGCGGCCAGGCGATCCTGGCCGGCCTTGGCCGCGGTCACCAACGCCGAACCGACGATGACACCGTCGGAATACGAGGCGATCTGCGCGGCCTGCTCGCGATTGCGGACGCCGAGCCCCACGCCGATCGGGATGTCGGAGTACTCGCGGACACGCGCGCAGAGTTCGGGAGCCATGTCCGACACCGCATCTCGCGCCCCGGTCACGCCCATGGTCGACGCCGCGTAGACGAATCCTCGCGACGCGTCGACGGTGAGCGCGATGCGTTCGGTGGTCGACGACGGCGCGACGAGGTAGATGCGGTCGAGGCCGTACTCGTCGGACGCCTCACGCCACGCCGCCCCCTCCTCGGGGATGAGGTTGGGCGTGATGACGCCGGAGCCGCCGGCGTTGGCGAGGTCGCGGGCGAACCTGTCGACGCCGTACTGCAGCACCGGATTCCAGTAGCTCATCACGACCGCGTTGCCGCCGGCCGCGGTGATCGCCTCGACCGCGGTGAACACGTCACGGACGCGCACGCCGTTGGTGAGCGCGACGTCGGCGGCCTCCTGGATGGTCGGCCCGTCCATCACCGGATCGGAATAGGGCACGCCGACCTCGATGATGTCGCACCCCGCCTCGACCATCGTCCGGAAGGACGTCAGCGAGTCGTCGACGGTCGGGTAGCCGACCGGCAGGTAACCGATGAGGGCGGCGCGGTTCTCCTCGCGGCACTTCGCGAAGACCGGCCCCGTCTTCGACGCCAACACGTCCGCACTCATGCCTTTCCTCCCTGCTGTCCCCCGGTGACGGCCTCGTCCTGCGACGGCGGCGGATCGAAGAGCCCGAACCAGCGTGCGGCGGTGTCGACGTCCTTGTCGCCGCGCCCGGACAGGCTGACGACGATGATCGATCCCTCGCCGAGCTCCTTGCCGAGCTTCAGGGCTCCGGCGACGGCGTGGGCCGACTCGATGGCCGGGATGATGCCCTCGCGGCGACTCAGCAGCGCGAGGGCATCCATCGCCTCGGTATCGGTGATCGGGCGGTACTCGGCGCGACCGGTGTCCTTGAGGTAGGCGTGCTCGGGACCGACGCCCGGGTAGTCCAGACCCGCGGAGATCGAATGCGATTCGATCGTTTGCCCGTCCTCGTCCTGCAGCAGGTACGAGTAGGCGCCCTGGAAGGCGCCCGGGGTACCGCCGGTGAAAGTCGCTGCGTGGCGGCCGGTTTCGACGCCGTCGCCCGCGGCCTCGAAACCGACGAGACGCACCCCCTCGTCGTCGATGAAGGGATGGAAGATCCCGATGGCGTTGGAACCGCCACCGACGCAGGCGGTCACGGCGTCGGGCAGGCGACCGGCCTTGTCGAGGATCTGCGCACGCGCCTCGAGTCCGACGACGCGCTGCAGGTCGCGGACCATGACCGGGAACGGGTGCGGTCCGGCCGCGGTGCCGAAGCAGTAGTAGGTGTTGTGCGCGTTGGTGACCCAGTCGCGCATCGCCTCGTTGATGGCGTCCTTCAGGGTGGCCGAGCCGTTGTCGACCGCGACGACCTCGGCACCGAGCAGACGCATACGTGCCACGTTGAGCGCCTGGCGGTCGGTGTCGACGCGGCCCATGTAGATCACGCACTCGAGGCCGAGCAGCGCGCAGGCGGTCGCGGTGGCGACGCCGTGCTGCCCGGCGCCGGTCTCGGCGATCACGCGGGTCTTGCCCATCCGCTGGGCCAGAAGGGCCTGTCCGAGAACGTTGTTGATCTTGTGCGAACCGGTGTGGTTGAGGTCCTCGCGCTTGAGGAAGATCCGTGCGCCACCGGCGTACTCGGCGAGTCGCTCCGCCTCGTACAACGGCGACGGGCGACCGGCGTAGTCGCGCTGCAGACGGTCGAGTTCGGCGAGGAAGTCGTCGTCGGCGCGGACCTTGAAGTAGGTCGACGTCACCTCGTCGATGACCGCCATCAGCGCCTCGGGCACATGCCGGCCACCGTAGACGCCGAAGTGGCCGCCCTCGTCGGGCTCGATCGACGTACGGGTGGTCAACCCGGTGCTGGCCGGGGGCAGGGCGGGGGTCTCGGGCGAATCCGGACGGGCCGAATCATGATGGGCGGTCACAACATCTCACAGTCGATCGGGCCGACGACGACACGGACCGGACACGGCCCCTGCGTCGTTGTCAGCGAACAGGTTTCGGGCACGAGGGGTGGGTACCGGCGGTGACGAGCTCACGCACCGCGGCACGCGGATCGCCGCTGGTGACGAGTCCCTCGCCGACCAGGACGGCGTCGGCGCCCGCGCCCGCATAGGCGAGCAGGTCGGCGGTGCCGCGCACCCCGGACTCGGCGACGCGGATGACCTCGGTCGGCAGGCCGGGGGCGATCCGGGCGAACGTGTCCCGGTCGACCTCGAGGGTCTTGAGGTTGCGGGCGTTCACGCCGATCACCGACGCCCCGGCCTCCAGGGCACGGTCGGCCTCTTCCTCGGTGTGGACCTCCACGAGGGCGGTCATCCCGAGGCTCTCGGTGCGGTCGAGCAGCGACGCGAGGACGTTCTGTTCCAGCGCGGCGACGATCAGGAGGATGACATCGGCGCCGTGGGCGCGGGCCTCGTGGATCTGGTAAGGCCCCACGATGAAGTCCTTGCGCAGGACCGGGATGTCGACCGCGGCGCGGACCGCGTCGAGGTCGGCCAGAGAGCCGTGGAAGCGACGCTCCTCGGTCAGCACGCTGACGATGCGGGCGCCACCCTCCTCGTAGGCCGTGGCCAGGTCGGCGGGGTCGCCGATGGTCGCCAGCTCCCCCTTGGACGGGCTGGCGCGCTTGACCTCGGCGATCACACCGATACCCGGCTGGCGCAGCGCCGCCATGGCGTCCCGGGGAGCGGGAGCCTTGGCCGAGGCAGCCTTCACCGCGTTGAAGTCGATCGCCGATTCGCGCGCGGCGACGTCGGCCTTGACTCCCTCGATGATCGACGCGAGAACGTTGGGCATGCTCACAGCGACTCCGTTCCCTTTCGCTAGTCGTGTGATCTCAGGGTAGACCGGAGGGCCGCGCGGGCCTCCGGCGGGTTGGCCGATCCCGGACGCCTAGACACCCGTCGACGGCGCCGTGTCAAGGGATACCTGCGCCTTGTCGCATCGGCGGCCGGATGTGACGCCTGTCATCCGCAGGCGCCCCCGGTCGGCGCGCGGGTCCCCGGTCAGCGGTCGTCGGTGTCCGACGGGTCGGTCGGGTCGATACCGGTGTCCAGAGCGTCCCACATCATGCGCTCGTTCGCCTCACGGGACTTCGCTGGGTCGTCACCGGCGGCGGTGTCCTCGGCGGCGTCGGGAGCGGCCTTCGCCTGTGCCTCGGCCTTCTTGCGGCGTTCGTGCTCGGCGAAGATCTCCTTCTCGAGCTTCTCCCGGCGCGCCGCCGGGGTCGCGTACTTCGACGTCGAGACCGCGCCCCGGGCCACCCTCAGCAGCATCACTCCGGCGGCGACGGCGCACACGGTGCCGAGAAGCACCAGCAGTGCCGCCGGCGCCTTGGTGTCGACGAACAGCACGACATAGCGGTCGGGGATGTCTCCGGCGTCGGCGGCGTAGTCGGAGTCACCACCGCCGGTGAGCAGCGAGATCGCCGGGAAGGCCGCGAGCACACCGCCGGCGGCCACCAGGATCGCCACCACGCGCAGCGCCCATCCACGCACCGCGAGCACCACGATGATGCCGGCCAGGTAGACCAGCGCGAGCGGCGTCAGCCACGGACTCCAGTCCGAACCCTTCACGTCGAAGGCGCGTTGGGGCGACAGCCCGTCCTCGGCGGAGACGGTGGCCCAAGTGAGCCGGCTCGCCCCCCAGAACGCGGCGGCGGTCGCCGCCATCAGGATCGCGGCGATGATCTGGGGCCGCCGCGACGGTGTGGCCGCGGACGGCTCGGCAGACTGATCGGCGGGCTGGTCGGCAGTGGTCACGGGTTCTCCCCTGCCGGGGGCTCGCCCACCCGGCGCATCGTGGACGCCGCGGCGACCGCGTTGAGGACCGCGGTGGCCTTGTTGCGGGCCTCGTTGTATTCGTATTCTGGCTGGCTGTCGGCGACGACGCCACCACCGGCCTGGACGTAGGCCTTGCCCCGGGCGAGCAGGGCGGTGCGGATGGCGATCGCGGTGTCGGCATTGCCGGCGAAGTCGAGATAGCCGACGATGCCGCCGTACAGGCCGCGCCGCGTCTTCTCGTGTTCGTCGATCAGCTCCATCGCGCGCACCTTCGGGGCGCCGGTCAACGTGCCCGCCGGGAAGCAGGCGGTCACCGCGTCGAGCGCGTGCTTGTCCGCGCGCAGCGTGCCCGACACGGTCGACACGAGGTGCATGACGTGGCTGTAGCGCTCGATGTGGCGGTAGTCGCTCACCTTGACGGTGCCCGGCTCACAGACCCGGCCGAGATCGTTGCGACCGAGGTCCACCAGCATCAGGTGCTCGGCATTCTCCTTCTCGTCCTCGAGCAGGCCCTTGCCGAGCAGCTGGTCCTCTTCCTCGGTGGCGCCGCGCCAGCGCGTGCCGGCGATCGGGTGGGTGGTCGCGACCCGGTCGGAGACCGTCACGAGGGCCTCCGGGCTGCTGCCGACGATGGTGAACGGCTTGCGGGCGATCGCGTCCGGGGCAGCGGTGTCGCTGTCGGCCTCGGTGCCCGGCATCCGCAGCAGGTACATGTACGGACTCGGGTTCGAGGCCCGCAGGACGCGGTAGACGTCGATCGGGTCGGCCTCGGTGTCCATCTCGAAACGCTGCGACGGGACCACCTGGAACGCCTCGCCGGCCTCGATCTCGCCGACCAGGCTGGTCACGATCTCGCTGTAATCCTCCAGCGTGCGCTGGGCGGTGTAGTCCGGCTTCGGCCGGTCGAAGACCGAAACAGTCGACGGCGCGGGTGCGGCGAGAGCCGCGGTCATGCGGTCGAGCCGGGCCACCGCGTCGGCGTAGGCCTCTTCGACGCGCTCGTCGGAGCCGTCCCAATTGACCGCGTTGGCGATCAGGGTGATGGTGCCCTCGTGGTGGTCCACGGCGGCCAGATCGGTGGCCAGGACCATCATCAGGTCGGGCAGCCCCAGGTCGTCGACGGTGGTCTCGGGGAGCCGCTCGAGGCGGCGGACCATGTCGTAGGCCATGAACCCGACGAACCCGCCGGTCAGCGGCGGCATGCCGGGCAGCGGGTCGGTCTTGAGGATGCGCAGCGATTCGGCCAGCACCTCGAGCGCGTCGCCGCCCTCCGGCGCGCCGACGGGCACCGAACCCCACCAGTGCGCCTGGCCGTCGACGACGGTCAGGGCCGAGGGCGCCCCGGCGCCGATGAACGACCAGCGCGACCAGGACCGGCCGTTTTCCGCAGATTCCAGCAGGAAGGTCCCCGGGCGGTCGCCGGCGAGCTTCCGGTACGCCGACAACGGCGTCTCCGAGTCGGCCAGGACCTTGCGGGTCACCGGCACGACGCGATGGTCGCGGGCGAGATCCAGGAACTCCTCGAGGCTCGTCGTGTGAGCCCCCGTCGCAGACGTCACGCCGGTCATCCGAGCGGCTCGCCGCCGACGCCCCACTGGGTACGCGGCACTTCGGTGATCGTCACCCAGACCGAGTCGGGGTTCTTGCCGGTGGCCTTGGCGTACGCCTCGGTCACCGCCGCGATCGTCTCGCGCTTGACGCGGTCGGAGAGTCCGGGTGTCTGCGAGATCTGGATGAGGGGCATGGAGCGTCACCGCCTTTCGGGTGTGATCACGTTGAGAACTATTGTGCGGAGTCCGGTCGCGGCGGGACCCCGAAGGTGAGCGACTCCGTGTCGAAGCAGGAGTGATTGCCCGTGTGGCAGGCCGCCCCGACCTGGTCGACGACGAGCAGGACGGTGTCTCCGTCGCAGTCGAGCCGGGCGTCGTGCACGTACTGGGTGTGCCCGCTGGTCTCGCCCTTGACCCAGTATTCCTGGCGGGAGCGGGAGTAGTAGGTCGCCTTCCGGGTGGCGAGGGTCCGCTCGAGCGCGGTGTCGTCCATCCACGCGACCATCAGCACCTCGCCGGTGCCCTTCTCCTGCGCGACCGCGCAGAACAGCCCGTCGGCGTTCCGCTTGAGGCGTGCTGCGAGTTCGGGATCGAGTGCCATCAGCGTTCTCCTGCCTGGTGCCGTGCTGCGCGGGATGCGGGGTTCATCGGACGGTGATGCCCTCTTCTCGCATCGCCTCCTTGACCTCGGCGATGGTGAGCTCGCCGAAGTGGAAGACGGACGCGGCGAGCACGGCGTCGGCACCGGCCTTCACCGCGGGCGCGAAGTCGGAGACCTTGCCCGCACCGCCGCTGGCGATGACCGGCACGCTGACCGCCTCGCGCACCGCCCTCAGCATGCGGAGGTCGAAACCCTGCTTGGTGCCGTCGGCGTCCATCGAGTTGAGCAGGATCTCCCCGACGCCGAGGTCCTGGCCGCGTCGTGCCCACTCGATGGCGTCGATGCCGGTGCCCTTGCGCCCGCCGTGGGTGGTGACTTCCCACCCCGACGGGGTCGGCTCCGAGCCCTCGGGCACGGTGCGCGCGTCGACCGACAGGACGATGCACTGCGAGCCGAAGCGACGGCTCATCTCGGCGAGCACCTCCGGGCGGGCGATGGCCGCGGTGTTGACGCTGACCTTGTCGGCGCCGGCCCGAAGCATCGCGTCGACGTCCTCCACGGTGCGGATGCCGCCGCCGACGGTCAGCGGGATGAAGACCTGGTCGGCGGTGCGCTTGACGACGTCGATCATCGTGGAGCGGCCCGAGCTCGACGCGGTGACGTCGAGGAAGGTCAGCTCGTCGGCGCCCTCCCGGTCGTAGCGCTCGGCGAGCTCCACCGGATCGCCCGCGTCGCGCAGGTTCTCGAAGTTGACGCCCTTCACGACGCGTCCGGCGTCGACGTCGAGGCACGGGATGACCCGGGTCGCCAGCGTCATCGTCGTGTCTCCTTCGCGTTCTCGTTGTTCATTCGTCTGTTCTCGTGTCCGTCTCTTCAGAGGTCGGGCGATTCCGACCACTCCCCGACCGTTCCCCGGATGACCCTCATCAGCCCGGCGTGGACGCCGGGCCGGCCGGCGACCAGCGACGGCGACGTGACCGTCCAGCGATTCCCCGCGATGTCGGTGGCGACGCCGCCGGCCGCGCGGACCAGGGCGGCGCCGGCGGCGTTGTCCCAGGGGTGCCTGCTGAACGCGATCGCCCCGCCGAACACGCCGGAGGCGGTGAACGCCATGTCGACGCCGGTGCTGCCGGTCATCCGGATGCGGGCGACGCGAGAGCTCAACGCGCTCAACAGGTCGGCGCGCCGGTCGCCGGCGTAGCGGCCGCCGCCCTTGGCGTTGAACGAGCCATAGGCGATGGCCGCTTCCTCCAGCTCCAGGTCGGGTGGCGGCTCGACTGCCTCGCCGTTGACCAGCAAAGGCCCGTCGGCGTGTGCCGCGTACTTGCGGCCGAGCAGCGGGAGCCAGGTCAGCCCGAGGGTGGCCTCCCCGTCGACGACGAGGCCGAGCAGGATGCCGGTCAGCGGCATGCCCGCCGAGTAGTTGAACGTCCCGTCGACCGGATCGAGAACCCACACCGGGCCGTCGACCGGATCGGCGCCGCCGAACTCCTCACCGTGGACCGGGATCTGCGTGCGATCCTCCAGTTGCGCGGTGATCCGGCGCTCGATGTCGAGGTCGACCTGGGTGGCGAAGTCCTTGCCGCCCTTGTAGACCGCGCTCGGCGCACCGAGGCCGTCGACGAAGATCTCGACGGCGTCGTCGAGGACGGCCCCCGCGGTGTCGAGCAACCGCGGGAGGTCGAGCGCGCTCTCGGTTCCGCTCATCAGACCCCGGCGACCGCCGACAGCGCCTCGGGCAGGGTGAACCGGCCCGCGTAGAGCGCCTTGCCGACGATCGCGCCCTCGACGCCCTGGTCGACGAGGCCCGCGATCGCGACGAGATCGTCGATGGCCGACACGCCGCCGGAGGCGACGATCGGCGAGTCGGTGGCGGCGGCGACCTCGGCGAGCAGCTCGAGGTTCGGGCCCTTCAGCGTGCCGTCCTTGGAGACGTCGGTGACGACGTAGCGCGCGCAGCCGTCGCGGTTGAGGCGCTCGAGCACCTCCCACAGGTCGCCGCCGTCGGTCACCCAGCCGCGGCCGCGCAGGCGGTAGGAGTCGCCCTCGCGGATGACGTCGAGGCCGACGGCGATGCGGTCGCCGTGTTCGGCGATGGCGCGGGCGCACCACTCGGGGTTCTCCAGCGCGGCGGTGCCGAGGTTGACACGGGTGCAGCCGGTGGCGAGCGCGGCGGCGAGCGACTCGTCGTCGCGGATGCCGCCGGACAGCTCGACCTTCACGTCGAGCTCGGCGACGACACCGGCGAGCAGCTCGCGGTTGTCGCCCCGGCCGAACGCGGCGTCGAGGTCGACGAGGTGGATCCACTCCGCACCGTCGTTCTGCCAGGCCAGCGCCGCATCGCGCGGGGAGCCGTAGGAGGTCTCGGTGCCGGCCGCGCCCTGGACGAGGCGGACCGCCTGCCCGTCGGCGACGTCGACGGCGGGAAGGAGTTCGAGGGTGCTACCCATGGGTGAATCTGTTCCTGTCTGTTCGCGGGGGTCGGATCGTGGGATCGGGTCGGGTTCGGAGGGCGGTCCGGAGTCAGTGCGGGGGCCGGTCCTGCGCGGCGAGCAATTCGGCCCGCGCGCGGTCGACCATGCGGTTTGCCACCGTACCGATCGCGGCGATCATCGCGACCACCGCCACCAGCGCGGCGGCCAGACCGGCGAACGGGGACCAGTTGGCGCACACGACGATGATCGGGATGCACACCGCCAGGACCAGCACACCGGCGCCGAGAGCGTAGAACGCGAGCTTGGCGATCGAGAAACCGCCGCCCGGCCGCGGAGTGTCGTCCGGACCCGCCCCCGCCCCGTCCCGGCGCGGTGTGCCGTCGGTCATGAGAGTCCCCGCACCCAGTTCTCCAGCAGGTGGGCCCCGGCGTCGCCGGACTTCTCCGGGTGGAACTGCGTGGCCGACAGCGCGCCGTTCTCGACGGCCGCGAGGAAGCGTCCGCCGTGCTCGGCCCAGGTCAGCTTCGGTGCCGCCAGCGGCGACCCGACGTTGTCCATGTCCCACGACTGCGCGGCATAGGAGTGCACGAAGTAGAAGCGGGTGTCGGCGTCGAGACCGGCGAACAGCACGGAGTCCTCGGGCGCCTCGACGGTGTTCCAGCCCATGTGGGGCAGCACCTCGGCGGGCAGCTGGGTGACCGCGCCGGGCCACTCGCCGCACCCTTCGGCCTCCACGCCGAACTCCACGCCGCGCTCGAACATGATCTGCATGCCCACGCAGATGCCGAGCACCGGGCGCCCGCCGGCGAGGCGACGGCCGATGATGCGCTCGCCCTTGACCGCGCGCAGCCCTTCCATGCATGCGGCGAAGGCGCCGACGCCGGGGACGACGAGTCCGGTCGCCTCGAGGGCGGTGGTGAAGTCAGAGGTGACGGTGACCTGGGCACCGGTCCGTTCGAGCGCACGCTGCGCCGAGCGCAGGTTGCCGGAACCGTAGTCGAGGATGGTGACGTCGGGCTTCACAGCGCTCCCTTCGTCGACGGCACGCCGGTCACCCGGGCGTCGTATTCGGTCGCCGCGCGCAGGGCGCGGGCCACGGCCTTGAACTCGGCCTCGGTGATGTGATGCTGGTCGCGGCCGTAGAGGACGCGGACATGCAGGGCGATGCGGGCGTTGAGGGCGAGCGACTCGAACACGTGCCGGTTGATGACGGTCGAGTACGGCACGCCCGGGTACCCGCCGATCACCGCGGTCAGCATGTGGTCGGGTTCGCCGGTGTGCACGCAGTACGGACGACCCGACACGTCGACGACGGCCTGCGCGAGCGTCTCGTCCATCGGGATCCACGCGTCGCCGAAGCGGCGGATGCCCTTCTTGTCACCGAGGGCCTGACCGAGCGCCTGACCGAGGACGATGGCGGTGTCCTCGATGGTGTGGTGGCCTTCGACCTCGATGTCGCCCTCCGCCTTGACCGTGAGGTCGAAGCTGCCGTGCTGGCCGAAGGCGGTGAGCATGTGGTCGTAGAACGCGATGCCGGTGGAGATGTCGGTACGGCCGGTCCCGTCGAGGTTGAGTTCGACCGAGATCGACGATTCCTTGGTGGTGCGTTCGACCTTCGCGATGCGAGGCGCGGGGATGCTCACTGAGAGTTCTCCAGATCTGTTGATGCGAGCGTGCGGCTGACGTCGAGGAAGGCATCGTTCTCGTGCGGGAGCCCGATGGTCACCCGCAGGTGGCCGGCGATCCCGACGTCCCGGATGAGGACACCGGCATCGAGGTAACGCTGCCACGACGCCGGAGCATCCCGGAAGCGCCCGAACAGCACGAAGTTGGCGTCGGAGTCGACCGTGCGGTAGCCGGCGTCCTCGAGGGCGGCCACCACGCGTTGGCGTTCGGCGACGATCTTCGCGACACCGGCGAGCGTGTCGTCGGCGTGACGCAGTGCCGCACGCGCGGCGGCCTGGGTCAGCACCGACAGGTGGTACGGCAGGCGGACGAGCTGGATCGCGTCGATGATGGCCGGGGCCGCGGCGAGGTAGCCGAGGCGGCCGCCTGCGAAGGCGAAGGCCTTGGACATGGTGCGGCTGACGACGACCTTCGTCGGGAACTCGTCGATCAGTTCGACGGCGCTCGGCGCCGACGAGAACTCGGCGTACGCCTCGTCGACGATGACGATGCCCTTCGCGGCCTCGACGATGCGCCGCAGGTCCGCGAGCGGGATCGACCCGCCGGTCGGGTTGTTGGGCGAGGTCACGAAGACGATGTCGGGTTCACGGTTGGCGACCTCGGCGACGGCGTAGTCGGTGTCGAGTCCGAAGTCGGCCGCGCGCGCGGCCACCAGCCACGCGGTGTCGGTGCCGTCGGCGATGATCGGGTGCATCGAGTACGACGGCACGAAGCCGAGCGCGCTGCGTCCCGGACCGCCGAACGCCTGCAACAGCTGTTGCAGGATCTCGTTGGAACCGTTTGCCGCCCAGAGGTTCTCGACCCCGAGGTGCACTCCGGTGGCGCGCGACAGGTAGGCCGCGAGGTCGGTGCGCAGGGCGACCGCGTCCCGGTCGGGGTAGCGGTGCAGTTCCGCCGCGGCCTCCCGCACGGAGGCGGCGACGTCGTCGATCAGCGCCTGCGACGGCGGGTGCGGGTTCTCGTTGGTGTTGAGGATGACCGGCACCTTCAGCTGGGGTGCGCCGTAGGCCGACTTGCCGCGCAGGTTGTCGCGCAGCGGCAGGTCGTCGACGGTGATGCCCGAGCCGGGGAGCCCGCCGGTCCGTTCGGTCACGGCGTCGGATGCGGTCACCGGCGCGACCCCGCGAAGCGCTGCTTGATCGCGTCGCCGTGCCCGGGCAGGTCCTCGGCATCGGCGAGGGTGACGACCTTGTCGGCGACCTCGCGCAGCGCGGCCTCGTCGTAGTCGATGACGTGCACGCCCTTGAGGAAGGTCTGCACCGACAGGCCCGACGCGAAGCGCGCCGACCCCGAGGTGGGCAGGACGTGGTTGGAGCCCGCGCAGTAGTCGCCGAGACTGACCGGCGCGTACGGGCCGACGAAGATCGCGCCCGCGTTGTGGACGCGGTCGGCGATGGCGGCGGCGTCGCGGGTCTGGATTTCGAGGTGCTCGGCGGCGTAGGCGTCGACCACGGCGAGGCCCGCCTCGACGTCGTCGACGAGGACGATGCCGGACTGCTCCCCCGACAGCGCGGTGACGACGCGCTCGCGGTGCTTGGTGGCGGCGGCCTGCTGCTCGACGGCCGCGTCGACGGCGTCGGCGAGTTCGACGCTGTCGGTGACGAGCACCGATGCGGCGAGCACGTCGTGTTCGGCCTGGCTGATCAGGTCGGAGGCGAGGATGCCGGGATCTGCGGAGTCGTCGGCGAGGATCGCGATCTCGGTGGGCCCGGCCTCCGAGTCGATGCCGACGACGCTGCGGCAGAGCCGCTTGGCGGCGGTGACGTAGATGTTGCCGGGGCCGGTGATGAGGTCGACCGGGTCGAGGACCGCGTTGGGCTCGTCGGCCTGGTCGGTGTCGGCGCCGCCGTAGGCCAGCAGCGCGATGCCCTGGGCGCCGCCGACGGCCCACACCTCGTCGACGCCGAGGAGCGCGCACGCGGCGAGGATGGTCGGATGCGGCCAGCCGCCGAAGTCCCTCTGCGGGGGCGAGGCGACGACGAGCGATCCGACGCCGGCCTCCTGCGCCGGGACGACGTTCATCACGACCGACGACGGGTAGACCGCATTGCCACCCGGGACGTAGAGGCCGACCCGGCGGACCGGGATCCACTTCTCGCTGACCACGCCGCCGTCGGCGACCTGGGTGTGGGTGGTCTCCCGACGCTGGTCGGCGTGGACCTTGCGGGCGCGGGTGATCGACTCGCGCAGCGCGTCGGCGACCTGGGGGTCGAGTCCCTCGAGCGCCTCGGCGATGACCTTCGCCGGGACGCGCACCGAGGGCGGCCTGATGCCGTCGAACTTCTCCCCGAACTCCAGTGCGGCGGGCGTGCCCTTCTCGGCGACCGCATGCACCACCGGCGTCACCGTGTCGAGGACGGCATTGACGTCGGTGCCCCCACGGGGAAGCGCGCGACGCAGTTCGGCGAGCGTCGGCGTGCTACCGCGCAGGTCAATTCGGGCGAGCATGATCTCTCCTGGTCGGTGCGGGAATTTACCCATCCAGGATACGGGTCGGCGGCCAGTGGGTTTTCCGTGCGGGTGACAAGGCGACGACCAGCCTCCTGGGCCGCCTTTCCGAACACTGGGCACGGCACGCTCCCACGACACTGCATCACCGGCATCGATTAGGACTCGGAACTAGCTGAGAACAGCTGAGCAGACGCACTCCGGGTAGCAGCTGTGTCACGTCGACCAGACCGGCGCCCCGATTTCAGCTTTGGTCCGAAAGGATCGCATCGACGAGGATGGGATTATGTGCGGTCCGAATGTTCCCGGCCCTACTCGCCCGCATTAGATGTATCGCCGCAGTCGCCGCCGACCTCAGGAAGGTCGCATCTTGGAAGAGGTCGACAAGCGACTGCAGGTTCGGTGCCCACACCAGAAGATTGAACGGGCCCGATGCCTGATATGGCGCCTCCGTAACACTGACTCCCGGGTGCTGCCGCATGAAACGAACCAGAGCGGTGTCAGACATCTCCTCACCCAACAGCTCGACTCCGTTAACCTGGACCATTCCGGAGAGGGATCCGTCCGTGTCCATCATCAGCCGGAAGGCCTCAGTGAACCCGATTGTGAGGTTCGAGATTGAGCGGAAGTATGGAATTTTCTCCGGCGCACTCAGCACCCAGTACGCATACTCCGTCCGCCGTGGGAGCGGGAGACACAACTCCATGTAGGTGCGATACAGGGACCGCACCGTATCGGCGTCGTCGCCGGTTCGCTCGCACCAGAGTTCGTAACTTGTCTCCCACGGTGCGCGTTGGCTCGGTTCGAGCGGCACCGTGCGCCCGTCAGCATCAAACGTGCGGTTTACCTGCGCTGGTCTCGACAACCAGTCAGCAACGGTGGTCTCACAGTCCTTGAAGATCTCGTCCAGCGAGCGCTGCTCGCTGATATAGGTCATCTGAGCCTTGTTTCGCGCCGGCAGTCTGGCCAACTGGATGCTGTTTATCAGCGTCGCTTCGTTTTCGAGGAGGTGTCGTAACGGGTCTGTCAGCGTTCGTGCGACGGAGTCGGGTTTCACCCGGATGGACCTAATGTCACTGCGATTGACCCGGTGACCCTTCAGACGGTCTGCAATCGATTTCGACTGCCCTAGGTAACAGTCACCATTGTCGAACTCGAGTAAGTAGTACCCGGTGTTTCCCTCGTTCAGATCATCTAGAAATCGTTGTACCTTCTGGGGCAAAGCCGGTTCGAGCGGCTCGCTGAAGCCATGGTCCTCAGACCACTTGGCCACTGCCGCTCGACAATTGCGGATTTCGTGATGCGAGCGCGTCGTCGGCTTCCAGATCTCGGCCACAATCGAACTCTTCATATCGTGACCGCCAGCGCGCCGATCTACCGGTGAGTCGAGCCCCGGGGCGAGGCACCACGAGGGAGCACACGCAATGACATAGGTGAGCAGTCGGTCAATTGGTACCCTCTGTCGCTCTCCGTTCCCGGCAGCTACCTCGGCCTCGTCCTGGAAACCCCAACTGTCGAGTCCCGAATGCCTAACCCAGACTGCTTCAATCTCGCTGATTCCGGACGGAAGCCTCAAAGCATGGCACGCGACGCCAGCGCGGCCCTCGTCGACGTCCGGCGCAGACGCGGCAACATGCACCTCGGCCACGGCACCGTCACCCGTATGTCGTACGCTGACCCGCCATCCTGCAGCTACCAGAGTGGCGACCCAGTTTGCGAGATCGGCATTTTCCTCGTAAGTCCTGAAGAGCTGCTCGTCGACGAGGTCATCGTCGGTGACGTCGAGGTTACGAAAGTCGTGTGGAACCAGAGGCGTCCACAGACCGAATTCTGTGGCCCCGTCCTCGTCCTCCTCAACCGGGACCCATGTCTGGCCATCGAAGATCGAGACGAGCGTCTCTCTCCCGACCGAAACCTCGAACCGTAAGCCCCCCTCAGCAAGGGACACACCAGCCGTACAGTCGCCATTCAGCAGCGGAAGGAACTGCAACTCGTCTATCTGATCCGCAAGAAATGCCGTCGCACGTTCAGTCACCACTCGCCGCCCCTTGTGCCTCAGTTCTTCACCTACCGACGACTTCGCCGTTTCAGGCAGAAAGGCGGATCGTCACGAGTCATCCTTCCCGACGAAGCACCGGTCCGACGGGCCAAGATTGGGACCAAAATCCGTAGGTGCCACCGAGACTCTCCATGGCGCCGAAGGTCAATTGAAGCCGCCGTCTCCTCTGACTTCTTCGGAACTCTGTTGCCACAGACAGCCACCACCTCACCGGCAGCTCGTACCGGTGAGGAAGGGCGTGACGCGCGGATGACACCTTGCCGAACGCCGCCAACCGATGCCTCCGCGCTGGCACGGTCGCACGGCCTCCATCGGATCGTCCACGCCGGCGAGTCGTCGGCCCGAAGGCGTGCGCGACGCTGTCGACCTCCTACATGCCGAGCGGGTCGACCACGGGGCGCGCGGTCGAGGCCCCCGATCTGCTGGCGAGGTTGCGTGACGAAGAGGTCCCGCTCGGCGTGTGGCCGCGGTCCAACATCTCGCTCAGGCTCTACCGATCGTGGGACGCGCACCCGCTGCCTCGCCTGTGCCCACCGGGTGTGCCGGTCAGCCTCAACACCGACGACCCCGCGATCCTCGGGACCGCCCTCGAGGCGGATTGGTCTGTCCCGTCGTCGATCTGGGGGCTCGACGAGGACAACCTCAAATCGGGTCTCCGCCGACGCCGCCGACTGACGGATCTCGCGCCCGCGTCGAAGGTCCCGGCGTCCCATCCGTCCTTGTTACCCACCGCTTCCGGGTCCTTGGCCCCCAATAGTCCCAGAGTTGCTGCGGTGGCGGTTCTCCCGCAGTAACGTCACCGACATGCCTGCCTACTGGGTCATGTTCGTGGTCGCTCTGGTCTCCTGCCTGATCATCGGGATCGGGTTCTTCCTCGGAATCCCGGGCCCCAAGGACTGAGCGTCCCTCCTCTCACGGCCGCGCACCCTCGTGCGCACCGGGAACCGCCGTGTGTTCGAGGCGGACCTCGCCCCATCCCGCTCGCGTCGATCACCGATCCCCGGTGCGGAATGTGTGCGGTCGTTCGCCTGGCGGCTCCGCCGAGGTGGAAAGACGATCTCGAGCGCTATGCGACTCGACGATCTCGTCCACCACGGCAGCGCCCGCGACGGCGATGCAGAATCCGCCCGATCAGCGCTACGCCGAGGACGTTCGAAGTCAGATGAGACCGACCGGCGCGGGGACGCGACTCAGCGAACGCGCGCCCGCATCAGCGAGACGTTGTAGTCGGTCCAGGTCGACAGGGTGAAGTACAGGTCCTCACCCGCCGACCACGGGTGCATGAACCCGCCGTACAGCTGGGCGTACTTCGACGAGTGGACGAGCTCCGACGGCTCCGACCACAGGCCCTGCGGCTCCCGGGCCTTACGCAGGACGATCGCGCCCCGGAACGCGTCGAGATAGGTCATCTGCCAGCGGTCGGTCGACTCGTCGTAGCGGACGTTGATCTCGCCGGCCGGGCCGCCGATGATCACCGACGCCGCGTTGCCGTCGCGCGCCGGAACCCACTTGCCGTCACGCCAGTACTGGTAGGCGGTCTTGTTCAGGATGTGGTCGCGGTGCACGCGGGCGACACCCACCGAGCCGATACGCCCGTTGGGCGTGCCGAACATGTACACGTGGTCGCCCTTCGGGACCATGGACGACACCTGGAACTGGCTGACGCCGAAGATGTTGTCCCAACGCGCGTACGGATCCTTGACCCACGTCGAACCGCCGTCGTCGGAGTAGGCCAGGCCGCCGTAGTTGGTCAGCCACAGACCCGGGATCTCTCCCCACGTCCGCACCGACATGTAGCTCATGTACTGCCGGTCGCCGACCGCGAAGCCCGAGGTCGGGATGACGGTGATCTCGTAGTGGTCGATACGCCGGGCGCTCAGCAGTTCGGCCGCGTGGCAGCGGCTGTCCTGGATCATCGTGTCGATGAACAGGCCATCGGAGAGGTCCTTGTCCGACGAGAACCCAAGCACGTTGCTGCGCCAGTCACGACCGTTGGCGCCGGGCGGACGGAAGCCCTTGCCGAAGGTGTCGCCGAAGACGATCGCGACCTTGTCCGGCTCGGCCTCCCACATGATCCCCAGGTCGGTGCCGTTGATCTGCCAGCGCTTGTCGGTGCGGCTCGTCGAGCCCTGGCCCGTCACGGTGCCGACCCACTCGAGTCCCGAGACCCGCGGCGGGGTCGGCTTGGGCGCGACCGGACCCGCGTCGACGCCGGGGTTCACCTTCGCGGGACGGGGCGGCAGCGGCGGCGGGTTCGGGTTGGGCACCGGGACCGGGATGTTCTTGGGCGCCGGGTCGAGGGTGATCTTGGGGAACTCGAGGCTCAGCGCGGGCCCACCGGCACCCGGCTTGGGCTTGGGCGGGTCGGTGATATCCGGGCACGGGTCCGAACACGGGTCCTTCGGCGGCGGCTCCGACGGGATGCGCACCACGGGCTTCTCCGGTGCCGGCTCGGGCACGGGCAGGATTCGCGGGTACGGCAGCGGGATGGACAGCCGGTCCGGGAGGCGCGGGAGCAGGTCCAGCGGATTTCCGGGGATGGGCTTGCGCTCCGGCGGCAGGTCGGCCTCGCAGCCGGAACTCGGCAGCTCTCGCTGCGGCTTCGGCTCCGCGTGGGCGGCGGCGGTGGTCCCGCCCAGTGTGGTTCCGGCGACGACGGCCGCGGCGAGCCAGCGAGTGCCGGCGGAACGGAGGATCGACCGTCTCATGTGTGTCTAGGCCTGGTCCGCGTTGCCCTTGCGCCACTGCTCCCACGGGATGTTCCAGTCACCGAGTCCGTCGGTGCCGGACAGCGTGCCGCCCGTGGTGTTCTTCACGATGACCGGGTCACCGCGCAGCGTGTTGTTCATGACCCACAGCGCGTTCTCCGGGCTCAGGTTCAGGCAGCCGTGACTGGTGTTGGTGTTGCCCTGCGCCCACATCGACCAGGGGGCCGAGTGGAAGAAGATGCCGCTGTAGGACATGCGGGTCGCGTAGTCGACCGGGGTGCGGTACCCGTTCGGCGAGTTGGTCGGCACTCCGTAGGTCGACGAGTCCATGATGATGTGGTCGTGCTTGTCGGCGATCAGATAGATGCCGTTGTCGGTCTCGTCGCCCGGCTTGCCCATCGACGTCGGCATGGTCTTGATGACCTTGCCGTCACGCTCGAAGACCACCTGCTTGGTGTTGTCGTCGGCGGTGATGACCATCTTGCGGCCGATGGTGAAGTGGGTGCTGACGTTCTCCTGGCCGTAGAGGCCGTCGCCGAGGTCGATGCCGTAGGTGTTCACGGAGACCTTCACCTTGGTGCCAGGCTTCCAGAACTCCTTGGGACGCCAGCGCACCTCGCTGTCGCTGATCCAGTAGAAAGCGCCCTCGACCGGCGGGTCGGTGGTGACCTTGATCGCCCGCTGTGCGGCCCGTCGGTTCGGGATCGGCTCGTCGAACTTCACCGCGACCGGCTGGCCGATGCCGACGGTCTCGCCGGGGCTCGGCGTGAGGTAGGCCTGGGTGAGGTTGTTGGGGCTGCTCGTGGTGAAGCTCACCCGCTTGTTCACCGTGCCGCCGATGCCGATGGCCTCCGCGTCGAGCGTGTAGGTGCGGTTGTAGCCGAGGGCCTCGGCGCTCGTCCAGACCGTGTCGTCGTCGGCGAAGCGTCCCTTGAGCGGGGTGCCGTCGGCCTTGGTGATCAGGACGCGCTTGAGCGTGCCCTCGGTGGTCTTGACGGTGATCGGCGCGCCCGGCAGGACCCCGACGGAGTTGTCCGCGAGCGGCTTGGCGCCGTCGGCGGTGTCGTCCTCGGTGGAGATCTCGATGTCGGGCTTGAGCAGGTCGTCGAAGAGGCTCGAGCTGGTCACGTTGTCGCTGTAGGACGCCTCATGTGAGCACGACGTCACGAGTGCGATGACCGCGAGCAGAACACCACTGATCATCAGCGGCATCCGTCGAGTACGACCGATACCCATCTCTCTCCCGCCTGAGTCGACCAACTCTTGTGACCTGGTCGGCAGTTGCCTCCCCGAATCACGCTCCAGTGTACGAGAATCCGCGACGAACACCGGGGCGCGTCATCCGATCGTCTGCGTGTCCGGTCATCGGTGACCGGAAACCCGCCGACATGACACAAGACGCCCCGCAATCCTGCGAGGCGTCTTGTGAATCTCTGTGCGCCATCAGGGACTCGAACCCCGAACCCGCTGATTAAGAGTCAGCTGCTCTGCCAATTGAGCTAATGGCGCTTGCCGTTTGTCGCTGTCGGGCTTGCCTCCCGGCGACGGGAAAGAACATTACATGACACTCTCGCCAGATGTGAAATCGCCTGGTCGGAGAGGGTTTTTCCGATGCTCTCCCCCCCGCCGGGCGGGAGACCCGACGCGGCCCGCAGCCGGCTCAGCTCACGATCTTGCGGACCACCAGCACGAGCACGAGCGCTCCGACGCCGGCGATCGTGTACTTCACCGCCGGGGTCTGCAGGGTGGCCAGGGCACGCGACTTCGCGTCGTCTGCGAGACGCTGCGGATTCGCCCGTTCGGCCAGCGCGTCGAGCGTGTTGGCGAGGTCCTCACGGGCCTTCGCGATCTCCTGCTCGATACGTTCGGTATCTCCGGCCACTGTGCATCCTTCCGGCGCTTCTCGCTGCAGGCGCACGCGGTCTCACGCCTGCGCCACTGACTGTCAAGATCGCCGCCGAACGGCGGCGACTCGATGCTACGACATCCTCACGTGCCGTCAGGTGCCCATGGACTAGCCTGACTTGCATGTCAGAGGTCACTCCCCCCGCGGAGGCAAAGCGTCTGTCCGTCGGTGATCGCGCACCCGCATTCACCCTGCCCGACGCGAACGGCGATCCGGTGTCGTTGTCGGACTACGCGGGACAGAAGGTCATCGTGTACTTCTACCCGGCGGCCGCCACCCCGGGCTGCACCAAGCAGGCGTGTGATTTTCGCGACAATCTCGCCGAGCTGAACGAGGCCGGCCTCGCGGTGCTCGGCATCTCGCCGGACAAGCCCGCGAAACTTCAGAAGTTCATCGAGAAGGAGGGCCTCAACTTCCCCCTCCTGAGCGACCCGGAGAAGAAGGTCCTCGCCGAGTGGGGCGCATTCGGCGAGAAGAAGATGTACGGCAAGACCGTCACCGGCGTCATCCGCTCGACGTTCCTGGTCGACGAGGACGGCAAGATGGCCCTCGCGCAGTACAACGTCCGTGCCACCGGGCACGTCGCGAAGCTGCGTCGCGATCTGTCGGTGTGACCCGCGGAGTCGGTGAGCGAGAACCATGACGGGGTCGACCGAACCACTGGTCCCGCGTAAGCGACCCACCCAGGAGCGCAGCAGGCGCAAGTTCCAGGCGATGCTCAACGCCGCGCGCGAGTTGCTCGTCGAGGTCGGGTTCGAGTCGTTGACGTGTGAGGAGATCGCGGCGCGGGCCGAGGTCCCGATCGGAACCCTCTACCAGTACTTCGCCAACAAGTACGTGATCGTCTGCGAGCTCGACCGGCAGGACACCGTCAACGTCCGCGAGGAGCTCACCGCCTTCGCCAACGAGGTGCCGTCGCTGGAGTGGCCGAGCCTGCTCGAGAAGTTCCTCGATCACCTCGCCGCGCTGTGGCGCACCGACCCGTCGCGGCGGGCGGTGTGGCTCGCGGTCCAGTCGACGCCGGCCACGCGGGCGACCGCGTCGGAGAACGAGCGGGTGCTCGCCGCGCAGGTCGCGCGGATGCTCGCGCCGCTCACGCCTTCCCAGCGTGAGCGCCGCGAGATGATGTCGCAGGTGCTCGTCCACACCGCGTACTCGCTGCTGAGCTTCTCGGTGCAGGACGGTCACGACCACGAGGAGACCGTCGCCGAGCTGAAGCGGATGCTCGCCGGCTACCTGCTCCTCGAGGAGTCGACGCAGGTCACGAGCTGACCCGAGCCGGACCTGACCGCCCTAATGGCCCTCGAGGATGGCCACCGCGGCGGCGGTGTCGCCGTCGTGGGTCAGCGACACATGGATCACGGTGTCGCGCAGGTGGTCTCCGACCTCGCCCGACACGCGGACGGCGGGCCGCCCCCAGGTGTCGGTGACGACCTCGATGTCGCTGTGCCGGATCTGCGGCAGCAGGGGCGACCGGGAGAAGCGACTCACCGACCAGGCCTTGATCACGGCCTCCTTGGCCGCCCAGCGGGCGGCGAGATGCCGTGCGTCGTCGCCGGTCCCGGCCGCCGAGTCCCGACGTTCGCCGACCGTGAACCGGTCGGCGAACGTCGTACCCGGCTGCCGGAGCTGCTCGGCGAACTCCGGGATCGACACGATGTCGATCCCGACTCCGAGAACGCTCATCTCCGCTGTACGGTCGCCGTCCGTCACGATCGCTCGTCGGCGCCGACGGCATCCGCCGGACGGTAGACGTCGGACTCGGACAACCTGACCCGCGGGTCGAGCAGCAGGCCCGCCTCGGCGTCGTGCTCGTCGACCGACTCGTCGAACCGGCGGTTCGGCGGACGCTGGTAGGCCGGCTCGCCGCCGCAGAGCGTCTGCAGGAAGCGCTGGTGGCCCTGGCGTTCCCGCTCCGCGGCGCGCGTGCGGTAGGACTCGCGCTCCTCGGGGGCGAGGGAGGCGATGAAGGCCTCCGGATGCACCACCGCGATGAGCCCGGACACGTGACCGAAGCCGAGGCTGGTGAGCAGGCCCGCCTTGAGCGGGAACCGCTCCCCCAGCCGCAGGGTCTCGCGCGGCCACACCAGATGCGGGTACTCCTGCATCTGGTCGTCGACGCAGTCGAGGCTCCGGTTCGGCGGGACGACGCCGTCGCGCAGCATCTGGCACAGTCCGATCAGCTGGAAGGCGGCGGCACCGCCCTTGGCGTGACCGGTGAGCGACTTCTGCGACACGACGAACAACGGCGCGCCCTTGCTGCGGCCGATGGCGTCGGCGAGACGCTCGTGCAGCTCGGATTCGTTGGGGTCGTTGGCCTTCGTCGAGGTGTCGTGCTTGGAGACCACGGCGACGTCGTCGGCGGACACACCGAGCGATGCGAGCGCGGTGGCCAGCGGCGAGGACTGGGCGCCGCGTGCCGCGCCCAGGGCACCGAGACCCGGGGCCGGGATCGAGGTGTGCACACCGTCGCCGAAACTCTGCGCCCACGCGACCACGCCGAGGACCGGCAGGCCCATCTGCGCGGCCACGTCGCCGCGGGCGAGGAGAATCGTTCCGCCGCCCTGCGATTCGACGAAGCCGCCGCGACGCCGGTCGTTGGCCCGCGAGAACCGGCGGTCGTCGATTCCGCGTTCGGACATCTTCGCCGACTCGGCGGTCGCCGACATCGCGCCGAAGCCGACGATGCCCTCGATGCCGAGGTCGTCGAACCCGCCGGCCACCGCGAACAGCGCCTTGCCGAGCCGGATCTTGTCGACGCCCTCCTCGACCGACACCGCCGCCGTGGCGCAGGCCGCGACCGGGTGGATCATCGCGCCGTAGGAGCCGACGTAGGACTGGACGACATGTGCGGCAACGATGTTCGGCAGGGCCTCCTGCAGGATGTCGTTGGCGTTGGCCTCGCCGAGCAGGGTGTTAATGTACAGGTCCCGCATCGAGGCCATGCCGCCCATGCCGGTGCCCTGCGTGTTGGCGACCAGGCCCGGGTGCACCCAGCGCATCAGCTCGCTCGGGGTGAAGCCCGACGACAGGAACGCGTCGACGGTGGCGACGAGGTTCCACAGCGCGACCCGGTCGATCGACTCGACCATGTCCGGGCTCACGCCCCAGCGCACCGGGTCGAAGCCGGTCGGGATCTGACCGCCGACGGTGCGCGAGAGCGAGAACCGGCGCGGCACACGGATCTCCGTGCCCGCCAGGCGGGTGACCTGCCAGTCGCCGTCGGCGGTCTGGGCGATCCGGGTCTTCTCCGGGTTCGCGGCCGCGAAGGCGCGCGCCTCGGCCTCGGAGTTCACCGTGAAGGTGAGGTCCTCGTCGAGGAACACCGAGGTGAGCAGCGGCGAGGTGTTGTCGACCATCGCGCCGTCGTCCTCGTAGCGGCGGATGCCGCAACGCTCGACGACCTCGTCGTGGTACCGCTCGGCGATCTCGCTCTCCGGCACCGGGTCACC
The DNA here is from genome assembly GCF_000344155.1 of Gordonia paraffinivorans NBRC 108238. Lineage (GTDB taxonomy): Bacteria > Actinomycetota > Actinomycetes > Mycobacteriales > Mycobacteriaceae > Gordonia > Gordonia paraffinivorans. Next base: position 52,903 of record NZ_BAOQ01000011.1, on the reverse strand, counting down.
GGTCTCGGTGTCGTACCAGCCGGGCTTCGGGGCCGAATCCCAGTGGATCAGGCCGGTGTTCCACGCGAGTTCGAGAACACCTGCGGCCGAGAGCTTCTCGTCGACCTCCATCTCGAAGCGGGTGCGGGCCGAACCGTACGGCCCGAGCTCGCCGGCTCCGACGATGACCACCAGGTCCTCGGGCCGCGCGCTGATCGACGGCCACTGCGGGCGCAGGGCGCGCGGGGCGCGAGCCGGGGCCGGGAGCGCGGCCACGGTGGCCTGCTCCGGTGTCTCGGCGTCGTCCTCGGCCTTCTCCGCGGCCGCGGCTGCGGTCGCGGCGAGCGCCTTGAGGTCGGTGGAGGCGTCGAGCCCGCCGGTGAAGTCGGCGAGAATCGGCGCGTCGACCGCGGCGGCACGCTGCTCGGGGGTGCACAGCGTCAGCAGGTTCGCGGCCATCTCGTCGGTGCTCCAGGTGCGCACTCCCGCGGCCTCGACCGCCTCGACCATGCCGTCGTTGTGGCCCATGAGTCCGGTGCCGCGGACCCAGCCGATGAGGGCGTGGGCCAGCGTGGTCTTCGAGCCCCACGACTCCTCGGCCGACCAGCGCTGGACCAGCGCGTCGAGGGCCGCCTTGCTCTCGCCGTACGCGCCGTCGCCGCCGAACATGCCGCGGTTGGGCGAGCCGGGCAGCACGACGTGCAGGCGTGCGGCGATGTCGTGGTCGGAGTGGGCGTCGGCCAGGCCTGCGATGAGCCGCTCGACCGACCACAGCAGGACCTTCATCTCCAGCTCGGCGCGGGCACCGGCCTCGGTGAGGTCGCCGGCCACTCGCGGGGCGGCGAACGGGAAGAGCATGGTCGGCTTCATCGCCGGCTTGACGACCGCGGTGGTGCCGCCGAGGTTCTCGGTCTGCTCCCCCGCGACCCAGGCGACCAGGTCGTCGACGTCGGCGTAGGACGCCATGTTGGCCGGGGCGATCCACAGCGCGGCGCCGGTGCGGGCGTTCTCGCGGTAGAGCTTCTTGTAGAACGCGAGCCGCTCGGAGTCCAGCCGCGAGGTCGTCGCGATGACCGTGGCGCCTCCGGCGAGCAGGCCGGCGACGACGCCCGAGGCGATCGATCCCTTGCTGGCACCGGTGACGACGGCGATCTCGCCGCTGTAGACGCCCTTCCCGCTGTCCTCGGCGGCCTGCGCGATGGCCTCGAAGAGGCGTGCGTGCACGGCGTTCCCGGACGACAGCGCCTTGCCCTGCCACCAGGTGGCGTGGTCGGCGACGGTGGCGCCGGCGGCGACGAAGCGGGCGACGATCTCCTCGAAGTCGTCCTCGACCTCGTGGGCGTCGGTCAGCCAGAGCCGGACGAGGTCCTCGCGGGCGGTGGCCCACCGGTCGTCGACGAGCACGACCTTGGCGGAGTCGAAGGCGGGTGCGACCGTGCGGGCCCAGTCGGCGCCCAGCTCGGCGCTCACCAGCTCGGCGATCTCGGCGTTCGGATCGCCGGCGACCTCGGCGAGATCTGCGGTCTCGGCCAGGCCCAGCTTCTCCAGGATGGTGTACGCCGCCGACGCCAGGGCGCCGGAACGTCCGGTGATCTGCTCGGTGAACTCTCCCAGCGCGGCCGCGTCGACCGTTGCGCCGGCGCCGGTGTCGCCGGCGGGCTTGCTCACGGCGATGCCCTTCTGGGCGCCGACCGCGGTGACCGCCCGGTCGATGAGCGCGTCGAGTGCGTCGGCGTTGGCGACCGGACCGTCGAGCAGGTTGCCCAGTGCCTCCCCGCGCACCGAGGCGCCCTCACGGGTGCCGAGGGCGAGCGCGACGGTGGTGTGCAGTCCCCAGCCCGGCCCGAGCTGCCAGACGTTGCTCACCCGGTCGGTGATGTAGTTCTGGCGCTTGCCCAGCGGGCCGAGCACCTTGCGGATCTGGTCGCTGACGGCGTCGGTGAGGACCGCGCCGAGCGGGCGATAGCCGCGCGCAAGGGATTCCACGGTCGTCGACAGGGCGACCATGTCGGCCTCGGCGGCGCCGTCGATGGCGCCGAGCCCGAGCTCGCCGCCGATGTCGAGCAGCAGCTGGTTGCGGCGTGAGGACACGCCGTCGCACAGCGCCTCGATGGTGTCGGCGGAGCCGATCTGATCGACGCGCATCTTGGTCCACAGCGCGATGACGGACTTCACCGCGTCCGACGGGGTGAAGGCGATGTCGTCGGGACGGGGCCCGCCCGCGGGTGCGGCCGCGGCGGGTGCCGGGGCGGCCGGGGCCGGGGCCGCGGCTTCGGCGGCGTCTGCGGGGGCGGACTCCTCTGCCGGGGCGGCGATCTCCTCGTCGGGCTCGTGTCCGGCGTCCTTGGCCAGGATCACGTCCGAGTCGCGTTCGACGTTGACGACCTCCGTGGTGGCCGAGGCGTAGTCGTCGAGCTTGAGGGTGTTGGTCGCCAGGCCGGCCAGCGTCGGCGCACCCTTCAGGCCGATCTCGACGAAGCGCTGCACGCCCAGGCCGTTGCGCTCCGGGCCGCTGAACAGCAGGTCCTGGGTCTCGATCCAGCGCACCGGGCTGGCGAACTGCCAGGCCAGCAGCTCGATCAGGATCACGCGCGCCAGCCGGGCGGGCTCGGCGGCCCAGGAGTCCCAGTCGGCGAGGACCTCGTTCAGCGGATCCGACGGCACCAGAGCCGCGATCTCCTCGACGAAGTCGCGTCCGAGATTGAACAGGCGCGGCACCAGGTTAGGGATGTAGCGCCCGACGAGGACGTCGGCGTCGATCTCATGCGGCAGCAGGTCCTCGAGCTTGTGTCGGAACTCCGGCACACCCGCGCGCAGCACGGTCGAGTGGAACGGGACGTCGATGCCCGGGATGAGGATGAACGCCCGCTTGCCGCCGAATTCGGCACGGCGGCGGTCGATCTCCGCCTCGAGCGCCTTCAGCCCGCGGACGGTGCCGGCGATCGCGTACTGCGACCCGAGGAGGTTGAGGTTGACGACCTCCAGGAACTCGCCGACCTGCTCGCCGAGACCGGACACGAAGTCGGTGACCTCGGCGTCGGCCAGGCCGAACTGGCTCGGGCGGATGGCCGCCATCCGGTAGTTGCTGCGGCCCTGCTCGTCGCGCGGCACCAGGTGGTGCATCGCCTCGCCGCGCTGGAACACGACCTCGAGGACGGCCTCGAGCGGGAGCACTCCGGCGCACGCGGCGAGTGCGTTGTACTCGCCGACCGAGTGGCCGCAGGTGATCGCGCCCTCGACGAAGCCGCCGGCCTCCTTGAGCTCGGCGATCTGCGCGACACCCAGGGTGGCCATGGCCACCTGGGTGAACTGCGTCAGGTACAGCACGCCGTCCGGGTGCTGGTAGGTGGTGCCGTTGGCGACGAGCTTGGTCGGGTTGTCGCGGACGACGGCGAGGATCGAGAAGCCCAGCGCCTTGCGGGTGTGCTTGTCGGCCCGGTCCCAGATGTCGCGCGCGGCCTTGGACCGCGAGCGGGCGTCGAGCCCCATCCCCTTGGTCTGGATGCCCTGGCCCGGGAACGCGTAGACGGTGCGCGGCGCGGCGAGCAGGCCGGTGGCGCTCATGACGAGGTCGTCGCCGACCTTGGCGCTGACCTCGACGACCTCGCGGCCCTTGTCGAGGCCGACGCGGTCGACGCGCACGGTGATGGTGTCGCCGAGGCGCACCATGCCGAGGTAGCGGGCGGTCCAGCCGACCAGCGGACGCGGCGACGGGATCGGGTTCTTCGCATCCGTCGCGGTGACGACCTGCTGGGCCGCCGCCGACAGCCACATCCCGTGCACGATCGGGTCGCCGAGACCGGCCAGCTTCGCCGCCGAGGCATCGGTGTGGATCGGGTTGCGGTCGCCGGAGACCACGGCGAAGCCGTTCATGCGGCTCGGCGCGGTGATGGTGGCGGTGCGCAGCAGCTTGCGGGTGGCCGAACGCTCGTCGTCGAGCGCGCCGCCGGCCCGCAGCGGGGCGGTCAGTTCGGCATCGCCGAGGCGACCGCGGATCGCGAAGCGCTCCTCGAGCGTCGCGACCGGCCCGGCCTCGCCGACGATCTCGACCGAGACCTCGATGACCCGGCCGACCTCGGAGTCGTGGACCGCGCCCGTGCGCGCGGTCACGGTCAGATCGGTGACCTCGGTGGGGATCTCGCCGGTCACGTGGATGGCGTGATCGAGGTGGACCAGATCGAGCAGACCCTCGACGACCGGGGTTCCGGCGTCGGTGCGGGCGGCGCCGATGACGCTGAACACGCTCGGCCAGCAGGCGCCGACCAGGGTGTCGGGGACGGCGAACCCGAAGGGCTCGGTCGGGGTCGTGGGACGCAGGTGCGCCGGCAGCGAGAACCCGGTCACCGAGGCGTGATCGGCCACCGAGTCGGGCTGCCAGGTGATGGTGGTGGTCGCGACGCCGTCGGTCACCTCGGCCAGCGACCCGCCGGCGGCGACGGTGAGGATCTCGCGCATCGCGGCCGACGCGTCGTCGAGGCCGACGATCGGCGCGCCGCCGTCGCGGACCCCCGCGCCGGCCACGATCGGGATGCGCACGGACGCACCGGAGATCGGGACGACGAGGTCGAAGCGGACGGAGTCGCCCTCGGACGCGGTCTGTTCGAGAACGGCACCGGTGGGGGCGTGCTCGGCACGCTCCGGCGCGACGGCGGTCCAGCGGTCGACGTCGCCGAGCAGCGCGATCGGGTTCGGCACGATGCGGCCGGCCCAGCTCACGTCGGCGGATTCGATGACGGCGGTCAACGCGCCGACCTCGTCCACGCGACCCGCGCGATGACGCGAGGCGACGGGCACCGGGCGCTCGCCCGCGGTCTTCAGGTCGGTGACGACCCGGGCCTCGAAGCGGTCGAGGAGTTCGCCGACCGGCTCGTCGACGCGGGTGATGCCGGCGACGGCCACCGGGCCGGGGATGATGCAGACCTCGTCGGCGCTGTAGCGCGGATCGTGTGCCTGCCACAGCGAGTCGCTGCGCCACCAGCGGCGCACGTCCTTGTCGATGACCGGGACGAAGTTGACGGGCTTGCCCGGCGTGCGGCAGAGCTCGAAGAAGAACGCGACGTCGGCCGGATGCAGGATGTCGGTGTCGATCTCGGGGTAGACGCTGCCCAGCGCGTCGATCGCGGCATGCGGGTCGTCGGTGGTCGAGATGTCGGCGAACATCGTCGGGATGGGCCCGGAGTCCTGCGGGTGCATGCGGGCCTCGGTGCGCTGCAGCATCTCGACGAACCGCTGCTGCCAGGTGATGTCGGCCCACGGCAGGTGGTCGCCGTGCGCGTCGCCCACGGCCAGGGTCGCGTAGCGCTCGAGCCACTGGCGGTAGGTCATGGTCTCGACGTCGCCGAAGTACGGCTTGGCGGTGACGGCCATCGCCGCGATGATCTCGTCGCGGCGCGCGGCCACGGCCTCGGCGTCGCCGGCGACCTCGTCGAGCAGACGTCCGCACCGCGACGCGGCGTTGTCGACCTCGTGGATGTCGGCGCCGAGTTGCGAACGGCCCGAGGCCATTCCGGCGGTGGCGTGGCCCGCGCCGATCCACTCGTCGATGCCCGCGGTCTCCACCAGCATCTTCTTGACGTCGGGGTTGGTGGTGGCCTCCTTGGTGGCCATCGCCGCGGTGCCGACGAGGATGCCGTCCAGCGGCATCACCGGGTGGTCGTGCGCCGTCGACCAGACGCCGGTGAGGTATTCGCTGGCGCGTTCGGGGGTGCCGATGCCGCCGCCGACGCAGATCACGACGTTCGGCCGTGCGCGCAGCTCGCCGTAGGTGGCCAGCAGCAGGTCGTCGAGGTCCTCCCACGAGTGGTGGCCACCGGCGCGGCCGCCCTCGATCTGGACGATGACCGGGTGGTGCGGGACCTCGGCGGCGATCCGCACGACCTGCCGGATCTGTTCGACCGTGCCCGGCTTGAACGCGACGAAGCGCAGACCCGCCTCGACGAACTCCTCCACCAGAGCCACCGCGTCCTCGAGCTCGGGGATGCCGGCCGAGACGATCACGCCGTCGATCGGGGCGCCCTGCGCACGCGCCTTCTGCACCAGCCGCTTCCCGCCGAGCTGCAGCTTCCACAGGTACGGGTCGAGGAACAGGGCGTTGAACTGCGCCTCGCGACCGGGCTCGAGCAGGTCGGTGAGGGTGGCGATGTTGCGGGCGAAGATCTCCTCGGTGACCTGGCCGCCGCCGGCGAGCTCGGCCCAGTGGCCGGCGTTGGCCGCCGCGGCGACGATCGCCGGGTCCACGGTGGTGGGGGTCATACCGGCCAGCAGCATCGGCGAGCGGCCGGTGAGGCGGGTGAAGGCGGTCTCGACGACGGTGCGGCCGTCGGGCAGTTCGACGAGTGTGGGGGCGAACTGCGACCACGGCGCGGCGACCTCGGGGACGCCGCCCGGGGTGAACAGGTTGCGCTGGCCCACGCGCAGCGCGGCCGGCACCAGCCCGACGCCCTGGCCGCGCACGAGCGGGGCGGTCAGGCGGGTGGCGGTGTCGGCGGGACCGAAGTCGAGGATCCACTTCGCGCCGCCGGCGACGACCTCGTCGATCTCGCCGACCCAGTCGACGTGGTCGACCAGGATGGATTGCGCGTGACGGGTGGCGAGTTCGCGATCGATGCCGCACTCGCCGGCCCACTCGCCCACGAGCTCGACCGCCTCGGCCATCGCCGGGTGGTGGAAGGCGACCGAGACCTGGAGATGGTCGAACCTCGGGGAGAACGGGGCACCGCCGGTCAGCTTGCGCTTGCGCCGGTCGGCTTCGTCGGCGGCGATGCGCTCGCACAGGGCGGCGAAGCCGGCGAGGTGGCGCGGGGCCCCGGAGAGCACAAGGGCGTTGCGGCTGTTCTTGATCGAGACCACCGGCGCGGTGGCGAGGTCGCCCTCGTGCAGGCCGGCCCGGTACTCGGCGAGGATCTCGTCGATGCGCTTGGGCGCGACGTTCGCGACGGCGAGCATCGGGGTGCCGTCGGTGGTCACGCCGAGCCCGCGGCGACGGGCGACGAGCGAGCCGGCGGCGCCGATGAGGTGGGCGATCGCGAGCAGGAGCCCCTGTCCGCCCTCGACGGCGTTGCCCTCGGCCCCGACGGCGTCGATGGCCAGCGAGCCCTGGGAGTGGCCGACGACGGCGCTCGGGGGCACCGCGGCGGTGTCGAGGCCCTGCTTGCGGAGCGCCTCGACGGCGGCGAGCTGCGTCAGCAGCACGCCGGGGCCGGAGAGCGTGAAGTCGGCGAGTGCGGTCTCGGACGGGACCTCTTCGCCGGCGTCGTGGGCATGCACCCAGGCCAGCGGGTGGAAGCCGTCGCCGCGCGCGACGACCAGCTGGTCGGCGACGGGATCGAGGAGTCGCTCGGCCGCCTCGACGATCTTGGCGATCCGGTGCTCGAGGTCGGCGTCGACCACCAGCTCGGCGAGCGTGGGCAACCACGCGCCTCCCTGTCCGCCGAAACTGATCGCGTAGGGCTCGCCCTGCGTGAGCCGATCGATGAGCGTGGTGGTCGGGCGTTCGGCGTTGGCTGCGCCTTGCGAGCCGGTGCGGAACTGGTCGACGGTCACGGGTACTCCTCTGTGGTGGTCTGTCTTCGGCGGTCGGCGGAGTGTCGGTGGCAGGCGGGAGCGCCGCGGGTCTCATCGGTGAGATGGATGCGTCCACGGCGCCGGTGGCGTCGGACACTCGGACCACGGCGGCCCGTCCGGGTTCGGACGAAACGCACAGTTGACGAACACGCTTGTCCGGCAGGAACATTCACGACAACGACCCGTCGTCACGAGTCGTCGTCGGCGTGAACGTGTCCCCATGATGACACACGAAAGTGAGGGATTCCTCATGTTTCTGGGTGACCTGTCGGTATACCGATCAGTAACCCCGCGGGTAACTTGAAACACCATGTCAACGGCCATCCGAAGGGTCGCGAAACCCCCAGGCCAGGCGCCGTCGATCAGCGCGCGGCGCACCCGGAACGGCCGCCCGACAGACCGTTATGAAACCGTTATGTGATGCGGCACACGTCCCGTGTCGCGACCCCGACACCCATGTGTAGAACCCTCGAGCCCCGACCGCGGTGCCCTAGAGTCAGCCCATGAGCAGTTGCATCTTCTGCGCCATCGTCGAGGGCACGGCTCCGGGGCGGATCGTCTACTCCGACGACGAGGTCGTGGGGTTCCTCGACATCCGGCCGGTCACCCGCGGGCACACGCTCCTCGTCCCCCGGATTCACTCCTCCGGGCTCGACGACCTCGATCCGGCCCGCGGCGCCGCCCTCTTCCGCGCGGGGCAACGTCTCGCGACCGCGATGAAGCGAGGCCCCCTGGCGGCCGACGGCGTCAACATCGCCCTCAACGACGGACGCGCGGCGTTTCAGACCGTGTTCCACACACACCTCCACGTCGTCCCCCGACGGGCCGGCGACAAGCTCAGCTTCGCCAAGGGCTTCGTCGTGCGCCGCGACCCCGACCCGGACGAGACCGCCGAACTCCTGCGGGCCTCGCTGGAGGCAGCCGGGTGAGCCCCGCGCCGGGGCCCGGGTCGCCCGACGCCGAGGTCGGCGAGATCATCCCCGCCGCCGTCGCCGACCTCGTCCGCGACGCGGACTGGATCACCGTGTTCAGCGGCGCCGGGATGTCGGCGGACAGCGGCATCGCGACCTTCCGCGACGCCCAGACCGGCCTCTGGGAGACCTTCGACCCCTCCGAACTGGCCACCCCGGAGGCCTGGGAGCGCGATCCCGCCCTCGTATGGGGCTGGTACCGCTGGCGCGCCCGCGAGGTCCTCTCCGCCGAGCCGAACGCCGGACACCGGGCGCTGGCGGAACTGGGGTCCTCCCGCACCGTGATGGTGGTGACGCAGAACGTCGACGATCTGCACGAACGCGCCGGGAGCAACGTCGTCAGCCATCTGCACGGCAGTCTCTTCGCGCCTCGATGCGCCGACTGCGGAACCCCGTACGACGGACCCGAGGCACACCCGACGCCGGCCGAACCCGACACCGAGCACATCGAGCCGCGGGTCACCCCGCCGACGTGCCCGCGCTGCGGCGGGCGGGTCCGCCCGGGCGTCGTGTGGTTCGGCGAAGCACTGCCCGCCGACGACTGGCAGCGAGCCGACCAGGCGTTCCGGGCGGCCGAGGTCGTGCTCGTCGTCGGCACCAGCGGGATCGTCTATCCCGCCGCTTCACTACCCGAACGCGCCGCACGGCAAGGCATTCCGGTCATCGAGTTCAATCCCGCGGAGTCGGCGGTCACCTCGATCGCGACTCACAGCCTGCGGGTCTCGGCCGCGGTCGGGTTGCCCGCACTCCTCCGCGCCATCGGCTAGCGGCCGTTCCCGCGGCAACGGGGCCGGACGCGCTGTGCGGGCGCCTCGGCAAGCCGGCGAGGCGCCCGCTCACGCGGACGGGTTCACTCCCCTGCCGTCAGGTTGATGGGCGTCCACGCCGGCGCGGCAGGCGCCCCGGGGTTCGCGGTGACCGACCCCGGCTTGCACCCGCGTGCCTCGAGCGCCGCGGCCACCTGCTCCATCACCCGATCGGGATCCAGTTCGAACTCCGATTCCCGGACGCGTACGAATTCCCAACCGCAGCGGCGCAGTTCGCGTTCACGCTCCAGATCGGACCGCGCCTGGCGCCCGGTCCCCGCGAAGGCGTCCGCGTCGCATTCGACGGCCATCCGCGCGTCGGCGCCGAGGACCACCAGATCGATGACCCGGTTGTTGACGGTGACCTTCGGGGTGACGTGATGACCGAGCGCGACCAGGCGGTTGAACACCCGTTGCTCGAGAAGGTTGTCGAACGGTTCCACCCGCCGGTCGTCGGGGACGTCGACAGGCATCGGAGGCACCGACAGGCCCTCGTGCGCGGTCATGTAGGACAGCAGCGAGTACCGGAGGTCGCCTGGTCTCAGGTCCTCGAGGGCGATCGAATGGAACAGCCACAGCTGGTCCATCGCCCGCGTCGCGGCCACGTTGACACGACGCTGGGACTCGGCCCGGGTCAGCGCCGAGATCGCGGACGGATCGGAGACCACCATCGACAAGAAGACGACCCGTCGCTCGTCGCCCTGGAAGTCGGGGGGCGTGCCGACGCGGATACGGCGCGCACGCCACGTCTCGTCGTCGACCGCAGCCCGCAACGCCTTCTCCAACGCCTCGGCCTGTTTGCTTCCGGCGAGGGCGATGACCCCGAAATCCATTCCGTCATAAGCTGAGTCGTCGAGGCAGGAGCGCAGCGCGCCGACGATCGCCTCGACCTCGGCCTCGTTGACGAGCGAGGCCCCGCTGCCGGTGGCCGTCCCGGCGACCGCGACGGTGCGCAGTGGATCGAGACGGTCGGAGCCGTACTGCCGCACGGGGATCAGCGGCGAGTTGGCGTAGAACTGCCGGGAGGAGAACTCGATGATCTCCGGCATCGACCGGAAATGCTCCCGCAACGCCACGACGTTGCCGAGCCGGCTGCGCAGCAACGAGAACAGACTCGACCGTGGGGTGAGTCCGTCGCGGAGGTATTCCGGGACATCCGGCAGGGCCGCGTCGAGTTCGGCGAACGCCTCGTCGAGCGTGGTCCCGGCGAGGCCGACGGGCGCGCACTGTTTGTCGTCGCCGACGACGATGACCCGCGGGGCCAGCCACAACAGGAATGCACTGGTGATGTCGGCCTGGGATGCCTCGTCGACGATGACCACGTCGAACGAGTGCCGCTTCGGCGGGAGTGTCTCGGCGACCTGGCTGATCGACATGATCCACGCCGGGATCGCGTTCTGCGCCACCGCCATCGCCTCTCGGGCGGCCTTGCGGAACCGGTTGGCGTGCTTTCCCGAACCCTTGCCCAGGTTGATCATGTGGTCGCGATAGGACTGCAGCGCCTGGATCTCGCCGGTCGTGGTGCGTGAGAGCAGCTCACGCCAGGCACGGGCGGAGGCCAGCCGGGTGGTCAGCTGCGCGATGTCGACCTCGAGTGCGTCGAGTTCGGCCTGGATGCGCTTCTCCGACTCGGGATCACTGCGATCGGTGATCCAGGTGTGGGCATATCGCCATGCCCACGCGGCCGACATCTCCCGGGCGCGGTCGGCCCACACCGGGTCGTCGGGGCTGCCCCACATCAGCTTCACGAGTTCGGGCGCGCGACTGCGCAGGCGCATCTGGAGCAGGTCGAGTGCGGTCTGCGCCGCCGCCGTCTCGCGTGCCTCCTCGTACGCGCGCCGCGCCTCCCGGATCGCCCCGGCATCCGCCGAGGCGAGCGCGGACAGAAGTGCGTCGCCTTCCGGCGAGGGCCCCTTCTCGAGCTCCGAGGCCAGAGCGGAGGCGTGATCGGAGAGCGCCTGCTCGGCGAGGACCGCGTCGTTGGCGGCGGCGATCGCATGCGCCTGCTCGGAGACCGCGGCGATCTCGGCGACGCTGCGCGGGCGCGGTCCTCCCGGACTGATCGCGTCGAGCTGGTGGACCAGGCGGTCGCGGCCGGTGACCAGCCGCGAGATCCACGCGAGCTGGGCGTCGAGTTGCACGAGGTGATCGACCTGGGCCGACCGCGACCCGGAGGCGTCGAACGGGACGTGGAGGTCGGCCAGGATCCGGTGCGCCTGTCCGACGGCCTCGACCACGGACAGGTGGTCGGCGACGCGCCGCAGCGACTGCTCGTCGGCGGGTTCCCGGCCGTCGACGGTGGCCCGCACCCCGGATTCCTCCACCGCCCGCTGCTCCGGCGAACGACGGAACCGGCCGCGCCACTGCCCGCCGGCGGCGAGGTGGTCGGCCGCGGCGTCGAAGATCGCGGCGTCGCCGGGGCGTTCGCCCTCGACGACGACCCGGTGGGCGCCCAGGTCGCGGTCGCGGCGGGCGGCCTCCGCGATCACCGGGGACAGCGTGGTGACCCGCGACCACAGGTGGGTGGCCTGTCCGGCGAGCAGGCGGTCGGCCATGTCGACCATCGGTGCTGGGAAAGAGCTCACCTCGGCCGCGGCCGCGGCCAGTTGCTCACAGGTCTGCTTGATCGCGAGGAGCCGTCCGCTGTCGACGCCGTCGAGCACGGACAGCAGAGACTCGGCACCGGACGTGCCCGTGCCGTGGGGCCGCGCGGCGACGCGTGCGCAGATCGCGTCCATCTCGGCCGGTTCCGGTAGGTACTCGGACAGGTCGGGGAAGCGCTGACCGAGGCGATGGGTGTCGCCGCCGGTGACCGCGAGCAGTTCGACGAGCCTGGCGAACTCCGCGGAGTCCAGCGGCGGCACGGCACCGGAGAGTCCCGGCGGCATCCAATCGTACTGCGGCGCATCGCGTTTGACCTGACGCACGATCTCGGCAGGGGTGCCGCGGTAGTCGCCGGCCACCCACTCGTGGACCTCGGTCTCGGATGCCCGCAGCTCCCACAGGTCCCGCAGGGTGCGATCGCGGCTCATGAGGGCATGTTCGCGTCGTGCCTCGAGATCGGCGATCTCGGCGTCGGCGACGGCCTCGGAGAACGAGGCCTTGCGCGTGGCGAGGTTCTCGACGACCGAGACGATCGCGTCCGATCGGTCCCGGGAGACGTCGGCGATGGACACGGCGAGGTCGCGCAACTCGGGTGGGAGCATGTCGCGGAGCACGTGGAGGGCGTGGGCCTTCTCGCTGACGACGAGGACACGCTGCCCCTTCGCGAGCAGCGCCGACATCACGTTGGCGATGGTGTGGGTCTTGCCCGTGCCGGGCGGCCCCTCGACGACCACGCCGATGTCGTTGCCGAGCCGCACCAGCACGTCGCGCTGCTCGACGTTCGACGGCAGCGGGAACAGCGCGTCGGAGACGAGTCGGTCGGGTTCGAGGATCCCGGGCTCGGCGAGTGCGGCGAGCCGCTCGGGGGCCTCGATGGGACGGACGAGCTGCGCGGGCCCGACGGGCACGGGCGACTCGTCGTCGCGTAGGTCGTCGAGGATGGCGTCGTAGAAGGCGACCGAGCTCTCGACGCTGCGCCGCCGCAGCACGACGGCGGGACGCATGTCGAGCGCGAGACCCACGCGGTCGGGGTCGACGTCGATCTCGTCGAGCCAGTCCCCGATCAGGTCGGCGACCTGCTTCGACGCCACCGACGGTTGCTCGGCGATCCGGGACCGGGTCTTGACCGCACCGGCCAGTTCGATGCCGTCGACGGAGGCGAGCAGGTGCGTGTCGTGCAGGACCGGCACCGACCCCGCGGCCAGGGAGAGCCTGATGGCGCGCGAGTCGTCGCGGTCGGCGACCAGCGCCTGCGTCAGGAGGTGCTCGCGGACCAGGGGTTCGCCGGTCGTATCACCGCCCGCGTCGTCGTGGACCGTCACCAGCGCGTCGGCCAGGACCAACTCGAGTGTCTCCGGGTTCTCGGCCAACTCGTCGAGGAGGCCGGAGAGCTCTGCGTGTGCCGGGTCGTCGGGCCCGAGCTCGATCACGACGTGGCCGGGCACCGCCGACGACCGCACCGAGACGGAGGTGGAGGAACCGACCCAGACATGGCCGACGTGCTCGTCGATGTCGCGGACGTCGCCCGAGCGGGAACGGACGACATCGCGGAGGAACGACATCAGCCGGGTGACCTGGTCTCGCAGTGCCTCGCGAGTGTCATCCTGCATCCGATTGCGTCCTCTCGTCGATCCGCGCACCCCACGCTATCAAGGCGCTGGTCAGGACACGGGGGCCGATGCGGCGTGCGCGTCATCCGGCGGGCGACGAAGTGCCGCCCCGCACTCGCGCACAGAGGCGGCGTCGGTGCGGGTGGTCCCGGCCCGCGCCGGCGGCCGGACCGCCGGTGCGGGCCGGGTGATCAGACCCGGGATCGCAGTGCCCGGTAGCCGCCGTCGACGTAGTGGACGTTGGTGTAGCCGAGCTTGGCGATCTGCTCGGCGATACGCGGGGCCTCCGAGCGGACGGACACCACCGCGATCTCGGTGTCGCGACGGATCTCGCGCGCCTTGGCGGACGGATCCTTGATCACCGGGAAGCTGCCGGTCGGGGTCGGCCGCAGGCGTGCGGGGACCTCTGAGGGCTCCACGACGAAGGCGCCGGGAAGACTTCCCTGATGCCGTACGACCTGCGGACGCGCATCGACCACGACCGCCTTGCCGGCGCGACTGTGATCCCACGCTTCCTCTGCTGAAATCGCACTCACGACTGCCACTGGTGACTCACCAATCCTGTGTTCACTCGAACGTTGCCGATCCGCCCGCGCCGGACCCCGGACGGGACCCGAACGCGCGGGAACGGATTCCTGTTGACCCCCGCATCTCAGGTTACGGATTGATTGCAGATTGGCAAGAACCGCAGGTCAGCGAGCTGATCGCCGGTGAGACGAATCAGGAACGGCGTCCCCGGCCGGCGACTCGCGGCGACGGCCGCTTGCCCCAGTTGTCGCGGCCGCCGTGGGCATTGCGCTTGGCGCCGCCCCGTGCGCGGGGCGCACCGAGATCCTTGCGGATGTCGATCGGGTGCTTGCCGATCCTGGTGTGCCGCAGCAGCGACAGCGTCTCCTTGTCGAGATCGTCGGGCAACTCCACGAGGCTGAAGTCGTCGCGGATGCTGATGTTGCCGAAGTCGGCGCGCGTGAGACCGCCTTCGTTCGCAATGGCCCCGACGATCGCGCCCGGGGAGACCTTGTGCTTGCGCCCGACCGCGATGCGGTAGGTCGCGTAGCTCGCACCCGGACGCCGCGGGGCCCGCTCGCGGCGGGCGGGGCGCTCGGACTCCGGCGGGTCCGGGGCCATGAGGAATCCGCCGTCGCGGGTCTCGAGGGCGAGAGCCGCCGCGATGTCGGCCATCGTGACGTCGTGCTCGCGGGCGTAGTTCTCCACGAGGCCGCGGAAGAGATCGAGGTGCTCCGACGACAGGTTCTGCGTGATCGAGTCGGCGAACTTGGCGACGCGCTGCGCGTTGACGTCGTCGACGCTGGGCAAGCCGATCTCGGTCAGCTCCTGCCGCGTCGCGCGCTCGATGGCGCGGAGCAGGTGGCGCTCGCGCGGCGAGACGAACAGCAGCGCGTTGCCCGAGCGGCCCGCACGACCGGTGCGGCCGATGCGGTGCACGTAGGACTCGGTGTCGTGCGGGATGTCGTAGTTGACGACGTGGGAGATGCGGTCGACGTCGAGTCCGCGCGCGGCCACGTCCGTGGCGACGAGGATGTCGATCGAGCCGTTCTTGAGCTGGTTGATCGTGCGCTCGCGCTGCGCCTGCGCGAGGTCGCCGTTGATCGCCACCGCCGACAGGCCGCGCGACCGCAGCTTCTCGGCGAGCTCCTCGGTCGCCTGCTTGGTGCGGACGAAGACGATCATCGCGTCGAATTCCTCGACCTCGAGGAATCGGGTCAACGCGTCGAGCTTGCGCTGGTGGGACACCTGTAGATAGCGCTGGGTGATGTTCTGCGCGGTCGCCGTCTTGGACTTGACGGTGATCTCCTGCGGATCGTTCAGATACCGCTGGGCCAGGCGCCGGATCGCACTGGGCATGGTCGCCGAGAACAGCGCGACCTGCTTGGAGTCGGGGGTCTCGGCGAGGATGCGCTCGACGTCCTCGGCGAATCCCATCGTGAGCATCTCGTCGGCCTCGTCGAGCACGAGGAACTCGAGGTTGGAGATGTCGAGGGTCTTGCGGTCGAGGTGATCGATGACGCGACCCGGGGTGCCGACGATGACCTGCGCGCCGCGACGCAGGCCCGCGAGCTGCACGCCGTAGGACTGGCCGCCGTAGATCGGCAGGACCTTCACCTCGGGCATGTGCGCCGAGTAGCGGCCGAACGCCTCGGACACCTGCAACGCGAGCTCGCGCGTGGGCGCGAGGATGAGCGCCTGGGGAGTCTTCGCGGAGGTGTCGAGGCGCGACAGGATCGGGATCGCGAACGCCGCGGTCTTACCGGTGCCGGTCTGGGCCAGGCCGACGACGTCGCGGCCGGCCATCAGCGGCGGGATGGTCGCCGCCTGGATCGGGGACGGGGTCTCGTAGCCGACGTCGGAGATCGCGGCCCGGACCCGGGGCTCGATGCCCAGATCGTCGAAGGTGTGGTCGGTGGTGCTGGCCGGCGAAGCTGCCGCCGGGGATTCTGTCACGGAAATGCCTGTCACTGCGGGGTCTGCCGGCGCACTGCGCTCGTCTTGATCGGAAGTGCTCATGCGCTACGGGTCTCATTCATCGCTATCAACTGTAAACGCCCAGGCCGGGAAACTCGGCATCGTGCCACAAGCCCGTCACATCTCGCCGATGAACTGCGGATACACCACTTCGAGTGGCACGTGTGATGCATCACACCGAATACTGGTACTGTCAGTTCCACTCAACGGCCGGTGGTCGGGGTGTTTCCCGACGCCGGTGCCCGAAATGCCCATATCGTCTGCCCGACACAGGAGTGCCATGCAGCAGCAGTACGCCACCCCGTCCGATCTGACGATCGACGACAAGGCGAGCCTCGTCGACTCGATCCTGAAGTACCGGAGCGAGCGACCGACCCTCCCTCTCTTCCGCAAGCGCTCCCACAACCAGTGGATCAACGTCACCGCGAAGCAGTTCGCCGACGAGGTGGACGCGGTCGCCAAGGGTCTCATCGCCTCGGGCGTGCAGCCCGGCGACCGGGTCGCGATCCTGTCGTCGACCCGCTACGAGTGGACCGTCCTCGACTACGCGATCTGGCGTGCGGGCGGTTGCACCGTCGCCATCTACGAGACCTCGGCGCCCGACCAGGTGCAGTGGATCCTCGAGGACTCCGCCGCGGTCCTGCTGGTGGTGGAGAACCAGGGCCACTACACCAAGCACATCCGGGTCATCGACGAGACGTCCACCCTGAAGGAGACCCTCGTCTTCGACGAGCACGCGCTGCCCACGCTGGCCAAGCGCGGCGCGAAGGTCGCCGACGACGAGCTCGACCGCCGTCGTGCGAACGCCCTCTCGAGTGACGCCGCGACCCTCATCTACACCTCGGGCACCACCGGACGCCCCAAGGGCGTCCTGCTCACCCACGCCAACTTCATGGCGGAGTGCGCGGCCACCCGCGACGCCGTGGGCGCCGGCCTGCAGGAGGGCAAGCAGACCCTGCTGTTCCTGCCGCTGGCCCACGTGCTCGCGCGCATCATCGCCGTCGCCGCCATCGAGAACCGCGTCATCCTCGGCCACACGAACGACATCGCGAACCTCGTCGATCTCTTCGCCACCTTCAAGCCGCACTACGTGCTGTCGGTGCCGCGCGTGTTCGAGAAGGTGTACAACTCCGCCAAGCAGAAGGCCTACGACGGCGGCAAGGGCTCGATCTTCGAGAAGGCCACCGAGACCGCGATCGAGTACAGCAAGGCGATGGAGGCCGGCAAGATCGGCCTCGGCCTGAAGCTGCGCCACGCGCTGTTCGACAAGCTGGTCTACGGCAAGCTCCGCGCCGCACTCGGCGGCCAGTGTGAGGGCGCGATCTCCGGTGGCGCCCCGCTCGGCGCCCGCCTCGGCCACTTCTTCCGCGGCGTCGGCATCCCGGTGTACGAGGGCTACGGCCTCACCGAGACCACCGCCGCCGTCACCGCGAACAACGAGAAGCACCAGAAGGTCGGTTCGGTCGGCCGCCCGGTGCCCGGCGTGACCGTCCGGATCGCCGAGGACGGCGAGATCCTGGTCAAGGGCCCGATGGTGTTCAGCGGCTACTGGCAGAACGAGCAGGCCACCGCCGACGCGATCCGCGACGGCTGGTTCCACACCGGTGACGTCGGCACCCTCGACGACGGCTACCTCTTCATCACCGGGCGCAAGAAGGAACTGATCGTCACCGCCGGCGGCAAGAACGTCGCCCCGGCACAGCTCGAGGACTCGATCCGCGCGCATCCGCTGGTCAGCCAGTGCCTGGTGGTCGGCGACAACAAGCCGTTCATCGGCGCCCTGATCACCCTCGACGCGGAGGCCATCCCGGGTTGGCTGGAGCGGCACCACCTGCCCGCCGACACCCCGATCTCCGACCTGGTCGACAACCCCGACCTGCGCAAGGAGATCGAGGCCGCGGTCGCCGAGGCGAACGCCAAGGTGTCCAACGCCGAGGCCATCAAGAAGTTCACGATCCTCGACACCGACTTCAGCATCGAGTCGGGTGAGCTGACGCCGACGCTCAAGCTCAAGCGCAACGTGATCCACGACGCCTACAAGGAGGCGATCGCCGACCTGTACTCGTAAGCGATCTCCATCACGACTCACCGCGGCCCGGGATGACTCCGGGCCGCGGTGAGTTCTAGTGTGCAGGTCAATGTCTGCGAACCGTGCGTCTGCAAACCGTGTGCCCGCGAAACGGAGCCCCGGCAACCGGGATCTCGCGATCGACGCCACCCGCGGAGTGGCGATCTGGAGCATGGTCACCGCGCACTTCGCGACCGAGTCGGCGCTCGCGGCCCCCACGCATTCCTTCAACTACGTCGACGGCATGTCGGCCTTCGTCATGCTCTCCGGCATCGTCCTGGGCCTGGTGTACCAACGCTGGGTCACGCGGTACGGGCTGCGCTTCGCCTACGTCCGTCTCCTCAAACGCATCGCCGTCCTCTACTGCTGCCAGTTGCTCATCGCGCTCGTCGCGGTCGCGGCCGCGTTGGCCGGACACCGCTGGCTGACGCTGCTGCTGCCGATCGACGGCTGGATGCAGGGGATCTGGCTGTCGGTGACCATGCAGTACCTGCCGAGCGGCGGCAACATCCTGCTGCTCTACATGGTGCTGATGGCGACGGCGTTCGCCCTGTTCCCGATGCTGCAGCGCGGCTGGTGGGCGCCGATCCTGGCGGCTTCGCTGGCGCTGTACGTCCTGTCGCTCTTCTGGTCCCCGGACTGGTTCTATCTCAGCGCCTACCAGGCGGCCCCCCACATCCAGAACGTCGCCGGCTGGCAGATCATGTTCATCCCGTCGGTGGTGATCGGCTGGAACTGGACCCGCTGGGACGTCCCCGAATTCATCGACCGATGGCTGCTCGTCATCATCGCGGTGGCGGTGGCCGTCGCGCTGTTCTTCCACTACGGCATCGACACCGGACCGTGGGCGCACCTCGAACCGAAGCTCGCCGACAAACTCGACTTCCGTCCGGCACGGGCGATCGGCGCCTATCTCGCGATCCCCGCCCTCTACGGGGTGTTCCGTCTGTTGCTGCGCTGGTGGCACCACGACTGGCTGCGCCCGCTGGTCATGACCGGCACCCGGAGTCTCGACTCCTACGTCATCCAGGCGATCGCGCTGGTCGTCGTGCCCATCCACATCGCGCACCGCCCGTGGGACGACATCACCATGCAGTCCGTCGCGCTGCTGGTGTTCGGCGCCTGCTGGGCCTGGGCCGAGTTCCGCCACTTCATGCACATCGACAAGCTGCACCGGGTCCCCGGACGGATTGTCCGGAGCCTCGGCGACCAGAGGAAGCCGTCCGGCCCGGCCCCCGGGCCGGCACATCGACCCGATCGGGAGACCCCGACCGGCGAGCAGCTGCATACGACAGGAGCCCACGTATGAACGACGAGATCAGGCCCGACGCCCACGGCATGATGACCCGCAGTGTCCATGCGGGCAACGACCCGTCGGGTCCGTCGATCCGCACGCCGATCACGATGGCGAACTCCTACCACCTGCCGCCCGAACCCGAGCAGATGAGCTGGTCGGGAACCAACCAGCTGTTCTACACGCGCAACACCGGCGCCAACCAGGTGGCCCTGCAGGACAAGCTCGCCGCGCTGGAGGAGGCCGAGGCCGCCGTCGCCCTGGCCTCCGGGGTCGCCGCCCTGCACGCGGTGTTCTTCACCTTCCTGTCCACCGGCGACCACGTCGTCGTCTCCGACACGACCTATGAGGCGACCTGGAAACTCTGGGCCGAGCTGCTGCCGAGGAAGTACGGGATCGAGGCGACCTTCGTCGACGTCACCGATCACGACGCGGTCCGCGCCGCCTTCCGGCCCGAGACCAAGCTCTTCGCGGTGGAGACCATCGCGAACCCGACCACCAAGGTCGCCGACATTGCCGCAATGGCCGGGATCGCGCACGAGGCGGGGGCGTTGTTGCTGGTCGACTCGACCTTCACGCCTCCCCCGCTCTACCGGCCGCTCGCCGACGGCGCCGACCTCGTCGTGCACTCGCTGACGAAGTACATCAACGGCCACGGTGACGCGATGGGCGGTGCGGTGCTCGGCCGGGCCGAGCTCATCGACCGCATCAAGACGGAGGCGATGGTCGACGTGGGCGGCGTCATCTCTCCGTTCAACGCCTGGCTCATCTCGCGCGGCGCGATCACCCTGCCCCTTCGGTTCGCCCAGCACCAGCAGACCGCCGAACGGGTGGCGGCATTCCTCGACGCCGACCCGCGCATCGCCTACGTCCGCTACCCCGGGCTGCCCTCGCATCCCGAGCACGACCTGGCCGCACGCCAGTTCGACGGCCGGGGCTTCGGCGCCATGATGGCGTTCGCGGTGCGCGGAGATTCGGCGACCCAGAACCGGTTCGTGGCCAATCTCGAGGTGATCACCTCCGCGGTGTCACTGGGCCACGACGAGTCCCTGATCGTGCACGTCGGGCCCGACGGGCCGCGTGTCGCCGCCTACCCGGCGGAGTTCCGCGAGTGGGGCCACCTGCGTTTCTCCGTCGGACTCGAGGACGCCGACGATCTGATCGCCGACCTGGCCCGGGCGCTCGCGGCAACCTTTCCGAACGGCGTCGACCAGCGGGTGTAGCGGACCCGGCCGCCGGGTATCCCCTGACCGTGCACCTCACGGACAGAAGGGCGGCGACGATGGCCGGCAACTCCCTCACGGGCGCCGTCGACCGCGCCACCGACAGCTCATGGTTCGAGCGGGTGGCCCGCGCGGGTCACGCGGTCAGCGGACTCGTCCACCTCCTGATCGCCTACATCATCGTGCGCCTCGCATTCGGCGACGGCGGTTCCGCCGACCAGTCGGGCGCGCTGGGGATGTTCGCCGACAGCACGGGTGGGCGGATCGCGCTCTGGGTGGCGACCGTGGCCTTCGCCGG
Source organism: Gordonia paraffinivorans NBRC 108238 (assembly GCF_000344155.1). Classification (GTDB taxonomy): domain Bacteria; phylum Actinomycetota; class Actinomycetes; order Mycobacteriales; family Mycobacteriaceae; genus Gordonia; species Gordonia paraffinivorans. The sequence goes on along the minus strand of NZ_BAOQ01000011.1, from coordinate 32,003 downwards.
ACTCGCGCTGTGGCGGTTCGCCGAGGCGATCGTCGGACCGCCCCCCACCGAGCCCGGCCGTGGCGACAACGACGGCCTCGAGGACTGGGTCGATCGCGGCAAGGCATTCTCGGTGGGGCTCGTGTTCGTCGGGTTCGCCTGGACCGCAGCACGATTCGCGATGGGCGGCGGCACCTCGAGCGGAGAGCAGAACGCCGGTCTCACCGCCCGGCTCATGGAGTCGGGCGCGGGAAAGTTCGTGGTCGTGGTCGCCGGACTCGTCATCATCGGCGTCGGCGGCTACCACGTGTACAAGGGCGTGCGACGCAAGTTCCTCGACGACCTGACGGTCGCCGGCGACCGGGGCGCGACGGTCGCCGGCGTGATCGGCTACTGCGGCAAGGGGACCGTGCTCGTCGGGACAGGCGTCCTCGTCCTCGTCGCGGTGGCGACCGCGGATCCGTCGAAGGCCAGTGGCCTCGACGCGACGGTGAAATCGCTGTCCGGCCTGCCGGCCGGTCAGGTCCTGATGCTGCTGGCTGCCGCCGGCATCGCCGCCTACGGCGTCTACTGCTACTGGCTGACCCGCTTCGCACGGATGTGACCGACGTCCGGAGCGGCCCGCTGCGACGAGCGACTCAGGTGGCCTCGTAGAGGATTCCGCGTCCGATCGCCTCGCGCACCACCGGGAGCGCCGCCTCCGCCAGCGCGTCGGCATCGACCCCGTGGAAATCGGCCAGCAATTCGATCAGCGCACCGAGCGGGACCTGACCGCGACAGCCGGCGAGCAGCGCCCGCGACACCTCGTCGACGCCGAGGACCGCTGCGGGACCTCCGGGCCGGCGGACGGCCGAGCCGACGAGCTGCCAGCCGTCCTCGCCGGGCAGGGAGTGCTCCTCGAGCATGACCGGCGCCACCGAGAGCCGTCGGGTGAGCAGTTCGGCATCCGAGGTCTCACGTAGGTATCGGCGTCGCGCCAGAAAGGCCTGCGCCTCCGGACCGGTGATCTCCTCGCCGGCGCCGGTGATCTCCTCGATCACGACGTCGGGTCGGCGGTCCTCCCCCGCCTCCGGCGCCCGGACGGTGATGGAGCCCATCCCGATCGCGGCGATCCCGTTGTCGGCGAACCACTTCAGCCACTCGGCTCCGCGACGGGTCGCGGTCTGCTCGTCCTCCCCGGCGTCGGACAACCACAGCGACACGTAGCTGATGGGATCGGCCGCCTCCCGCTGGACCACCCAGGCGTCGAGACCGGTGCCCTCGAGCCAGGCGCGCGGGCGGTCGCGCCAGTCCGCGCCCTCGGGAATGATCCAGTTGGCGAGGAGTTGCGCGGTGCCGCCCGGGTTCAGGTGCGTTGGGAGTTCGCGGATCAACTGCTCGCACAACGCGTCTCCGACGACGCCGGAGTCGCGGTAGATGTAGTCCTGACTGCCGGTGCCGACCACGAAGGGCGGGTTGGACACGATCAGGTCGAACCGCTCGCCGGCCACGGGTTCGAACATGCTGCCCGCGCGCAGATCCCATGTCATGCCGTTGAGTCGTGCCGTGGCGCGCGCCAGGGCGAGCGCGCGCTCGTTGGTGTCGGTGGCGACGATCTCCTCGCAGTGCGAGCTCAGGTGCAGCGCCTGGATCCCGCAGCCGGTGCCGATGTCGAGCGCGCGCCGGGCCGGTTCGCGGATCACCGCTCGGGCCAGCGACAACGACGCGGCACCGATCCCGAGCACGTGGTCGCGGGCCAGCGGGCCCGGTCGCATCGCCGCATCCTGGTCGGCGACGACGAGGAAATCGTGGGTGTCGTCGGCGTGCGGCCGGATGTCGAGGCGGGCGCGGAGAAGTCCGTCGTCGAGCCTCTCGAGCACACCCTGGTCGACGAGCGCGTCCACTCCGGCCGAGGGGAACGCCCGCGCGACACGTGATCGCGGTTCGTCGGAGCCGAGGAGGAACAGTCGGATGATGGTGGCCAGCGGGACCCGATCGGCGTCGGCGTCTTCGGTGGCGGTCGACGCGGGCCACCAGACACCGCGCAGCAGCGCGTCGTGGATGTCGTCGCCCAGGAACTCGGTGACCCCGTCGGTGGTGTAGCCGGCCGCACGGAGGTCGGCGCCGAGCGCGTCCACGACCGCGTCGTCGGTCAGCGGATGGCCGGTGTCGGCGGGCGGGGCCTTCGTCGTGGATGCGTCGCTGCGTGGCTGGCCGGAGGTACGTTGCGCGGTCACGCTGATGAGGCTACTCACGCACTGCGGCCGTAGAACCACGGCCGACGCCGTGCGTCGGCAACGATTCGATTCCGTTCGGGATGACAATCTGGAAATTTATTACTATGTGGGCTAGTACGGGTGAACCACATCACGAGTGGGTACCTGACCATGCACGTATCCAGATCCTGATCGGAAGGACGGCAACGCCATGAGCTCACCGGAGAGCAGCGGCGATCGAGAGACGGCGGCCGCCGAGGACGTGACCGTCACCGACGCCGCCGATCAGAGCACTGTGGACGAGAACGTGGGCGTCGAAGCAACCGCCGAGAACACGGCCGTCACCGACACCCCCGACCAGAGCACCGTGGACGAGAACGTGGACGTCGACGCAACCGCCGAGAACACCGCTACGGGCGAAGCGGACGGCGTCACCACCGAGGTCGCCGGCACCGACACCGAGACGGAGAGCGCCGCGGCCGAGGCGAGCGACCCGGAGTCCGCGGTTTCGGAGTCGCCCGCCGACGACTCCGATGGCTACGCAGAGGACGAGACCGTCGAGATCACCGCCGAGGAGGTGGCCGCCGTCACGACACCCGAGGACGCTGCGGAGACCGCCGATGCCGCGGATGACGATGAGCCGCACGTCTCGTCGCGGGTGCGCGTCACGCTCGAGGACGGCACGGTACGCGAGGGAGAGATCATCGACGACTTCGCCGACCTCGCCCCGGGCGACAAACCGGTCGAGGCGCGCATCGATCACGAACACGTCGCCCGCCTGCGCCGGTGGGCGATATCGACCGATGACCACGACATCGTCTTCGCCGATGACGATGCGGTGGAGTTGATCTCGGCCTGAGTCGCACATCGCCTCCGCACGAGAACGCCGGTCGAGGCACTTCTTACTCGTTGCATGTCGGGGCGACGGCGAGTTCAAGTAGGTGCGCCCTTCAAGCGCCTGATTCCGGCGCTAGGGGGAGGCCTCCGAACACCTGGACGGCCAGGCCACGCTCACGATCGTCTGTCTGTGGCCCTACATCGCGTCTGCGCCCGTTAGCGCCGCGAGCTCTGCTCTCAGACACCGAGCGTAGCCGTCCGGCGCCGGCAGCTGCTTGGGGTCGTACACGAAAGCGATTCCCAGAACGTCCCCCAGGCGAGAGACCGAATGGTTGAGCCCGAGACCATCCGCCAATGGGGGTGCCCCGAAATTGGCCACCACAGGCGAACCGGCCAACACCCACTCATCTGCAGGCCCCTTCGGGACCGTGCTCACCTTGAGTTGGGTGAATCCAGGCTTGGCGTGCGCACCCGACCGTCGCTGCCAGGCGGCAAGCCCTCGGTAGACGAATCCAGGAAGCCGGGGCAAGATGTCCGGCTGGCACGATTCCGCCCACGAAGGCAGACGAAAGCGGGCACGCTCCCGGGCCACATTCGCGTGAATCGCGACACACCGCTCGGCCGCCGGTAGGTCCACGCGCAGGTCGACGATCGCAATCGCGGTCGCATTGCGGGCCTCGGCGGAGATATCTCTGATCGAGATCGGCACAGCTGCGGCCAGATGCTCTTCCCCGAGGTGCCTTGCCGCTGCGCCACCGATGGCAGCGAGCACCAGATCATTCACCGAGACCTCACCGATTCGCTTCGCCGCCTGCCGCAACTCGGAAACCGACGCGTACACGACCTCGGTGACCGCCTCGCCGCTCCAGGCCTGATTGACCGCCGAACTGCGGGGCTCGAAATCCGGCATGCTCCAAAGACCTGCTCGTCTGTCTTTCGACCTCTGCCGGCTGGTCTTCAGCAAACGCCATACGTCGGATAGGACAAGAAATGGTCGGACAACCAGTCGTGCCGATTCGAGCGCTGTGACAGTGCCACGCGAGACGGTCTGCCCTACCTCGCAACTGGAAACGTCACTCGAGAACAACTTCCTCGCGACATCCGCAAAACCCAAGCCGTCGGTTATCGCGTGATTGCACTTGAGGATGACGACCACGCACTCACGCCCGTGGGCCGGTTCGATTCCGCCGACGTGTCGGACGATCTCGGCACTCCACAGAGGTCGGGAAGAATCGAAGACGACTCGGTGTGTGCCGGCGATTCGCATCCGAAGCTCATCCCACGACATGCCCGACGTTGCGGAAATGTGGTCACGAGGGTCGAAGGCCGGAGCCTCCGACCAGTAAGCATCTCCGATGTCGCCATAGGCTCGGACCATCCTCTGCCTGAGTTCCGGAATCCCAGAAGCTCGGTCGGCGAGCCACTGAACCAACTCTTCCGTGGTCGCGTCGGATTCTGCGAACGCATATGCGGAGACCATCGCCGAACTCACGCGATCGGACTCGGAATAGACGTACAGAGCATCAAGTGGCTTGACTCGTATCACTCGACCCAACTTATCTATGGTGCTCGGACGCGCGACTCTGGAACCGCTCGCGCGCAGCTGTCAGGAGAGGCGTATCAGCACGACAACGCGATGAAGATCAACGATAGACCTGGGCGTTTGGAGCAGCTCGATGGTTTACCGAGCCGTCCACCGACCGGGACCGGCAGAAGTCGCACACAGCGCGACGCTGAGATAGCCGCACCCGCGCCAAATGACGGACCCGGCGTACTGCGCCGCACGCCCGCGGCGTGGTGCGCGAGGGGGGACTTGAACCCCCACGTCCGAAGACACTGGAACCTAAATCCAGCGCGTCTGCCAATTCCGCCACTCGCGCAAGACGCGCCCGGCGGGGCCGGACGCACTGTAACGGCGACCACCCTACCGGCCGCGTTCTGATCATCGCAGGCCAGGTACCGTGAAAGGCATGTCCTCTCCCCGTCGTCGCACGCACCGGCCCGCGCTCATCGTGCTGACCGTCGTCGCCGCGGCGGCATGCCTTGCGCTCGCCTGGTGGCAGTGGACCCGCTTCGAGTCCGCGTCGGGCACCGGCCAGAACCTGGGCTACGCACTCCAATGGCCGGCCTTCGCGGTGGCCGTGATCTACGCCTACCGCCGCTTCGTCGTCCTGGAGAGCGACCCCGAAGAGGCGCGCAAGGTCGCCGAGAAGTCCCGGGTGGACGAGATCCCCGAGGGCATCCTCCCGGAGCGGCCGACCACGCCGAGCGCAGCGGCACTCGCCGATCTCGATCCGCGGGCCGACAAAGCACTCATCGAGTACAACCGGTACCTCGCCGAGCTGCGTGCCGCCGACGCCCCCGAGTCCCAGTCCACCGACAGCACCCCCTCGTCGAAAGGCACCCAGTGACCGAGACCGCTTCCGCCTCCCCCGTCCCCGCCGCACAGGCGGAGAAGGTCCGGGCCGCCCTGCTGCGGTACCGGGTGCTCGCGTGGATCACCGGTATCTGGTTGCTGCTGCTCGTCGCCGAGCTGATCCTGGCCTACGGCTTCGACAACAAGGCCCTGGGCTTCGTGCCCATCGTCCACGGCTGGGTCTACTTCGTGTACCTGATCATGGCCGTCGACCTGGCCATCAAGGTCCGCTGGAGCGTGGGCAAGACGATCATCACCGCGATCGCCGGCACCATCCCGTTCCTGTCCTTCTGGGTCGAGCACATCCGGACCAAGGAAGTGAAGGCGCAGTTCGGGCTCTGATCCGTCACCGGCGACCTGAAGGGCGCCTTCGTCCGCGGACCGGGCATTGCTGCGCGGGCACCCCGCAAAAGCCTCGACAACAGATTCAGCAGTAGGTATCGCCAGGCGATACCTACTGCTGAATGATCGTCATCGTGAGCTCGCAAGGCCGTCGTACGACCTGCGATGCCGACCTCAGGAACCAGCCAGCTCCCGCAACACCGGCACCAACTGCGCCAGCGCCTTGCCGCGGTGGCTCAGCGAGTCCTTCTCCTCCGGGGTGAGCTCGGCCGAGGAACGTCCGGCGGCGAGATCGTCGTCGGGTGCGAACAGCGGGTCATAGCCGAAGCCGTTCGGGCCTCGCTCCTCGCGCAGGATTCGACCACGCCATTCCCCGCGCACGACCGTCTCGGTGCCGTCGGGCAGAACCAGCGCGCACGCGGAGACGAATGCCGCCCCGCGCCGCTCGTCCGGGGTGTCGGACAGTTGCGCGAGGAGCAGCGCGTTGTTGGCCGGATCGTCACCGTGGCGCCCGGACCAGCGTGCCGACAGGACACCCGGCATCCCGTTCAGCGCGTCCACGCTGATGCCGGAATCGTCGGCGAGGCAGGGCAATCCGGTCGCGCGGACACCCGAGCGGGCCTTGATGAGCGCATTCTCCTCGAAGGTGGCGCCGGTCTCGGGCTCCTCCGGGTATTCCGGCACCGCGTCGAGGCCGAGGATCTCCAGTCCGGTGATCCCCGCGGCGTCGACGACGCGCTGCAGTTCGGCGAGCTTCTTGCGATTGCGGCTCGCGAGGAGGACCTTCGCCATCAGCCCTGGCCCGGCAGTTCGCCCGGGTACGGCTCGGCGAGCACGGCGCGCTGCGCCTCGAAGAGCTTCTCGGTCCCGACCGCCGCGAGATCGAGCAGCGTGTCGAGCGTGGACCGCGCAAACGTCGCGCCCTCGCCGGTGCCCTGGACCTCGACGAGGGTCCCGGCGTCGGTGGCGACGACGTTCATGTCGACCTCGGCGCGCGAATCCTCCTCGTAGGGCAGGTCGAGCCGGACGCGGCCGTCGACGACGCCGACGCTGACGGCCGCGATCGCGCACGAAAGCGGTTGCGGGTCGGACAGTTTGCCCGCGGCTCGCAGGTACGTCACGGCGTCGTGCAGGGCGACATAGGCGCCGGTGATCGCTGCGGTGCGGGTGCCGCCGTCGGCCTGGAGCACGTCGCAGTCGAGGGCGATCGTGTTCTCGCCGAGCGCGGACAGGTCGATGCACGCGCGCAGCGAGCGGCCGATCAGCCGGCTGATCTCGTGGGTGCGCCCGCCGATCTTGCCCTTCACCGACTCGCGCGACGAGCGCTCGTGGGTGGCGGCCGGCAGCATCGCGTACTCGGCGGTCAGCCATCCGAGTCCGGAGCCGCGACGCCACGGCGGCACGCCCTCGGTGACACTCGCGGTGCACATGACCCGGGTGTCCCCGAACTCCACCAGCACCGAACCCGCGGGGTGGCTGGTGAATCCGCGGGTGAACTTGATGGGGCGCAGTTCGTCGTCGGCTCGGCCGTCAGCTCGTGTGGTCACGGCTCAACTCTATCGACCGGCGTCCCCGCGCTCGGCAACAGCCGGAGAACACCGACGACAACGACCGGCGAAGACCTCGGTCAGAGAAGGTCGAAGACCTGGCCCTGGTGTACGAGATCGACCGGCCCGGAGAACGTGCTGCGCGCCTCGGCGAGGATCTCCGCCGAGTCTGTCCACGGGGCGACGTGGGTGATGGCCAGCGCGCGGACGTTCGCCTTGGTCGCGGCCTCCCCCGCCTCGATCCCCGACATGTGGAGGTCCGGCGGGCGCTCCGACGGCGAGTGGGTCCACGACGCCTCGCACAGGAACAGGTCGGCGTCGGCAGCGAGGTCGATGAGCTCGTCGCAGGGTGCGGTGTCGCCGCTGTAGGCGATCACCTGCCCCTGCGGCCCGGTGATGCGCAGCCCGAAGGTCGCCGGCGGATGGTTGACCCCGACGGCCTTGATCCGCATGCCGCCGAGGGTGATCTCGAGCCCGTCGCGCCACTCGTGGACGTCGAAGGTGTCGCTGATGTCGTCGATCTGTCCCGGGAACTCCGAGGAGCCGTAGCCGATCCGCATCGCGGTGCCCGGCGGTCCGTAGAGCGGCGCCCGCCCGACTGCCGGCGTCGGGGCGTAGCGCCGCCAGACCAGCATCGCCGGGAGATCGAGACAGTGATCTGCATGGAGGTGACTGAGGACGACCGCGACGCCGTTGGGATCGGTCACCCGTTGCAGCTCACCGAAAACCCCCGGCCCGCAGTCCACCAGCACCGGCTGTTCTCCGGGAACGGCGAGCAGGTAACCGGAGCACGCCGCCCCCGGCCCGCCCACACTGCCCGAACATCCGAGGACCGTGAGACGCATAGGCCCTACTGTGCCATGACTTCCCGCACCGAAGTCGGGTTACGTGGTCACAACTGTGCGGCGATGGGGATCCGGCGCTCTCGGGCGGGTCCCGATTCGTCACAGATGTTGGACGGTGCCCACCGACGGCCCCAGGAAGCGCCGCGAGAGCTTCGCGAACATCTCCGGATCACCGGTCGCCTGGAACACCCGAGTCGCCTCCCGGCCCGTGTGCGGATGCAACAGGTCGTTCTCGGTGAGCACGCGGAAGAGGTCCTTGGCGGTCTCCTCGGCGCTCGACACAAGGGTCACCTCGTCGCCCAGCGCGAGCTGCAACACACCCGACAGCAGCGGGTAGTGGGTGCAGCCGAGCACGACGGTGTCGACTCCCGCGCGCTGCAACGGTTCGAGGTAGCCCTGGGCGAGTCCGAGGATCTGCCGGCCGCTGGTGATGCCGCGTTCCACGAAGTCGACGAAGCGCGGGCACGCCACCGCGGTGATGACGGCGTCGCGGGCCGCGGCGAACGAATCCTGGTAGGCGCGTGAGGCGATCGTGGCCTCGGTGCCGAGGACACCGATCCTGCCGTTCTTGGTGGCGACGACGGCTCGTCGCACGGCCGGCAGGACGACCTCCACCACAGGGATCGGTGCGTAGCGCTCGCGGGCATCCCGAAGACAGGAGGCCGACGCGGTGTTGCAGGCGATGACGATCGCCTTGACGCCACGTTCGGCGAGCTCGTCGCCGATGGCGAGCGCGTGCTTGCGGATCTCCGGGATGGTGAGCGGACCGTAGGGACCGTTGGCGGTGTCGCCGATGTAGACGATGTCCTCGTCGGGGAGCAGGTCGATGACGGCGCGCGCGACGGTGAGTCCGCCGACGCCGGAGTCGAAGATTCCGATGGGAGCCTCGGGATCGGAGATCACCGCGAGCGGACCTGAATTGAAGCCTGTTATGACGCCACCCCCGGGGACGCGGCGCGGGTCCGCTTCTTGCGATCCCGCGATGCCAGGAACCATGCGGCCAGCACACCGGCGACGGCGCCGAAGAGATGTGCCTGCCACGAGACGAACGGATTGGACGGCAATACGCCCCACAGGAGCGAGCCGTAGATCAGGAAGAGCACGACCCCGCCGAGGATCTGCCACGGATCCCGGTTGAACAGCCCGCGCACGAGCAGGAACGTGAGCCAGCCGAAGATGATGCCCGACGCCCCCACCGTGACGGTGTACGGCGCGGCGAACAGCCACACGCCCAGCCCCGAGACCAGCCAGACGATCGCGGTCACGATGAGGAAGCGCTGCGTCATCAGCACGAGGAAGCACAGGACCGCACCCGGCACCAGATTGGCGAACAGATGCTGCCAGTCGGCGTGCAGCATCGGCGCCCACAGGATGCCGTCGAGGCCGTCGACCTGGCGCGGCTCGATCCCGTTGGCGTCGAGATCGACCGCGGTGGCCGCGTCGACGAGCTCGACGACGAAGAGCACCGCGAAGATGCACACCGTGGTGATCAGCGACCGCAGCCACAGGGGCCGCCGGGAACGCGACGGCTGTTCCTGGCCGAGCGGCGGGGTGTACGACGTCATGGCTACGTGTGCTTTCGGGTACCGACTCCTGGATTGGCGTGCACGACGATCCGCGTCACGCCCAGAGCTGGCCCTCGAGCGCCTGCTCCGCGTCGTCAAGGCTACCTTCGTAGACCCCGGTCGACAGATACTTCCACCCCGCGTCGGGCACCACGAAGCCGATGTCGGCGCGCGCGCCCTCCTTGAGCGCCCGGCGCGCGATCCCGCGCGCGGCCTGCAGGATCGCACCGGTGGAGATGCCCGCGAAGATGCCCTCGAGCTCGATCAGCTCGCGCACCCGGGCGACCGCGTCGACGCCGGTCACCGAGAACCGGCGGGTCAGGACGGTGTCGTCGTAGAGCTCGGGGATGAAGCCCTCGTCGATGTTGCGCAGCCCGTAGACCTCGTCGCCGTATCGCGGTTCGGCCGCGACGATCTCGATGTCCGGGTTCTGCTCGCGCAGGAACCGGCCGACGCCCATCAAGGTCCCGGTGGTGCCGAGCCCGGCGACGAAGTGCGTGATCTCGGGCAGGTCGGCGTACAGCTCGGGACCGGTGCCCTCGTAGTGCGCGTCGACATTGGCCTGATTGCCGTACTGGTAGAGCATCACCCAGTCGGGGTTCTCCGCGGCGAGCTTCTTGGCGACGGCCACCGCGGTGTTGGAGCCGCCGGCCGCGGGCGAGGAGATCACCTGCGCGCCGTACATGCGCAACAGCGACCTGCGCTCCTCGGAGGTGTTCTCCGGCATCACGCAGATCAATTGGTAGCCCTTGAGTTTCGCGGCCATCGCGAGGGAGATTCCGGTGTTGCCGCTCGTCGGCTCGAGGATCGTCGAGCCCTCGTGCAGCAGACCGTCGCGTTCGGCCTGCTCGATCATGCGCAGCGCCGGGCGGTCCTTGATCGACCCGGTCGGGTTGCGGTCCTCGAGCTTGGCCCACAGCCGCACGTGCGGACCCTCGTCGGTGTCGTGCCAGCGCGGCGACAGACGCTGCAGTCCGATCAGCGGCGTGTTGCCGACCGATTCGATGAGGGAGTCGTAGCGGGTCACGCTCAGCAGCCGCCGGCGACCGCGGGCAGGATCGTCACCTCGTCACCGTCGGTGATGGCGGTGTCGAGGCCGCCGGAGAAGCGGACGTCCTCGTCGTTGACGTAGATGTTGACGAAGCGGTGCAGCTTCCCGTCTGCGACGAGCCGCTCCTTGAGGCCGGGGTTCGACGACTCGAGATCGTCGATCAGCGCGGCGAGCGTCTCACCGGAACCCTCGACGCGCTTGGCGCCTCCGGTGTGGGTCCTGAGGATCGTGGGGATGGACACGGTGACGGACATGGTCAGCTCCTGATCTCGATCTCTTCTTCGGTGACCGTGCCGTCGACGATGCGAAAGCTACGGATCTCCGTGGTCTCGGGGTCGCGGGTGGACAGCAGCACGTAGTGGGCATCGGGTTCGCCCGCATACGAGATGTCGGTGCGGCTGGGGTATGCCTCGGTGGCGGTGTGCGAGTGGTAGATCACCACCGGTTCCTCGTCGCGGCGATCCATCTCCCGCCAGACGGCGAGCTGTTCGGCGGAGTCGAACCGGTAGAACGTCGGCGACCGCTCGGCGTTCACCATCTTGATGAACCGGCGCGGTTCGTCGGAGCCCTCCGGTCCCGCGATCACCCCGCATGCCTCGTCCGGGTGATCGGCGCGGGCGTGCGCGATCATCTCGTCGACGAGGTGCTGATCGATCCTGAGCATCTGTGACCGGTTCTCCTCTGCAGGTGCGGGGTGTGCGACGGCATCTCACCGTCCCGTGAGGCGTCGCGCCTGGCAACGCCACACATCGCCACCATATTCCGACCAGGACCCGGGTCACGGGACGCGCGCGGCGCGAGAACCGCCCTCACCCGAGAGTCGCCTCGCCCGAGAGCCGCCGTCAGACGAACGCCGACGGCGCGATGTCGCGGTAGGCGGGGATGGACGCCACCGACTCGGCCGAGAGCACCGCGTCGACGATCGCGCGTTGCACGACCTCGGCGGCGTGCCGACCGACCTCGGCGACGATCGCCACATCGGCGTGCATGCCGGGCGGAACCGGGACGGCCGATTCCGGTCGCACCCCGCCGGTCGCGACGGCGAAGATCGTGTCACCGTCGAGCGGCGAGTGCGCCGGGCGGATGGCCCGGCCGAGTCCGTCGTGCCCGGCCATCGCGAGCCGACGGGTCATCGCCGCGTCGAGCGCGGCGTCGGTGGCGACCACCCCGATGGTCGTGTTCAGCACGGTCTGCTTGGCGGCGAGGGCGGCGACGGCCGAACATTCCTCGGGGTCGGGCCGTTTCAGCCCGCGGGCGGCGAGGTCGGCGTCGGTGAGGTCGAAGGGCAGGCCCGTGGACTGGTCGATCACGGCACCCACCGGGTTGGCGACCATCAGCGCGCCGACGGTGATGCCGGCCGCGGGGCCCTCGGCGATGGTGACCGATGCGGTGCCCACGCCGCCCTTGAGCGAGCCGGCCCGCGCACCGGCGCCCGCGCCGACGCTGCCGACGGAGAAGTCGGTCCCGGCAGAGCGCACCGCCTCGGCGCCGAAGCCGGCGTCGGGCCGGTGGTCCCATGCCCCGACGGGCAGGTCGAAGATGACCGCGGCGGGAACGATCGGCACGACGTGGCCGGCGGCGTCCATGGGCAGCCCGACCCCGTCGGCCTCCAGGGCGCGCATCACGCCGTCCGCGGCCGCCAGCCCGTATGCGCTGCCGCCGGACAGCACGATCGCGTGGACGGTCTGCACGGTGTTCGACGGGTCGAGCAGGTCGGTCTCGCGGGTGCCCGGTCCGCCGCCGCGCACGTCGACGGCGGCGACCGCGTTCGGGGCCGCGACCCGGACGACGGTGGTTCCGGTGGCCCATCCGTGCCCGTCGGGCGAGTCCGGATCGGCCACGCGCGCATCGGCGTCGACGCGCTGGAAGTGCCCGACGGTGATGCCTGCGACGTCGGTGATCCGGTCACCGGCCCGGGCGGGTCGTCCGATGGTGGTCACGCGTTCCTCCGCTCTCCCCCGCCTGTGTCGTCCCCGGTGGCGGTCGACCGCCGTCCGGGCACCCAGCCGAGAACGTGAGATGCCCGAAAGGTCCGAACCGTCCCCACCGAACTCTAGGTCAGCCGGCGGCGGTCACATCACCGCTTCGACGAGCAGGTCCTGCATCACCGTGAGCCAGTGATAGACGTCGAGGTGTGCCGCGTGCGGATGATCGGACGGCAGCTGGTCCGGGGTGTCCTCGGAGATGCCGAGCATCGCGCCGAGCGCGAGCCGCACGTCGTTGAGGGCGGTCAGCCAGGCCTCCGCCTCGTCGACGGTCAGCGAAAGGTCGCCCCCGCTAGCGGGCAGGGTGTCGAGCAGGACGTGTGCCGCGGAGAGCTTGGCGTCGATGATCTTCGGCTCGTTGACGCTGCGCAGCGCCGAGTTGAGCCGGCCGTTGACGACCTCGGCCGACAACTGCTCGTCTTGGTCGGGACGATGGAAATCCGGCAACAGGCGTCCGAGTGTGGCGTCGTCCGGCGGCTCGGAGTGGCCGGTGCGGATCCCGGTCACCTCCGACAGCGCGTCGCGGGGCGCGGTGTCGGAACGCTCGGTGAGGAGCTCGCACATCGACGAGACCAGTGAGGCGAGCAGTTCGGCCTCGTGGGAGTCGAGCTGGGAGACGATGCGGACCCCGTCCCCGCGCCCTTTGCGTTTCCAGGTGCGCACGCGTCAGTGTCCCCTCACCGGTCTCCGATGTGGTCCCGGGGGCTTCCCGGTCGCGGGGCGCGGCACGCCGAGCGCCTGCTCATGAATCGCGCTGCATCGTGGCCCAGAGACCGGCCGCATGGAGTTTGCGCACGTCGCTCTCCACCTTGTCGCGGTCGCCGCTGGAGACCACGGCCTTGCCCTCGGTGTGGACCTGCATCATCAGTTCGTTGGCCCGCGCCTCGGAGTAGCCGAAGATCTTCTGGAACACATAGGTGACGTACCGCATCAGATTGACGGGGTCGTCCCACACGATGGTCATCCAGGGCTTGTCGAGGTCCGCCGCGCCGTCGGCGACCGCGGGTTCGGCCACCGCAGTGCCGCCGGGGGTAGCCTCGTGCGCACGAGTTTCGTCAAGCGCCATGAAGACAGGGTAACGCCACAGTGAGCATCGACAACACCGCGCTGCTGACCGATCACTACGAGTTGACCATGGTCGCGGCGGCGCTCCGCCAGCCGGTTGCGCACCGCCGGTGCGTGTTCGAGGTGTTCGCCCGACGCCTCCCCGACGGCCGGCGCTACGGCGTCGTCGCGGGTACCGGACGCCTCATCGACGAGCTCGCCCACTTCCGGTTCGGCGACGACGAGATCGCGGTCGTCGAGAAGTTCCTCGACCCCGACACCGTCGAGTGGCTGCGCGACTATCGCTTCTCCGGCGACATCGACGGCTACCGCGAAGGCGAGCTGTACTTCCCGGGCTCGCCCATCCTGACGGTGCGCGCCACGTTCGCCGAGGCCGTCCTGCTCGAGACCCTGGTCCTGTCGATCCTCAACCACGACAGCGCGATCGCCTCGGCCGCCGCGCGCATGGTGAGCGCCGCCGGTTCCCGGCCGATCATCGAGATGGGCTCGCGGCGCACCCACGAGCGCGCCGCGGTCGCCTCGGCACGCGCCGCCTACATCGCCGGGCTGTCGGCGACGTCGAATCTGGAGGCCAACCGGCGGTTCGGCGTGCCGAGCGCGGGCACCGCCGCCCACGCCTTCACGCTCGGTTTCACCGGTCCCGACGGCCCCGACGAGAAGGCCGCCTTCGCCGCGCAGGTCGAGGCCCTCGGCGTGGGCACCACCTTGCTCGTGGACACCTACGACATCACCCGGGGCGTGCAGAACGCGATCGAGGTCGCGGGCACCGGGCTCGGCGCGGTTCGCATCGACTCCGGCGACCTGGGCGTCCTCGCCCGAAAGGTGCGCGAGCAACTCGATGCGCTCGGCGCCACCAAGACCAAGATCGTCGTCTCCGGCGACCTCGACGAGTACGCGATCGCATCCCTGCGAGCCGAACCGGTCGACATCTACGGGGTGGGCACCTCGCTGGTGACCGGAAGCGGCGCACCGACTGCGGGTATGGTCTACAAGCTCGTCGAGGTCGACGGGATGCCCGTCGCCAAGCGGTCGAGCCACAAGGAGTCGCGGGGCGGGGCGAAGGCGGCGGTACGCGCCGCGCGCAGCAGTGGGACGATCGTGGAGGAGATCGTCTACCGCGCCGACGGACCACGTCCCGACGCCGACGGCCTGCAGCTGCGCGACCTGCAGATCCCGCTGGTCCGCGGCGGGGAGCCGGTGGAACCGCTGCCGACCCTGTCCGACGCGCGCGAACGCCTCGCCGCCGGGCTGGTGAGCCTGCCCTGGGAGGGCCTGGGCCTGTCCCACGGCGACCCGGCGGTCCCGACGCGCTACGTGCTCGACTGACGAGCAGAACACCTTCGATCTGTCAGGGAGTGTTGCGATGAGCATCGAACGCAACGACGGCACCACGCCGGCCGACGCGTTGATCGTCGTCGACGTGCAGAACGACTTCTGCGAGGGCGGCGCGCTCGCGGTCAGCGGCGGCGCCGCGGTGGCGCGCGCGATCTCGAAGATCCTCGGCGAGTACGAGACCGTCGTCGCGACCCGCGACCACCACATCGATCCCGGCGACCACTTCTCCGACGAGCCGGACTACGTCGACTCGTGGCCGCCGCACTGCCGGGCCGGCACCGACGGGGTGGCGTTCCATCCCGAACTCGACACCGACCCGGTGCAGGAGGTCTTCTCCAAGGGCGAATACGCCGCGGCCTACTCGGGTTTCGAGGGAGCCGCCGAGGACGGGACCACCCTGGCGCAGTGGCTGCGCGACCACCACGTGTCCTCCGTCGACATCGTCGGCATCGCCACCGATCACTGCGTGCGCGCCACCGCGCTCGACGCGGCCGCGGAGGGTTTCACCACCCGGGTGCTGCTGAACTTCACGGCCGGGGTGTCCGACAAGACCTGCGAGGCGGCGTGCAAGCAGATGCGCGAGGCCGGGGTCGAGCTCGTCGGCGACCTGATCTACGACGGTTCCACCGGTTCCTCTCAGACCTAGGGAACCGACGGGCGGGCCGTTCCGTCTGAACAGCAGCAGCCCCGCCACCCGACTCCGCACTCTTCACGAAGGACGCCGCACTCCCCCATGGCCAACACACCCGAGGTGACCGAACTGCTCGACGCCGCGGTCACCGCTCTCGGTGGCCGCCGCCGCGAGGGCCAGGTCACCATGGCCAACGCCGTGGCCCACGCCATCGACACCGGTGAGCACCTGGCCGTGCAGGCCGGCACCGGCACCGGCAAGTCGCTGGCCTATCTGGTGCCGGCCATCCGGCACGCCGTGGAGTCCGGGCGCACCGTCGTGGTGTCGACGGCGACGATCGCCCTGCAGCGGCAGCTCATCGAGCGCGACCTGCCCCGCCTGGCGAACGCGCTGCAGAAGCCCCTCGGCCGCAAGCCCACCTTCGCGATCCTCAAAGGGCGCGGAAACTACTTGTGCCTCAACAAGATCCATGCGGGCACCGCGGAGGAGCCGGACACCGAGCTGTTCGACCCGTTCGAGCTGTCCCGCACCGGCCGCGAGGTCACCCGCCTGCGCGAGTGGAGCAGCGACACCGAGACCGGCGACCGCGACGACCTCGTGCCCGGCGTGACCGACCGGTCGTGGCGCCAGGTGAGCGTGTCGGCGCGCGAATGCCTGGGCGCGGCCAACTGCTCCTACGGCGAGGACTGTTTCGCCGAGCAGGCGCGGCGGCAGTCGGCGAAGGTCGACGTGGTGGTCACCAACCATGCGCTGCTGGCGATCGACGCGACGAGCCCGGCCAACGTACTGCCCGAGCACGACGTGGTCATCATCGACGAGGCCCACGAACTCGTCGACCGCATGACGTCGGTGGCCACCGACGAGTTGTCGACGGCATCGGTCGCACTCGTGTCGCGCCGGGTCGGCAAGCTGGTCGACGAGGAGACCGCCGACGCGCTACTCGGCGCCGGCGAGCAGCTCGGCGAACTACTCGAGTCCGCGCCGAAGACCCAGTGGACGCAGCTGCCGCCCGACGCCACCGCGGTCCTGGCGATGCTGCGTGATCGGCTGTGGCAGACACGCACCGCCATCGGACCGGTCCGCCCGCCCGGCGGAGGCGACGACGGCGCCGCCGCAGCCCGATCGGCGGCGCTGACCACGCTGGAGGACATGCACGACACGGTCGTCCGCGTCCTCGGCGCCTTCGACGAACCGGACGAGTCCAAACGACGCGACGTGGTGTGGGTGTCGCTCGACACCTCCCGGCGAGGGGCCGAGCCCCGCCCGGTCCTGCACATCGCGCCGCTGTCGGTGGGCGGCCTGCTGCGGGCGTCGCTGTTCTCCAACTCCACGGTCGTGCTCACCTCGGCCACGCTGACCATCGGCGGGTCGTTCGACGCGCTGGCCGCGACCTGGGGCCTGCCCGCCTCCGGGCGCGGCACCGATCGGCCCGCCGCCGACGAACCCGGCCCCGATCCGGCCGCCGCGCGGGGCACCACGGCCAACGGCAAGGCCGTGCCGTCGGACTCCGGCTCGGTCCGCTGGACCGGCCTCGACGCCGGTTCCCCGTTCGATTACCCGAAATCGGCCATCCTCTATGTGGCCAAGCACCTCCCCCGGCCCGAACGCTCCGGGATCGCGCCGCGCACCATGGACGAGATCGCCGATCTCGTGAAGGCCGCCGGCGGCCGGACGCTGGGCCTGTTCTCGTCGATGCGCGCGGCCAAGGAGGCCGCCGAGGCGATCCGGGAACGCAGCGACTTCCCGGTGCTGTGCCAGGGCGACGACACCACCTCGACGCTGGTCCGCCGCTTCGCCGAGGACCCGGAGACCTGCCTGTTCGGGACGCTGTCGCTGTGGCAGGGGGTCGACGTGCCCGGCCCCTCGCTGAGCCTGGTCATCATCGACCGCATCCCGTTCCCGCGCCCCGACGACCCGCTGCTGACCGCCCGGCAACGCGCGGTCGACGCCCGCGGGGGCAACGGCTTCCTGTCGGTCGCGGCCAACCATGCCGCACTGCTGCTGGCCCAGGGAGCAGGACGACTGCTGCGATCGGTGGACGACCGCGGGGTCGTCGCGGTCCTCGACTCCCGACTCGCCACGGCCGGCTATTCCGGATACCTCCTCGCCTCTCTCCCGCCGATGTGGCGGACGACCGATCCCGCGGTCGTCCGCTCGGCGCTGTCCCGCCTGGCCGCCGCACCCCGCCCGGTGGGCTGACCCCCACCCGCCGCCCCGCGTCGGCCTACGACAAGACAAGCCCGTGCGCGGGGCACTAGGTTGGGTAGCGGTGATTCCAACGCAGGCGAGATCCATCAGGCACCCTGGCCAATCGCGGGAGCTGACGAGAGGAGGCCTCGAGTGATCGGGCGCATGGGGATCGACGACATCCAACCCCTGGTCTCGGCCGGTCAGCATCCCGCGAAAGCCGTTGTCGGAGAGTTCTTCCCGGTCAGTGCCACGGCCTGGCGCGAGGGCCACGACGCACTCGGCGTGACCCTGCACGTGGAGGCCCCGCGGCGCGGCGTCCTCGACATCCGGATGACGCCGGCACCCGAACCCGACACGTTCAACGCCGCCTTCGTCCCCGACCGGGTGGGCTTCTGGTCGTACCGCATCGAGGCCTGGAGCGACCCGTACCTGACGTGGCGTTCGGCCGTCCTCAAGAAGCTCGACGCCGGTCAGGGCGCCGCAGATCTGGCCAACGACCTCGAGACCGGTGCCCGCGTCCTGGAGCGGGCCGCCGAGCTGCAGGCCGACGAGAACCGCGAGCTGCTCATCGACGCCGCCCGTCTGCTCCGCGCCCGGCGCCGCCGAGTCGAGAACCGGGTGGCCCTCGCCATCTCCGACGAGGTCGCCGAACTGCTGCACGACGCCCCGGTCCGCGAGCTCGTCACCAAGAGCCGCACCTACCGGGTGTGGGTCGACCGGTCCCGCGCCCTCTACGGCTCCTGGTACGAGTTCTTCCCGCGGTCCACCGGCGGCTGGGACAACGAGGGCAACCCCGTGCATGGGACGTTCCTCACCGCCGCCGAGGACCTGCCCCGGATCGCAGACATGGGTTTCGACGTCGTCTACCTGCCCCCGATCCACCCGATCGGCGAGGTCAACCGCAAGGGCCGCAACAACACCCTCGTCGCCGGACCGGACGACGTCGGGTCCCCGTGGGCGATCGGTTCGGCCGCCGGCGGGCACGACGCGATCCACCCGCAGCTCGGCACCGAGGAGGACTTCCGGTACTTCGTGAGCCGGACCCGCGAGCTCGGGATGGAGGTCGCGCTCGACCTCGCGTTGCAGTGCGCCCCCGACCACCCGTGGGCCACCGAGCATCCCGAGTGGTTCACCATCCAGCCGGACGGCACCATCGCCTACGCCGAGAACCCGCCGAAGAAGTACCAGGACATCTACCCCCTGAACTTCGACAACGACCGCAACGGCATCTACCGCGCGGTGCTCAAGGTGGTGTTGCACTGGGTCGGACTCGGCGTCGAGATCTTCCGCGTCGACAACCCGCACACCAAGCCGCCGAACTTCTGGGAATGGCTGATCACCGAGGTCAAGAAGCGCAATCCCGACGTGCTGTTCCTCTCCGAGTCGTTCACCCGTCCCGCGCGGCTGTACGGCCTGGCCCGTCTGGGATTCAGCCAGTCCTACACGTACTTCACGTGGAAGACCGCCAAGTGGGAGCTCGAGGAGTTCGGCCGTGAACTCGCGGCCAAGGCCGACGAGGCGCGACCCAACCTGTTCGTCAACACCCCGGACATCCTGCATGCGAGCCTGCAGCACGGCGGCCCCGGAATGTTCGCGCTCCGGGCCGCGCTCGCTGCGACGCTCGCACCCACGTGGGGCGTCTACAGCGGCTACGAGCTGTACGAGCACGTCGCGGTGGCCGAGGGCAGCGAGGAGTACCTGGACTCCGAGAAGTACGAGTTGCGCCCGCGCGACTACAAGGCGGCCGCCGGCCGCGGCGAGTCGCTGGAGCCGTGGATCACCTCGCTCAACGCGATCCGGCGCCGGCACCCCGCGCTGCAACAGCTGCGCAACATCCACTTCCACCACGTCGACAACGAGTCGCTGATCGCCTACTCGAAGATCGATCCGGTGTCCGGCGACCGCGTCATCGTGGTCATCAACCTCAATCCCTTCGGCGCGGAGGAATCGACCGTCTGGCTCGACCTGCCCAAGCTCGGCTTCGAGTGGTACGACCGCTTCCCGGTGATCGACGAGGTGTCCGGCGAGGAGTACTGGTGGGGCCAGGACAACTACGTCCGGCTCGAGCCCTGGCGCGCGGTCGCCCACATCCTCGCCCTACCGCCGCTCGACCCGGCGGTGGCCGCGCGACTCGCCTACCGACTCCAGTGAGGTGCCCGTGACCGATCGCGATCCCGAGTCCGCCCCCGACACCGCTTCCGCACTGCCCGACCCGCGGGCCACCGACCACGACCTGCGCCGTCTCGACTCCCTGACCCACCCGGACCCGCACGCCTTCCTCGGCGCGCACGAGGCGCCCGGCGGCACCACGATCCTGCGAACCCTGCGGCCCGGGGCGGTCTCGGTGTCGGCGGTGATCGGCGGCGTCGACCACCCGATGACCCGCCAGACCGACGACCTGTGGGTCGTCACCGTTCCCGTCGCGGACCTGATGGACTACCGCTACCGGGTCGTCTACCCAGATGGTGACGGCGGCACCTCGGAGTTCGTCGTCGCCGACGGCTACCGGTTCCTGCCCAGCCTCGGGGAGATGGACCTGCACCTGTTCGGCGAGGGCCGGCACGAGGAACTGTGGAAGGTGCTCGGCGCCCGCGTCGTCTCCTACACCACCCCCGACGGCGAGGTCCGCGGCACCGCGTTCTCCGTGTGGGCGCCCAATGCGCACGGTGTCGCCGTCATCGGCGACTTCGACCACTGGTCGGGTCGCTGTGCGCCCATGCGCAGGATCGGCAGCAGCGGGGTCTGGGAGTTGTTCGTCCCCGACGTCGGCGACGGCGCGCTCTACAAGTTCCGCGTGCACGGCGCCGACGGCGTGGTCCGGGACAAGGCCGACCCGATGGCGTACCGGACCACTCCTCCCCCGTCGACCGCCTCCGTGGTGACGGTGTCGACGCACGAGTGGTCCGACGACTCCTGGATCGCACGGCGCGCCGCGTCGGCGCCCGAGCGCGAGCCGATGTCGATCTACGAGGTGCACCTGGGGTCGTGGCGACACGGCCTCTCCTACCGCGACCTCGCGCACCAGCTCGCCGACTACGTCGTCGAGAAGGGGTTCACGCACGTGGAGTTCCTGCCCGTCGCCGAGCACCCCTTCGGCGGGTCGTGGGGCTACCAGGTCACCTCGTATTACGCACCCACCGCGCGATTCGGCACCCCCGACGACTTCCGGTATCTCGTCGACCACCTCCACTCGCGTGGCATCGCCGTGATCGTCGACTGGGTGCCCGCCCACTTCCCCAAGGACGAGTGGGCTCTCGCACGGTTCGACGGCACTCCCCTCTACGAGCACGCCGACCCGATGCGCGGCGAGCAACTCGACTGGGGCACATACGTGTTCGACTTCGGCAGGCACGAGGTGCGCAACTTCCTGGTCGCCAACGCCCTGTACTGGTTCAGCGAGTTCCACATCGACGGACTGCGCGTCGACGCCGTCGCGTCGATGCTCTATCTCGACTACTCGCGGCCGGACGGCCAGTGGCGTCCGAACATCCACGGCGGCCGCGAGAACCTCGAGGCGGTGCAGTTCCTGCAGGAGACCAACGCGACGGTGCACAAGCACTTCCCGGGCGTCGTCACGGTCGCCGAAGAGTCCACCGCATGGCCGGGCGTCACCCGGATGACCGACCTCGGAGGCCTCGGGTTCAGCTTCAAATGGAACATGGGCTGGATGCACGACAGCCTCGACTATCTGTCCCGGGATCAGGTGCACCGCAGCTTCCACCATCACGAGATCACCTTCTCGCTGATGTACGCGTGGAGCGAGAACTT
Source organism: Gordonia paraffinivorans NBRC 108238 (assembly GCF_000344155.1). GTDB lineage: Bacteria > Actinomycetota > Actinomycetes > Mycobacteriales > Mycobacteriaceae > Gordonia > Gordonia paraffinivorans. The sequence continues at coordinate 10,252 of NZ_BAOQ01000011.1, read as the reverse complement.
CGTCCTGCCGCTGTCACACGACGAGGTGGTCCACGGCAAGGGGACGTTGTGGACGCGGATGCCCGGCGACTCCGTCACCAAGGCCGCCGGCGCACGCGTGTACCTGGCCTACATGTGGTCGCACCCGGGCAAGCAGCTGCTGTTCATGGGTCAGGAGTTCGGCCAGGTCGGCGAGTGGGCGGACAACCGCAGTCTCGACTGGCACCAGCTGGAGGGCTGGGAGGGCGAGCTGCACTCGGGCATCTCGGCTCTCGTCACCGACCTGAACCGCGTCTACCGGGCCACGCCGGCGCTCTACACGCAGGACACCGATCCGCTCGGGTTCGAATGGATCGACGCCAACGACACCGCCAACAACGTGATCAGCTTCCTGCGGTTCGGCACCGACGGTTCCGTGGTGGCGTGCATCTTCAACTTCTCCGGCGTCGACCGCACCGACTACCGGCTGGGTCTGCCGCGCGCGGGCGTGTGGGACGAGATCCTCAACACCGACGCCGACGCCTACAGCGGCGCCGGCAAGGGCAACCTGGGCTCGGTGACCGCCGACGGGCCGTCCTGGCACGGCCGTCCGACCTCCGCGCAGCTCATGCTCCCCGCGAACTCGGCCATCTGGCTCGCGCCGCGCAACGCCTGACCACCGGTCGGCTCCGACCTCGCCGGGTCCGAAGACGGAGAAAGGCCCACTTCCCCACTGGGGCGGTGAGCCTTCTCGGTTGGCCAGTCGTGCTCAGTAGAGCGCCATGGCGAGCTTGCGGCGCGCCGACACGACGAACGGTTCGGCCGGATCGAACAGCTCGAACAGCTCGAGCAGACGCGTCCGGGCACGCTCGCGCTCGTCGCCCGCGGTGACGCGCACGACGCCGATGATCCGGTCGAACGCCTCCTCCGGCTTCTGCGACAGCAGCAGGACGTCGGCCGCGGCGAGCTGCGCGTCCACATCGTGCGGCGCTGCGTTCTCGACGATCGACGGGTCGTGCGCCCGCGCGCGCAGGATGAACTCGAGATTCCGCGCCGCCGACGCCGCCTCGACGTTGTCCGGTTCGGCCTCGACGATGGAACGGTAGACCGCGAGCGCCCCGTCGAAGTCGCCCTCGTTCATCTTCTCCTCGGCCGCCGCCATCCGCGGGTCGGTCGGCTCCTCGGCCGGCGCGTCGGCGGGTGCGCCGGTCAGCGCATGGCCGACCTGGGCGAAGATCTCGTCGATCCAGGCGGTGATCTCCGCCTCGGAACGGACACCGTTGAACGCGGTGACCGGCTGACCCTGCACGATCGCGACGACCATCGGGATCGACTGGACCCGGAACGCCTGCGCGATACGGGGATTGGCGTCGACGTCCACCTTTGCGAGCACCCAGCGTCCCCCCGACTGCGCGGCCAGGCGCTCGAGCACGGGCGAGAGCTGCTTGCACGGACCGCACCATTCGGCCCACAGGTCGACGACGACGAGCTGGCTCATCGACCGGTCGAGGACCTCGGCCTCGAACGTCACCTCGGTGACGTCGATGACCGCGGGCCCCGCGGGTGGTGCTCCCGCCGGCGGACCGGCCGGGGCCCCGGCACCGGCGGCCGGGTTCTGGTTCTGGGTCTGGGCACGTTGCGCTTCGGCGCGCTGGGCGGCGGCACGTTGTGCCTCGGCCCGCTCCTTGATCACGCCGAGATCGACGGCACCGGACATTGCCATGGCGGCAGCAGCCTGCTGTCGGGCCGCCGCGGCGGCCTGCTGACGATTGGTTGGTCGCGTCACTCCTCTAGTGTGGCACGACCGCCCGGCTCGGATGTCCGAGGTTCGCCGACCGCGGACGACGAACCGTCTCGCGATCCCACGACGCCGGCGAGGCACACCGCCGGCATCAGTGCCGCGATCGCCGCGAGGAGCCCGACGTCCAGAGACGTTCTGCTGCTGATGAACCCGACGACCGCGGGCCCGGCCAGCAGGCCGAGGTAGCCGATGCCGACGACGACCGAGATGCTTCGGCCGCCGGTTCCGTCGGTGAGGTTGCCGGCCGCGGTGAAGATCTGGGGGATCAATCCGGCCAGGCCCGCGCCGAAGATCGCCCAGCCGACGAGCGAGAGCACCGGGCCGGGAGCGCAGATGGCCAGCGCCATCCCGGCGATGCCCACGAGCGCGCCGCCGCGCAGGACGCGGACCGCACCCACGGCGCCGACCGCCCGGTCGACGACGAACCGGGTGATGGTCATCGTCGCGCTGAACGCGCCGAAGGCAACGGCGCCGAGTGCCTCGGCGGTGTCATGGGACTCGACGATCTGCAGCGCGCTCCAGTCGTAGGCGGTCCCCTCGCCGAGCATCAGGCCGAAGGCGACGACCGCGAGCAGCACCAGCCGGCGGCGATCGACCAGCTCCCACCAGGAGCTCGACGCTTTCGCGTCGCTCGCGGTCTCGTCCCCGATACCGCCCGGGGCGGCCGCGCCGAGCGACTCCCGGCCGCGGAGGTCTGCGGCCACCACGGCCACCACCACGAGGCCTGCCGCCGCCGCGCAGGCGACGGTCGGAACGACCCCGGCGTCGGTCCACAGCGTCACCGCGACCACACCCGACCCGACGAGGCCGCCCGCCGAGAACCAGCCGTGGAACGAGGACATGATCGGGCGGCCGTAGGCGCGTTCGACCGCCACGGCCTGAGCGTTCATGGAGACGTCGAGACAGCCGTTGGCGAAGCCGAAGGCGGCGAGGGCCGCGCCGAGTGTGACCGTGTCGACCGCGAGGACCGGCGTCACGATCACGGCGGAGAGCAGGCAGGCCGCCGCGATGGTGAGCGGTCGCGAGCCCCAGCGGTCGATCAGCGGACCGCAGAGCTGCATGCCGACGAACGCCGCGGCGCCGAGGAGGAGCAGCAGTCCGCCGAGTTCGTCGTGACCGACGCCGGTGCGGTCGCTGATGACCGGGATGTGGGCGACCCACATCGCGGCCAGGAACCCGTTGAGGGCGAAGATCGCCGCGACCGCGCGTCGGGACCGGCGTGGCGGGGCCGCGGCGATCACCCGCATTCAGGAATCCGGGTCGAGATGACGTTCGACGCGCTCGACCTTGCCGGTCAGCTCGCCGGTGTGGCCGGGACGGATGTCGGCCTTGAGCACGAGGCCGACCCGCGGTGCGCGGGCGGCGACCGCCTCGGTCGCCGCCTTCACCACGGCCATGACCTCGTCCCACTCGCCCTCGAGATAGGTGAACATCGCGGTGGTCTGGTTGGGCAGGCCGGAGGCCCGCACGACCTCGACGGCCGCGGCGACTGCCTCCGACATCCCGCCGTCGGCGTCGACGGCGTCACCGCCGGAGGGGCTGAGGCTGAAGGCGACGATCATGGGCAGGACGCTCCGCTCAGGCGGCGACCTCGGCGGCCGGTTCCGTCGCCGAGAGTTCCGCGAGGTGGCCGTTGCGTTTGGCCCACCACTCGAAGACGAGCGAGCCGAACGGCGGGATGCTCGATACGAGGGCCAGCAGGGTCACGACCGGCACGGCGATTCGGAGTCCGCCGAGACGCAGGTCCCACGTCACGGCGTTCCACTTCAGCTGGAAGTGGCTGACCAGCGAGACCAGCACGAAGACGATGAACACCGCGCCGTGGACGGCACCCGGCAGCGCGATGGCCTCGGGATCGTCGTTGACGCGCTTGAGGATCATGCCGACGATCAGCCACGCCCACGTGATGGCCTCGGCCACGGCGATGAACCGAAAGCGCTTCGCGGGGGTGGTGAGGTCGAAGAAAGACAACATGGCTCCATTGTGCCGAACGGGGGAGCCGCCTACGACAAAGTGTAGTAGACGTCTCCCCCGTCGGACCGGTTCGGAACGGGCCTCAGGCCCGTCGGTAGGCCCCTCAGGCCTTCGGGACGCGGACGATCAGGGCGTCGCCCTGGCCGCCGGCACCGCACAGTGCGGCCGCGCCGATGCCGCCGCCGCGACGCTTGAGCTCCAGTGCGAGGTGCAGGGTGATGCGGGCGCCGGAGGTGCCGATCGGGTGGCCGATGGCGATGGCGCCGCCGTTGACGTTCACCTTCTCCGGGTCGACGCCGAGCTGCTTGGTCGATGCCAGGCCCACAGCTGCGAAGGCCTCGTTGATCTCGATGAGGTCGAGGTCGGCGGGGTCGATGCCCTCGCGGGCGCAGGCCTTCGCGATGGCGTTGGCCGGCTGCGCCTGCAGGCTCGAGTCGGGGCCGGCGACGACGCCGTGGGCGCCGATCTCGGCGATCCAGGACACGCCGAACTCCTCGGCCTTCGCCTTGGACATCACGATGACCGCGGCCGCGCCGTCGGAGATCTGCGACGAGTTGCCCGCGGTGATGGTGCCGTCCTTGCGGAAGGCCGGGCGCAGGCCGGCGAGCGACTCGACGGTGGTGTTGGCGCGGATGCCCTCGTCCTCGTTGAAGACGATCGGGTCGCCCTTGCGCTGCGGGATCTCCACCGGGACGACTTCGTCGTCGAACAGGCCGTTCTTCCAGGCCGCCGCGGCGCGCTGGTGGCTGCGGGCCGCGACCTCGTCCTGCTGCTCGCGGGTGAAGCCGTCGGTGTCGTTGCCCTGCTCGGTCAGTGCGCCCATCGGCTGGTCGGTGAAGGCGTCGTGCAGTCCGTCGAAGGCGGTGTGGTCGACGAGCTCGGTGTTGCCGTACTTGAAGCCGGTGCGGCTCTTCGGCAGCAGGTGCGGGGCCTGGGTCATCGACTCCTGGCCGCCGGCCACGACGCATTCGAACTCACCGGCGCGGATGAGCTGGTCGGCGAGCGCGATCGCGTCGATGCCCGACAGGCACATCTTGTTGATGGTCAGGGTCGGGACATCCCACGGGATACCGGCCTTGATGGCGGTCTGGCGGGCCGGCATCTGACCCGCCCCCGCGGTCAGCACCTGGCCCATGATGACGTAGTCGACCGCCGAGGCCGGGACACCGGACTTCTCCAGGGCGCCCTTGACCGCGATCGCTCCGAGGTCGACGGCGCTGAAGTCCTTCAGCGACCCCAACAGGCGGCCGAACGGGGTGCGTGCGCCGGCGACGATGACCGTCGTGTTGTCAGCGTTCGAGGACATTGAGGGAACCTCCGGGGATGTCGTGCGAGGGGGCTTACCGAGCGCCCGCTCTGTGCGCTCTGACCCACAACGCTACCGTTGTGACATGAGCACCTCTGCAACTGACCCCAGTACCCCCGCAGGCGCGACCGCGCTGATCTCCGACCTCGTCGTCGCGATCGACCACGTCGGTATCGCCGTTCCGGACCTGGAAGCCGCCAAGAAGTGGTATGCGACACACCTCGGGTTCGAGTCGCTGCATCAGGAGACCAACGAGGAACAGGGCGTCGAGGAGGCCATGGTCGGCCCGGCCGGCGGCGGCACGCTCATCCAGTTGCTCGCCCCGCTCGACGAGTCCTCCACCATCGCCAAGTTCATCGACCGCAACGGCCCCGGTCTCCAGCAGCTGGCGGTGCGGGTCACCGACATCGACGCCGTGGCCGCCCGCCTCACCGGCGCGGGTGTCCGCCTCCTCTACCCGGAGGCCAAGCGCGGCACCGCGAACTCGCGTATCAACTTCGTCCATCCGAAGGACGCCGGCGGCGTGCTGCTCGAGCTCGTCGAGCCCGCGGCCGACGCGGCGCACTGACGACGAGGGTCGCAGGCGAGGGCCCCTGACGGCAGGACGCACTGACCACGGGTCTCCTCGGCGCCCCCGCTCATCCGACCGCGCCTGCCGCTCATACTCGAAAGCGCCTCGGGCCCATGCCCGAAACAGATGCCGGTGGAGCCCCGCTCCACCGGCATCGTCGTCTCGCGAACGGACTCCGGACGCCGAACCGACGGGGCGTCGACGTGGGCGGACCCGCCCGGTCGACGGGGCTCCCGCGGCACGCTCCTCCGATACACTGGCCGTCATGTCAGGTCCTGCACGGCAATTGCCCTTCGCGATCGTGATGCGCGGTTATGACCGTGAGCAGGTCGCCGAGCACCTCCGGCGACTCGACGCCGAGTTGCGGGTCCTCGCCGCGGATCGCGACGCCGCCACCGCCAACGCCAACGAGCTCGCCGCCCATCTCGAAGAGGCGCGCCAGGAGATAGCCGAGCTGCGGCGCGAGGTCGACAAGCTGTCGGTTCCGCCGACCACCGCCCAGGGGATGAGCGAGCGGCTGTCCCGCATGCTCCAGCTCGCCTCCGACGAGGCCTCGGAGATGCGTGCCGAGGCCTCCGCCGAGGCCGCCGAGACGCTGTCGGTCGCGCGTCAGGAAGCCGACGACATGCGCGCCGAGGCCGCCGCCGAGGCGGAACGCGTCCGCAGCGAGGCCGAGGCCGCCGCCACGAAGATGCTCGACGAGGCGTCCGCGCGGGCCCGCGAGATGAAGGAGACCGCGGCCAAGAACGAGGCGGAGTCGGCCCGCCTGATCGCCGAGCGCACCGCCGCCATGGAGGCCGAGCACTCCACGACCATGCAGGCTGCCCACGAAGAGGCCCGCCGCATCGTGGAGAAGGCCGAGGCGGAGGCCGCAGAGCTGACAGAGGTCACCCGGCGCGAATTGGCCGAGCAGCGGGAGCGTCAGGAAGCCGAGCTCGCCGACCAGCGCGAACGTGCCCTCGACGAGGCCGCCCACATCCGGCAGACCGCCCTCGACATCGCCAACGAGCGTCTGAGCCGGTCCCGCGAGATGGCCCAGGCCGCCGACCACACCCGCCAGGAGATCGCCGCGAACCTCGGACGGCTCCGCGAGCAACTGGCGGAGCTGCCCGAGCTGCTGGCGCGCCCGGAGGACTCCGAGTACGAGTTGCTGTCGGAGACCGACGATCTCGAGTTGCTCAACCGCAAGCTGTCGCCCGACGCGCGCGCGAACGCCTGAGACGCCGAACATGACGCAGGGCCGCGACCGACCGGATGGTCGGCGCGGCCCTGCGTCGTGTCATGTCAGGGCTGTTCTAGAACAGCCGGAACTCGTTGCTCTCCGCACCGCGCAGGGCGTCGTAATCGAGCACGACGCAACGGATTCCGCGATCCTCCGCGAGCGTGCGGGCCTGCGGCTTGATCTGCTGCGCGGCGAAGACCCCGGACACCGGGGCCAGCGTGGTGTCGCGGTTGAGCAGCTCGAGATAACGCGTGAGCTGCTCGACACCGTCGATCTCGCCGCGTCGTTTGATCTCGACGGCGACGGTCTTTCCCTCCGCGTCGCGGCAGAGGATGTCGACCGGTCCGATCGCGGTCATGTACTCCCGGCGGATCAGGGTGTGACCGGGCCCGAGCGCCTCGATGTGTTCGGCGAGCAGCTCCTGCAGGTGGGCCTCGACGCCGTCCTTCACCAGGCCGGGATCGACGCCCAGCTCGTGCTGCGAGTCGTGCTCGATCGACGCGATGGTGATCCGGAGCTCCTCGCCGGCCTTGTTGGTCACGACCCAATAGGCCTCGGCCTCGGTCCCGTCCGGCACGGCGGCCTCGGTGAGCCAGCACGGCGGGCTCATCCAGTTCAGCGGCTTGTACGCGCGGTCGTCCGCGTGCACGCTGACCGACCCGTCGGACTTGATGAGCAACAGCCTCTTGGCCATGGGGAGGTGGGCGGTCAGCCGCCCGACGTAGTCGACCTGACACTCAGCGATGACGAGACGCACGTGCCCACCCTAGGGCATCGGCAGCGGTGGCCTCACGTCCCCGCGCCGGGTCTGGCGCCGCCTCCGGAAAACACCGGACCGCCGCGGGGCCGTCGCGCCGGGTCACTCGTCGTAGGCGTCCTTCAGCAGAAAGGTCTCGACGTCGAGTATCGCCTCCTCCATCGTCGCGTGCACATGCGGCAGCGCCGGATCGAAGCCCTTCAGGTCAACCGGCGCACTGTCTTTCGGATTCGTCCACGCTTCACGCTGTCGTTCCACCCAGGCCCGCACGAGCCCGTCGGGATCGACGAGCGCCGCACGCCGGCCGGTGTCGGAGAGTGCGCGTTTGATGCTCAGGACCATGGTTCGCGCCACCGCGTCGACGACTCCGAGACGCGAGATCTCCACGATGACCGCGGCGTAGTCGTCCATGTCGGAGAGGAGCCTCCGGTGCACGCTCTCGGCGCCCGCGAACGTGAGGTCGCCCTGGAGTTCGTAGACACGGACCTTGTCGCGGCAGGTGCGGAGGTAGCTGCGCTCCCGATCGGTCCAGTCGTCGCTGACCGGGATGTCGGTGAGGTCGTACACCGACCGGATGGTCACCCGACTCTCGCGGGTGACGTTGAACATGTGCAGCCCGAGATCCCGGGACAGGTGCTCGCACGTCTCGACGCCGCGCACGCTGTTGCCGTGCTCGTCCAGTCGCGGGGAGTAGACGCCGATGCCGAGCTGGCCGGGCAGAACCGCCAGGATCCCGCCGCCGACGCCGCTCTTGGCCGGCAGTCCCACCGACGTGACCCAGTCCCCCGCCCCGTCGTACATGCCGCACGTCGTCATGACCGAGAGCACGCGCTGGGCGATCTCGTGGGAGAACATGACGCGACCGGTCCGGGGATTCTCACCGCCGTTGGCGATGGTCGCGCCGATCCCGGCGAGGTCCTCGGTGGTCACCCGGATCGAACACTGACGAAAGTAGAGGTCCAGTGCCGCGTCGGGGCTCGTCTCGAGGGCGCCGAAGCTGTCGAGCATGTAGGCGATCGCCCGGTTGCGCGACCCGGTCGCCTTCTCGGAGGCGTAGACGTCGGCATCCATCTCCAGGCGGCGGCCGGCACAACCGGAGTAGAACTCGAGGATCTGAGTGAAGGCCGCGTCGATGTCGGCCTCGTCGACATCCCGCCTCGACGGCAGCAGCATCGAGGCCGCGAAGATCGCGCCCGCGTTGATCATCGGGTTCTTCGGCCGCCTGCGGTCGTCGACGCTGATCTCGTTGAACGCCTCGCCCGACGGCTCCACCCCGATCTTCGCGTCGACCGCCTCCGGACCATGCCGATGCAGGGCCATCGCATAGGTGAGCGGTTTGGACACCGACTGGATGGTGAACGACGTCGCGGAGTCCCCGAGCGAGTAGGTGTGGCCGTCGTGCACGCACAACGACAACGCGTACCCCTCGGGGTCCACCCGGGCCAGCTCGGGGATGTAGTCGGCCACGTGCCCGGACCGGTCAGGACGGACGTTGTCCATGATGTGGCGCAGATAGCCGTCGACGAGGGATTCCATGGGCCAATCTAAGCGCGTCCGACGCCGATCGGACAGCGTGACACAACAGCGCTGTGACTCCGACGCGCCGGAACCGCCGGCAAACCATGACTAGGCTGGCACAGGGTCGGTCATGTGTAGTTGGGAGGCACGATGAAGCTACTCGTCGGATACATCGCCACCTCGGGCGGCGAGGATGCCGTCGCGTTGGGCGCCTGCCTGGCCAGGACCTTCGACGCCGAACTCGAGATCTGCATCGTCATCCCGCCGGAGCCGCCAGGGGCCGACGACGCGGTCGAGAAGCTCTCCGACGCACTCGACCACGCGGCGCGCAAGTGGCTCGACGAGGCGGCCTCGCGCCTGCCCGACGACATCGAGTCCACGACGACGATCGCCGAGCACCCCAACCCGGCCGAGGGCCTCATCATCGAGGCACGACGCATCTCCGCCGACATCCTCGTCATCGGAGGCGCCGGCGGCGGCATCCTCGGTCGTCACACCCTGGGAACCGACGTCAACGACATCCTCCACTCGTCGCCGATCCCCGTGGCGGTCGCTCCTCCCGGATTCGCCCATCTCGGCGCCGACGAGGTCCGCGAGATCACCGTGACGATCGGAGACCGTCCGGGTGCTCCCCTGCTGTTCCAGACCGCCATCCGCAGTGGCATCCGCGCCCACCGGCCGATCCGCCTCGTGTCGCTGCTCGCGCTCGGGGACATGCAGCCCTGGCGGAACGCACCGGAGGACGCCGCCGTCGAGAAGGCCAGCGAGCACGCGCAGAAGGCGCTCGAGGCCGCGAGGGCCGAACTGCCGGAAGACTTCCCGGTCACCTCCACCGTCGTCCAGGGCGACACGATCGAGGAGGCCATCGCGTCGCTCGAGTGGCATGACGGCGACATCGTGATGGTCGGCTCGAGCCGACTGGCCTCGCCCGGCACGCTCTTCCTCGGTGCCACCGCGGCAAAGATCCTGCGCGCGGTGTCGGTGCCGATCATCGTCGTGCCCAAGGGTTCTGACTGACCCTGCAGACTGATCTCGCATGAAGGCTGCAAATGCCCCGCGACCGGATGGTCGCGGGGCATTTCTCATCCGCCCGTTGCCGGCGGTTCGGACATCGTCGTTCGACAGACGAGACGCAACCGCCCACT
>NZ_BAOQ01000012.1 GCF_000344155.1 Gordonia paraffinivorans NBRC 108238 | reverse complement strand
ACTCACCCCGCCTCCGGGGCAACTCTTCCAGCCTACCAGACCCGATCCCCACCCCGCAAATCCGTGGATCTGCACAGTAAGGAAGTCCGGCAACCCCAACCCACCCAGCCGAAACACAACAGGTCTCGAACCAGAAGATCAGGGGCGGTCAGCTCGAACCCGGTCTCCACTCCCCGAACCAAACCCTCACCGGGCCCTCCGGGGCGGCGCCGTGGCGCGCTGACTGGGAATAAGTTACGCAGATGAGTCGGCAACGTCAAATCGCCTGGTCACGGCGGGTGCATCGGGACGAAATCCCAGGTCGTCGAGCGCCCTTGACGATGCTGCCCGGAAAATTTCCGCGAAAATTCTTCCGAACCTGCCGCGGAGGTGGCTCGGAACAGGTAAAAGCGCAGGTCGTCGCTCGAAGTGTTGTCGACGAGGCCGCCCAGCCTCGAGGACGGGAGCAGTCTCTCCCCTGACTCAGAGCCATGCCCCTCCCCGCTGGGACCGGCCTGCCGTTCCGGCTGTGTGGGGATGCCGCGGATCGGGGAGCTGGGTACTGATCCCGCGCCTCGAGCCCCGGACCGATCGGGGCGAGATGTACCCACCCTCGATCCCGCCGACTCCCTCGCCTCGACGCGTGGGGCCGGCGCTTCGAAAGACCTTCATGCGATCGGCCTTCGCACGAGGTGTCGGCACTCCCCTGCCGCGACCGACTGCGCCGGCGGCGTACTCCGTACGTTCGCGCCGGCGACCCGGACGATGGGCATCGCAACCCCATCCATGCCGGGTTCGCCTCCGGGCGCGGTCGGGGCACAGCCCTCGGGGCACGCGCCACAGTCGTGGCATCGACGCGAAAAAGCGAGAACCCCCGCCCGGACATCCCGGGCGGGGGTTCTCGTAGTGGTAGCGGGGACAGGATTTGAACCTGCGACCTCTGGGTTATGAGCCCAGCGAGCTACCGAGCTGCTCCACCCCGCGTTGGTGAACACCACGTTACACAGCGGTTCGTCGGCTATGCAAATCGCGGGACCGATCGCAGCTGGCCTGCAGAGATAGACGTGACAGCAGTCACTCGCACTCGATAAAGCGCAGGTCACGGCTCGGGGCCAGGATGAGCACTCATGCCCACCCGCGGTCGTCGAGGTTGGTGATCTGCGTCACAGACGGGCGTACACTCGGGTCACCCGAACCGGGCCGACCCAACAACCGAGGAGGGAACCATGGCCATCCGTCACTTCCACCACGAAAGTCACGGCAACCACCCGATGAGCTTCGTCGGGTTCGTGCTCACCCTCGCCGGATTCCTGGCGGCCGCGCTGTGGCTGGTCCACATGGCGGCGGGCAACTCCGGGTACGCCGCGATCTCCGCCGCGGTGATGGTCGTCGCCTTCGCAGGCGCAGTGGCCATCTTCTACACGATCGGACACCGCTATCACCACAGCCCTGTCCTTCCTGACAACACCCCCGCCGAAACCGAGCGTTACCTGCGCAAGTACCGCAGGCGTCACTGATCGGATCGATCCAGGAAGGGGAAGAGAAAGACGAAGCCGGCCGATGCACCCCGTAGGTGCATCGGCCGGCTTCGTCGTGCGGGCTAGTTCTGGCCGGGCAGCGACTCGTACTCGGTCACTGCCTCGTTCAGCCGATCGAGCGCTGCGCCGTACCCCGCGAAATCGCCCTTGGTCTGGGCGTCGCGCAGGGCCTTGATCGCGTCGTCGATCGCCTTCACCGCGGCGTCACGCTCGGGCGACGAACCGCCACCCTGCGGCGGGGCCGGGCGCTGCGGTGGCGTCGCACCACCCTGTTCCTCCGGCTGTTCCGGCTGCTCCTGCTCCTGCCGCTCACCCGGCGGCGTGGCGAAGTCCGGATTGATGCCGACCTGACGCAGGGCCTCCTCCACCGTGGCGGCGTAACCGATCGGTGCGGTTCCATCGTCGGTGGACTCGTATCGGGTGATCACCCGGTACAGCCGCGGGAACGCCTCCTGGCCCTGGGCCTGGGCGTACACCGGCAGGACGTAGAGGATGCCGTTGTCACCCACCGGCAGCGTGAGCAGGTTGCCGTAGATCACGGTGGCCCGACCCTCGAGCGGCTTGAGGGTGTCGGCGACCTTGTTGTCGGTCGTCATCGGGTTGAACGCCTGCTTGGGGCCGGCCGTCTGGTTGTTGGCGGGCAGCTCCTTGACGGTGATCTGTCCGTAGTCGTCCGGGTCCGACGACACCGTCACGTACGCGCCGAGGATGGGACGGTTCAGACGGGTCAGCACCGAGGTCAGCTGGAACGACGACTTCTTCGACTCCGGGTTCGCGGCGACGAAGTAGTAGGGCGGCTGATCGAGGCCACGTCGTTCGGCATCCGGGCTGGTCGGATCGGAGGGCACCGACCAGAAGTCGTTCGCCTGGAAGAACGTGCTCGGCGATTCGACGTGGTAGCGGGTCAGCAGCGACCGCTGGATCTTGAACAGATCCTCCGGGTACCGCGCGTGCTCGCGCAGCGAGATGTTCTTGTCGTACTCGGCGCGCGGGGCGACCGTGCCCGGGAACGCCTTCATCCAGGTCTTGAGAACCGGGTCCTCGTCGTCGACCTGATAGAGGGTCACCTCACCGGTGTAGGCGTCCACCGTTGCCTTCACCGAATTGCGCACGTAGGAGACGGTCTTGTTGACCTGGCTCCGCCCGGTCTGCCCGGGGTTGAGATCCTGCGCATCGGCGGTCGCGCTCTGCAAAGACATCGGCTGCGAGTACGGGTAGTTGTCCAGCGTCGTGTAGCCGTCGACGATCCACTTGATCGATCCGTCGTCCATCACCGCCGGGTAGGCCTTGGACTCGACGGTCAGCCACGGTGCGACCTTCTTGACCCGGTCCCGGGGATCGCGGTTGTAGATGATCTTCGAGTCCGACGTGATCTCGCTGGAGAGCAGGAAGTTCCGCTCGGCGTACTTGGCCGCGTACAGGACCCGGTTGAACCAGTTGCCCAGCGGCACGCCGGCAGGGCCCTGGTAGGTGTACTTGGCATCGCCGAGATCCGCCTCGCGCGGGGTCGCCCCGCCAACGATGGCGTAGTCGGGATCGATCTTGGCCAGCAGCTCGCCGAAGTAGATGCGCGGCTGGGTCACCTTGATCGGCGCGTCGCGCTTGTACGACTCGGTCTGGTAGTTCGTGGTGTCGCTGACGAAGTACAGCGGGTCACCGCCGCCGCTGAGGTCGCTGCCGGTGACCGCCTCGCGCACCCGGTTGGCCGGCGCGGCGATGAAGCCGTCGCCGTGCGTGTACACGAGGTGCTTGTTCAGCCAGTTCTGCTGGTTCTCCAGGTAACGGCTCGGGTCGAGCTCGCGGACCGTCACCACGAAGTCCCGGATCTGACCGTCGATCTTGTACCGGTCGACCGCGAGCTGGGTCGGGAATCCGTAGAAGTTCTGGCGCTGCTGCTGCTGGATGAAGGTCGGCGAGACGACGTTCGGGTCCAGGATGCGGATGTTGGACAGCGTCGGGGTGTCGGCGTCGACGGTCGCGGGATTCGCCGGCTCGGCCGTCCAGTTCTTCTGGGTGATCACCTTGTCCGGCCCGATGCCATACGCCTCCCGGGTGGAGTTGATCGCCCGTTGGATGTACTCGGACTCCTTCTGCGCGGCGTTCGGCTTGACCGAGAACTGCTCCATGGTGAGCGGCCAGCCCACTCCGATCAACAGCGCCGAGAAGAGCATCAGCACCGTTGCGAGGGCGGGGATGCGCAGGTCGCGCAGCACGATGCCGGCGAAGAACGCGATCGCGCAGATGATGGCGATCGCCATCAGGATGAGCTTGGACGGGAGCACCGCGTTGAGGTCGGTGTAGCTCGCGCCGGGGAAGATCTCCGCCTTGCGCTGGCTGGAGAGCAGGTTGTACCGGTCGAACCAGTAGGCCACGGCCTTGAGGAGGACGAAGGTTCCGGCCAGCACCGACAACTGCACGCGGGCCGCGGTCGTCACCGATCCGCCGCCCTGCCCGAAGCGGATGCCGCCGAACAGGTAGTGCGTCACCAGGTTCGCGAGGAACGCCACCACGATGATCACGAACAGCAGGTTCAGCACGAACCGGTAGAACGGCAGGTCGAAGGCGTAGAAGCCGAGGTCGAGTCCGAACTGTGGGTCCTTGCGGCCGAAGTCGGTCCCGTGCAGGAACATCTGCACCGTCGCCCACGAGCCCTGCGCGACCAGGCCGGCGAGCACGCCGATGATCAGCGCGGGAGCCACGGCGAACCAGCGGACCTTCGCCATGATCGCGGTCCGGTAGCGGGCCAGCGGATCGTTGGGACCCGAGGTCGGCACGAACACCGGCCGCGACCGATAGGCCAGGGCGAGCGCGCCGAAGATGATCAGCCCGACCAGGATCGTCGTGATCAGGAACAGGATCAGTCGCGTCCACAGCACGGTGCTGAAGACGTTCGAGTACCCCACGTCGCGGAACCAGAGCCAGTCGGTCGCGAGACCGACGATTCGTGGTCCGACGAGCAGGAGGACCAGGACGGCGACCCCGATGCCGATGACGATCTTGCTCCTGCGTGACAGTGTCGGCATTCCCGCCGGCCCTCGTACGCCCACCAGACCCACTCTCCAAAGCTCTCAATTCGGACAACGCCCGGCGAGACGTGCTGGGCCGGGCGTGGTGACCACCACTGTACTGGCACCGCCCGTGCGGGGACCCCACTCGGGCGTCGGGCCAACGAACGGGGACCGGCCCGGGTTCCGGACGGCCACGTGCCGGCGCTGTCGGGTTGGTGTCGTGGGCACAGTCGGGGTTGTCGTCGTGGGACACGGCCGGGCGAGGCAAGATGAGCGGGTGCCTGCCGACTCGACGACTCCCGGACCCACGCCGACAGCCCCCTGGTCGACCGAGGACCTGGGTACCGCATTGAGCGAGATCCTCGACCACGTCGACGACTCCGGATGGGGTCAGGCGGCCTCGGTGTACGCCCTGGTCCCGACCTCCGTGATCGCCGAGCAGACGCCCCACCTCGTCGACGACTCGCCGTCCGTGTTCACCCCGGTCGAGCAGGAGTGCCCCGACCTCGACGAGTTCCTGGCCTCGGCCGTCTGGCCCGATGCGGTCGCCGGCGCCGCGGTGGCCCTGGAGATCGTGGTCGCCGAACCGGGGCCCGACGACGACGGCACCCCGCGCCACGTGCCCCCAGGCGCGCCAGGTCCCTCGACGGACGGGCAACAGGCGCGGCTCGTCGTCGGAGTGCTGCGCAACGGCCGGGACCTGGCACTGATGCGGCTGCGCCGGCAGGAGGGCGACGAACCCGAGACGCTCACCCACCCGAAGCTCGCGACGGAGTTGCGGGAGGCCCTGGCCGGGACCTTCGAGCCGGACGAGCCCGGGACCTGATGGAGCGGACCCGGCGGGGTCCGGTTCAGCAGGTCGGCGCCGGCTTGCCCGCGCCGATCGCGTCGAGCGCGTCGACCGCGCCGTCGAGGCTCTCGACCTTGACCAGTTCCAGACCGTCCGGCCGTTCGGAGACGGCCTCCGCGCAATTGCGCGCGGGCACCAGGAACACCTTCGCCCCGGCATCTCGGGCCGCACGGGTCTTGTGGGTGATCCCGCCGATGGGACCGACCTCGCCGTCCGGGTCGATGGTCCCGGTCCCGGCGACGAACTCCCCGTGGGTCAGCGCCCCGGGGGTCAGCTGGTCGATGACCGCCAGCGCCAGCATCATGCCCGCCGACGGGCCGCCGATGTCGCCGACGGTGTAGGTGACCTTCAGGCTCGGGTCGGCGTTGACGACGTGGGCGGTCACCCCGAGGAAGCCGTTCTCCTCGTCGGCCGGGTGCTGTGCCACCGTGACCGTGACCGTCTGCGGGGCGCCCTGGCGGACGATCTCGATCGGCACCTCGGTGCCCGGCGCCTTCTTCGACACGACCTCACGCATCTGCTTGACCGTCTCGACCTCGACCCCGGCGATTCTCACGACCTCGTCGCCGACCTGCAGGACGCCCTTGGCCGGCCCGTCGGGTTCGACACCGGCGACGCGCAGCGCGGTGGGGCGGTCCAGGTAGCGCAGGGCGGCGGCGGTGGCGTTCTCCTCCGAGCCCACCATCTGGGCGGTGTTCTCCTGCCGGACCTCCTCGGTGGTCCGGTCCGGCGGGTAGACCTCGTCGCGCGGGGTGACCGAGTACGTGCCCGACATCCACTTGCCGAGGGCGCTGAACAGGGTCAGTCCGTCGTGGACGGAGACGGTGGTCAGGTCGAGGTGACCGTCGGCCGGTTCGGTCGGCACCCCGTCGATCTGCACGACCCTGCGTTCGACGACCTCGCCGTCGTCCTCGACCTTCGCGGTGCCGAGGGTGTTCAGCGTCGGCCCGGGGCCGAGCGCCACGTACGGCACCCGCACCTGATTGCCCACCACGAGCAGAGCCAGCAACACGAACACGCTGACGGCGACGGTCGCGATCCTTCTGAGACGGGGGCTCGAACTCATTCCGCCCACGATAATGCCCCCAGCAGTGACGATGACGCGGGCACCGCCAGCGCGGACCCGGGCGCAGGACGCCGCCGCCCCGGAACGTCGCGAACCACGTGCCGGACTACGCGCACGGCGAACATCCACGACCCGTCGCGGCCCCCACCGGGCGGTACGGTGGACACATGAGTGATCTGCCCTTCGGCTTCTCGTCGTCCGGTGACGACGACGACCGCGAGAAGAACAGCGGCGACCGCGACAAGCCGGGCGACGCCGCCGGCGGCAACCCCTTCGGTGGCGCCAACCCGTTCGGATTCGCGATGGGCGGACAGGGACTGGGCGATTTCGATCCGTCGAACTTCGATCCGAACATGCTCGGCCAGATGTTCAGCCAGCTCGGCAACATGCTCAGCGGCATGGGCGCGGGTCTGGCCGGCGGCGGTTCCGGACCCGTGAACTATCAGGTCGCCGTGAATCTCGCGCGCCAGCAGATCGGTTCGTTCACGCCCGTCCTGGAGAAGGAGATCTCCGCCTCGGCCGACGCGGTGCGCCTGGCCGACGTGTGGCTCGACGACGCGACCATCTTCCCCACCGGCGTCACGCAGACCGTCGCATGGACGCCCGTGCAGTGGCTCGAGGAATCCCTCGACACCTGGAAGGTCCTCTGCAACCCCATCGCCGAGCAGCTCGCCCGCACCTGGCAGGACAACCTGCCGGCCGAGGCGGCGCAGTTCGCCGGGCCGATGCTCGGCATGCTCACGCAGATGAGCGGCATGGCCTTCGGCACCCAGCTCGGACAGGGCCTGGGCCAGCTGGCCAAGGAGGTGCTGACCTCCACCGACATCGGCCTGCCGCTGGCCCCCGAGGGGATCGCGGTGCTGCTGCCGGAGGCCATCGCGAAGTTCGCCGAGGGTCTCGGACTGCCCCCGCAGGAGATCATCGTCTTCATCGCCGCCCGCGAGGCCGCGCACGTGCGGCTGTTCGCCCATGTGGGCTGGCTGCGCCAGCGCCTCCTCGCCACGGTCGAGGAGTACGCCCGCGGGATCAGCATCGACTTCAGCGGGATCAACGAGGTCACGAGCAACATCGACCCGACCGAACTCCTGTCCGACCCGTCCAAGCTGGAGGAGCTCATCAGCTCGTCCACCTCGTTCGAACCGACGACGACGCCCGAGCAGAAGGCCGCCCTCGAGCGGCTCGAGACGCTTCTCGCGCTCATCGAGGGCTGGGTGGAGCAGGTCGTCACCCTCGCACTGGGCGACCGGATCCCGAGCACCGCCGCACTGACCGAGTCGATGCGCCGGCGTCGCGCATCCGGCGGCCCCGCCGAACAGACCTTCGCCACCCTGATCGGCCTAGAACTGCGCCCGCGAAAGGTGCGCGAGGCGTCGGAGCTGTGGCGCAAGGTCCTCGAGGCCACCGACCTGTCCACCCGCGACGGCGTCTGGGAGCACCCGGACCTGCTCCCCGACTCCGCCGACCTCGACAATCCCGCGGGCTTCGTCGACCGATTGCTGACCTCCGACTCCGATCTCGACAACGCGATCGCGGAGCTCGAGAAGTCCCTCGCCGAGCAGGACGATCCCGATACCGGTGACGGTTCGGGCGGGCCGGGGCCCGACGGCGACTCCTGAGCCGGCCGTCTCCACAGATCTCACGTCGCGCGCCATGTTGTGGATAACCCGGCTCGCCCGGGTCGGCGGCCGGATTTCGCTGGCAGAGTTGCGCCATGTCCATCACGGTTCCGCTCATCCGGCCGGGGACCCCGATCCTGGTGCGCCCGGGCAACCGCGTCCACGTCGGGATAGACCCGGCCGGCAGCGTGATCATCGAGCTCGACGCCGCGATATCGGCCCACTCGGTCGCCGCGATGCTGCGCCGGCTGGAACAGCCGTGCACCCCGGAGGCGCTGCTGCGCCGGGCCTCGGCCGCGGGCCTCGCACGCGAGGAGATCACCGAACTCCTCGACGGACTGTCCGCGGCGGGCCGAACCCTTCCGGCGCCCGCCGACAAGCCCTCGGGCGCACCGAGATCCGACGAGTTCCGCATTCAGATCCATGGTCAGGGCCCGCTGGCGGACATGTTGAGTGCGTCGCTGCGTCAGCAAGGACTGTCGGTGCACCGCACGATGCGTCGCCGTGCGGACGGCTCCCTGGACACCGTCGACACCGAGCTGGTGATCCTGAGCGACTTCCTCGTCCACGATCCGCGAGTGGTGTTCGCGCTGACGCGGGCGCGTATCCCCCACCTGCTCGTGCGGGTGCGCGACGGCGTGGGAATCGTCGGCCCGCTCGTCCTGCCCGGGCTGTCGAGCTGTCTGATGTGCGCCGACCACCATCGGTCCGACCTCGATCCGGAGTGGCCGGCGATGGCCGTCCAGCTCATCCGCGTGCCGGGCGACACCGATCCGGCGATCGTGGGTCCCACGGCGGCCATCGCCCACGGGCAGATCATCCGGCTGGTGGGCGCACTGCGTTCACCTGCGGCGCAATCGGCCGCGCTCGACGAGCCGGAGCTGTTGAATCGGGTCGTGGAGTTCCGGAACGATCCGGTCCGGACGCGCAGCCGCCGGTGGTCACCGCACCCCGACTGCGATTGTCGTCCGATGGGAGACGATCGGGGCAAGTCGTCTAAAGTATGACGCGGAAAGGATGCTATGACCGACATCACTCGGGGGCAGGGTCGTCGCAACGCTAAGTTGGCTTCTCTCCCTCTCGGTATGGCCGGACGTGCGGCGGCGGGCCTCGGCAAGCGCATGGTCGGCAAGGACAAGGACGAGGTCAACCAGGAGCTGCTCGAGAAGACCGCGGAGCAGTTGTTCGCGGTGCTCGGCGAGCTCAAGGGCGGCGCCATGAAGGTCGGCCAGGCGCTGTCGATCATGGAGGCGGCGATCCCCGACGAGTTCGGCGAGCCGTTCCGCGACGCACTGACCAAGCTGCAGGCGGAGGCCCCGCCGATGCCCGCGGACAAGGTCCACAAGGTCCTCGACCAGCAACTCGGCACGCGGTGGCGTGAGCGGTTCCGGGAGTTCTCCGACGAGCCGGCCGCGTCGGCGTCGATCGGTCAGGTCCACAAGGGCATCTGGTCCGACGGCCGCGAGGTCGCGGTGAAGGTGCAGTATCCGGGCGCCGACCACGCACTGAAGGCCGACCTCAAGACGCTCTCGCGGATGTCGGGACTGCTCCAGAAGCTGTCGCCCGGCACCGACGTCAAGGCGATGATGGACGAGCTCATCGACCGGACCGAGGCCGAGCTCGACTACCTCGGCGAGGCCGAGAACCAGCGGGCCTTCGCCAAGGCCTACGACGGCAGCCCGGACTTCCTCGTGCCGAAGGTCATCGCGAGCGCCCCCAAGGTCGTGGTCTCCGAGTGGGTCAACGGCATTCCGCTGTCGCGGATCATCCGCGAGGGCGATCAGGAGACCCGCAACGACGCCGCGGCGAAGATGGCCGAGTTCGAGGTCAGTTCGCCGTACCGCGTCGGCCTCCTGCACGGCGATCCCCACCCGGGCAATTTCTTCCTCGCCGACGACGGTCGCTTCGGCATCCTCGACTTCGGTGCCGTCGGCCACTACCCCGGCGGCCTGCCCCCGGAGACCGGACCGATCCTGCGGCTCGCCCGCGACCGCAAGTACGACGAGCTCCGCGAGCTGATGGTGGAGACGGACTTCATCCGCGCCTCGCACGCGCACAAGGTGACCGCCGCCGACCTCGAGGCCTACATGCGTCCGTACGTGGACCCGCTGTACTCGGAGTCGTTCCACTTCACCCGCAAGTGGATGCAGTATGCGGCCGGCAAGGCCACTGATCTCAAGGGCGAGGTCTACAAGACCTCACGAAACCTGAACGTGCCCAAGCGGTTCGTGATGGTCTTCCGCGTGCTCGGCGGCTGCGTCGGGATCGCCTCCCAGCTCGAGGCACACGCTCCGTACCGCGCGATCATGGAGAAGTGGGTGCCGGGCCTGGCCGACGAGTGACGGGATGGGCGCGCGCCCGCGCCGCCCCGCGACCACACAGACGACGACACCGGCGTCGTGAGCGTTCTGCTCACGACGCCGGTGTCGTGTGTCAGGCGACATTCTTGCGCGGACGACCACGCGGTCGCTTGCGGGCGATCACGACGCCGCGCTCGAAGATCTCGCCGCCCCAGACGCCCCAGGGTTCGGCTCGGTCCAGCGCTGCCTGCAGGCACTGGGTCTTGAGCGGGCACTCGGCGCACAGGGCCTTGGCACGCTCGAGATCACGCGGGTCGTCGGCGAACCACAGGTCGGCGTCGGTGACCTGGCACGGCAGGTCGATCCGTGCGGTCACTGCGCGGTCAGCCGAGATACAGGACTCGAGGACGCATTCGACGGTCATGGGTTTCTCCACATCTGCTCGTTGTCGGGTTTGTCGACCCGTGAACCTCGATGTGGCTGTCGTTCCGAATCCCCTTGTCAGGGGCCAGAGTTCGGATGACAGAAAGAGGGCCACGGGTTCGCCTCTGCGATTCGCCCGTGGCCCGGATATCTCGGAGGATCAGCTCCGGAGAATCGGTGTCGGTACGGGGAACCCATGCGGCGCGGGGGCTGCGGCTTCTGCTGCCGGCGGCGCGACGAGCGCTACCTGCGCTGCTGCCGGATGCGCTGTCGCGAGATGCTGTGCCGATGCGGCGGCGCGACGCGCCACGGCGGGCGCGGCCGCGACCAGGGCTCGCGAAGCCGGACGTGCACAGACAGCCGGGATCCAGGAGCGGGTGCGACGGGTGCGCGAGACGGCGGCGAACGCCGGGATCGGCTTGGCCGCAGGCACGGCGATGACGGCCTGGTTCACGGTGGTTCCGTTCACTGATCCGCTCCTTTCTTCTTCTCGGCGCTGGTGCTCTGGGTCGGCCTCGACTCGAGCGATGGGTTCCGTCGGGACACAGGCGTTCTCCACCCGTGTGCTGACTGGTGACCAGGGTAGACCGTGCGCAAAGAGCCGCACAACCTATTTTTGACCTGCGGTTTTGATGATCTCGAGCAATTCCTCGCCGTACTCGTCGAGCTTCGACGCCCCGATCCCCGGGATCGACACCAGCCCCGCGGTGTCCGTCGGCCGTTGCTCGGCGACGGCGGTGAGGGTCTTGTCGGAGAACACGACGAACGCCGGGACCTTCTTCTCCTGGGCGCGCTCGCGGCGCCATTCCTTCAGGGCGACGAGGAGGTCCTCGTCGAGGTCCGATGGGCACGACGAGCATCGGCCGAGCAGTGTCGCGGTGGAGCCGGTGAGCCGCGCTCCGCAGACCCGGCACGACGGCCCCTTGCGCGGGGTCCGCTCCTTCGCGATCTTCGACGCCGGGGAGTCGTCGGGCACGAGGTCGTTGAGGAAACGCGACCGGCGGCGGGCGCGGCCTCCCTCGTTGCGGGCCAGCGCCCACGACAGGTGGAGGTGCTCCCGGGCGCGGGTCACGCCCACGTAGAAGAGTCGGCGCTCCTCCTCGATGTCCTCCCACGAGCCCTTGATGGCCTGGCTGATCGGCAGCGAGCCGTCGGTGAGCCCGACGAGGAACACCGCGTCCCACTCGAGGCCCTTGGCCGCGTGCAACGACGACAACGTGACGCCCTGGACGGTCGGCGGGTGGCGGGCCTCGGCGCGGGCCGACAGCTCCGCCGACAGATCCGGCAGGGTCAGCTCCGGGTTCTCGGCGATCATGTCCTCGGTCAGCTGCAGCAGCGCCTTCAGGGACTCCCAGCGGGCACGCGCCTGGGCGCCGGACGGCTCCTCGGCAGACAGTCCGAGCTCCCCGAGCACCGACCGCACGACGTCGAGGGTCCCGACGCCGGGGCGAACCTCGCGCCCGGCGACGGACGCGAGTTGGCGCATCGCCTGACGGACCTCGGTGCGCGCGAAGAACGCCTCGCCCCCGCGGACCTGGTAGGGGATCCCCGCCTCGGTCAGCGCCTGCTCGTAGTTCTCCGACTGGGCGTTGACGCGGTACAGGATGGCGATCTCGGAGGGCGCGACCCCCTGCTTGATGAGGTGTTTGATCTCGATCGCGATCGAGGTGGCCGCGGCCGGCTCGTCGTCGTACTCGGCGAACGTCGGCTGGGGCCCCGGGGGCCGCTGCCCGATGAGGCGGAGTCGGGTGCCGGCGATGCGGCCGCGCGCGGCGCCGATGACCCGGTTGGCGAGGTCGACGACCTGCGGGGTGGACCGGTAGTCGCGTTCGAGCCGGACGACCGTGGCGTCGGGGAACCGGCGGGAGAAGTCCAGCAGGTAGCTCGGGGAGGCGCCGGTGAAGCTGTAGATCGTCTGGTTGGCATCGCCGACGACGGTCAGGTCGTCGCGCTCGCCGAGCCAGGCGTCGAGCAGGCCCTGCTGGACCGGCGTCACGTCCTGGTACTCGTCGACGACGAAACACCGGTAGCGCGAACGGAACTCCTCGGCCGCGCCGGGGTCGACGGTGAGGATCTGGGTCATGTAGATGAGCAGGTCGTCGAAGTCGAGGAGCCGGTCGCCCTCGGGCGAGACCTTGGCGTCCTCGTACTGCTCGTACACCGCGGCGACCTTGGGCGGCGGCGCCGGCGACTCCCGCCCGAGGCGGCGGACCGCCTCCACGTAGCTCTCCGGGGCGATCAGCGTGGCCTTGGCCCACTCGATCTCCGAGGACAGGTCGCGCAGGGTGTCGGTCGAGGTGTCGAGGCCGGCCCGGCGCGCGGCGCGCGAGATGAGGGGGAACTTGTTGTCGAGCAGTTCCCACCGCGCATCGCCGAACACGTGCGGCCAGAAGTAGCGGAGCTGCCGCATGGCCGCGGCGTGGAAGGTCTGGGCCGCGACGTTGCCGGTGTGGCCGGCCCCGACGCCGAGGCTGCGCAGGCGGGTCCGCATCTCCCCCGCCGCGCGGGCGGTGAACGTCACTGCGAGAACCTGCCCGGGGTTCACCTGCCCGGTGTCGACGAGGTGGGCGATACGGCGGGTGATGGTGCGGGTCTTGCCGGTTCCGGCCCCGGCCAGGACGCACACGGGTCCGCGGGGCGCGAGGACCGCCGCGGACTGCTCGGGATCGAGCTCGTCGACCGCTCCGGCGTCGCGAGAGCTGATGGGGGTGGTCGGATGGCGCACGGAGTCCACTATGTCACCACCCACCGACGGCGCCCGGCCGCCGACCCGCCCGTGCGTGACAGGCACCACTGTCCTCCGCGGCGTCGACGGGAACAGCCCGCCGCGGCGTGGTGTTATGAGGTTCATGAGCAACGTGATCGACGACGCGGCCGGCACCACCGACTCCGGCGAACTGACCATGTACACCACCACGTGGTGCGGCTACTGCCGCCGTCTCAAGACGGCGCTGAAGGCCAGCGGGATCCCGTGGAAGGAGATCGACATCGAGGCCGATCCCGCCGCCGCGGAGTTCGTGGGCAGCGTCAACGGCGGAAATCACGTCGTGCCGACGGTTCTCTACGCCGACGGCACCACCGCGACCAACCCGTCGATCGCCGACGTCAAGAAGAAGCTCGGCGTCTGAGTCGCCACCTTCTGATCTGCAGACGACGAACCCGGGTCCGGCATCCGCGCCGGCCC
Source organism: Gordonia paraffinivorans NBRC 108238 (assembly GCF_000344155.1). Classification (GTDB taxonomy): domain Bacteria; phylum Actinomycetota; class Actinomycetes; order Mycobacteriales; family Mycobacteriaceae; genus Gordonia; species Gordonia paraffinivorans. The sequence continues at coordinate 124,787 of NZ_BAOQ01000012.1, read as the reverse complement.
GGGTTCTCTCGTGTCGGGGTGCCCATCCCGTGGCTGTCTATCCCGTGTCTGTCTGTCCCGTGGCCGCCCAGGACTCGATGAGGGTGCGCGCGATCGAGATCGACCCGGGCAGCTGCAGTCGCGGGGGCGTCCCGTCCGGAGCGGGGTCGACGCGGGTCCATCCGTCGCGCGAGAGCGCCTCGCGCACCTCGTCGCGGTGGAACCACCGTGCGTCACCGATCTCGCCGTCGAGGAACTGCAGTTCGTCGGCCGGGTCTCCGATGGCGGCGAAGCCGAGCATCAGCGACCGCGGGAACGGCCACGGCTGGCTGCCGAGGTAGCGCGGCTCGCGCACCACGATGCCGACCTCCTCGTGGACCTCGCGGATGACGCACTGCTCCAACGACTCCCCCGGTTCCACAAAGCCGGCCAGGGTCGAGTACCAGCCGTCGGGCCAGATGGCCTGGCGGCCCAGCAGGATCCGGTCGGCACCGTCGTGCACGACGGTGATGATGGCCGGATCGGTGCGCGGGAACTCGTCGCGACCGGAGTCGACGCTGCGACGCACCCAACCGCCGCGCGCCGGCACGGTGACCGAGCCGTCGACCGGCGAATGCCTGGCCGTGTCATGCCAATTCAGGATGCCGAGTGCGGTGACCAGCAGCCCGGCCTCGTCCGCGGTCAGGCGTTCGGCACCCCGGCGGGCGTCGTCGGTGGGACCGTCGACGTGGTCGACGCGGCGGGTCCAGCGGTCGACGCCGTCGACCACGCCCAGGAACACCGCATCGGCCGGCGGGGCGTCGGCGACGGTCGTCGCCTCGACCCAGTGCAGGGCACCCGAATCGCCGACCGGATAGCGGCCGTTGGGATCGACGAGCAGCACCTTCGCCGTCGGCCAGCCGGCGGCCATCCGTTCGGCGTCGTCGCGGATCTCGTCGGCGCGGTCGAATCCCGCGCGCGAGAGCATGGGCAGTTGGAGCAGGTCGAAGTGCACGTCGTTCCCCTGGTGGTCGGTCGGGTGGGCGGTGTCGGGCCGGTCCGGTCGGATGGCGAGCGTCCGCCCGTCAGTCGTCGGACGTGCTCTTGCGGACGTACAGCAGCCGGTCGCCGGCCTCGATCTGTTCGACCTCGGCGTCGTCGACCCGATGGAGCACGCCGTCGCGGACCACGCCGAGCACGATGTCGCGCGTGTGCGCGGGCGATCCGCCCGTCTCGCTGGGATCCACCTCGCGTTCGGCGATGGAGTACCCGATGTCCGGGGTGAGGAGGTCCTCGATCATCTCGACCACCGATGGCGTCATGGTGGCGATGCCCAGCAGGCGGCCCGCCGTCTCCGACGAGACCACCACGGAGTTGGCGCCGGACTGGCGCATGAGGTGGGTGTTCTCCGACTCGCGGATCGACGCCACGATCTTCGCGCGCGGATTGATCTCGCGCGCGGTGAGCGTCGCGAGGACCGCGGTGTCGTCCCGGTTGGGCGCGACGATGATGTTCTTGGCGTGCGCGACGCCTGCGAGGCGCAGGACGTCGGACTTGGTCGCGTCGCCGCGGACCGTGACGAGCCCGTCGGCCGCCGCCGCCTCGAGGACCGCGGGTTCGGAGTCGACGACGACGATCTCCGAGGGCTTGACCCCGTCGCCGCGCATGGCGTCGACCGCGGTACGTCCCTTGGTTCCGTAGCCGATGACCACGGTGTGATTGCGCACGGCATTCCTCCAACGCTGGATCTTGAGCGCCTGCCGGGACCGTTCGGTGAGCACCTCGAGGGTGGTGCCGATCAGCACGATCAGGAACAGCACACGCAGTGGCGTGATGATGACGATGTTGACGAACCGGGCGAACGGGCTGATCGGGGTGATGTCGCCGTAACCCGTGGTCGACAGCGTCACCGCCGAGTAGTAGAGCGAATCGAGATAGGACAGCGGGTTGCCCTGCGCGTCGTGATAGCCGTCGCGGTCGATCCACACGACCACCGAGGTGAAGAACAGCGCCAGGCACGCCCAGAGGACGCGGCGACCGATCGCACGGGCCGGGCTCTGTTCGAGTTCGGGGATCCGGACGACGCCGACCAACGCGTAGTCGGGTTTGCCGGCCAGCTCGTCCCCGGATCCGAACCGGCGGCGCAAGCGGTTACGCATGGTCACATCTGGCGCTTCTGGGGTTCGCTCACACGCTGAAATGTAACCCACTCGCCGACATGGGAGCTCATTTGGCCAGCTTGGCCGCGAGCGTCGCCTCGTCGGGGAGGTCGTCGGCCATCAGCGTGTGTCCGTCGCGGACGTAGTGGAAAGCCGCGCGGACCTTCTCGACGGGAACGCCGGCCAGCTGGGCCCACGCGATGCGGTAGGCGGCCAGCTGGATGAACAGCGACTCCCGTTTCGCCGGTTCGGGAACCACGCCGGTCTTCCAGTCGACCACCGTCCACGACCCGTCCTTCTCGGCGAAGACCGCGTCGATGCGCCCGCGCACCACGATGCCGCCGATGACCGTCTCGAACGGGACCTCCACCTCGGTGGGGCTCCGGTTGGCCCACGGCGAGGCGAGAAAGGCCTCGCGCAGGGCATCGAGGTCGGCGTCGGGGCTGGCCGTGGCATCGGCGGCACCGGGGAGTTCGTCGACGTCGAGCAGTCGCGTCGCGCCGAACCACCGTTCCACCCAGGCGTGGAATGCGGTACCGCGCCGCGCCATCGGATTGGGCCGGAACGGCGTGGGCCGCCGGAGCCGCCGGGCGAACTCGGCCTCGTCGGCGTCGAGTTCGACGAGCTGGCTGACCGACAGGTGGGTCGGCAGCGTGACCTCGACGAGCGCCTGGTTGGCCTGGTGGTGTTCGTCGAGCAGCGCCGACACCTCCGCCTCCCAGGCGGCGATCTCGTCGTCGGGGTCGGCCGCTGCGAGCTCGGCCTGCCCCGCCGCGTCGGACGGGGCGTCGAACAGCGCGGGCGCCTCCCGGTTCGCGATCGCCTCGAGCACGAGCTCGGCGGCGGCCTGCACCGCGTCGCGGCGTCCGGCGAGCGGGTCCCGCGGCCACGACTCGGCGACGACGCGTTCGGCGAGCGGGTTGGTCGCGTCGTCGGCCGGCGGCGGGGTGCGGACCGCGATGGACATGCCCGTGGAGTCGACCGACGGATCGGTGATCGCCTCGTCGATGGCGGTCATCAGCTCGTCGAAGAACTCCGATCCGCCGCGCGGCTTGTCCCCGGTCTCCGACCAGTGGTGTGCCGAGATCAGCAGATCGTGCCGGGCACGGGTCAGCGCGACGTAGAGCAGGCGGCGGTCCTCTTCGAGGCGTCGCTGTGAGATGGCCGCCTTGTGGTCGGCGATCGCCTCCTCGAGCTGCTTGCGGTCGGCCAGCGCGTCGAGTTTGAGCACCGGGAACCCTTCGGCCGCACCGTCTGCCGACTCGGAAGGGGTCGCGAGGTCGCCGCGCAGCTCGGCCGGGAGTTCGCGGGCGCTGCCGAGCCAGGTGGTGTCGGCCTTGGCGCTGGGGAAGATCCCCTTCGCCAGGTGCGGGATCGCCACGACGTCCCACTCGAGTCCCTTCGCGGCGTGCACGGTGAGGATCTGCACGCGCTGGTCGGCCACTTCGATCTTGCCCGGCTCCAGGCCCTTCTCGATGGTCTCGGCGGCGTCCAGGAAGGCCAGCAGGCCGGGGAGATTCGCGCCTGGACGGTCGGCGTAGTGGCTGACGTAGTCGGCGAAGGCGTCGAGGTGCTCGCGTCCGGTGATGGCGCCGCGCATGCGGCGTGCGCGGATCTGGGCCTCGACGCCCACGCCGATGGTGTGCTCCACGTCGGCGACGAGCTCGGGCAGCGGCTGCCCGATGCGACGCCGCAGCGATTCCAGCTGTGCCCCGAACGCGCGGATGCGTGCGTATCCCTCCGGGCTGTAGTCGCCCGGGTCCCCGGGGTCGACGACGGCGTCGGCGAGGCCGGCCCGGTCGACGATCTCGGTGGGCAGGACGGAATCGAGTGCGGCGTCGAGCTGTTCGCGGCTGGTGACCACGCCCACCGATTCGGCGTAGCTCTCCGCGGCGAGGGTGGTGGCGCGCCGCCACAGCGCGGCGAGGTCCTTGGCCCCGAGCCGCCAGCGCGCACCCGTCAGCAGGCGCATGACCGCGGTGCCGGCCATCGGGTCGGCCATCACGCGCAGGGTGGCGATGATGTCCTCGATCTCGGGCACGTGGAGCAGGCCGCCGATGCCGACGACCTCGGCGGGGATCCCGCGGCTCTCCAGCTCGGCGGCCAACGGCGCCGAATCCTCGTTGCGCCGCACCAGGATCGCGGTCGTCGGCGGCGCCTCGCCGGCGGCCTCGGCCGCCTTCCATCGCTCCTCGATCGAGTCGGCGATCCAGCTGCGCTCGTCGATGACGGTCTCGGTGAGCGCGATGGTCGCCGTTCCGTGCGGGGCGTCGGGCCGCGGCCGCAGGACGCTGACCGGGATGCCCCGGCGCCGGAGTTCCTCGGACACCTGGTTCGCCAGGCGCAGGGCCTGCGCCGCATTGCGCCAACTGGTGAGCAGTTCTCGGCGGTGCGCGGGCGAGCCGTCGGGACGCGGGAAATCGCGGGCGAACCGGGGCAGGTTGGCCGCGGACGCGCCACGCCAGCCGTAGATGGACTGGATCGGATCGCCGACCGCGGTGACCGCCACCGGCTCCCGCGACGGCCCGTGCCCGCCGAACAGCGTCGACAGCAGGATGCGCTGGGAGTGGCCGGTGTCCTGGTACTCGTCGAGGAGCACCGCGCGGAACGCCGCGCGTTCGGACTCCACCACCTCGGGGTTGCCGACGACGAGCCGTGCGGCCAGCGACATCTGGCTGCCGAAATCGAGCGCGGACTGCGCGCGCATGGTGTCGGCGAGCGCGCGCACGAGCGGGAGCAGCGCCCGCCGCTCGTCGATGACCTCCTTGATCTTCAGCAACGCCTGCGACGGCTTGTCGCGCTGCCGAGGGCCCTTCGGGAGGGTGTCGATGAGCTCGTACAGCCTCGACCCGGCCTTCTCGAGGTCGTCGATGTCGACGAGGTGCTCCGACATCTCGCCGTACAGCTTGAGCACGGCCTCGGTGACGCTCGCCGGGACCTTGTCGGTGTCGAGATCCTCCGGCCACGACGAGACGAGCCCGAAGGCCAGCTGCCACAGCTCCGTCTCGGTGAGCAGCGTCGACGACGGCTCGACCGGCAGCAGCAGGCCGTAGTCGGCGATGAGCCGACCGGCATAGGCGTGGTAGGTGCTGACCTCGGGGTCGGCCCCGCGCAGCCGGGCGGCCAGCGAGCCGTCGGGGTCCCAATTGCGCAGTGCCGCAGACCCCGACAGCATCGACAGCCGTCGGCGGATGCGCGCGCCGAGCTCGCTGGCGGCCTTGCGGGTGAAGGTCAGGCCCAGGATCTCGTCGGGCGCGACGATCTGGTTGGCGACGAGCCACACGACGCGCGAGGCCATCGTCTCCGTCTTTCCCGCGCCGGCACCGGCGACCACGAGCATCGGCTCGACCGGCGCCTCGATGACCGCCACCTGCTCGGGAGTCGGCTCGGGGAGCCCGAGAGCCGCGGCAAGCGTCTTGGCGCCGATCAGCGGACGCCCGGTCGGGGCCTGCGTCGCCTCGCTAGTCATCGGTCACCGCCTTTCCGGGGATCTTGGCCGGGCAGCTGGCCGTCAGCGCGCAGTGCTGGCAGCCGGGATTCGGCGTCGCGCGGAAGGTCGGGCCGATGCTCGCGCGCGCCGCGCGACGGACCTCCCCGATCCACTCGTCGAGCAGCTCCGGCGTCAGCGGCGACTGGACCCGCTCGGTCGCACCCGAATCCCGGTGCGCCTTGGCCACGTACACCAGCCGCGCCCCGCCCGGGGTCGCCTCGCCGAACTGCGGCACGCCGCCGTGCGCGAGAGCCACCTGGTAGGCCGCCATCTGCGCGTGTTCGTCGGCCTCGGTCTTGGTGATGGGGTTCTTGGAGGTCTTGACGTCGACGACCACCGGGCGGCCCTGCGCGTCGACCTCGAGCCGGTCGACGCGGCCGCGCAGGCGCACCGGCGGGGCCTCGGCGTCGCCGTCGGTGTCGTCGTGAACCGGGCCGGCGGGGATCGTCGCGTCGACGGGCAGCTCGACGCCCACCTCCTCGAGCTCGGACCGGGACAGCCGCAGCCAGTCGCGAAAGTGGGTGAGCATGTTCTCCGCGCGTTCGAGCTCGCGCGCGGAGTACCAGCCCGCGCCGGTGTCGACGCGGTCCCAGATCGCGCGCAGGGCCGCGGTGACCTCCTGCGGGTCCATCTGCCCGGCGACCGCCTGGACCAGGGTGTGCACCAGGCTGCCGGTGAGGGCGGGCGTCCCGTCGCCGTCGCGGCCCCCGTTGCGCTCCAGCACCCACCGCAGCGAACACCGGTTGAGTGCCTCGACATTCGACGGCGACAACACCACCGGCCCCTGATCCGGGGTCCACAGCGGGGCGTCGGTGCTGGGCTCGGCGAGGCCGAACCAGTCCCGCGGATGGGCTCCCGGGATGTCGGAGTCGGCCAGGACCGCGAGCAGGCGCGCGGCGGCCCGGGTCCGCTCGTCGGGGTCGTGCGCGCCGGCCACCACCACCGATCGCAGGGTCGCGACCAGCGACGGCAGCGACAGGACGCGGTCGACGCCCGGGTCGAGCGCGGGTTCGGGCCGCGACGCGGCGTCGTCGGCGTCGGCGTCGGCGTCGGCCACCAGATCGGCGAGTTCGGTGATGAACCGCGACGGGGAGGCGTCGCCGCTGCCGTCCTCCACCGCCGTCACCAGCAGGCGACTACGCGCCCTGGTGCAGGCCACGAGGAACAACCTCCGCTCGTCGGCCAGCGCGGCGGCGCCGCGGGCGACGGTGTCGACGGCCTCGGCGTCCATCCCGTCGAGCAGGTCGACGAGCGCCGCGGTGCCGAGCACGCCGCCGCGACTGCGCAGCGATGGCCACAGGCCGTCCTGCACACCGGCGACCGCGACCACCTCCCACTCCCGGCCGACGGCGGCATGGGCCGACAGCACCGTCACGGATTCGGCTGCGGCGGTGGGCGTCCGGCTGTCGCGGGGGATCTGCAGCTGCGACAGGTAGTGCACGAACCCGGCCGGGCCGGCCGCGGGCAGGGTGTCGGCGAAGTTCGCCGCGGCCTCGAACATCGCCATGACGGCGTCGAGGTCGCGGTCGGCTTGCTCGCCGGCGGGTCCGCCGCGGACCGCGGAGGCGGCCCAGCGACGTTCGAGCCCGGTGGCCTGCCACGCCGCCCAGAGCGTCTCCTCGATGCCGCGCCCGGCGTCGTGCGCCCGCTGGGCCGCGGCCACGACGTCGAGCACCCGCCCCAACGGCGCGGCCTCGGTCTCGGTCAGGGAGCGCCGGTAGCGGGTGCCCAGCTCCGGATCGAGGATGGCCCGCGTCAGCGACGTGAGCGAATCCTGCTGCCCCGAAGGATCTTTCGTCTCGTCGAAGCGGCGGATGCCGCGCCGGAGCCGGCGCATCGCACCGGGGTCGGCACCGCCGATCGGGCCGGACAGCAGGGTCAGGGTGTCCTCGGTCGTGAAGAGTTCGGGGGTGTCCGGATCGGTGTGGGCGGTCGGGTCGTGCCGGCGGGCCGCGACCACGCGCAGCACCAGCATCAGCGCGATGACCGCGCGTTGCCGGTGCAGGGGCAGGTCGCCGGCGGGCGTGGTGACCGGGACGCCCGCCGAGCGGAACGCCCGGCGCAGCGGCGGCAACGCCAGCGAGACCGACCGCACGATGACGGCCATCTGCGACCACGGCACCCCGTCGAAAAGGTGCGCGCGGCGCAGCATGTCGGCGATGGCGGTGGCCTCCTTCGCCGCCGAACCGTAGATGCGCACCGCGGCGGCGTCCTTCGGGACCTCCGCCTCGCGGTCGGCGTCGAGCTCGGACACCGGTTGCGGGTACGGGTGCGGCCGGGCGCCCGGGAGCCGCGCGGCGATGGCCCGCCCGAGTCGCGCGATGTCGGGGTGCGCGCGGAAGTCGTGTTCGAGGACGATGTCGCGGTCGGAGCCCGGATCGGCCAGGCCGTCGGCGAAGCGCGGGCTGGCGCCGCGGAAACCGAACACGGACTGGTCGGTGTCGGCGGCGATGATGGTCGACACCGTGCCGGTGCCGACCAGCCGGATCAGCTGCGCGGCCTGCGGATCGAGATGCTGCGCGTCGTCGACGAGGAGATGCCGGATGCGGCGCCGCTCGCCGCTGAGCAGGTCCGGGTCGGTGGCGAACGCCGAGAGCGCGGAGCCGATGAGCTCGGCCGCGTCGACGGCGGGCGCCGAGGCGCCGGGGGTCTCGAGTCCCACCGCGCCGCGCAGCAGCATGTTCTGCTCGTACTGCGCGTAGGCGCGTCCGGCGGCCACCCACTCCGGGCGCTTGTGCTTCTTGCCCAGCGCGGCGAGTTCCTCCGGCCCGACACCGCGTTCGGCGGCGCGCATCATCAGGTCGCGCAGGGCCTGCGCGAATCCGTCGGTGCCGAGCGCCGGGCGCAGGTGTGCCGGCCAGTACTCCGCGCCGTCTTCGATGTCGCCCGCGAGCAGCTCGCGCAGGACGACGTCCTGTTCGGAGCCGGTGATCAGCCGGGGCGGCGGGTTGCCGTGGGCGCCGGCCTGCAGCCGCAGGATGGCGAACGCGTAGGAGTGCACGGTGCGCACCAGCGGCTCGCGCAGGGCCCCGCCCAGCACGCGCCGTCCTTCGGCGTGGGCCGACAGGACCCGTCGGGTGATCTCCTCCCGCAGCGCGACCGCGGCCCGACGGCTGGAGGCGAGGACCAGGACCGATTCCGGATCGGTGTCCGGATCGAGCAGACGCGCCACCGCGGCGTCGACGATGAGCGCGGTCTTTCCGCTGCCCGGCCCGCCGTGGACCCGGATCGGACGCCACGCCTGTTGCTCTTCGCCGGTGGCCCTGGTGCCGGCATCGATCACGCGCCGGATGTGCGCTGGCCAGTCGCGCGGCGCGTCGACGGCCTCGGGTGCCGCGACCAGCCGCGCGCGCAGGGCGTTGCGCGAGGCCTGGGTGCCCGGGTTGCGACTCATGGCACCCATGCAATCACGAGTCACCGACGGCCCGGTCGCCGCCGACGCCACGCGGCCGTGGGAAGCGGTGGGTGCGGCGGGCGGCCGTCGGCGCCATCCGGCACGATAGGAGGCGTGGCAACTCTCAACACCCATGTGTTCGACGGGGATTCACCGCCCTCCGGCGAGACCCCGACGGTGCTCGCGATCCACGGCCTGACCGGGCACGGCAAACGGTGGGGACCGCTGGCCGGGTACCTGCCCGGTGTGCGCATCGTCGCACCCGACCTGATCGGGCACGGCCGCTCCCCCTGGCGCCCGCCGTGGAGCATCGAGCACCAGGTGCGGGCGTTGTCGCAGGTGCTCGACGAGCACGTGCCGACGGACCGGCAGGTCGTCGTGGTCGGCCATTCCTTCGGCGGGGCCCTCGCCCTGCACCTGGCGAATCGTCGCCCCGAGGCGGTCAGGGGCATCGTCCTGCTCGACCCCGCCCAGGGACTCGACCCGGATTTCGCGCTGGAGGTCGCGACCAACAGCCTCGACAACTGGGACTACGCGGACGCCGACGCGGCGCGCTCGGCCAAACGCGCCGAGGGCTGGGCCGCGGTGCCCGACGAGATCCTCGAGGCCGAGATCGCCGAGCATCTCGTCGCCCGCCCGCACGGCCGGGTCGGGTGGCGGGTGAGCGCTCCCGCCGCCGCGGCGTCGTGGAGCGAGATGGCCCGCCCCGCGGTGCTGCCGCCGCCGGGCATCCCGACGCACGTCGTGGTCGCCGACCGGGTTCAGCCGCCGTTCGTGCGACCGGCGTTCCTGGAGGCCTGCGCGAGCGAGCGCGCCGGCTCCGTCACCGTGCACCATGCCGACTGCGAGCACATGGTGCCGTTCCTCGCGCCGGAGCTGTCCGCGTCGCTCATCCGGTCGCTGTTCTGAGCCGGGCCCACGATGGCGGCGGTCACCGAAGAGCAGGTCGAGGCGGTCCGCGCGCTGGTCGCCGCCATCCCGGCCGGGCAGGTCAGCACCTACGGCGACCTGGCGGCCGCGGCCGGGTTGTCGAGTCCGCGCATCGTCGGCTGGATCATGCGCACCGACACCGCGGACCTGCCCTGGCACCGCGTCGTGCCGGCAAGCGGTCGCCCCGCACCGCATCTGGCCTCGCGGCAGCTGGAGCGGCTCGCCGCCGAGGGCGTTCCGATCGCAGATGGGCGAATCAGGTTGCGGGAGTGCCGATGGGCGATCCCCTGACGTGAGGGGCCGCCCTCGACACACAGGCGGCCATGACGCACCGCCGGCGGTCGAGGGACCGGCGTCCCTGCCGAGGACGTGGCGCGACCCGGGCCGTGACGCTCAGGCCGTGCGCGCCACCGGGCTCCGGCGGTACGGACTTATCGCCGCGCGCATGCGGGTGATGATCAGGTCGACGATGCGCGGATCCGGGCCGAGCGGCGCGGCCACCGCGTCGGCGCCATAGGTCTGCAGACGCTGGTGGAACAGGCCCGGCGCGAGCAGGTGGCTCGCGACGACGACCCGACGGCCGGTGCGTCGTGCGCGTTCGATCGCCTCGGGCACCGACGGCTGCGCGGTGGCGATGAACCCGACCTCGACCCGGCCGCCGATCAGCGATTCCAGTTGGCGCGCAGCCAGATACACCTGTCCACAGGCGCTCTCGTCGGACGACCCGGCGGCCGCGAGAACGACGGCGTCGCCGGGTTCCCAGCCGGCCTCGGCCAGGCGGAGTCGCGCGACCGCGGCGATCGCGGGGTCGGGACCGAGCGCGCGGGTGACCACGGTGTCGGGCCGGCCGGCCAGCGCGACGTGCTCCGGGATGTCCTTGTGGACGTGGTAGCCCGATGCGAGGAAGGCGGGCACCAGGACGGCGGGTTTGTCGAGATCGGCGATCACCTCGCTCGGCGTCGGCCCCAGCACGTCGACGAACGCCGTGCGGGTCACGCCGATCCGCCTGCCGACGGCCTCGGCGATCTCGGCGATCACGCTGACGCCGTGTGGATTACGGGTCCCGTGTGCGACCAGGACCGGGCTGACGTCGCGCAGGCGATCGCCGTACGGCAGACGGACGTCGTCGCCGGTCACGAAGGTGCCGTCTCTCATCTCGTGTCGACCTCCCCTGGTCGCGTCACTCGTCTTCGCCGTCGAACTCGAGGTCGACGGCGAGACGATAGCCGCGCTTGACGACGGTCTGCACCATCTTCGAATCCCCCAGCGCGGCACGCAGTCTGGCGACCGCGACCTCCACCGCGTGGGTGTCGGAGCTGTCGCCGGGCAGAACGGCCAGCATCTCCTGGCGCGACACCACGCGGCCGGGATTGCGGGCCAGCAGTTTGAGCAGCATCAGGCCGGTCGACGAGAGCTCCTTGAGCTCGGAGTCCACGACGACGGCCTGGCCGCGGATCGCGGTGTCGTGGCCGGCCACCCGCAGCACGTGCGACCGGCGCGGCAGTTCGTCGGTGATCAGCCGCGCCAGTGCGCCGAGGCGGAAGCGGCGCGGGTACAGCGTCGGGATCTGCAGCGCCTCCAGGGGGCTCGCCGTCACCGAGCCGACACACATCACCGGGACCGTCGTGCGCAGCGCGTGGACGAACTGCTGCAACTTGCCCAGTTCCTTGGCGCGGGTCAGGATCGACGCCGCGGCCGGCGCGCTGGTGAACGTGATCGCGTCCAGGTCGCCGCGCAACACCGACGCGATCATCTTGTCGATCCGGGCGACGTCGGGATGCATGTTCCAGCGGTACACCGGGATCGGGACGACCTCGGCGCCGGCGGCGCGCAGGACCGTGCAGAAATCCGGCAGCGGCTCCCACTCGCTGGTGGCGCCGTGCAGCTGCACCGCGATCCGCACCCCCTCGACGCCCTCGGCGAGCAGGTGGTCGAGCACCTCCGAGGAGGACTCGCTCTCCGGCGACCACTCCTCGCGCAGGCCCGCCGCCCGGATCGCGCCCTTGGCCTTGGGCCCGCGGGCGATGAGCCGGCTCTGCGACAACGCCCCCAGGACGGCCTCGGCCCTGCCCCAGCCGTCCGCGGCCTCGATCCAGCCGCGGAAACCGATGCCGGTGGTGGCGACCATGATCTGCGGCGGCGACGCGATGATCTCCTCGGTGACCCGTTCGAGCTCGGTGTCGTCCACCAGCGGCAGGATGCGGATGGTCGGGGCGTGCACGACCGCCGCACCGCGTCGTTCGAGCAGCGCGGCGAACTCGTCCGCCCGCCGGGCCGCGGTCACGCCGATCGTGAACCCGGTGAGCGGAAGTGCGACGGGGGTGTCGGTGGCCTCGGAACCGGCGTCGGCGGGTTCGCCGGCCTGATCGATGTCGGTGTTCACGCGGGAACGAACACCTCGACGATCCGGTCGACGACGCGCACGCCGTAGCTCGGCACCGACACCGTCTCATCGTCGAGACAGACGCCGGTGCGCAGGGAGAACACCTGCTTGCCCAGCGGCGACGCCACGGTCGGTTCCCCGCCGTGGTCGCCGGCGAGGCCGCGGGAGAGGACCGCGGCCCGGCCGAACGGGTCGATGTTGCCGATCGCATACAGCCGACTGCGGCCGACCGCCTCCCGGTCGGTCTCGGCGGCGGGCATCCGGAACAGCGCGGCCTGCTCCCCGGCGGGCCCCAGGACCGCGACGCCGCGGCCGACGACGAGGTCGTCGAGCGGGCAGGCCCGCACCCAGGTGCCCGCGACCGGAGCCGGTGTCGGCATGGTCTCGTGTGGTGCGACCGTCATGTCGGCACTCCTTCCTTGACCGGCTCGTTCGCCGGACCGTCCGCCCCGGCCCGGGAGTCGCTCGGCGTCGACGCCCCCGGACGCACCTGCGGCAGGTCCAGCAGAACCGGGACCTTTCGTTCGTATTCGGCGAATCGGATCGTCGGGTCGACCACATCGGGTGCGTTCACGAACGACACGAACCGCTTGAGCTTCTCCTCGTCGTCGAGCACCGCCGCCCATTCGTCCTGGTAGCCGGCGACGTGGCGGTCCATCGCCTCCTCGAGATCGGCGGCGATGCCGAGGCTGTCCTCGCAGACGACCGCCTTCAGGTGATCCAACCCGCCGTCGAGGGACTCCAGCCACGGGGCCGTGCGCTGCAGTCGATCGGCGGTCCGGATGTAGAACATGAGATACCGATCAATGTAGGCGACCAGGGTTTCGTCATCCACCCCGCTGGCCAGCAGCTGCGCGTGCCTGGGGCTCTGACCTCCGTTGCCGCCGACGTACAGGTTCCAGCCGTGCTCGGTGGCGATGACGCCGACGTCCTTGCCGCGGGCCTCCGCGCACTCACGGGCACAGCCGGAGACGCCGAACTTCAGCTTGTGCGGCGAGCGCAGGCCGCGGTAGCGCTTCTCCAGGAAGACCGCCATGCCGACCGAGTCCTGCACGCCGTAACGGCACCACGTCGAGCCGACGCAGCTCTTCACCGTGCGCAGGCTCTTGCCGTACGCATGGCCCGACTCCATGCCCGCGTCGACGAGGCGGCGCCAGATCTCCGGCAGCTGGTCGACCCGGGCGCCGAACAGGTCGATGCGCTGGCCGCCGGTGATCTTGGTGTACAGGCCGAAGTCGCGGGCGATCTCGCCGATGACGATGAGCTGCTCGGGCGTGACCTCACCGCCGGGCATGCGCGGCACCACCGAATACGAGCCGTTCTTCTGCATGTTCGCCAGGAAGTGGTCGTTGGTGTCCTGCAGCGCCGCCTGCTCTCCGTCGAGGATGTGGTCGCTGGAGGTCGAGGCGAGGATCGACGCGACCGTGGGCTTGCAGATCTCGCAGCCGAGGCCGGTGCCGTAGCGCTCGATGAGCTCGGAGAAGGTGCGGATGCCGGTGGCCGCGACGATCTGGAAGAGCTCGGCGCGAGACTGGGCGAAGTGCTCGCACAGCGACTTGCTGAGCTCCACGCCGGAGGCCTCGAGCAGCTGCTTGATGCTCGGCACACAGCCACCGCAGGTGGTGCCGGCCGACGTGCAGCCCTTGATCGCGGCGATGTCGCAGGCGCCCTCGGCGATCGCCGAGCAGATGCTGCCCTTGGAGACGCCGTTGCACGAGCAGATCTCCGCGTCGTCGGGCAGCGCGTCCATGCCGACCCCGACGCCGCCCTCGGGTGCGATCAGCGCGGCCGGATCGCCCGGGATCTCCCGGCCGACCATCGGCTTGAGCATCGCGTAGGCCGACGCGTCGCCGACCAGGATGCCGCCGAGCAGCGTCTTGGCGTCGTCGCTGACGACGATCTTGGCGTATCTGCCGGCGACCGCGTCGTGGTAGGTGATCTCGAGCGCGTTCTCGGTGGTCGCGAAGGCGTCGCCGAAGCTGGCGACGTCGACGCCGAGGAGCTTGAGCTTGGTCGACAGGTCGGCGCCCGGGAAGGTCGACGATCCGCCGAGCAGGCGGTCTGCGACGACCTCGGCCGTCGAGTAGCCCGGGGCGACGAGTCCGTAGCAGCGGCCCTCGACCGCGGCCACCTCGCCGATGGCGTAAATGCTGTCGTCCTCGGTGACGCAGCTCGCGTCCACCAGCACACCGCCTCGCTCGGCGACCGGCAGGCCGGCGTCGCGGGCGAGCTGGTCGCGGGGCCGCACCCCCGCGGAGAACACGACCAGCGAGGCGTCGATGACCGATTCGTCCGACAGCGTGACCCGCAGGTTCCCGTTCTCGGCGTCGGCGATCTCGGACGTGCCGACGCCGGTGTGGACCTCGAGGCCGAGGTCGGTGACGAGGTTCTCGAGAATCGACCCGCCGCCGGAGTCGACCTGCATCGGCATCAGCCGCGGCGCGAACTCGACGACATGCGGCTTGAGGCCGAGCAGCTTGAGGGCGTTGGCGGCCTCGAGGCCGAGCAGACCGCCGCCGACCACGACACCCGAGGCCCCCGGTCCGGCGGCCTCGGCGGCCGCCCGGATCGCGTCGAGGTCGTCGAGCGTGCGGTAGACGAAGCACTTCTCGTTGTCGTGTCCGGGCACCGGCGGCACGAAGGCGTACGAACCGGTGGCGAGAACCAGTGCGTCGTAGGCGATCTCGCGGCCCGCCGAGGTGACGACCCGCTTGGCCGCGCGGTCGATGACGGTGACGGTCTCGCCCAGGTGGGTCACGACGAGCTCGTCACCGTCGTAGGTGTTGCCGTCCAGCGCCAGCGAATCCCGTTGCCACGAACCGACATAGGAGGACAGTCCCACCCGGTCGTAGGCCGGTTCGGCCTCCTCGCAGACGATCTCCACGCGCCAGGAGGCGTCGATGTCGCGCTTGCGCAACTCCTGGACGAAGCGGTGCCCGACCATGCCGTGGCCCACCACGACGACGGTGTTGCGGCCCGCGTTGGTTTCGTTGCTCACTTCTTCACTCCCTATGCCTTGCTGCGAGGGGTTTGTGCCCGGGTCCGTCCCCGGTCGGTCATGTGATCGCCGGTGCGGTCGTGCCGTCGACGATCGCGTCGCCCCCGACGGTGTTCACCGCGTCGCCCGCGACGGTGTTCACTGCGTCGCCCGCGACGGTGTTCACTGCGTCGCCCGCGACGGTGTTCACTGCGTCGCCCGCGACGGGGCTCGAGTCCGCCGCGTCCGCCAGGACCGGCAGGTCCGTGGTCTCCTTCTCGCCCAGGACGATCGGGCGTCGAGCGTAGAACCACCACGTGACCGCCGCGGCCACCACGTAGAAGACCAGGAAGACCCAGAAAGCCTGTGTCGCAGACTGATTCGACTTGTAGCTGCCCCGCAGGACCAGGTTGATACCGACACCGCCCAGGCCGCCGGCGGCACCCGCGATGCCGATCAGCGCGCCCGACATGCTGCGCGACCACGTGGACTTGCCGAAGGCGGTGAGACCGGTGCGCGACTGCGCCTTGTGCTCCCAGATGGTCGGGATGATCTTGTAGACCGAGCCGTTGGCGACACCCGAGAGCAGGAACAGCAGGATGAAGCCGGTGATGAAGGCGGCCAGCACGCCGCCGGTGATGACCTTGCCGTTGGAGTCCGCCGACATGCCCGCGACCACCAGGATCGACGCGGCCGCGGCCATCGCGACGAAGCAGTACAGGGTCACCTTGCCGCCGCCGATGCGGTCGGCGAGCTTGCCGCCGTAAGGGCGGGCGAGCGAGCCGAGCAACGGGCCGATCCAGGCGATCTGCGCGGCGGCCAGGGCGGGCTTGGACGCGCCGGCCGAGGTGAAGCTGATGTTGAGGACCTGGCTGAAAGCGAATCCGAAACCGATGAACGAACCGAAGGTGCCGACGTAGAGCAGGCAGATCAGCCAGGTGTCGCGGTACTTGAGACAGTCGACCATCGCCTTGCCGCTGGCCGTCTGGTGGTCGAGATTGTCCATGTAGAGCGCTGCGCCGACACCGGCGACGGCCAGTGCCACCAGGTAGATCGCGCACACGATCTCGGGCCGGTCGGCGAAGAGCCAGATCACCAGCAGGCCGATGACCTGGACCGCCGGGACGCCGATGTTGCCGCCGCCGGCATTGAGGCCGAGCGCCCAGCCCTTCAACCGCTGCGGGTAGAAGGCGTTGATATTGGTCATCGACGAGGCGAAGTTGCCGCCGCCGAACCCGGTGATCGCCGCGACCGCGAGGAACCAGCCGAAGCCGAACTCGCCGGGATTCATCATCAGCACCATCGTCATCACGGTCGGGACGACCAGCACGAAGGCGGAGAAGATGGCCCAGTTGCGCCCGCCGAACCGCGCGGTGGCCTGGGTGTAAGGGATGCGCAGGCACGAGCCGACGAGGGTCGCGGTCGCCGCGATGACGAATTTCTGGTCCTGGCTGATGCCGTATTGAGGGCCCATGAACAGGGCCATCACCGAGAACAGGGACCAGATCGAGAATCCGATGTGCTCGCAGATCACCGACCAGACGAGATTGCGCTTGGCGATCTCGGCGTTGCCGTCGTCCCAGGCGACGCGATCCTCGGGATCCCAGTCGGTGATGGTGTGGTCACGTGTGAACTGCGCTTTGAGGTCTGCGAAAACCATGCGTCCCCGTCTTCCGTGGCTTGGTGGTCACTGCACGCGCAGTGCGCCGGCGATGCGACTCGACGACCGGGTGCGGCCGTCGATGCGCCGCCGACACCGATGTCGTGCGACTCGCCACCAAGCATGTGGGGAGCGTGTTGCGGGCATTTGCGGTCACGTGACCTCGCAGTCACGTTGTCCTCACTTCGCCACGCGGGCCCTGTGAGAACTCACACGAACCCGAAATACCCGCTGTGAGCTGGGATTATACGAGTAGACGCACCAGCTCGACCACGCGCTGCAGACCGGGTAGCGCCCCCGAGGTCGAGCGCGGGTGCAGGGCGTGGACGGCCAGCCGGAACATGGTCGCCCGCAGCATCATCTGCGGCCACTCCGGCTGATCGGACCAGCGGTCGATGAGTTCGGCGTCGGCGCCGCCCCACGCGAGGGCGTCGACCACCGCGACCGCCGCCGCCCACGGGGCAGGCCGCCAGTACGGGACGATGTCGGTGATGCCCGGCGCCGCGGCACCGGCGAACAGCACGGTGCCGAACAGGTCTCCGTGGACCACCTGGGAGGGCAGGTCCACCGGCTTGCGCAGCTTCGCGAGCGTCTTGAGCATCTCGACGCTCTGCACGCCGTCCGGCGAGGTCGGTTCGGCCATCCCCGCCGCCCGCGCCGACCGCAACGGCACGTCCTCCCACGCGGCGCGGTCGGCGGCGGTGAAGACGTCGACATCGGTGTGCGGCGGGGCCGGCGGCTGCAGCAGGAATCGCGGGCGCTCGAGCGAGGCGAGGGCCTCGTGCAGGCGGTCGGCGACGAGGACGACCTCGTCGTGGCGGGGCTCGGGGTTGCCGGCGATGTAGGTGTCGGCCCGCCACCCGGACACGACGTAGCGGCCGTCGGTGGCGCGGAACGGGCGCGCGATGCGCAGGCCCTCGACGTACAGCGTCTCGCGCACCGAGGCCGACCAGGCGGCACGGGCGTGATCGGGCACCAGCGACAGCACGACCTCACCGACGCGCCACCCACCGATCCAGGAGTCGCCGAGGGCGACAGGTGGATGCGCGGTGAGCCCGAACGTGTTCAGCACATGTACGGGCGGCTCGACGGTATTCACCAGGCCAGATTAGCGAGCGCCCGGCGGCGAGTGGACGAGGCACGCGGTGTCGCGCGCGAATCGCCTCAGTAGACGGGAAGGGTCTTGTCCACCTGATTCGCCCAGGCCGTGACCCCGCCCTGCAAGTGGGTCGCGTCGGCGAAACCGGCGCGCTTGAGAGCCGCGAGCGCCTCCGCGGACCGCACCCCGGTCTTGCAGTACAGGACCGTCGGACGGTCGTGCGGGATCTTCGCCAGACCCTCGCCGGAGAGGATCTCGCCCTTGGGGACGAGTGTCGCGCCGTCGATGTGGACGATGTCCCACTCGACGGGTTCGCGCACGTCGATCAGGGCCAGCTTCTCCCCCGCGTCGATCTTCTCCTTGAGTTCGACGGCGGTGATCGTCGACCCCGCCGCGGCCTCGGCGGCCTCGTTGGAGACGACGCCGCAGAAATCGTCGTAGTCGATGAGCTCGGTGATGCGCTCGCGGTCGGGGTCCTTGCGGATCCGGATCGTCCGGTAGGTCATGTCGAGGGCGTCGTAGACCATCAGGCGGCCCAGCAGCGGCTCGCCGATGCCGCAGATGAGCTTGATGGCCTCGGTGCCCATGATCGAGCCGATCGACGCGCAGAGGATGCCGAGCACGCCGCCCTCCGCGCACGACGGCACCATGCCGGGCGGCGGCGCCTGCGGGTAGAGGTCGCGGTAGTTGATGCCGCGGCCGTCCGGCGCGTCCTCCCAGAACACCGACGCCTGCCCCTCGAAGCGGTAGATCGAGCCCCAGACGTAGGGCTTGTGCGCGAGCACCGCGGAGTCGTTGACGAGGTAGCGGGTCGCGAAGTTGTCGGTGCCGTCGAGGATCAGGTCGTACTGCGAGAACAGCTCGACCGCGCCTTCCGGTTCGAGGCGCTGGTCGTGGATGTTCACCGTGACGAACGGGTTGATCTCGAGGATGGAGTCCCGCGCGCTCTCTGCCTTCGGGCGTCCGATGTCGGACTGCCCGTGGATGACCTGGCGCTGCAGGTTCGACTCGTCGACGATGTCGAACTCGACGATGCCGATGGTGCCCACACCCGCCGCGGCGAGGTACAGCAGCGTCGGCGAGCCGAGTCCGCCGGCGCCGATGACCAGCACCTTGGCGTTCTTGAGCCGCTTCTGCCCGTCCATCCCGACGTCCGGGATGATCAGGTGACGGCTGTAGCGGGCCACCTCTTCATTGCTCAGCTCCGCCGCGGGCTCCACCAGCGGTGGCAGCGAACCGGTCACCGGACCTTGTGACACCTGACGCCTCCAGAAAATGGTTGTACACGTGACGACTGGGTCAACCACCCCGACGCGGCGCGCATTCCCGGACCGGCGCGCGTTCCTACTTGGTGGGGAACGGCCACGGGTTCGGTCGGCACACGAAGGATCGATTGGCCTCCATGTCCGGGTCCAGCGCCATGATCTCGGAGTTGGCGACGCCGAAGGACTGCTGCATCATCACCGGGGCCAGCGCCCCGTTCTCGCGGCACGGCTCGTGGTCGGCGTAGCCGATGCCGTGGCCGACCTCGTGGTTGACGAGGTACTGGCGGTAGGCGATGTCGTCGCCCTGGTACGACAGCGCGCCGCGGACCCACCGCGCCTCGTTGAGCGCGACCCGCGCCTGCGGCGGATAGAAGCACGACGTCTCGAGCTTGATCTGATATCCGCACAGCTCGCGCGTGGTGCCGGATGAGACGAGCGTGATCCGCAGGTCGGGTTCGCCGCGGTCGATGCGCCGGAAGCTGACGCGCCCGTCCCCTATCCAGCTACGCGGGTTGGCCAGCGTCGTGTCGACCATCTTCGCGAAGGTCGGGTCGCCGCCGTAGTCCTGCGGATTCAGTCCGTTCTCCACCTCGACGGTGTAGGTGTACTCCTGGCCGCCGGTGCCCACCTTCTCCCCGGCGCCGCGGAGCACGCGGAAGGTCTTGCGGCCCTGCTCGGTGAACGGTCCGCCCTGCGGGAGCGTGCCGGCGGGAAGCGCCGCGGCCTGGATGTCGCCGACCGGCGCGCCGATCGGCCGGGTCTCGGTGCTGATGTCGGTGTTGCGGGCCGCCGAGTCGGGGTTCACCGCCGCGGTGTCCGCGAGACCGTCGCCGCCTGCGTCGCGGACGGTCACCACGATGAGGGCGATGGTCAGGACGATGAGGACCGGGATGGCGTAGGCGCGCCAGCCGTAGGTCGAGACGAATCGGCCGAGCGCCGACTGCTTCTTGTACTCGGGTTGGGAGTCGCGATCGACGCGGGGGCGACCGCTGTCGTCGGTCGGGTCCCAGCGCGCGCGAAGCGGCTGGTCCGGCCTCGGCCGTCCCGACGGTCTCGGGCCGGCATCCTTGGTGCGAACCCGGCCCGTGTCCGGGGCGGGGCCACCCTCCTGAGTGCGGCTCACGGACCTACTTTCTCACAGCGCACCACCGATACTGCGGAGGAAGGTCTCCCGAGTAGTCTCTTGGGCATGTCGACCGCAACCAACGCGTCCGCCGTTCCCGGGCGCAGTACGCGCCTGCCCCGCAGCGCACGGCGCATGCAGTTGCTCGACGCGGCCAGCGAGATCTTCGTCGAGCGCGGCTACCACGCCGCCGGCATGGACGAGATCGCCGTGCACGCGGGAGTGAGCAAGCCCGTCCTCTACCAGCACTTCCCGTCCAAACTCGACCTCTACATCGCCGTCGTGGACTCCCACGCCGAGAAGCTGGTGAACGACGTCAACACCGCGTTGCGCACCACCACCGACAACCACCAGCGCGTGCGCGCGGCGGTGCAGGCGTTCTTCGACTTCATCGACCAGGACAACTCCGGCTACCGCCTGATCTTCTCCTCCGACGCCTCCGACCCGGCCGTGATCCGCCGTGTCGAGGGCGCCACCGAGGCCTGCGTCGACGCGGTGTACGGACTCGTCATGCACGACTCCGGCCTCGACCCGTACCGGTCGCGGATGCTGGCCTCGGGCCTCGTCGGCGCCAGCCAGGTCAATGCCCGCTATTGGCTCGAGGCGAAACGGCCGGTGGACAAGCAGTCCGCGGTGGAGACCACCGTCGCCCTGCTGTGGGGCGGCCTGTCCGGTTTCCCGCGGCAGAACCCCGCCCGGTCCGATGCCGAGCCGGGGTCGGATGCCGCCGACACCGGCGCCGAGGCCTGAACCGCACCCAGCCAAGCACACGACGAGGGCCCTGCACCCGATCGGTGATCGCTCACCGGATGGGTGCAGGGCCCTCGTCGTGTGTCGTCGGGCGGCGGCCGTCGGCGGGCCGCCGGCGCGTCAGGAACCGAATCCGACGCGGCGGTTCTCCGCGGCTCCGACCTCGACGTAGGCGATCTTGGTCACCGGGACGATGTAGCGGGCGCCCCGCTCGTCGACCAGGGTGAGCAGCTCCTTGCTGCCGGCGAGTGCGGCCTCGACCTCGTTGTAGGCCTCGTCGCTGGTCAGCGGCGTCGCGACAATCAGCTCCCGCGGGCTCTCGGTGATGCCGATCTTCACTTCCACGGCCATGTGCGGCCCTCCTCGAGTCTGGAACAACGCTTGCCGCACAAGGCTAGTCCAGCCGACCGGGTGGCACTCACCGGCTCCGCTGTCAGCGAAAAGCGCCGAGGGTCCTCGCGCGGGCGGAGCAGGTCAGGCGAGTCCGAGGTCGGCCATGCGCTCGGCGTGCTTGACGGCCACCGCGTCGAAGAAGGTCGCGATGCCCGACAGCGACGACGCCCCGGAGAAGAGCAGGTCGGTGACCTCCTCCTCGGCGGCGAGCACCCACTGTGCGTGGGTGATCGCCTCACCCAGCAGGCGCCGGCCCCAGAGCACCAGGGGCGACTTCAGCGACGGGTCCCGCTCGACGGCGGAACGGACCTGCTCGCGCGCGAACTGCGAGTTGGCGGTCTCGGCCATGACCTCGGCCACCACCGAGCGGGAGTCGGTGGGGAGGGTGTCGGCGAGTTCGACGTAGAAGTCGGCCGCGAGGCCGTCGCCGACATAGGCCTTGACGAGGGCCTCGTACCAGGTCTTGGGGGTGGTCGCGCGGTGGTACTGGTCGAACACGGAGCGGTAGCGCTCCACGGCCTCGGCCGCGGTGAGCCCGGTCATCGCCTCGACGCGTTCGGCGAGCCGGTCGAAGTGCTCGACCTCCGAGGCCGCCATGCGCGCGATGGCGATCTTGCTCGGCACGTCGGGGGCCATCGCGGACTCCTCGATGAGCCGGTGGAAGGCCGAGAACTCGCCGGCGAGCAGCACCGCGAACAGCTTCCCGACCGCTCGATCCTGGTTCTCGATCGCGACTACCGGGTTCTGTTCAGAGGGGTCGGATGCAGGCGCCATGAGGTGATGGTAGCGGCCGTTCTCGGCATACCAAGTACACTCGGTGTCGGTGCACTCCGACGGGACCCCCCGGCGCCTGCCCGCGTAGCCACGTGATCCCACGTGTTCGCCGGAGCGAGCGTGTGGATGCGGCCGTGTGGATGTGATGGAGACCACTCGCGAATGTCGCGGGAACAACGAGTCCGTGTCGCGACACCCCGGCCGAATCCCCGGTGCCACTACGACATTGCGCGCGCACTTTCGAGCTTTCCTCGTGCGCGCAGGAACCAACCGTGCGCGCAAGAGACTGGCCAGAAAGGCAACAACCGCACATGACCGATTCGTCCGTGCAGACGACCATCGTCGACGACACCCACACCGCCCCCACGTTCGCCGAGCTCGGCGTCGACGAGCGTATCGTCTCGGCCCTCGCCGACGACGGCAAGACCCAGACCTTCGCGATCCAGGAGCTCACCCTCCCCCTCGCCCTGCAGGGCGACGACCTCATCGGTCAGGCCCGCACCGGCATGGGCAAGACCTACGGCTTCGGCATCCCGCTGCTCCACCGCCTGGCCAACGCCGAGGCGTCGGGCATCCGCCCGCTGGACAACACCCCGCGGGCGCTGGTCATCGTCCCCACCCGCGAGCTGTGCATCCAGGTCACCAGCGATCTCGAGATCGCCGCCCGCAAGACCGACGTCACCCTGGCCGACGGCACCAACCGCATGCTGAAGATCACCTCGATCTACGGCGGGCGCCCCTACGAGTCGCAGATCGCCGAGCTGCAGTCCGGCGTCGACGTCGTCGTCGGCACCCCGGGCCGCCTCCTCGACCTCGCCCAGCAGGGCCACCTGGTCCTCGGCAAGGTGGCGATCCTCGTGCTCGACGAGGCCGACGAGATGCTCGACCTCGGCTTCCTGCCGGACATCGAGCGGATCATGGCCGCCCTGCCGACGCCGCGCCAGACGATGCTGTTCTCGGCGACCATGCCGGGCCCGATCGTCACGCTGGCCCGCACGTTCCTGCACCGCCCGACCCACATCCGGGCGGAGAACGCCAACGACTCGGCGGTGCACGACCGCACCACCCAGTTCGCCTACCGCGCGCACGCCCTCGACAAGGCCGAGCTCGTGGCCCGCATCCTGCAGGCCGAGGGCCGCGGCGCGACGATGATCTTCACGCGCACCAAGCGCACCGCGCAGAAGGTCGCCGACGACCTCGCCGAGCGCGGGTTCAAGGTGGGCGCGGTCCACGGCGACCTCGGCCAGGTCGCGCGTGAGAAGGCCCTCAAGAAGTTCCGCGACGGCAGCATCGACGTGCTGGTCGCCACCGACGTCGCGGCGCGCGGCATCGACATCGACGACGTCACCCACGTCATCAACTACCAGTGCCCGGAGGACGAGAAGACCTACGTGCACCGGATCGGCCGTACCGGTCGCGCCGGGCGCACCGGCATCGCGGTCACGCTCGTCGACTGGGACGAGCTGCACCGCTGGGAGCTGATCGACAAGGCCCTCGGCCTGGGCATGCCCGAGCCGGTGGAGACCTACTCGACCTCCGAGCACCTGCGCGCGGACCTGAACATCCCCGAGTCGGCCACCGGCCGAGTCGTGGCCCCCAAGCCCGAGCGCGACCCGAGCGAGGTGCGCGAGTCCCGCGAGGAGCGCGCTCCCCGCAAGCGCTCCAACCGCACGCGGCGTCGCACCCGCGGCGGCCGGCCGGTCGACGCCGACGCCAGGTCCGGCGAGTCCGCCGGCACCGAGGCCGCCCACGGCACCGACAAGCCCGAGAAGGCGGAGAAGACGGAGAAGGCGGAGAAGGCCGGTGCGAAGAGCGAGGCCGACGGCGCCGAGTCCGGTGGCGAGGGCGGCACCAAGCCGCGCCGTCGTCGCCGTCGTCGCGGCGGCCGCAAGCCGGCGGGCGAGCAGGGCGGCTCCGGCGGCGACGCGACCCCGGTGGCCGCACAGTCCGCCTCGGCAGCCGCCGAGTAGCCCAGCCCGCGCGTGGCACGCGTCCGACCCGAGCGGCGACGGCCCATCGACCTGGTGATCACCGCGATCATCGTCGTGGCCGTCGCCGTGCTCTGTCTGATCGCCTGGATCGTCAGCCCGGTTCGCGCCACCCAGAGCACCCAGGCCGCCTCCGAGCCGCCTCCGGTCGTCTCGGCCACCGCGGTCCCCGAGCGCTTCGCGGCCCGGTGGAGCGCCGGGTCGGACGCGACCGTCGCACCGGCGGTCGGAAAGGCGCTCGTGGTCACCGGTGACCGCGGCACGGTCGTCGGGCGCGATCCGCGCACCGGGGACGAGGTCTGGTCGTACTCGCGGGATCTGGATCTCTGCGCGGTGGACACCGCCTGGACGTCGAGCGCCGACACCGTGCTCGCGGTGTACCGCAACTCGCGGGGCTGCTCGGAGGTCACCGCGCTCGACGCGGCCACCGGCGCGCGCCGAGGCGCCCGCACGAGCGACGCCGACGAGGAACTGCGTCTCGTCAGCGACCACGGCTACGTCGTGGCCCGCGGTCCGCAGCGCCTGGAGACCTGGGGATCGAACCTCGTGCGCGGCATCGAATACGGGCGCGTCGTGGCACGGGTGCGCCCCGAGGACGATCCGCGGCGGCAGGACTGCCGGTTGTTCTCGGCCGCGATCAGCGGTGATCGCCTGGCGGTCGTCGAGCACTGCGCGGGCGACCCCGGTTACCGGCTGACCGTCCTCGGCGCCGTCCTCGACGACGAGGAACGGGTCCGCGAGTACGGCTCCTCACTCATCACCGGCGACGTGAACGGCCCGCCCCCGGTGCTGATCGCGATGTCGTCGTCGGGCATCGCCGTCTACGACGGCGGGGTGAACCCGGCCGAACCCCCGTCGTTCGGTGACGACAGCGGCCCGGCGATCCGCCGCTTCGACACCGACGCGGTGGCGGTGGGCACCAACACGGTGGCCGGCGACGCCTCCCCACCGGCGAACAGCGTGCCCATCGAGAGCGACGGCGTCGTGACGTACTGGACCGGCAAGGCGACGGTCGTGCTCGACGCACAGAGCCTGCGGCCGATCTACCAGGTCCCCGGCGCGCTCGGGCCGGGTCAGGTGATGGCCGGGCAACTCCTGCTCCCCAGCGTGGCGGGCATCAGCGTGCGCGACGTGGCCACCGGCCGCGAGGTGCGGTCGATCCCCCTGCAGCGCAGTTCTCCCCCGGACGGCGTCGTGAGCCTGAAGGTCGTCGGCGACACCGTCGTCGAGCAGCGTGGACGGACCGTCGAGGCGTTCGGGCCGGCCTGAGCGCCGGCGCTCCTCGGGGCCGCGGCACCGGACGGGTCTCGCGGCGTCGGCACCGCCGACCGGTCAGGACTGCTGGGCCGTCAGATCGTAGGTGCGCACATCCTCGCCCGCGTCCCAGTGCTTCCAGAGGTTCTCGGCGAGCGCACGGTAGGCGGTGGCGCCCTTGTTCTTGCGGCCGCGCATCACCGACGATCCGGATGCGGAGGCCTCCGCGAACCGCACCGTGCGCGGGATCGGCGGATCGAGGACCGGCAGGTCGTACCGGTCGGAGACGTCGGAGAGCACGTCGCGGCTGTGCGTGGTGCGGGCGTCGAAGAGCGTCGCCACCGCGCCGAGCATCTTCAGGTTCGGGTTGGTGATCTGCTGGACCTCGCGCACCGTGCGCAGCAACTGGCCGACACCGCGGTGTGCGAGGGTCTCACACTGCAAGGGCACGATCACCTCGTCGGCCGCGGTCAGCCCGTTGAGCGTGAGCACGCCCAGCGACGGCGGGCAGTCGACGAGGATGACGTCGAAGTCCTCCGCGACCTCGGCGAGGGCCCGCTTGAGCGCGTATTCGCGGCCGGGTCGCATGAGGAGCAGGGCCTCCGCCCCGGCGAGGTCGATCGTCGCCGGCAGCAGGGTCACCTTGTCCTCGGTGTCGAGCAGGACGTCGGTGATCTCCTCGTCGCCCAGCAGCACGTCGTGGACCGAGGTCTCCAGCTGGTCTGGATCGTGCCCCAGCGAGAAGGTGAGACACCCCTGCGGGTCCAGATCGACGACGAGCACCGACACGTCGAGGTCGGCGAGCGCTGCTCCGAGGGACTCCACCGTGGTGGTCTTGGCGACCCCACCCTTCTGGTTGGCAATCGCGAGGATGCGCGTCATGCGCCCTACTGTACGGGTGACCGCTCCACGATCGCCCCTCGACAGACGACCGTGTCCGTTACGAGCGGGTCAACTCGGACGCGTCAGAGATCCGGGTCGGAATCACCGGCGAGCCAGCGGACGGACGGGCCACTGAAGAGCATGACGAGCACCGTAGCGGAGACGAGCGCCATCGGCACCGCGACGACGGTGATCCCGCTGGTGTAGAGGTAGTACGCGACCGGCAGCAGCAGGATCTGCGCCACCAGCGCGATCGAGCGCCCCCAGCGCCGCCCGGCCCACAGCGCGATGCCGCCGACGAGCACGCCGCCGAAGATGATGCCGAACCAGGCCGCCGTGCCGTATCCGCTGATGGCGGTCTCCTCGTGGCCGGCGAGTGCGCGGATCACCAGGACGATCGCCACGATGACGCCGATGAGGCCCTGGACGGAGGTCACCGCGCCGGCGATCTTGATCTGCCTCGGCGGGGCCGGATCCACGGACGACGCCACCGGGGAATGTTCCGGGGCGGTCTCGTCCTTCTTCCGGCGATCCTTCTCCGTGCTCACCCGACCCAGGGTATTGGGTGCCGGTCCGGCCGCGATCGGCACTCCCCGCGGCGCACGCCCGCCCGGACTCGCGGTGGGCGGGTGACACCGGCGTTTTGTCAACCCATATCCTCGGGAGTCGTGCGCGTCATGCTCATCGTCAACCCGTTCGCCACCGCGACCAGTCCGGCGGGGCGTGACGCCCTCGTCCACACCCTCGGCGCGCACTTCGACCTCGACGTCGAGCTCACCACGCACCGCGGCCACGCCTTCGAGCTCGCGGCCCGGGCAGCGGCCGAGGGATTCGACGCGGTGGTCGTCCACGGCGGCGACGGGTCGGTGAACGAGGCGACCAACGGGTTGCTCGATCCCCCGGGGACGTCGGACCCGTCCACCGCCCGCCCCGCGCTCGGGGTGATCCCGGGCGGGAGCGCCAACGTGTTCGCGCGAACCCTCGGCATCGACCCCGACCCCCTCTTGGCGACGCAGCAGATCATCGACCTCCTCGACGCCGGCCATACCCGCCGGATCGGGCTCGGCCACACCGACGACCGATGGTTCCTCTTCAACGCCGGCATGGGCATCGACGCGGTCGTGGTGCACGCGATGGAGGACAAGCGCCACGCCGGCAAGGCGGCCACCCCCGCCCGGTATCTCTGGACGACGGTCAGCAGCTTCCTCCGCCACGCCGGGAGTGCGGCGACGTTCGACGTCGAGATCCCCGGCCACGACCGGATCACCGGCGCGCGCTTCGGCTTCGTCTCCAACACGAGTCCGTGGACCTACCTGGGGCCGCGCGAGATCCGCACCAACCCGAGCACCGGCTTCGACACCGGCCTCGGCGTCTTCGTGTCCACCTCGACCGGCGTGCTCCGCAATCTCCCGCTGGCGACTCGCCTTCTGGCACAAGCAGATCCGAAGGCCGGCCACCTCTACCGCGAGGACGACGTCGACGAGGTCCGGTTCGTCGCGGAGACGCCCATCGACGTCCAGATGGACGGCGACTACATCGGCGCCTTCCGCGACATCCGCTTCCGCCACCGACGCGACGCGCTCACTGTCATCGCTCCCGCCGACGCCAGGTAGGGCACCAGGAGATACGGGACGGCGGCGAGCGCGAACAGCACCGGCGGGTCGAACCGGACCGAGCCGGCCGCCCAGGCGGCGAACGCCAGGAGTGCGACGAGTTCCTCGCCCATCCCGGCGAGGGAGGTGACCGTCGCGCGCGACTCCGAGTCCAAGCGGTCCTGCAGCGCGGCCTCGGCGACCACCAGCGCCCACCCGAACACGCCGAATGCGACGGCCACGCCGACGACGCCGGCCGGATGCCCCCACAACGACACGACGACGAGGATCGCGGCCGCGAGCGCCACCGCCGGACCGATCGCCGCCGGACGGCGGAAACGCCCGGCCGCGAGCGCCCCGCAGATGTCACCGACCGAGACGACCACCATCAGCAGGGCCACCGTCTGCGGCGCGGCGACGCCCTCATCGCCCCCGGCGGAGGCGGCGCCGGCGGTTCCCGTGACGAAGGAACCGACGAGCAGCGGCAGGTACTCGTCGAGCGCCCCGACCCAGGTCAGCACGACAACGAGCAGCAGGAGCCGACGGGCGACGGGCCGGCCCCGTAGGCTCCGGACACCGCTGCCGATGACGGCGCGGACGCCCGGGTCCGGGTCGGGGTCCCCGTATTCCGCGGATTCCTCCGGGCCGCGTCCATCGGGCTCGGACCGTCGGCGCCGCGACTCGGGCAGGGCCGCCGAGGCGAGGGCGCAGAGGACGCAGGAGACGATGCCGGCCACCCCGGCGGCCGTGTAGCCGCCCCACTCGAAGAGCGGCGCCGCGAGCGCCGTGCCTGCGATGACGCCGACCGCGGAGGCCGCGCGCATCGCCCCCGCAAAGCGGGCGTAGTCGCCCGCCCGCCCCTCGGCATCGAGTTCGTCATAGACGAGCGCCTGCGCCGTCCCGGACCGCAACGCGCCGCCGATGGCCCAGAGGACGAACCCCGCGGCGAAGGAGGCGAAGGACGGGACGAAGACCCACAGCGCGAAGCCCGTGCCGGTGACGCAGGGACCGAGGACCATCGGCCACCGACGCGAGAATCGGTCGGCGAGCACCCCGGTCGGCACCTCGACGACGACGGTCGACGCGGACCAGAGAGCGAACAACGCGGAGATCTGCGCACCGGACAGGCCGGCGCCGGGCACTGTCGGATCGGCGAACAGGAGTGCGTACAGCGGATAAAGAGGGATCAGGTCCTCGAAAAGCGCTGCACCCGTCGCGGCCGGCCAGAGGCGCCGCGAGCGGGCCCCGAACCCTGCCTCGAGGTGTGGCCTGGATCAACACCGTCGGAACATGTGACCCACTATACGCACACGATCCGGCCTGGTCACCAGCCGATTTCCGAGACAGAAGGGCTCTACCTGCAGAAACCCATCGACACCGCCGTTGCGGGACGCGTAGGCTACTACACGGGCAGCAACCCCGCTGTCCATACCCCCTCGGGGTTCCTGCGAGCCGAAGTGGTAGGCGCTCGACGTGATGTTGCCCACGTGTTAACCAAGAACCATTGACTTCGGCTGAATTCGTGAAAGCATTCACAAGCAACAGCGCGGAAACATACGGTGCGCCCGCGTGAATTGTGAGTAACAGCCAACAAGCAGCAAGCAACCAACTGACGATGTGGTGCGCTCAGCCGCGCCTGAAGGAGTAGTGGAATGGACTGGCGTCACAAGGCCATCTGTCGCGACGAGGATCCGGAGCTGTTCTTCCCCGTGGGAACCAGCGGTCCGGCCATCGCGCAGGTCGCCGACGCAAAGCTCGTCTGCGCCCGGTGCCCCGTCACCGCCGAGTGCCTGTCCTGGGCCCTCGAGACCGGCCAGGACGCGGGCGTCTGGGGCGGCATGAGCGAGGACGAGCGCCGCGCGCTGAAGCGTCGCACCGCTCGCACGCGCACCCGGAGCAGCGTCTAGGCTCATCGAGCCGGTCACGACCGGACTTCGAAGAAACCCGGCTCCGGCCGGGTTTTTTCGTGCCCTCGTCCCCGGCCCCTCGGCCGGCGTGCAACCGCGCGCGACACCACTTCCGCGAACCACCGTGATTCGCAGGAGTATTCGTCACCCGCGAAGCGGGATGTCCACGGCCACTTCGGTTCCCGGACCCTCGGGATTGGGGCGGATGTCGAGTTCGCCGCCGAGCTCGATCGAGACCAGAGTCTTCACGATCTGCAGCCCGAGGTGATCCGAGGTGCCTAGGTCGAAATCCTCGGCGAGACCGGAGCCGTTGTCGCGCACCATGATTCGCAGGTGCCGGACATCTCGCTCGGCGATCACCGCGATCTCGGCGTCCGGCCTCGGCTCGCCCGGGAAGCCGTGCTCCATGGCGTTCTGGATCACCTCGGTGAGGACCATCACCAGCGGCATCGCCAGTTCTGCGGTGAGCACCCCGAGGCGATCCTGGTGGCGCACCCGCACCGGCGACTCGCTGGAGGCCACGTCGACGAGGATCGGCACGAGTCGGTCGACCACCTCGTCGAGGTCCACCTCCTCGTCGACGCTCCCGGACAGCAATTCGTGCACCAGGGCGATCGAGGCGACACGACGCACGGCCTCGTTGAGCGCCTCGCGGGCATCGGAGTTGGAGGTGCGTCGGGCCTGCAGGCGCAGCAGCGCCGACACCGACTGCAGGTTGTTCTTCACCCGGTGGTGGATCTCCCGGATGGTCGCGTCCTTGCTGATCAGCGCCCGGTCACGCCGCTTGACCTCGGTGACGTCGCGGATGAGCACCACCGAGCCGGACACCTCGCCACGCGGCCGCAGGGGGACCGCGCGGATCAGCACCGTCGCCCGTCGCGCGTCGGCCTCCACACGCATGCCCACGTCGCGGTAGGGCCCGGCGGGAACCTCGATCGCCCCGGCGGCGATGTCGAGCATCATGGCGACGTCGTCGGCCTCGAAGGGCTCGGTGATCAGCTGCTTGACGACGTGGGACAGCCGCGTGTTGCTGAGTTCGGCCGTCCACCCCATGCGATGGAACGCCGACAGCGCGTTGGGGCTGGTGTAGGTGACGACCCCGTTGCGGTCGAGCCGGATGAATCCGTCACCGGCGCGCGGCGTCGACAACCCGCGCGGATTGCCCTCCTCTTCGGGAAAGGTCCCGTCGGCCACCATCTGGCACAGGTCGTCGGCGGAGTCCTGGTAGGCGAGCTCCAACGGCGACGGCAGTCGCGGGTGGGTGAGGTCGACGGCGCGGGTCAACACCCCGATCACGCCGCCGTCGAAGCCCACCGGAACGGACTCCCGCCGCATCGCGGTCGCGCCGAACCAGGTGGGGTCCTCGTCGCGCAGCACGCGGTCGGACTCGAAGGCGCGCAACACCTGCGGATGCGCCGTCGTGTCGATGACGCGACCCACCTCGTCGGTGGGGAACACGGTCGACGCCGTGTTCGGGCGACACTGGGCGACGGTGACGACCGCTCCCTCGTCGGTCCGCACGGACAGCAGCAGGTCCGCGAAGGACAGGTCGGCGAGCAGCTGCCACTCGGCGACGAGGCGCTGCAGGTGGGCCGCCGCCGCGTCGGAGAGGGTCGTGTGCTCGGCGAGGAGGTCGGCAAGGGTCGACATGGTGAGGCTCCGGTTCCGCGGGTCTGCGCGGCGGCTAGGCCGTGGGATCGTCGAAGGTCGCGATGACGTCGCCGGCCTGGATCACGTCCCCGACGTTCACGCGCACGTCGGCGATGGTGCCCGCCTCCTCGGCGAGCACGGGGATCTCCATCTTCATCGACTCGAGCAGGACGACGGTGTCCCCGGCCTCGACCTCCTGCCCCGGGGTGACGAGCACCTCGAGGACGCTCGCGACGATCTCTGCGACCACGTCTTCTGCCATGGACCCAAGTTAGCCCACCGTCCGCACGCCCACGACGGCTCGGGTGGTCGGCGACCGGCGCGCGCACCGGGGCCGTGGCCGGGGCGTTTTTGGCACGTGGGAGAATACCTGAGACACTGTGATGTCACCATTCGGCAACAAAGGAGAATGCGTCATGGGAAAGCGCGGACGCAAGAAGCGCGCTCGTAAGAAGAGCGCAGCCAACCACGGCAAGCGCCCCAACGCCTGATCTCCGCCTCACGGCGGGTTCGGCTAGCGAGCACCAAGCGAAAAACGCCCGGGTACGGCCTCTCGGCCGCCCGGGCTTTTTCGTGTTCGACGCCGTTCCCGCGTCAGCGGGGATCGGTGTTCTGCTCGCCGTACTCGTGGACGATGACGGTCTTGCGGATCTCGATGCGCAGACGGTCCTTGAGACCCTGTGGTGCCTGGTCGCCGCCGCACTTGCGGTTGACGAGGGCCTTGAGCTGCCGCTCGATCCCGTAGTGGGCCAGGCACGACGGGCAGTTGTCGAGGTGGCCCTGGAGGCGCTTGCGGGCGTTCTCGTCGCACTCGTTGTCGAGCAGGAGCCAGACGTCGGCGATGACCGCCGAGCAGTCGAGCTGGGTGACCTCCGGATCGATGTCGCTCATCGCGCCACCTCCGCACCCGTGGTCTTCGAACGGTTGAACCCACGATCCCGGGCGACGTCGGCCAGCAGCTCGCGGAGCTGGCGGCGTCCTCGGTGGAGTCTGGACATGACGGTGCCGATGGGGGTGTCCATGATCTCGGCGATCTCCTTGTACGGCAGGCCTTCGACGTCGGCGTAGTACACGGCCATCCGGAAGTCCTCCGGCAGCGCCTGCAGCGCGGCCTTGATCTCGTCATCCGGAAGGGCGTCGAGCGCTTCGATCTCCGCCGATCGCAACCCCTGGGAGCTGTGCTCGGCGGTGGCCGCGATCTGCCAGTCGGTGATCTCGTCGGTCGGGTACTGGGCCGGCTGACGCTGTTTCTTGCGGTAGCCGTTGATGTAGGTGTTGGTCAGAATCCGGTAGAGCCACGCCTTGAGGTTGGTGCCCTCCCGGAACGACGCGAAGGCCGTGAACGCCTTGATGTAGGTCTCCTGCACCAGGTCTTCGGCGTCGGAGGGATTGCGGGTCATCCGAAGCGCCGCACCGTACATCTGGTCGAGGAGCGGCAGCGCATCACGTTCGAAACGCTCGGTCAGCTCCTCGGCGCTCTCGGACGGGTCGGCGCGCCGCGGCGCCCCCTTCCCGTCGGACACGTCGTCGGTCGTCGCGTCGGGGCTCGCGGATTCCGCGGGGCCGGCGGCGTCCGGACCGGCCGGCGCGGTGTCCGGTCGGGTGTCGGCCGAGTCGGCGTCGGATGGAGCTCCGTCGGCGGGGGCTCCGTCGGCGGGGGCTCCGTCAGATGGGGCTCCGTCAGCTGGGGCTTGGGCCACTACGATCCCTTCGATCAGAGGCGTCACTGGGACGTTGCCGATCCAGCTTACCGACCCCGCCCACTCACCGAGAGAGGTCGCGCCGGCCAGCGGCCCGCGCTCGAGTACGGCCGTGTCGCTCACGTCGGTCCCACCTCTCTCGGTTGCTCACGATCATCACGTCGCAAACGTTCACAACAGGACCCGACCGGCGGTTTGTTCCCGACGTGACCGGAACCTCGCGGGCCGCGCCCGATCGACTCGCGCGAAGCCGTGCGGCGGCCGACCGCCGTGCTCGCATACCCTTCGGAGCAGTCCCGACCCGCGACCAGCGAGGAGACCGGCCATGGCGGCAACCCCGGCGATCGCAGCCCTCGAACGCGCGAAGATCGTCCACACCGTGCATCGCTACGACCACGACCCGCGGTCGGAGTCCTATGGCACCGAGGCCGTCGACCACCTGGCCGTCGAACTCGGGATCGTCGCCGAACAGGTCTTCAAGACACTTGTCGTCGAGCTGTCCGGCAGCCGACGACCCGGGCTGGCGGTGGCGGTGGTCCCGGTTCCCCGCAAGCTGTCGCTGAAGGCCGCCGCGGCCGCCCTCGGCGCCTCGAAGGCGAAGATGGCCGAGGCCAAGGCCGTCACCCGCAGCACCGGTTATGTGCTCGGCGGGGTCTCGCCGGTCGGCCAGCGGACCCCGCTCCCGACGGTCGTCGACTCCTCGGCGCTCGGTTTCGACCGTGTCCTGTGCAGCGCGGGCAAGCGGGGCCTCGAGATCGCGCTGGCACCCGCCGACCTGATCGCGGTGACCGACGCCGTGGTCGCCGACATCGCGGTCTGACCTGCCGGGTGTCGGACGCCTGGGGCAGCATGGAGGCATGTGCGGACGCTATGCGGTGACCACCGACCCGGCGAAGCTCGCGGCCGAGATCGACGCGGTCGACGAGGTACCCGAACCCGAGGACTCCACCGACCTCGACTCCCCCACCCCGCGCGCGCCCGGCCCGAACTACAACGTCGCGCCGACCACGACCGTGATGACCGTGGTGAAGCGGCATTCCCCCGACGACCCCGACGACGATCCGCTCCTGCGCATCCGGGCGATGCGATGGGGTCTCGTGCCGCCCTGGGCCAAGGAGGTCGGCAAGGGGCCGCTGCTGTTCAACGCCCGCGCCGAGACCGCCGCGGAGAAGAGTTCGTTCCGCGCGTCGGTGAGGTCCAAGCGATGCCTGGTGCCGATGGACGGCTGGTACGAGTGGAAGAAGGGACCCCTCGACCCCAAGGGCAAGCCGACGAAGATCCCCTTCTACATGACCCCCGAGGACGGCACGCGGCTGTTCATGGCGGGTCTCTGGTCGGTGTGGCACCCGAAGGGGACCGATGCGCCCCCGCTGCTCAGCTGCACGATCCTCACCACCGACGCGGTCGGCAGGCTGCGCGAGGTCCACGACCGGATGCCGCTGATCATGCCGTACGACAACTGGGACGACTGGCTCGATCCGGACCACCCGGCGCCCGGCGAACTGTTCGCCCCGCCGCCGCAACCGCTGGCCGAGGCGATCGAGATCCGCGAGGTCGCACCGCTGGTCAACCGGGTCTCCAACAACGGCCCGGAGCTGATCGAGCCGGTGTAGACCCGGCGCCATGAAGCCGGTGGCATCGAGCTCGGAGGGACCCGTGCCGTCCGGGACACCGAGCAATGTGGACCTCGAGGTCGTGGGCCTCAGCGCGGGGCGACGAGCACCGCGGCGCCGTCGAATCGCCCCGCCTCGAGGTCGGCGAGTGCCGCGTCGGCCTCCGACATCGGGTACTCGTGCGTCGTCGCCCGCACGCCGTGGCGGGCGGCAAGCTCCAGGAACTCGCGCCCGTCCTCCCGCGTGTTGGCGGTGACGGAGCGGATCTCCTTCTCGTAGAACAGTTCCCGCTCGTAGTTGATCGTCGGGATGTCGCTGAGGTGGATGCCGGCGATCGACAGGACGCCGCCGCGGTCGAGGGCGCGCATCGCGACCGGGACCAACTCGCCGACGGGTGCGAAGGTGATCGCGGCGTCCAGCAGTACCGGCGGGGCGTCGTAGGCGCCGCCCACCGACGCCGCCCCCAGTTCGGCGGCGAGCCGGCGGGACTGCTCGCCGCGCGTCATCACGTGGACCTCCATGCCCAGCGCGATCGCCACCTGGGCGCACAGGTGCGCGCTACCGCCGAAGCCGTAGAGACCCAGCCGACGCGGGCGCCCCGACTCGGGGGCATCGAGCAGGCCGGTCCGCCGCAGCGCGCGGTAGCCGATGATGCCCGCGCAGAGCAGCGGCGCGATCGACACGTCGTCGACGTCGTCGGGCAGGGAGTAGGCGAACGCGCCGGGCACGGTGACGAACTCGGCGTACCCGCCGTCGACGTCCCACCCGGTGTACACCGATGCGGCGCACAGGTTCTCGGCGCCGCGGCGGCAGCGGTCGCAGGTGCCGTCGGTCCGGTGCAGCCAGGCGACGCCGACGCGGTCGCCGGGCGCGAACCCCTGCGCACCCGGGCCGAGTTCGACAACCTCCCCGACCACCTCGTGTCCGGGCGTCACACCCTCGCGATGGACCGGCAGGTCGCCCTCGGCGACGTGCAGGTCCGTTCGGCAGACCCCGCAGGCCCGCACCCGGACCAGCAGCTCCCCCGGACCGGGCCGCGGATCGGGTTTGTCGACGAGTTGCAACGGCCGGGAGGCGATCGGTCCCGGCTCTGTCACCGACCACGCGCGCATACCCCGAGGTTATCGCCGATCGGGCGGGCTCGACGCGAGTGAAGTGCGACCGGTCTCACCATTGACGAACTCGTTTTTCCGACATCGCGTCGGTAAACTTTCCGACATGTTGTCGGCAAATCAGCGAGGGCAGTGACGTGTTCCTCGCACTCCGTGAACTGTCCTTCGCCCGCGGGCGCTTCGCCCTGATGGGATCGGTGGTCGCGCTCATCGCGATCCTGATGGTCCTGCTCAGCGGCCTGTCCGTGGGCCTCGTCAACGACGGCGTCTCCGGCCTCAAGAAGCTGCCGGTGACCTCCTTCGCCTTCCAGAAGGACGTCGCCACCGATTCTGCCTTCTCCCGCTCGCTGGTCCCGATCTCCGATGTGGAGACCTGGAAGGAGCAGCCGGGCGTCGAGGCCGCGGCCCCGTTCGGCAACACCCTCGTCAACGGCCGCACCGAGAAGGGCCTCGAGATCGACCTCGCCCTCTTCGGCGTCGAGCCGGGATCGTTCGTCGACCCGAAGGCGGCCAAGGGCGAGTCCCTCTCGGGCGCTCCCGGCGAGATCGTGATCAGCGAGACCGCCGAGGAGAACGGGCTGAAGATCGGCGACGTCGTGACGGTCGAACCGCTCGGCACGCAGCTGCGCGTCGTCGGCGTCCTCGACGGCCAGAGCACCTTCGGTCACGTCGACGTCGCCTACGTGCCGCTGAAGACGTGGCAGGAGATCCGCGCCGGCGCGCGTCCGGGCGAGCCGGTCCCCCCGCGCGTCTACGAGGACATCACCGCGGTCGCGGTGAAGGGCAAGGACGTGAACCTCGCGGCCGGTGACGCCGCCGCCGACACCACCTCGCTCACGCTCGACGAGTCCTTCGGCGCCTCGCCCGGTTACACCGCCGAGACGTCGACCCTGTCGCTCATCCAGGCGTTCCTGTACGCGATCTCGGCCCTCGTCGTCGGCGCCTTCTTCACCGTCTGGACGATCCAGCGCCGTCAGGAGATCGCGGTGATGCGCGCCATGGGCGCCTCCACCGGCTACCTGCTGCGCGACTCCCTCGCCCAGTCCTTCATCCTGCTGCTCGTCTCGGCCCTGGTCGGCATCGGCATCGGCGTGGGCATCGGCGCCGCCATCGGCTCGACCCCCATGCCGTTCGCACTCGAGGCCGGATCGGTCGCCGTCGCCGGCACCCTGCTGGTCCTGTTCGGAATGATCGGCGCCGCCGTCGCGGTTCTCCGCATCACCCGCGTCGACCCCCTGACCGCGCTGGGAGGCAACCGATGAGCGCTCTGTCCCTGAAGAACGTCACTCTCGTCCACGGCGACGGCGAGGACGTCGTCACCGCACTCGACGACGTCAGCATCGACGTCACCCCCGGCGAGTTCGTCGCCATCGTCGGCCCGTCCGGCTCCGGCAAGTCGAGCCTGCTCGCCGTCGCCGGCGCACTCACCACCCCGACGTCGGGCACCGTCACCGTCGGCGGCGTCGACCTGGGCACCGCGTCGAAGAAGGAGCTGACCCGGATCCGCCGTGAGCACATCGGTTTCGTGTTCCAGAGCGGCAACCTGCTCGGCGCCCTCACCGTGGAGGACCAGCTGCGGCTGCCGCTGACGTTCGGCAAGGTCGAGAACCCTCGGTCGCCCGCCGACCTGTTGGCCAGCGTGGGCATGAGCCACAAGGCCAAGCGTCGTCCCCATCAGCTCTCGGGCGGCGAGCGGCAGCGCGTGGGCATCGCCCGGGCGCTCGTGACCAGCCCCGACGTCCTGCTCGTCGACGAGCCCACCGCCGCGCTGGACCGCCGGCGCAGCCACGAGATCGTCGAGCTCCTCGCCCGCGAGGCGCACGAGCACGGCGTCGCCACGATCATGGTGACCCACGACCAGGACGTGCTCGTACACTGTGACAAGGTGTACGAGATGATCGACGGAACACTGAAAGCGGTGTCGTCCTAGCAGTTTTGACCGATCGAATGAGCTGAGGAGGTGGGCGTTTGCCTCGCATCCAGGCGCCCACCCTCGCCGAGCACCGCCGCCAACAGACGCAGGCGATCCTCGACGGCGCCAAGGCCATCCTCGCCGAGACCGGAAAGGCCCCGAGCCTCGCCGCGGTCGGAGCGCGGGTGGGCCTGGCGCGGTCGAGCGTCTACCAGTACTTCTCCTCGAGCGACGAGTTGCTCGAGGCCGTGGTGGCCGATCTGTTCCCGAGCTGGGGGCGCTTCGTCGGCGACCGCGTGTCCGCGGAGTCCGAGCCGGGACACCGCATCTGGGCGTACATCTGCGCGAACGTCGACCTGTTCGTCGGCTCCGAGCAGGCGGTCGCCAACGCGCTCGCACGCGTCGTCGACCCGAGCGTCCTGCTGGAGCCGATGCAGCGATTCCACGCCGAGTTGCAGGAGCCCCTGGTCGAGGCCCTTGTCGCGCACGGCGAGTCGCACCCGCGGGAGGTCGCCGGGATCATCGACTCGGTGATCCTGCAGGCCTGCCGGTCACTCGGCGCCGAGCACTCCGACGACGAGCACTCTGACGACGAGGAGCCCCGGGAGACCGGCACCGACTCCGCCCCAGCCCCCGCCGCGGACCCGAAGATCGCCGCGGTCCGCGAGGAGATCCTCGCGATGATCCGCCGCCTGCTCGGCGGCTACCTCGGACTCGTCCCCGGCTCGGCGCCGGACCCGGGCAATTCGTGGTCGCCCCAGCGGGATCGGTGATCGACCCGGTGGAATTCGCAGTGGCTCACCGGAATTCGTAATCGCTCAACGGGAACGAGTCCATCTCACGCAGCGTGCGCAGGGTCGACGACGGTCGGAGCAGCGTCGCCTCCCCGTGCTGGTTGAAGTAATAGCTGCGCGAGGTGGCGCAGTTCCCGTTGTAGAACACCGAGGACTGCAGGCGATCGGTCATCTCGTCGAGGAAGGCGTCGTTGGCCGCCTCGGTGACCTCGAAGGTGTCGCGCCCGCGCCGGCGAAGTTCGCCGAAGAGTCGCGTGATGTGCTTCATCTGCCCCTCGATGGTGGTGAAGTACGACAGCCCGCTGTAGGAGTACGGACTGTTCAGGGAGACGAAGTTCGGGAACCTCGGCACCGTCACGCCCTCGTATGCCTGGAAGCGGTTCTCCCGCCAGAACTTCCCGAGCTCACGGCCCTCCCGTCCGGTGATCTCGAAGGCCGGGAAGTTCACGTCCCAGAGGTTGAACCCGGTGGCCAGGACGAGGGTGTCGATCTCGATGCGCGTGCCGTCGGCGGCGAGGATCGCGTCGGGTTCCAGCCGCGCGATGCCGCTGGTCTGGAGGGTGACGTGGGGCTTGGCGAAACTGGCGAAGTAGGTGTTGGAGAAGGTCGGCCGCTTGCACCCGAAGTCGTAGTCCGGGGTCAGCTTGCGCCGTAGCTCCCGGTCGCGGACCTGCACGCGAAGATGTGCCTTGGCCAGCAACTCGGCGAGCTTGTTGCCCGGCTTGAGCTGCTTGTGGTGCAGGACCCCGGCCACCATGAGCAGCTCCAGCATCGAGGTGTTGACCACCCGGGCCGCCTTCTGGGTGAGCGGCACACGCCGGAACATGCGCTGCACCGGCGGCGGGATCGGGAAGTCGACCTTGGGCACCACCCAGATCGGCGTGCGTTGGAAGACGGTGAGCGACTCGGCCGCCTTCGCCGCCTCCGGGATGAGCTGCACCGCCGTCGCGCCGGTGCCGATGACCGCCACCTTCTTGCCGGTGAGGTCGAAGTCGTCCTCCCAGTCCGCGGTGTGCAGGATCTTTCCCCGGAAGTTCTTGAGCCCCGGGAAATCCGGCACGTGCGGCTGGGACAGGAAACCGGTCGCGGTCACCAGGTACCGGGCCGTGCGCTCGGCGCCGTCGGCGGTACGGACCCGCCAGATCCGGGCGTCGTCGTCCCACGCCGCCGAGTCGACCCGGGCGCCGAACTCCATGTGGCGCTTGAGGTCGTACTTGTCGGCGACGTGGTGGGCGTAGCGCTTGAGCTCGGGGCCCGGGGCGAACAGCCGCGACCAGTTCGGGTTGGGCTCGAAGGAGTACGAGTAGGTCACCGACGCGATGTCGACGGCCAGTCCGGGGTAGTGGTTGACGTGCCAGGTCCCGCCGAGGTCGTCCTCACGTTCGAGAATGGCGATGTCGTCGATGCCGAGGCGTTTGAACGCGATGGCCGCACCCATCCCGCCGAAGCCGGCACCGACGATCAGCACCTCGTGTTCCGGGACCTCGCGACCGGGACCATCGGGACCGGGAAGACCGGGACCTGGGCGTGCGGGTTGCATGACTGACCCCCAATAACTGTTACCAGCAGTTACTGTAATCTAGCACACACCCGCCGCCCATCGCCCATCGCCCATCGGGCCAGGTCACCGGACGTGCTCCCGGCCACCGCCCCGGCGTCAAACGCGATCAGGCGATGGCGGTCCCGTCCCACAGCACGTCGAAGAACTGGGTCGCCATCAGCTCCTCGGCCTTGTTGCGGTCGAGTCCGAGCTCGCGCCGGTAGGCCAGGACATGCTGCAGCGACAGCGCCGAGTAGAGCAGGGGCAGGTGGTCGTGCTTCTGGTCGTAGACACCCGTGGCGCCCTTGGCCGCCTCCAGGTTCTTCCGCAGATGCGACGGATGCTTGATGATGTCGCGGAGCACCGCCGCCTTGATCATCTTCTTGCGTCCGGCGGGCACGACCACCAGCTCGCCCGGATCGAACAGGGCCTTGTCGAACTCCTCCGCGGTGGCGACGGTGCACCCGGCGGTGGGACGCGGGTTGCATTCGACCATGTGGTGCTCGCCGTCCTCGGTGACCAGGTAGTCGAAGCTGATCTGCCCGTGCCAGTTCAGCTCCCGGGCGATCTTCTGGGCGGCCTCGAGCGACTCGGGCGAGTCCACCGACTGGAAGACGATGCCGCCGCGGTCGTCGATCGCCAGCGGGTGCTCGTAGCAGGAGTGCAGCACGATCTCGCCGTGATGGGCGACGCTCCAGCTGCAGCGGTCGACGCCCTTCAGGAACTCCTGCACCAGCCACGGGTCCTCGGCGGTGGGGGTCACGTCGTCGACGGAGGACTCCCCGGCCAGCGGGCCGGTGTTGGTGAGGATGTCGAGGCCGCCACGACCGTATGCGGCGCGAGCGAACCAGTGCGGCCAGCGCCCGGTGGCCTCGCGCAGTTCGTCTCGGCTGGTGACGGTCACCGATTCCGCGGCGGGCAGCCCGAGTTCGCGGCACAGCTCGGTGAAGGTGACCTTGTCGTGCACGCGGGCGAGGGTGTCGAAGTCGGGGAAGAACAGCTCCGTAGCGGGGTGCGCGGCGGCGATCCGGTCCCGGTGCCGTGCGAGATAGAAGACCTCCTCGAACATCGGCAGCAGCCAGTTGACGTCGTACTCGCCGATGGCCTCGATCACCGCGTCGATGAACGCCTCGGTCTGCTGGGTGGGCGCCGGCACCACGATGTGGCGAGTCGCGCCGCGCGAGTGGCTGCCCGGCGCCGAGGCGAACGTGTCGGCGGCCGTGACGTCTCGGCCCATCTGCCCGAGCTTGTGGATCTCGTCGACGGCGAAGGGCATCCGGGAGGTGGTGACCAGGATTCGGGGGTCGGCAATCGTCATGAGACGAAAGTAGAACATGTGTCCGCGTCGAATCGGACGACGCCGCCGTGACAGCACGGATCCGCGCCCGCAGGCACAAATACGGCCCGGAACGGCCGCGCACAGGGCCCCGGAGTAGTTTGGCCTTCTCATGAATTCCCGAACCGCCGGACCGACCACGCCCTCGGCCACCACGTCGACGACCCGGTCCTTCGTCGCCGCCGTGTACGCCTTCGCGGTCGTCATGCTCGGTACCACCATGCCGACACCGCTGTACGCGATCTACGGCGAGCAGCTCGGTTTCGGGGTCGCGACGACGACGGTGATCTACGCCGTCTACGCGGCCGGTGTCATCGCGGCGCTGATCCTCTTCGGCCGCTGGTCCGACGTCGTCGGGCGTCGGCGCCTGCTCATCGCAGGGGCGGCGTTGTCGGCGGTCAGCGCCGTCGTCTTCCTGACCGCGGGCCCGGTGTGGCAGATGCTGATCGGCCGGGTCATCTCGGGGATGTCCGCCGGCATCTACGCCGGCGCGGCGACCACCGCCATCATCGAACTGGCCCCGCCGTCGTGGCGCGGACGGGCACCGGCGGTCGCCACCGCGGCCAACATCGGCGGACTCGGCCTGGGTCCCCTCATCGCCGGTGTGCTCGCCCAGTACGCCCCCGCCCCGCTGCACACCCCGTTCGCCGTCGACCTCGCGCTGCTGGCGCTCGCCTTCGCCGGGATCTGGCGCCTGACCGAGACCGTCGCCGTGAAACCGGGTGCACGACTGGGCATCCAGCGGCTCTCGGTGCCCGCCGACATGCGCGCCGTGTTCACCCGTGCCTCGATCGCGGCGTTCGCCGGGTTCGCGGTCACCGGGACGTTCACCGGGGTGGCGCCGACGTTCCTGTCGTCGATCCTCGGCATCGACAACCTCGCCTTCGCCGGGGTGGTGGTGTTCGCGGTGTTCGCGTCGAGTGCCGTCACGCAGATCGTGGTGCGCCGCATGCCGACCGACACGGCGCTGGTCGCGGGGTGCGCGATCCTGATCGGCGGCACGTGCCTGTCCACCGCGGGCCTCGTCACCGCATCGGCGGCGCTGGTCGTCGCCGGGGCCATGGTCTCCGGCATCGGGCAGGGCATGTCGTTCTCCAAGGGCCTGGCCTCGGTGGTGGCGGCCGCCCCGCACGACCGCCGCGCGGAGGTCACCTCCACCTTCTTCGTCGTCGCCTACGTGGGCATCTCGATCCCCATCGTCGGCGAAGGGCTCACCGCCCGCGCCTGGGGGCTGCAGGAGGCGGGCATCGTGTTCAACGCCGGCGCCGCGGTGCTCGCGCTGCTGTCGCTGATCCTGACGGTCGCCGCCGTCCGGCGCGCCGGCTGACGCCTCAGGTCCGCGGCACCCCTGCGGCGGCGAGGGTTTCCGCCAGCGCGCGGAACCGGGCGCTGCTGACCAGGTCCTCGACGAGGACCACCTCACCGTCGGCGTCGGCCAGCGGGATGCACCAGTTCGGGTACTGCCTCGCGTTCGTGCCCGGTTGGTTCTGAATCCGCCGCTCGCCCACCGCATCCACGAGGGCGACGCTCAGCAGCACCGACGGGCTGCGGGCGATGAGCGCGTACAGCGCGTCGACGACCTCCGGCGCGGCGAGCGGGGTGTCCCGCGGGAGCAGTCCGCGCTCGTGGGCGAGGTCGAGCACGGCATCGCGCTCGCGCTCGACGCGTTCGCGTTCGGCCTCCTCGCTCGTCTCGAGGATGCCGAGCCGGGCACGCAGGGCGACGTGGTCGCCGGCGAGGTAACCGACGGTCGGCGGGAGATCGTGGGTCGTCACCGAGGTCAGGCAGAGTTCGCGGTAGCGCTCGGGCGGGACGGCTCCGTCGCGGTCCTGCTCGAACCAGAGGATCGAGGTTCCGAGGATTCCGCGCTCGCGCAACGTGTCCTGCACCGTCGGTTCGAAGACGCCGAGGTCCTCGCCGACGACGACCGCGTCGGCCCGTTGTGCCTCGAGCGCGAGGATCCCGATGAGCGCCTCGCTGTCGTAGTCGACGTAGGCGCCCTGCGCGGCGCTCATCCCGTCGGGTATCCACCAGAGTCGGAACAGGCCGAGGATGTGGTCGACCCGCACCCCGCCGGCGTGCCGCAGCACGGTGCGGAGCATGTCGCGGTAGGGCGTGTAACCCGCCTCGGCGAGCCTGCGCGGATGCCAGGGCGGCTGGTCCCAGTTCTGACCCTGCTGGTTGAAGCCGTCGGGCGGCGCGCCGACCGACACCCCGGTGGCGAGGACGTCGCCGAGCGCCCAGGCGTCGGCGCTGTGCCGGCCGACGCCGACGGCGAGGTCGACCATGACGCCGATCGACATCCCCGACGACGAGGCCGCGTGCGCGGCGGCGGCGAGTTGCTGATCGCAGATCCACTGCAGCCAGATGTAGAAGTCGATCCGGCGGGAGAGCTTGCGCCGCTTCTTCTTCACGTATGCCGGGTCGAGGA
The DNA here is from genome assembly GCF_000344155.1 of Gordonia paraffinivorans NBRC 108238. Lineage (GTDB taxonomy): Bacteria > Actinomycetota > Actinomycetes > Mycobacteriales > Mycobacteriaceae > Gordonia > Gordonia paraffinivorans. The sequence continues at coordinate 80,721 of NZ_BAOQ01000012.1, read as the reverse complement.
ACTTGCCCTGCCAGCGCGGGTCGTCGGCGTCGTACCGCTCGGCGAGCGCGCACCAGGTCGCGAACCTCTTGAGGCCCTTGCCCTCTCGTTGCCGGAATGCGCGCAACGCGGCCTTGCGTTCGCGGCTGAGGGGCACCCCGTAGATCAGTTCCAGGGCCTCCATCTTCGCGCGGTAGGCCTTGTTGCGCCGGATTCTGTCGGCGGCGGTGTTCTCCGCCAGGAAGCCGCGCGCGACCTTCCGCGCCCACTTGCGCTGCGACTTGGTCAGTCCCTCGTACTCGGGGATGTCGGTCACGCGGATGTAGAGCGGGTTGAGGAAGCGCCGGGTGACCGGCAGGTACGGCGAGGCCTCGATCGGCGGCTGCGGTTGCGCCGCGTGCAGGGGGTTGACCTGGACGAAGTCGGCCCCGAACGTGGCACCGGCCGCCTCGCAGATCCCCGTCAGGTCCGCGAGATCGCCGACTCCCCACGAGTCCGCCGACCGGATCGAGTACAGCTGCACCGCCAGCCCCCACCGCTGCCCGCCGAGGAGCCGGTCGGCGGTGTGCAGCCGGCGCGGGGTGACGATCAGCGGCGCCTCGCCCGATGCCGAGGCGGCGAGATCGACGGCGTGGATGCGGTGGTAGCCGGGTTCGAGGGAGTCCGGAACCGCGAAGGTCGCGCGACCGACGAGTCGCCCGTCGACCTCCCGCGGGTCGACCCACACGTCGAGCTGTTCGGGCGCGATGATGCGCCCGTCCTCGGCGACGATCGTCACCGTCACCGGATTCCCGTGCGGGACGTGGACGCAGAAGGTGTTGCCCGTCCCCTCGGTCACGACGGTGACGGCGGGAACGAACTCGCGCCAGGGTCGTTCGTCGATCTGCCGGATCGACTCCTCGATCGCCTCGGGCGAATCCGCCGCGACACCGAGCGCGTCGAGGACGGCCACCAGCGTCTCCGGGCTCGCCTCGTGCCGCTCCTCGTCCCAGCCCACGTGATCGGTGGCCACACCGCAACGACGTGCCAGGTCGGTCAAGCGGTCGGGGTTCACGTCAGCCACCTCGCCATGGTCTCAGGATTCGGCCGGGTCCGCCGTGCATGTGTCCGCCCGGCCGCACCCGACGACCCCTACCCGAAGATGACCCCCGGGTTCAGCAGCCACTGCGGGTCGAGCGCCGACTTGATCGCCCGCATCGCGTCCAGGTCGACGTCGGACCGACCGAGATGGGTCCATCGCGCCTTCGCCCGTCCGATGCCGTGCTCGGCGCTGATGGAACCGCCGTGCGCCGAGACGATCCCGAACACCGTGTCGGTGACGTCGCCGGCGCGTTCGACGGGGACGTCGAGGAGATTGACGTGGATGTTGCCGTCGCCGACATGTCCGAAGAGAACCGGACGGCAGTCGAAGTCTCCGGAGTCCCCCACCCCGGCGAGATCCGCGAACGCCTCGGGCAGGGCGCGGATCGGGACCGAGATGTCGAGCTTGACCACCGGTGTCGCCGACGACCGCGCGATGGACTCGGTGTGGCTCTCGCGGGCGCCCCACAGCGCCCGGGCCGGCGCCGGCTCGAGCACGGCATCGGCGAGTCCGTCGGTGCCGGAGAGCAGTTCCGCGGTGGCGGCCTCGATGTCGCCCGGCCCGCAGACCTCGAGCAGGACGTAGAAGGGCGCCCGACTCGCGGTGGGGTGCCGCTGCCCGTGCTCGTGGACGAGCGCGATCCCGGCCTCGGTCATGAGTTCGGCGGCCTCGACGGTGAGTCCCTGCGACGACGCGGCGCCGATCAGGTCGATCGCGGTCTGCACGTGGTCGACCGCGGCCACGGCGACCACCGCCGACGCAGGCGGCACCACCAGCCGGAAGAGCACGCGCGTCACCACGGCGAGAGTGCCCTCGCTGCCCGCGAGCAGGCCCGGGAGGTCATACCCGACGTTGTCCTTGATCAGCGACGTCCATCGGCGCAGGACCCGGCCGTCGGCGAGGACGGCCTCGATGCCGAGGACCTGTGAGCGGGTGTTGCCGCGCCGGATCATGCGCGTCCCCCCGGCGTTGGTCGAGACCACCCCGCCGGCGGTGGCCGACTCGCGCGATGCGAGATCGATCGGGAACGCCAGACCGGCCTGCGCGGCGCGCGCGTCGATCGCGGCGACGGTCGCGCCCGCCTGGGCTCCGACGCAGCGGCCGATCACGTCGACCTCGTCGATGTCGGTCATGCGGGACGTCGACAGCAGGATCGTCGGGCGTTCCGGATCACGCCGCGCCGGCGGCACCGACCCGCCGACCAGTCCGGTGTTGCCGCCCTGCACGCAGATCCGCGCCCCGGCGCCGGAGCAGATGCGGACGACCGCGGACACCTCGTCGGTGGTCCGGGGTCGCACGACGGCGTCCGCCTCGCCCCGGTATGCGCCGGTCCAGTCGACGAGGAAGCCCGCCATCGCATCGGGATCGGTCAGGACGTTCGCGTCCCCGACGACCTCGCGCAGGGACGCCTGCAGGGTGTCGGCCGCCCTCATCGCGTCAGGCCCGGGCGACCGCATCGGGGATCGGGGTGTCTCCGTCGTTGAACTCGATGACCTTGTGCACGGTCTCGGGCCTGGCCAGGACCTCCGCGGCGACGGCGGCCACGTTGTCGCGGCTCACCTCGTCACCCGCGGTCCGCGAGCCGCCCACGGAGATCCTGCCGGAGCCGGGTTCGTCGGTGAGCCGACTCGGGCCGAGGATCGTCCAGTCGAGATCGCTCGCCTTGAGGTGGGAGTCGGCCGCCGCCTTGGCCTCCGCATAGGCGTAGAACGAGTTGTCCTCGGGGACTCCGTGATCGGGTCCCGCACCGAAGTACGACACCATGACGTAGCGGCGGACGCCGACCTTCGCCGCGGCGTCGATGGAGCGGATGGCGGCGTCCCGGTCGACCGCGTAGGTCCGCGTCGGGTTCCCGCCTCCCGCGCCGGCCGACCAGACCACTGCGTCGTGGTCGGCGATCGCGGTGGCGATCCCTGCGACGTCGAGGGTCTCCACGTCGGCGACGACCGGTTCCGCGCCCGTCTCCGCGACATCGCGCACATGCTCGGGGTTGCGGATGATCGAGGTCACCTGATCCCCCCGATCGGTCAGGATCCTCGCCAGCTTCAACGCGATCTTGCCGTGTCCTCCGATGATGGCCACTCGGGTCATTGACTGCTCACTTTCGGTTGCTCGCTTGTGGACTCGTGGGCGCCTGTCCCAACGTACTCACGCCGAGGCCACGTCGCCCCGGTTCGTCGACGCCTTGGCACGACAACGCCCCGGCACGAACGCGGTGCGCGAACGTGCCGGGGCGGGGCGTCGGGGTGTCAGACGCGAGTGCGACGTCCGGTGACGGCCTTGACGATGGCCAGCAGGATGCAGGCTCCCACCAGGCAGGTGATGAAGCTGAAGATCCAGCCGGCGCCCTCCACGTCGACGCCGAAGACTTTCAGCAGGAAGCCGCCGATCACGCCGCCGATCACGCCGACGACGATGTTGAGCAGAATTCCCTGCTGCGCATCGGTCTTCATGATCTTGGAGGCGATCCAGCCTGCGAGTCCGCCGATGATGATCCATGCGATGATGCCGATTCCCAGCATTGTGTGCCTCCTAGTGCCTTGAGTCTGAAGCGTGCGAATCGCCCGGGTCGGACAGATGGTGCGATTCGCGACATGACCGGAGTTACCCACGCGCCGTGGAGCCAAACATGCGCATGGAGATCCGTGTCCGCTTCGAGACCTCTGCGGAGGCCGTACCGAGACCTCCGGCCGCGGGACGCGTCCGGAGCAGATCACCGGTGAGCTGCAACAAACCCGCGATGGCGGCCGCTCAGGAGGCGGCCGGGTCCCGGGACGGATCTACGGACAGGTCACCTTGATCTCGTAGCTCTTCTTGACCATCTTCGTCGGGTCGGACATGTTGACGCCCGTGGCCTCTCCCTTGATCGTGTAGGTCTTGCCGTCCTTGTCGACCTCGGCGCTGCCCTCGCCGACGCCTCGCTGGTATCCGAGGGTCACCCCGTCCACGGAACCGAGTCCGACGGATTCGACCTGCGGGTCGTCACCGGTGGACACGACGGCACCCACGCCCGACGTCCCGGCGCCGACCCCGATGTTCACCTTGCCCGCGACCTCGGCACATGCGACGGTCTTGTCGCCGAGATCGACCTCCTTGTCGTCGACCTTCACCGTCGCCTCGCTCGACGACCCGGAGTCGTCGGACTTCGCCGTCGCGGTCAACGACCCGGACTCGACCGTCACCGCCGCCCCGCTCGACGATCCGGAGTCACCCGAATCGTCTGAGCCACAGGCGGGAAGGGTCGCGGCCAGCGCCGCCGCGCCGAGAATCGAGGCGATCTGCACCTTGTTCATGAGGGACTCCCTGGGAGATGTGAACGCCCGCCGGGCGGCGAACTAGGTCGAAAATAGCCCGTTGAGCACGCACTTTGACCCAGATTCGAAGGGAGCCCCCGCTGCCGACGGGCCGAGTACCCGCGAAACGGCCGGTTCGGAATCGCGACTTGAGTTCCGGTTCGGCCGGATCCGCGTCTCAACCGGCCGGCGCCAACTTGGCGTCCGCCTCGATCATCACCGCCCGGGTCAGGTCCCGGAACTGTTCGTAGTGGCCGTGATAGCCGTATTTCGCACGCAGACTCGGCCGGCAACCGTACTCTGCGGCGGCGCCGACGGCATTGGACTCGTGGATGTAGGCAGGCAGGATGTTCTGGATCGTCGGGTCGCGGCGGAGCCGGTGCACGGTGTCCCGGTGCAGCGTCGACGACGCCCGGTACTTGGTGATCACGACGCCGAGTTCGACGATGCGACGACCGATCTCGTCGGAGAAGTCGGCGACCTGCCGCTGAACGTGCGGGATCGCATAGGTGGACAGCACGTCCGGGATCGTCGGGATGAGATATCCGTCCGCCATGGCCAGCCCATTGAGGCTGAACGGCCCGACGTTCGGCGGGCAGTCGATGAGCACGTAGTCGTAGCGGGACAGGATCGGTGCCAACGCCCGACGCAGCACCTCCACCGCCGCCAGATGGTCGTCGAGCGCCACCCGGCGGGCGCTCAGCTCCTCCTGCAGGTCGATGAGATCCAGCGACGAGGGGACGAGGTCGATTCCCGTGAGCCCGTCCGTCGCGGAGACGTCACGGCAGACCGTGCGCTCGAGGTCGAACCGCCGTGTGCCGTCGAGCACGTCGGCGAAGAGCGGGGCGACGGTGTGTCCCCGCCGGTTGAGCGCCTCCCAGCGCTGCTCCCCGATCATCATCGTGGTGAGGCTGGTCTGCGCGTCGAGGTCGATCAGCAACACCTTCTTGCCGAAGACCCCGGCCAGGAAGTCGGCGAGGCCTGCGGTGAGCGTGGTCTTGCCGACACCGCCCTTGAGGCTGATGGTCGCGATCACCGTCGGCATGTGCGTCCTCGGCTCTGGTCTCCTCGTGCCACTCGGCGATCAGGTTAACCGAGGTCAGGTGCCCTCACCTGCGATGTCGCCCAATGCCGGGCACCGCGTGCGGCGCGAGCCGGTATCCGACGACGACCCGCGCCTGCGCGCGCACGAGCCGGACGACCGGTCAGCCGGCCCTGCCCAGCGCCTCGACGCGACGGTCGTGACCGGCGAACGTGGGGCCGCGTCCGCCGTCCTTCTCCGCGGCCAGGCGGGTGAACGCGGCGTGCATGACGGCCCAGTAGGTGTCGCCCCGGGCACGGCGTCGGTCGGCCCGCTTCCAGTAGCCGGGGACGCGCCGGTCGAGGTTGGCGAGGTGCACCTGCGCGGTGACGAGCTTCGGGGCCAGGCGGCCGATCCACGTCGGCTCGGGCGTTCCGGTGATGCGCCGGCCGAGGACCTGACCTCCGATGAAGAAGTACAGCCCGTGCAGGGCCTGGTGGATCGCCGATTTCACCCGGGCATCGACGACCGGGACGTGCACCTTGTCCATCAGCGTCTCGAGCATCATCTCCGAGAGGTCGTTGAGCGCATCGGCGTACTCTGACGGCGGTTCCATCACCGCGTAGCCGTAGTCGAGCAGCTCGACGGCCTCACCGAAGGTGCGCGGGATCATCGCCTCGCGGATACCCAGGAGGTGGCCGATGTACGACCAGAAGATGTTGAGGTCCTCGAGGTCCCGATACTCGTAGCGACGACCGTAGTTGATGTCGTACATGAGGTTGGCGACACCGAATGACGGTATGCCGCCGGACATCTCGGCATTGGAGATCGGCACTCCGTGTTCGGCCACCCACTCCTCGCCCCACTTCTTGCGGAGCATGACCCGCGCGTGTGCGTGCATGAGCCGGACGCGGACGGCGTTCTTGAACGCGACCCCGAAGCGGTTCAGCGCGCCGGGGGCCGGCAGGTGCACCCAGAACTCCGCCGACTCCAGCGACCGGTTGATCATGTCGCGCTGCATGCGGCCCATGGTGCCGACGGCGGACCCCACCGACCCGCCCTGGACCGTCGCCAGGGTGTTGAGGAAGATCAGCGACGCCTTGCCCGCCGGGGTGACGCTGTTCGCCACGATCGCACCGCGGTCGACGCGGTCCTTGGTGATCCATGCCGGCGGGGTGTCGATGTGCCCGAAGAGCGCCACGAGCTCGTGGGGCGGATCCTCGATGGTGTCCAGGCCGAAGTTCAGTGCGCGCTCGAACATCTCGCGCCCCTTCCGCGGCGGCAGTCGTCGGAACATCTGCACGACCGCGTCCATCTCCGGGTCCCCGACCCACACGTGGTCCTTGGCTCGCGCGACGATCCCACCCGTCTCGGGCAGCCGGTCCTGCACGTCGACCCAGCCGTCGAGCAGTCGGCGTCTCGCCGGGGTCCACTCCGGGTTGAACCTCGGCCGCCCGGGAGGGGCCGGCCGGAGCGGTCGCCCGAGGACCGGGTCGACCGGGGCGCCCGGATCGGCCGGCGGAGCGAGCGGATCGAGTTCGTCGATGACGGTCGTCACGACAACTCCCCTGCGGTCGATGAGATAACCAGGTGATCTAGGTTACCTATTTCGCCTCCGTTTGGGACGCGATTTGGCAGTTCCCGCCCGAGTTCGACCGATCACTGGAGCGGAGTCGGATGGTTGTCCTTCGACTTGGAACGGAACAGCAGCACCCAGCCGCCGTAGAGCGCCAGGCCGATCAGAGCGATCCAGAAGAGCCCCTTGAGCAACGGGCCGACAACCGCGAGAGCGATCAGCACGACGGCGACGACGCCGAGGATCTTCCAGAAGGTGTTCGATGAGTTCGTCGTTGTGTTCATGACACCGAGTCTCCGCCGCCGGAAACCGGAAATCCACAGGTCAGCACGAATATGAGGCGAAGTTCAGGGGCTTCCCTGACCTCGACCCCTAGCGTCGGAACCAGGCCTGCGGACCACCCTCGAGGGCCTTGGAGATCCGAAGCCGGGAGGTGTCGGTGAGCTCGTCGGGCAGGGAGTCCGGGGCGAACCAGGCGACGTCGGAGTTCTCGTCGTCGGCGGCGCGGGGGTCTCCGGCGACGTGGTGGGCCAGGAAGCACACGTCGAGATATCGCGCCCGGTCCCCGTTCGGATAGGTGATCACCGGGGTCACGTCGACGCTGGTCAACCGCACGATGTCGACGGTCACCGCGGTCTCCTCGGCCACCTCGCGCACCGCGGCCCGGGCCGGTTCCTCGCCGGGTTCGAGCACCCCCGACACCACGGCCCACCGGCCGTTGTCGACGCGCCGGGTCAGCAGGACGCGACCGCCTGCGTCGAGGACGACAACGCTGACACCGGACAGCCAGAGCTCACGATGACCGACCTGGGCACGCAACTCGCGGATGAATTCGGGAACGGGCACCCCCACATCCTCCCCGCCGCCTTCCCCGGCAGCACCGGAAGCGGCGATGCGGACGCCGTGTCCGGCGGCCCGACGCGCAGAATGTCCTCCATGAGGATCTCCCGCCGAGCCGAGCAGATCGCGCCGTTCTACGCGATGGAATTCGCCAGGGACGCCGCCGAGCTGGAGGCGCAGGGCCATCACATCGTCAAGCTCAACATCGGCGAACCCGACTTCGGGGCGCCGCCGGAGGTCCTCGCTGCCGCACGCCAGGTGAGCGACGGCCGGCCGCTCGCCTACACCGGCGCGCTGGGCCTTCCCGAACTGCGTTCGGCCATCGCCGGGTTCTACCGCGACCACTTCGGCGCCGACGTGGACCCGAGGCGGGTCGCGGTCACGTCCGGGGCGTCGGCCGCGCTGCTGCTGTCGTGCGCGGCCCTCGTCGATCCCGGCGACGGCGTGCTGATCGGCGATCCGTCGTACCCGTGCAATCGGCAGTTCGCCCACGCCTTCGGCGCCGACGTCACGTTGCTGCCGACAACCGCCGCGACCCGCTTCCAGCTGACCACCGAGGCCGTCGCCGCGGCGTGGACCGAGACCACCCGCGGCGTCATCGTCGCGACGCCGTCGAACCCCACGGGCACGTCGGTGCCCTACGACGAGCTGGTCGCGATGACCGACCTCGTCGCCGCGCGCGGCGGCTGGTCCATCGTCGACGAGATCTATCTCGGGTTGTCCGATCCCGGTCCCGACGGGCGGCCTCCGCGCAGCATCCTGGCGACCGACTCCCCCGGCGCCGCCGAGACGGTCGTGATCAACAGCTTCTCGAAGTACTTCGGCATGACCGGCTGGCGTCTGGGTTGGTGCATCGTGCCCGACGAGCTCGTGGGCGTCCTCGAGCGACTGGCGCAGAACTTCTACGTCTGCCCGCCCACCCCGTCGCAGTACGCGGCGCTGGCCTGTTTCACCCCCGAGTCCCTGGCCGTCGCCGAGGGCAACCGGCGCGAGTTCGCACGGCGGCGCGGGTTGGTCATCGACGGGCTCGCGCGCATCGGGCTCGACGTGCCGGTGGTGCCCGACGGCGCGTTCTACGTCTACATCGACGTCGGCTCCACCGGGTTGACCGCGTCGGAGTTCTGCGAGCGGGCCCTGCACGAGGCCCACGTGGCGCTGACACCGGGCAAGGACTTCGGCGTGGCCGGGGCGGAGCGGTTCGTGCGGCTGTCCTACGCGGCCTCGACCGAGGACCTGGCCACCGCCGTCGACCGCCTCGGCGGGTTCGTGGAGTCGCTCCGCCCCGCCTGAACGGCCGGTGACCTCGCCATCCGGCCGATACAGTGTGGTGCGGAACACTCCTCGGACGCGGGAGACGCGCATGAGCACGGCAGATCTCGACACCGTCGACCCCGAGCGCATCGAGCAGGAGGCGGGCCGGGCCCTGCGCGGTCTCCTCGGCCGCACGCCGCGCATCCCCGGCGTGGTCGCCGGCGTCACGACCGACCGCCGCACCGTCCACCTCGACGCCGTGGGGGTGCGGTCGACCGACGACGGCTCCCCGATGACCACCGACTCCGTGTTCGCCCTGTTCTCCACCTCCAAGGCCATCACCGCGACCGTCGCGCTGCAACTCGTCGAGAGAGGGGAACTCGACCTGCACGCGCCGGCGAGCGAGTACGCCCCGGCGATCGGGGACCTGCAGGTGATCACCGGCTTCGACGCCGACGGCACCCCCTGTTCCCGCCCGCCCGCGTCGCCGATCACCACCCACCATCTGCTCACTCACACAGCGGGTTTCGGTTACTCGTTCTTCAACGAGACCTACCGTCGGCTCGAGACCGAGCACCGACAGCCGTCGATCTCCACCGCGACCATGGCCGCCCTGCGGACGCCCCTGCTGTTCGATCCGGGCACGCGGTGGGAGTACGGCTCGAACATCGACTGGGTCGGCCAGGTGATCGAGGGCGTCACCGGCCGGCGACTCGGCGAGGAGATGCACGACCGGGTGTTCGCCCCACTCGGCATGTCCGACACCGGTTTCCATCACACGGAGTCCACCCGCCACCGGCACGTGACCATGCACCACCGCCGGGGCGACGACCTCGTCGCCGAACCCTGGCGGGAACCGCCCGCCGCCCCGGAGGTCCAGATGGGCGGGCAGGGCCTGCACTCGACCGTCGGAGACTACCTGCGGTTCATACGGATGTGGTTGGCCGACGGCCGATCCGATTCCGGCGAGCGCATCCTCTCCCCCGAGACGGTCGCGATGGCGATGCGCAACCATCTCGGCGACCTGAGGATCCACCGGCTCCCCGGACTCGATCCCCGCCTGACCAACGACGCCGAGTTCTTCCCCGGCATGACGAAGTCGTGGTCGTACGCCTTCATGATCAACGACTCCGACGCCCCCACCGGACGCCCGGCCGGTTCCCAGTCGTGGGCCGGTCTCGCGAACCTCTACTACTGGCTCGACCCGCTGAACAAGATCGGCGGGTTCTGGGCGACCCAGGTCCTCCCCTTCTTCGACCCGGCCTCGGTGGAGGGCTATCTGGATTTCGAGTCCGCGGTGTACCGCGCGCTGAGCGTCTGACGCCGCACCCGGCGCACGGAATCCCCACGGCCGTGTGACATCCCAGACTTCTGGGGAACCCCTGATCCCAGAACCGCCGCCGGGATTCTCCCCGCCGTCGCGGGATGGTCGAAAGGCATGGACCCCACGGATTCTGGGGGACATGAACACAACGATCACATCCCAACCCACCGACCACATCTCCCTCGGCACGCTCATGTCCGAGGTCTCCGGCCCCGTCCTCACCCCGACCGATGAGGGGTACGCCACGGAGCTGGGCGGCTTCAACCTGATCGCCGCACCGGCGGCCGACCTGGTCGTCGGCGCGACGAACGCCCACGATGTCGCCCTCGCCGTGCGATATGCCCGCGCGAACGGATTCCGCGTGGGGGCCCGGGCCACCGGACACGGCCTGCCGATCGAGGGCAGGGGCACCGTCGTCGTCACCACCTCGCGGTTGAACTCGATCACCGTCGACCCGGTCGCGCGGACCGCGCGTGTCGGTGCCGGCGTGCGCTGGCGCGACGTCGTCGCCGCGACGACGCCGCACGGGCTGACCGGGGTCGTCGGCTCGTCCTCGTCGGTCGGCGTCGTCGGCTACACGCTCGGCGGCGGGCTGAGCCCGCTCGGGCGCCGGTTCGGTTGGGCCGCAGACCATGTCCGCTCCATCGAGCTGGTGACCGCGGACGGCGTCGTCCGCAGCGTCGACGCGTCGGCCGGCTCGGACCTGTTCTGGGCGATCCTCGGAGGGCGCGACGGTTTCGGGATCGTCACCGCCATCGAGTTCGAGCTGTTCGACCACCCACCGTCTACGGCGGCGGCATCTTCTTCGCCGGTTCGGCGGCACGGGACGTGCTGCACGCGTGGCGCGAGTGGGCGCCGACCCTTCCGGAGGAGGCGGGCACCTCGGTCTCCGCCCTCCGCCTCCCACCGGATCCCGATCTGCCCGCGCCCCTGCAGGGACAGCTCGCCGTCCACGTCCGGTACACGCACACCGGAGACCCCGCCGCGGCGGCCGCCCTTCTCGCGCCGATGCGTTCGGCCGGGCCGATCCTGCTGGAGAACGTCGACATCCTGCCGACCGCCGCCCTGGACGCGGTGCACATGGACCCGGCCGGCCCGATGCCCAGCGTCGAACGCGGCGTCCTGCTCGGCGAGTTCCCGGCCGCGGCCGTCGAGGCGCTGCTCGAGGTGGCCGGACCGCAGGTGCCGAGCCCGCCGGCCATCGTCGAGGTGCGGTTGCTGGGGGGGACGTCTGCGACGGCCGCAGCGCGTGCCGAACGCGGTCGCCGGACGCCACGGCGCCTATTCCGTGATCGCGATCGGAGTGCCGGCCCGACCGCTCGCCGACCAGGTGGGTCCGCGCCTGCAGGCGGTCCTCGACGCACTGGCGCCGTGGCGGTGCGGCGCGCTGCTGAACTTCTGCGGGCTCCGCGCCGCCGACCGCGCCGGCCTGTGGGGACCCGACGAGCGGCTGCGACTGGAGACGATCCGCCGCCGGCACGACCCGGCGGGGGTACTGGCGAGTAGATGACCCCAACATTATGGGATAGACATCGGCGCAGCTCAGGACCATGATTGGGCAATGGTGTCGAGTCTGACGACCGAGCGCGTGCGCCGCGACGTGGAAGTCGTGGCGCACGCGGGTCTCGGTCTCGACGAGTTCTTCGCCCAGACGGTCGAGTCGCTGCGACGGGCGGTCCCCGTCGACGCGGCGTGTGTGGCGACCTTCGACGCGAAGACGCAGATGCTCCTCTGCGCGCAAGTACGGCGACCTGCTCGGCCAGGACGAGCGAGACCCGGACTTCGGGCTCCTCGAGTACGGCGGCTGCGAACCGTCGAGCTATCGGGAGCTGGCGTCGCGCAAGTGCGACGCGGTCGGCATGAACCTCCTCACCCGAGGACAGGTCAAGCGGTCGGAACGCATGTCGCAGTTGATGATTCCGGAGTACTGCTTCCACGACGAGGCCCGCCTGTCGATCCGCGACGGCGATCGGCTGTGGGCCGGGATCGCGATGTTCCGCAGCGGCGCGGGCTGCCGCCCGTTCGACGAGGACGAGATCGGCTTCCTGGCCTCCCTGTCCCGCACGCTCGCGCACGGGGTCCGGATCGGCCTGCTCAGCTCCGTCGTCACCGAGCCCGTCGTCACCGAACCCGGAACCTCGGTCATGCACGGCCCCGCGGTCCTCATCATCGACCGGGACAACGAGATCGTGCAGATGTCGGCGGGCAGCGAGGAACGGATCGACGACCTCGCGGCCGGCCCCAACAGCGCCTCGGCAGTCAATCCCGTCTTCGGGCTGATCGGCGCCGCCCGACGCTACGGCGCCGGCGAGACCGATGTCCCGCCCCGCCTACGGGTACGCGGAAAGTCCGGGATGTGGCTGGTGATCAACGCCTCCCCGCTGTCGTCTGCCGACGGACGGGTGGGCGAGGTGGTGGTGACCATCGAGGAGGCGCGACCGCCCGAGATCATCCCTCTGGTGGTCGAGGCCTTCGGACTCACCACGCGAGAGCGGGACGTGACCCAGATGGTGTTGCAGAACGTCGCGACGAAGGACATCGCCGCCGCACTGCACGTTTCGGCCTACACCGTGCAGGACCACCTCAAGTCGATTTTCGACAAGGCCGGTGTGCGGAGTCGCCGGGAGCTCATCGCGCGCGTGTACTTCGACCAGTACGCGAACCGCCTCGGGGACACGTTGACGCCGTCGGGCTGGTTCGCGTCGGAAGAGTGACACCTCGACGATCCGGGACCCGGGGTTCGACGACCAGAGGCCGGAAAGGCCGGGCTCAGCAGACCGGGACTCGAAATCGGGGCGGGCTCGGGACGATGCCACCCCCGCCGCATGGCACCGTTCCCGATCCTCCCGTGGGTATTCACGACATAACCGAAGTTATTCACGATCGTGAATCGTCAGTAGTCCAACACATCCCCGCGCACCTCTACAAGGAAACGTGGCAAGGTGTGATGGAGGTAACGTGTGTTGTCAGATTGCGGAGCGCAACCCTCCGCCCGCCCACGATGACCGGACTCACCACCGAGCGAACGATCGGTATAGCATCGTGGGAGTGCCGTACCGGGCACACGGCAAGCGTCGGTCCGATCACGAGGAAGTGCGATGGCCACACCCATGTCCCGCCGGGACCTCGAGTTCCTGCTGTATGAATGGCTCGATGTCGAATCGCTGACCTCGCGTGAGCGGTTCGCCTCCCACTCGCGCGACACCTTCGACGCCGTCCTCGAGCTGAGCGCCGACCTCGCCATGAAATGCTTCGCCCCGGCCAACAAGATCGGCGACGCCCACGAGCCCTACATCGGCGACGACGGCAAGGTCGTCCTGCCCGACGAGGTCGTCGCCGGACTCGAGGAGTTCCGCAAGGCCGGCCTGATCGCCGCGTCGTTCGACGAAGAGCTCGGCGGGATGGCGCTCCCCACGGTGATCCGACAGGCCTCGTCGGTGTGGTTCCAGGCCGCCAACGCCGCGATGTCGTCGTACGGCTTCCTCACCGTCGGCAACGCGAACCTCCTCGCCGAGTACGGCACCCCCGAGCAGATCGACACCTGGGTGCGGCCGCTGGTCGAGGGCCGCTACTCGGGCACGATGTGCCTGTCGGAGCCCCAGGCCGGGTCGTCGCTGGCCGACATCACCACCAAGGCCGTCAAGGCCGGCGACGGCACGTACCGGATCACCGGGACCAAGATGTGGATCTCGGCGGGCGATCACGAACTGACCGAGAACATCGTGCACCTGGTGCTGGCGAAGACCCCCGGCGGAGGCCCCGGAGTCAAGGGCATCTCGCTGTTCATCGTGCCCAAGTTCCTGCCCGACGGCACCCGCAACGACGTCGCGCTCGTCGGCCTCAACCACAAGATGGGCAACCGGGCCACCACCAACTGCCTGCTGAACTTCGGCGACGGCACCTTCTCCCCCGCGGCGGAACCGGGCGCGGTCGGCTTCCTCGTCGGCGAGGAGCACCGGGGCCTGTCCTACATGTTCCACATGATGAACGAGTCCCGCATCGGCGTCGGGTTCCTCGCCACCGCACTCGGATACGCCGGGTACCAGGCATCGCTGGAATACGCGAAGGTGCGCACCCAGGGGCGCCCCGTCGACCAGAAGGACCCGTCCACGAAGCCGGTCCCGATCATCGAGCACGCCGACGTGCGCCGGATGTTGCTGGCGCAGAAGGCCTACGTGGAAGGCGCACTCGCCTTCGGGCTGTACTGCAGCAAGCTCGTCGACGAGGCCGCGACCGCCTCCGACGAGGAGCGCGACCGCATCAACCTGCTGCTCGAGCTGCTCACGCCGATCGCCAAGAGCTGGCCGTCGCAGTGGTGCCTGGAGGCCAACAGCCTCGCCATCCAGGTGCACGGCGGCTACGGCTACACCCGCGAGTTCGACGTCGAGCAGTACTACCGCGACAACCGCCTCAACCCGATCCACGAAGGGGCACACGGCATCCACGGCCTCGACCTGCTGGGCCGCAAGGTCACCATGCAGGGCGGGGCCGCGCTGACGCTGCTCGCCGAGAGAATCGGCGCGACCGTCGACCGGGCACGCGAGGTGCCCGAGGCCGCCGGGTACGCCGAGGCCCTGCAGTCCGCCGTCGACCGGCTCGGCAAGGTGACCGCGCACATCTGGTCGTGCGATGACCCGAAGCTCGCCCTGGCCAACGCCACGATCTACCTCGAGACCGCCGGCCACATCGTCATCGCCTGGATCTGGCTGGAACAGGTGCTGGCCGCCCACGGCCGGTCCGGAGACTTCTACGACGGCAAACGCGCTGCGGCGCAGTACTTCTTCCGGTACGAGCTACCGAAGACCGGCCCACAGCTCGACCTGCTCGCCGCACTGGACCGCACCACCCTCGACGTCGAACCGTCCTGGTTCTGACACCCCCGACCCCGGCGCGGCCCACGGTGGGCCGCGCCCGAACACGCTGTAAGGGAGACGATGATGTCCGTGATGGATCTGTTCGACACGACCGGCAAGGTGGTCATCGTGACCGGCGCCTCGTCGGGACTCGGTGTCTCGTTCGCGAAGGGCTTCGCCGAGGCCGGCGCCGACGTGGTGCTCGCCGCGCGCCGCGTGGAGAAGCTCGCCGACACCGCCGCCGCCGTCGAGGCGTTGGGGCGCAAGGCACTCGCCGTACCGGCCGACGTCGCCGATCCCGAGCAGTGCCGGCGCGTGGTCGATTCGGCGATGGAGACCTTCGGCAAGGTCGACGTGCTGATCAACAACGCCGGCATCGGCACCGCCTACCCCGCGACGAAGGAGACGCCCGAACAGTTCCGGGAGGTCATCGACATCAACCTCAACGGCTCGTACTGGATGGCACAGGCGTGCGGCCGGGTGATGCAGCCCGGATCGGCGATCGTCAACATCTCCTCGATCCTCGGCATCACCACCGCCGGGCTCCCGCAGGCCGCGTACGCCGCCAGCAAGGCCGGCGTCATCGGCCTGACCCGCGACCTCGCCCAGCAGTGGGGCGCGCGCAAGGGCATCCGCGTCAACGCGATCGCGCCGGGCTTCTTCGAGACCGAGATGACCGACCACTACAAGCCCGGATACCTCGACTCGCAGATGCCGCGAGTGGTGCTCGGGCGCACCGGCCACGGCGAGGAGCTCGCCGCCACCGCGATCTGGCTTTCGTCGGCCGCCTCCGGATACGTCACCGGCCAGACGATCGCCGTCGACGGCGGCGTGACCCTGACCTGACGCCGACTCCGTTCGCAAAACGAACGATGCGTGGGTCGTGCACCCTAGACTGACCGCAATGGACCCCGCATCTGCCCCACATCACACCGACCCGGCGAACGCGGTGCACCCGACCCTCCGGGAACCGGTCAACCAGGTCGACCCTCGGGCCAGGACGCTCTGGCGGCTGCCGCCGCTGATCTTCGGCATCCCGGCGACCATCGCGGCCATCGCGGTCGCGGTGGTCGCCCCCGAGGCCCGCGCGGTCGCCACCTCCGCCACGGTCGTGCTCGCGCTGCTCACCGCCTTCTACGCCACGGTTGTCCCGTTGTGGCGGTACCGGTTCCACCGCTGGGAGGTGAGCGACGACGCGGTGTACTCGCAGACCGGTTGGTTCGTCCGGCACCGGGTGATCATCCCGATCGCCCGCATCCAGGTCGTCGACACCGAGGCGGGTCCGCTCGAACAACTGCTGGGTCTGGCGAAGCTCACCGTGACGACCGCATCGTCGGCCGGCACGATCCACATCGCCGGCCTCGACGCCGAGCTGGCGCGCACCACCGCCTCCGACCTGACCATCCGCACCCAGGCGTTCACCGATGACGCGACCTGACCCGGTCCCGCCTGCGCCGCCGCCTCCCGCTCGGCTGCACATCGACGCGCCCGACGAGTGGCATCGGCTGTCGCCGTGGATGATGGCGGTGGGCCTCGTCGAGGCGCTCCCGTCGCTGGTCCCGGTGCTCATCGCAGTGGTCTTCGCCGGCCGGTCCGCGCCGCTGCTCATCCTGATCGCCACCGTCCTCATCGTGCCGCCGGCAGCGGCGATCCCCTGGCTGACGACCTTCTACCAGGTGACCGACGAACACGTCCGAGTCCGCAGCGGACTCCTGAACAAGAAGGTCGCCACCGCCCGGCGCGACCGCATCCGCAGCGTCGACCTGACCGCCTCCCTGGTGCACCGGATCCTCAACCTGCAGAAGGTCACGATCGGCACCGGCGGCGACGACCAGTCGTCGCAGGTGAAATTGCGCGCCGTGACGCTCGCCGAGGCCCGGGCGCTGCACGACGAACTCATGCCGACCGCGACCTCCGGCGCGGCGGCCGCCGCGGATGCCACGGACGGCTCGCCGGCACACCCGGTCGCGCACCCGGAGATGCTGACGCGGTTCCAGATGAGTTGGCTGCGCTTCTCGCCGTTCTCGGTTGGAGGCCTCGCGGTCGCGGCGGCGATCGGCGGCGCCGCCGCACAGATCGCCAACGAGGCAGGATTGTTCGACCGGACCGCGGGTGTCGTCCACGACGCGTACGACACCGTGCGCGAGATGCCGCTCGCGCTCGTCGCCACCGTCGGCGTGGTCGCCGTGATCGTCGTCGGCGCGGTGCTGTCGGCCATCGGTTACCTGTTGAGCTACTGGGATTTCCGGCTCACGCGACATCCCGACGGCACGTTGCGCACCGAGCGCGGACTCCTCACCACCAATGCCATCAGCTTCGACGAGAACCGGATTCGCGGATCCGATCTCTCCGAGCCGATCCTGATGCGACCGCTGCGAGGTGCCCGCCTGCGCGCGATCGCCATCGGCGCGCACAAGCACCCGTTGCTGCTCCCGCCCGCCCCGCGCGACGAGGCGATGCGCGTGGCCGGACTGGTCACGCACGAGCAGGCCGAACTGACCGCCCCGCTCACCGCCCACGGCCGTGCGGCGTTCGTCCGACGACTCAATCGCGGATTCCTCTCCGGCCTCGTCGTGTTCGCAGCGATCGCTGTCCCGGCCGTCGCCGGCGCCATTCCCCTCGGCTGGATCGCGGCGGGTGCACTCGCGCTTGCCGCGTCGACGACTCTCGGCGTCGTCCGCGCCCGGCACCTCGGGCACCGCGTGACCGCGCGGTCGGTGGTCATCGCCCCGCCCACCGTCGCGCGCCGGCGGATCGTCGTCGACCGCGACGGCGTGGTCGGCTGGGCGAGCAGGTCCTCGCTGTTCCAGCGTCGCGCAGGGGTGTGCACGCTGATCGTCGCGACGGCCGCCGGCGCCGAGCACTACTCGATCGTCGACGTGGACGAGACCACGGCCGCGGCGATCCCCGCCGAGGTCACGCCGGAGTGGGTGGCCCCGTTCCTGGCGCGCTGAGTCCTGCCGGCCACCCGGCCTGCGCCACCGACGAGCACTCCCCGTGAGGAGCGGCCGGCACTGTCGAGCACCTGGACGACCGACCGAGACGTTCGCCGAATTCCGTCCCACGCCGTCCGCGGCTGTGTTAGACCTCGAGGAGTCGGTACTGACTGCTCTGGGGTCGACGAAGGGGTCGGAGGCATGTCGGAAGACCAGCACACCACCGTGGGACCGAACACGCCTCTTCGCAGAGGCATTCCGAGACGCGCGGTCCTGACCGGACCGGCCGCAGCCGCCGTGATCGCCGGGACCGCGGTGGCACTCCCCCACGCGACGGTGCCGTCGGCGAGGGCGGTACCCCGCACCGGAGTCGGCCGCGGACGCGACGTCGCGATCTTCGGCGGGGGCATGGCCGGGCTCGCCGCAGCACACGAACTCAGCGAACGCGGCTTCTCGGCGACCGCCTACGAACCCGCCTATCTCGGCGGCAAGGCCCGCAGCTTCGACGTTCCCGGCACCGCTCGAGGTGGCCGTCGCGGCCTCCCCGGCGAGCACGGCTTCCGCTTCTATCCCAGCTGCTACCAGCACGTCCCGGAGATGATGCAGCGAATCCCGGTGGGCCGCAGCAATGTTCGCGACCGGCATCTCACCAGCGTCGAGTCGGCCATGATCGCCTTCGACGAATCGGGGTACGCACCGACCACCGTCCCGGCCTCACTGATCGGTTTCGTCGATCACGCACCGCAGATCGCCACACTCGAGAATCTCCGCAACTCGCTGATCACCGGGCTCAAGTTCGTCGTCGACGTCCCGGCCACCGAGCTCACCTACTTCGTGTCGCGCCTGCTGGTGATGGCCACCAGTTGCACCGAGCGCCGGATCGCCCAGTGGGAGAACCGGTCCTGGATGGAGTTCGTCAAGGCCAAGGGCAAGTCCCGTTCCTACCAGCGCTATCTCGTGGGGGCACTCACCCGGTCGCTGGTCGCGGCCAAGCCGGAGACCGCGTCTGCCCGGACGATCGGGCAGATCGGCCTGGCCCTCGCCACCGCCGCGAGCGGGCTGATCCCGCAGTACCGCTCCGACCTCGTCCGCGGCGACGTCGACCGAATCCTCGACCGGCCCACCAACCAGGCGTGGATCGACCCGTGGGTCGCCCATCTCCGCACCCGCGGGGTCCGCTTCGTGATGGGGGCCGGTCTCGGACGGTTGGACGTCGGCGGCGGACGCATCACCGGAGCCCGCCTGACCACCGGCCAGATCGTCGAGGCCGACTGGTACGTCGCGGCGATGCCGATCGACCGCCTCAAGCCGCTGCTGACCCCCGAGCTGCTCGACGCCGCGCCATCACTCGCGGGAGTGCCTGCGCTGCAGGACGACTGGATGGTCGGCATCCAGTACTACCTCCGCCGCCGGTCGGATCTGCCGCCGGGCCACATCGCCGCGCTGGGCACCCCGTGGGCGCTCACCGGCCTGTTCCAGGCCGCACCGTGGAACGTCGACTTCTCCCGCACCTACGGCGACGGGACGGTGAAGGACTGCCTGTCCATCGACATCTCGGAGTGGGAGAAGCCGGGCATCCTGTACGACAAGCCCGCCAAGCAGTGCACCAGGCAGGAGATCGCGCGTGAGGTGTGGGCGCAGATGAGCCGGGCGCTGAACGCCGGCGGCCGCGAGACCCTGCGCGCCGACGACATCGTCACCTGGTCCCTCGATCCGGGTATCACCTGGTCAGGGGGCCGCACCCACAACGCGACCCCGCTCATGGTCAACACGAAGGGTTCCTACGGCAACCGACCAGACGCGCACACCGAGATCCCGAACCTGTTCATCGGCGGCGACCACGTGCGCAGCAACATCGACCTCGCGACCATGGAGGGCGCCAACGAATCCGGGCGTCGGGTCACCAATGCCATCATCGCCGCGGCCGACAGTCCCGCCGCGGAGGCGACGCTCTTCCCGCTGTGGGAGCTGCCCGTCCTCGAGCCGCTGAAGCAACTCGACCGAGATCGCCACCGGAGCGGGCTTCCGCACATCCTCGACGTCTGACCGGTCGCCGCCGGGCCGGCGTCCCGGACGCCTTCACACGCCGCTCGAGCGCGCGCGCGATCTCTCGCCACCGCTCAGCCGAGCATCTCCAGCAACCGGTCCACGAACGCGACCTGCGCGGGGTTCAGCTTCGCCCGCGCGGTCTCGGGATCGAACCACTCGGCGCGGTCGACCTCGGGGAACTCCTGCACGCGTCCCGATCGGGGTGGCCACTGCATCTCGAAGGTGTTGCTGACGACCTCCGAGACGTCGAGGTCACCTTCCAGGGCGAAGGCGACGACCCGCTTGCCGCTCTTGAGACGCACCTCGCCGAGATCGGCGTGCGGTCGGGCGGGCGGCGGGGAGCCGATCTCCTCGGTGAACTCCCGCCGCGCGGCGTCCCACTCGGACTCGCCCGCGTCGACGAGGCCCTTCGGCACCGACCACGCACCCTCGTCCTTGCGCGCCCACAGCGGGCCGCCCGGATGGACGAGGAGGACCTCCACACCGTCGGGGTTCGCGCCGGTGCGGCGGTAGAGCAGGAGTCCGGCGCTGCGGGGAGCGTTCGATGGGCGCGGGGGCACGGATATATCTTCGCGGAAACGTCGAGGACACACGAACGCGCCTTCCCGGAAATACCGGGTCCGTAGAAAACGTGGCATGTCCGTCATCGATGTGCTCAAGAACGGGAAGCCCGGCGCTCGTCGGGTCGACGAGATCCCGCCCTTCGTCAGACTGTTCCCGCTCGGACTGCAGCACGTGCTCGCCATGTACGCCGGCGCGGTCGCAGTCCCGCTGATCGTCGGCGGTGCGATGGTCGGCGCCGGGCAGCTCGAGTCCGGCGACATCGTGCACCTGATCATGGCCGACCTGTTCGTCGCCGGTATCGCGACGATCCTGCAGGCCGTCGGGTTCTGGCGCTTCGGCGTCCGGCTGCCGCTGATGCAGGGCGTGACCTTCGCCGCCGTCGGCCCGATGATCACCATCGGCACCAATTACGGCATCACCGCCATCTACGGCTCGGTGATCGCCTGCGGCCTCTTCATGATCGCCGTCGCACCCGTCGTCGGACGCCTCATCAGATTCTTCCCGCCGCTGGTCACCGGCACCATCATCCTCATCATCGGCGTCTCGCTGATGCGCGTGGCCGCGGGATGGTTCGGCGGCGGCACCGCCGCCGGACCGGACTTCGGCGACCCCAAGGACATCGGTTTCGGCTTCCTGACACTGGCGATCATCGTCGCGATCGAACGGTTCGCCCCCGACGCCCTGCGACGGGTCTCGATCCTGCTCGGCCTCGTGATCGGAACCCTCGTCTCGATCCCGTTCGGCATGACCAACTGGGACAAGCTGGGCGAGTACCCGTGGGTGGGCGTGCCGCAGCCGTTCCAGTTCGGGATGCCGACCTTCGAGGTCAGCGCGATCATCTCGCTCCTCATCGTGGGCCTGGTTATCATGACCGAGACCACCGGCGACATCGTCGCGGTCGGCGAGATCGTCGACGAGAAGATCACGCCGCGCCGCCTGGCCGACGGCATGCGCGCCGACGGCATGGGCACGCTGCTCGGCGGCATCTTCAACACGTTCCCCTACACCGCCTTCGCTCAGAACGTCGGGCTCGTCGCCATCACCGGCGTGCGCACCCGCCACGTCGCGACCTGCGCCGGCATCATCCTCGTCGTCCTGGGCCTGCTGCCGAAGATGGCGGCCGTCGTCGAGGGCATCCCGCTCGCCGTGCTCGGCGGGGCCGGCGTCGCCCTGTTCGGCATGGTCGCGGCCAGCGGCATCCGGACCCTCGCCAAGGTGAAGTTCAACAACGTCAACGTGCTCGTCGTCGCGATCTCGGTCGGCGTCGCCATGCTCACCGAGGCGAAGATCTACTACACCGACCGCAGCGGCGACGCCCCGGTCGACGTCGTCCTCGACATCTACGCCGAGTTCCCGGACTGGTTCCAGACCATCTTCCACTCGGGCATCTCCGCCGGCGCGATCACCGCGATCCTGCTGAACCTGCTGCTCAACACCCGCAGCGTGTCGTCGGACCCGGTCGACTATCACAACACCGGCGACATCGCCGTCGTCGGCACGCCGCCCGGCCTGTCGGCCTCCGACGGCGTCCGCGCCCCGGCCTTCGACCCGCGTGACGCACTGGCCGCCGCCGATCCCGACACCCCGCCGGAGACCCTGCGCTACCTGGCCGACCACGACCCGTCGCTGCACCAGTTCATCGTCACGAACCCGTCGGCCCCGAAAGACCTCTGCGACGAGATCAGGGAGCTCGGCGACCCGAAGGTCATGCGCGTGTTCGAGGCATGGGACGGCAAGACGGAGGGGAAGTTCTCGCAGCGGGGATCCTGACCGACGCGCCCGGTCGGGCCTGTTCGTCGTGGCGACCCTCCCGAGCACCGAAAACGGCATATCGTGGGGTCATGTCCTCCACTATCGAACCCGGTCCCGTCGGAGAAGATCCCGACGGTCCGGACGCCCTCGACGACGGCCTGATCACCGACCCGGATCTGCCGCACGAATACCCGCACGAGTCGGCCTTCGCCTTCGGTGACTCCACACCGATCGGCGTCACCGAACGCCTGGCGCGCGAGAGCGCCGCCTACGAGGCGGCCGGCCGCGCCGATCGCAATCCGGGCCACGCCGTCGGCGGCTCGGCGGGAAGCACCGAGGGGCGTTGATGGAGGTCCTGTCCAGCCGGGTGCTGTTGCTCTCGGCCGATCCCGAACGTCTGCAAGCCTTCTACCGTGACCGCATCGGGCTGCCGATCCATCGCGAATACCCCGGCGGAATCGTGTTCTTCGCGGGCAACGGCCTCATCGAGATCTCCTCGCACCTGAAGACCGACGCCCCGAGTCCGGCGAGCGACGCGGCACTCTGGCTGCAGGTCCGCGACGCCGAGGCCACCGAGAAACAGTTCCGCGACCGCGGGGTCACCGTGCTGCGCGAGCCGCGCCAGGAGCCCTGGGGCCTGATCGAGATGCATGCCGAGGATCCCGACGGACGCCGGATCATCGTCGTGGAGATCCCCGCCGACCACCCGCTGCGCAAGGACACCCGGTAGTCCCCCGGCGGCGTGCCCCGACGCCGGAGGGCGGCATGACAAACTGGACCGCATGAGTTCCTGGAGCGCGCCGACCTGCACGAGCGGCCTGAATGCCACCGTCGAGCTGCCTGGTTCCAAGTCCATCACCAACCGTGCTCTCGTCCTGGCCGCGCTCGCCGACGGACCGTCGACGGTCCGCGGAACGCTGCGCAGCCGCGACACCAACCTCATGCTGGGCGCGCTCGAGGCGCTCGGCGTCGAGGTACGGGTCGACCCCGCCTCCGACACCACCGTCTCGCTGGCCCCCGGCCCGCTGCACGGCGCCGAGATCGACTGCGGTCTCGCCGGCACCGTGATGCGGTTCCTCCCGCCGCTGGCCGCACTCGCCGAGGGCCGGGTCCGGTTCGACGGAGACCCGCAGGCCCGGGTCCGCCCGCAGACCACCATCCTCGACGCCCTGCGCGCCCTCGGGGTCGCGGTCACCGGCGACCGGCTGCCGTTCGTCATCGACGGCACCGGCAACGTGCGCGGCGGCGAGGTCACCATCGACGCCTCCGGGTCGTCGCAGTTCGTCTCCGGCCTGCTGTTGTCGGCGGCACGGTTCGACGAGGGGCTCGTGGTCCGGCACGAGGGACCGCCCGTTCCGTCGACGCCGCACATCGACATGACCGTGGAGATGCTCGCCACCGCGGGCGTCGCGGTCGACACCTCCGAGCCGAACGTGTGGAACGTGGCACCCGGACCGATCCGCGCGGTCGACTGGACCGTCGAACCCGACCTGTCGAACGCCGCGGCGTTCCTGGCCGCGGCCGCGGTCACCGGCGGCGTGGTCCGCGTCCCGTACTGGCCGGCGGTCACCACCCAGCCCGGCGCGCGCATGGCCGACGTCCTCGCCGCGATGGGCTGCACGGTCGAACACCTCGACGGCACGCTGAGCGTCCACGGGCCCGAGGTCCTCAAGGCGGTGAACCTCGACCTGCGCGACATCGGCGAGCTCACCCCCACCATCGCCGCCCTGTGCGCCCTCGCCGACGGCGAGTCCGAGCTCACCGGCATCGCCCATCTACGCGGCCACGAGACGGACCGCCTCGCCGCGCTCACCACCGAGATCACCCGTCTCGGCGGCATCTGCACCGAGACCGAGGACGGGCTGCGCATCACCGGGACCACGCTGCACGGCGGCACCTGGGAGTCCTACGCCGATCACCGGATGGCCACCGCCGGCGCGATCATCGGACTGGTGACCCCCGGCGTCGTGGTCGACGACATCGAGACGACGAGCAAGACGTTGCCGGACTTCCCCGGCATGTGGACAAAGATGATCGGACAGGAATGAGTTCGCCCGCCATGAGTCCACGGTTCGTTTCCCGCGGGGGTCGCCGTTGAGCCGGCGGGCCGACAACTACGACGAATCCGATGTCCGGGTCCGTCCGGGCAAGGGGACCCGACCCCGCACCAAACGCCGTCCCGCACACGACGACGCGGTCGAGGGCATGGTGGTCTCGAAGGACCGCGGGCGCTGGGGCGTCGTGCTCGGCGGCGATCCGTCACGACGCGTGGTCGCGATGCGGGCCCGCGAACTGGGCCGGACCCCGATCGTCGTCGGCGACGAGGTGGCGGTGGTCGGCGACCTGTCCGGCAAGCCGGACACCCTCGCCCGGATCGTGCGCGTGGCCGATCGCCGAACGGTGTTGCGCCGCACCGCCGATGACTCCGACCCGTACGAACGGATCGTGGTGGCCAACGCCGATCAGCTGCTCATCGTGACGGCGATGGCCGATCCGCCGCCGCGCACCGGCTTCGTCGAACGCGCGCTCGCCGCGGCCTACGCCGGCGGCCTGGAACCCATCCTGTGCCTGACCAAGTCCGACCTGGCCGACCCGACCGAGTTCACCGCGGCCTTCGCCGATCTCGACCTGCCGATCGTCCGGGCGGGACGAGACGATCCGCTCGACGAGATACTCGACGTCCTGCGCGGCCACATCACCGCACTCATCGGACACTCCGGCGTGGGCAAGTCGACCCTGGTGAATCGCCTTGTGCCCCAGGCAGATCGAGCGACCGGCGAGGTCTCCGGGGTCGGCAAGGGACGCCACACGTCGACGCAGTCGGTGGCGTTGCCACTACCGGGCGACGACGACGCACCGCTCGGCTGGGTGATCGACACCCCCGGCATCCGCTCGTTCGGCCTGGCCCACATGGGTCCCGACGACATCATCGCGGCGTTCGACGACCTCCGCGACGCCATCGAGGGATGCCCCAGGGGCTGTACGCATCTCGGTCCGCCCGCCGATCCCGAGTGCGCCCTCGACGAACTCGAGGGACACTCCTACCGGCGGGGCATGGCCGTACGCGGCCTGCTCGCCGCGGTCAGCGGCGGAACATCCGCCGACGACGCCGCTGCCGAGCCTGGCGAATCGCCGTCCTGAGACCACCCGTCCGCGGCATGCCCGCGAACCGCTTCTCCGACGCGGTCTCGGGCGCGTCGTCGGCGGTGGCCCACAGGAACCGGTCGGGCAACGCGAGCTTGTGGATGGTGCGCAGCGTCAGGAAGTACTGCTTCGCAAGCGATCCCGTGGTGTAGGGGATGTCGTACTTGTCGCACAGGGCGCGCACGCGCACCGCGATCTCGGCGTAGCGGTTGCTCGGAAGATCGGGGTACAGGTGGTGCTCGATCTGGTAGCAGAGGTTCCCGCTGAGGAAGGCGAGCGCGGGCCCGGCATCGAAGTTCGCCGTGCCCAGCATCTGGCGCAGGTACCACTGGCCCTGGGTCTCGTTCTCGATCGACTCCGAGGTGAACTTCTCCGCGCCGTCGGGGAAATGGCCGCAGAAGATGACCACGTACGCCCACAGGTTGCGGATGAGGTTCGCGGTCAGGTTCGCGGTCAGGGCGTGCCTGAAGTTCGGGCCGGACAGCGCCGGGAACAGCACGTAATCCTTCGCGACCTGCTTGGCGATCTTGCGGCCGAACTCCTTGATCTGCGGGATCGCTACCTCTTTGGGCTTCTCGCCCGCGATGACCTCTTTGAGCGCGAGGTCGTGCAGGCCGATGCCCCACTCGAAGGTCGCGGCCAGCATCACGTTGAAGAACGGCTGGAAGAGCCGGCGCGGCTCCCACGGCTCGTCGCGGGTCAGCCGCAGGATCTTGTAGCCCACGTCGTGATCCATCCCGACCACGTTCGTGTACTTGTGATGGATGTAGTTGTGGGAGTGCTTCCAGTGCGGCGAGGCGCACACCATGTCCCATTCCCAGGTGGTCGAGTGGACCTCCGGGTCGTTCATCCAGTCCCACTGCCCGTGCATCACATTGTGCCCGAGCTCCATGTTCTCGATGATCTTCGACAGGGCGAGGGCACCCGTGCCGAGAACCCAGAGCGGACGCGACCGGCTGCCGAGCAGCGCCAGACGCCCGGCCACCTCGAGCGCGCGGTGCGCGAGGATGGTGCGTCGCAGGTAGGTGACGTCGCGCATGCCGCGATCGGATTCGATCTCGCGGCGAAGTGCGTCGAGTTCGGCACCCAGCGCCTCCACGTCGGCGTCGGTCAGATGCGCGTACTCGTTGATGTCAGTGATCGCCATTGGGTTCCATTGTGCCGGACTGGTCGGATGAACGCCCGCGGACCGAGCACCGCCCGGCCCCGTCCGGGTCTGCGATCAGTGTAGTCCCGATCAGGCCGCGGCCTCGGTGTCGCGCGACGAGCGCAGCTCGGTGACCACGGCGCGACGGCCGCGGCTCGCCCGGCGTCGCTCGCGCAGGTTCGCCATCGCCGTGCGCAGGCCGCGGCGGCGGCCGGTGGCCTCGTCGATGGCCGACTGCAGGCGCGCGCCCTCCGGCAGGCCCTGCTTGAAGCGTCGCTCCGAGGCGGTCTCGGGCGCGTCGTCGGCGGTCGCCTTGAGGTACTTGTCCGGCAGCGACAGCTTGGCGATGGTGCGCCACGACTTGGCGTACTGCACGAGCAGCGGACCGGTGGTGTAGGGCAGGTCGTACTTGTCGCACAGGGCCCGCACGTGCTCGGAGATCTCGCGGTAACGATTGCTCGGCAGGTCCGGGTAGAGATGGTGCTCGATCTGGTACGACAGGTTACCGCTCAGGAAGGCGAGGATGAAGCCGCTGTTGAAGTTCGCGCTGCCGAGCATCTGACGCAGATACCACTCGGCCTGGGTCTCGTTGTCGACGTCCTGCTTGGTGAACTTCTCCGCGCCGTCGGGGAAATGCCCGCAGAAGATCACCGCGTTGGACCAGATGTTGCGGATGACGTTGCCGAGCATGTTGGCGGTGAACGTCTTGGCGAAGGCACGGCCGTAGCCCACCTTGTGGCCGGTGGTGGCCGCCACCAGCGTCGGGTACGCGAGGTAGTCCTTGGCCACCTGACGGCCGATCTTCGACAGAACCTGAGCCTTGTCGCGCTCGAACTCGGCCTGCTCCTCGGGGGTGCGGTTGCGCTTGAGAAGCTCGAGCTTCTGGATCGCCACACCGTACTGGAAGGCCAGCATCAGGATCGTGTTGTAGAGCAGGTTGCCGTAGTTGAACGGCCGCCACCGCTGGTCACGGGTGACGCGCAGCAGGCCGTACCCCACGTCGGCGTCCAGGCCCAGCACGTTGGTGTACTTGTGATGGATGTAGTTGTGGGTGTGCTTCCAGTGCGCCGACGGGTCGGTGTTGTCCCACTCCCACGTCGAGCTGTGCACCTCGGGATCGTTCATCCAGTCCCACTGGCCGTGCATCACGTTGTGGCCGAGTTCCATGTTCTCGACGATCTTTGCGAGCCCGAGCGCGGAGGCGCCCGCCCACCAGTACCTCTTCTTGGTCGAGCCGAAGAGCAGGGCACGGCCCAGGAGCTCCATGCCGCGCTGGAAGCGGATGGTGTTGCGCAGGTAACGGGCATCGCGCTCACCCCGGCTCGCCTCGATGTCGGCGCGGATGGCGTCGAGCTCGCGGCCGAGCTCCTCGATATCGGCGTCGGTCAGATGCGCGTACTCGGGGATGTCGGTGATCGCCATACGTGTATCCCTTCTGGCGGTGGTGTGGACTGCCGTGGGTGCCGGCCGTCATCAGGGGTGGAGACAAATCGGACGACCCGACGGCGCAGTGTCGGATTACTCACCCTTACGTCTGCGTAACTTACGCAAGCGTAGGTTACGTGGCGCGCGTGTGTCCAGCACCATCCCCCCGGTGAGGGCACGGAATTTCACGGGGATTTCACACGAACGGGCGAACCCCGGCGCGTCGATCTCGGTCAGCCGGCGTGGTCGGCCCGGTAGTCGTCGACGTACAGCTCGTAGCCGATGAGGTCCTCGTACACCCCGGCGGAACGGGCGGCGAGCTTCTGACGGCTCACCTCGCGGAAGCCCGCGGTCCGGGCCAGCTTCTTGCTACCGGTGTTGCTGTCGGCGGCGAACAGCGTCAGCCGCCGGAACCCGAACTTCTCGAAGGCGTACTGGACAGACGCCGGAAACGCTTCTCCCAGAACGCCTTTCCCGCGCGCGTCGGGATGGGTGTAGAAACCCGCCTCGGCGCCGGTCACCTCGTTGATGTGCAGCAGACTGATGTCACCGAGGTATTCGTCGGTCTCCCGGTCGGCGACGGCCCACGTGCAGCTGAGGCCCTGCGCTGCGGTCCACCACTTGCGCAGCCGTTCGGCGGCGGCGTGCTCGAGTTCCAGCGGATCGGGCCGGGCGAACAGGTACTTCCGCGAGATCGGGTCGTCGAGCGTCTCACGGATGCGCGGGTCGTCGTACTCGGCGAGCGGCCGCAACCGGAACCGCTCGGTCTCGAAGACGTCGGTGCGCCACCGAGTCCGTGGCTCACGCGGATCATCCGCCCGCAGCGACCCGACCCAGGCGTCCCGGATCTGCCCGCGCACCTCGACGCCGTCTGGCACCGCGGCGTCGAGCCGGAACCCGCAGGCGTGGGCGACGCGGAGTGCGTCGATGTTGCCCGCCACCGTCGTCCATCGGACGACCTCCTTGCCGGCCTCGGCAAAGGCGTGGTCGACGGCCAGCAGCACGGCTCGTTTCATCACGCCCCAACCACGGGCGTCGGGGTGGAGGTCGAAACTCAGCTGGGTCAGCGGGCCGGGCCCGGCGATGTCGACGGTTCCGACGAACCGACCGTCGAACTCGACGGCCCAGACCATCCGGTCACCGGCCGCCCAGGCCCGGGGCGCGTAGTCCAGGGCGAATCTCTCCGCTGCCGCGCGGCTGTAGGGTGCCGGGATCGGCGTCCACCGCATCATGGCCGGATCGGCCGCGAGTTCGACCATGCGGTCGAGGTCCCGGGGCTCGTGTGGCCGCAGTGTCACCCCGCCGTCGCTCAGGACGGGGATCTCGTCTGGGATCGGGACCGAGGCTTTCACGGGGTCAGGCCCTCACGCTCGGCCTCGACACCCGGCCGTGAGGCCGGTCGGACGGGTACCTGCGACTGTGACCACGCACGTATCCGAGCGTACCGGCTATGCCACGGGTGCGCCCTGGTCGCAGCGAAGTGGCAGGTCAGACGTCGAGGGTGCAGTCCCCGGCCGCCGCGCTGATGCACGTCTGGATGCGTTCGCCCTCGACGTGCTCAGCGCCGGTGCGCAGATCGCGGACGCAGCCCTTGTCGAGCATGACCACGCAGCTCTGGCAGATGCCCATGCGGCAGCCGAACGGCATGATCGCACCGGCCGCCTCCCCCGCCTCGAGAAGCGTGGTCGCACCGTCGACGGTGGCGGTCTTCTCCGACCGCTTGAAGGTCACGGTGCCGCCCTGGGCGCCGACCGCGCCGCGCTCGAGCGCGAAGCGCTCGATGTGCAGGCGGCCCTCGAGGCCCGCCTCGGAGTAGAGCTTGTTCAGTCCTTCGAGGAAACCGCCCGGACCGCAGGCCCACACCTCACGCTCACGCCAGTCCTCGCACAGGGTCGGCAGCACGTCCGGGGTGACCTTGCCCTGGGCCCGCGTGTACTGGACATGCAGGTCGATGAGGCCGGAGGCGGCCATCTCCTCGAGCTCCTGCGCGAACAGCAGGTCGGCGGGCGTCGGCGTCGAGTGGATCACCTTGATGTCGGTGCGCTGCCCGCGCTGACGGACCATGCGCAGCATCGAGATGATCGGGGTCAGGCCGCTGCCCGCTGTGGCGAACAGGATCTTCTCCGGCAACGGCTCGGGCAGCACGAACTCGCCCTGCGGCGCGGCGAGACGCACGACGGTCCCCGGCTTCAGGCCGTTGACGAGGTGCGTCGAGAGGAAGCCCTCGGGCATCGCCTTGACGGTGATCGCGATGGTCTTGTCATTGGCCGAGGTGTCGGGGGTCGAGGTCAGCGAATAGGAACGCCACGTCCAGCGGCCGTCCATGAGCACGCCGATGCCGACGTACTGGCCGGGCACGTAGTCGAAGGAGAAACCCCAGCCGGGACGGATCCGGATCGTCGCGGAGTCCTCGGTCTCCCGGGTGACCGAGATGACCTTGCCGCGCAGCTCGCGCGCCGACCACAGCGGGTTCGCCAGGTGCAGGTAGTCGTCGGGAAGCAACGGGGTGGTGATGCGGGTGAGCGCGGCACGTGCCCACTTCGCCCCGCGACTACGCGCCGCGACCCCGGCAACCGGTTCTTCGAATCGCTCGAGGAAACCCATCTGACAACCGCCTTCAACTCTGTTGTGTACTGCGGAGTCACCTTAACCTACGCAACCGTAGGTTAATGCCCGCAGTAATCCGGGTCACCTCCGCGCAGCACATTCGGGCACGGTTCGGTGCATCAGAGCAGTTCGAGCAGGAACGGCAGTTCCTGGGTGGCGTACCAGGCGAGGTCGAAGTCCTCGGCGTCGCCGACCGCGAGTTCGGCGTCGAGGTCGCCGAGATCGGCGGCGTCGATCACCACGACCGCGGCCCGCACCTTGTCCTCGGCTTCCTTGACGTCGACGTGCACCGACGCGATGGCCTTCAGCGGAACCGTCCCGGACACCTTCACCACGGCGTCGTCGAGATCGGGGCGCAGCGTCACCGCCGAGTCGTCGACGTCGGCGGCGATCACCACCCGGCGCGGCGGGAGGTCCGGCGTCAGGCCCGGCTTGGTGGTCTGCTCGTCGGCGGCGAGCTCCACCTCGGCGGCCTCGTCGCCGGGCTCGGGGGCCTCGCCGGCGAGCAACCGCAGCGATGCCCGCGCGGCCTCGCGCATGGCCACCTCCGAGAGCTCCTCGTCGTCGCCGGAGAGGAAGGACTCGCGCAGCGCCGGGGTCAATGCGAAGCCGGTCCCCCCGACCGGGCGGAACTCCCCGTCGGAGTTCAGCTGGATCAACATCGCCAACGTCGCCGGCAGATACACCCTCATTCGACTTCGCTCCCTTGCGCCTTCCACCGATACCCGCTCACCTTAGCCGCGCAACGCGGTCAATCGGAGGCGCGCAACTCCTCGTAGGACTCGACGGCGTAGTCGCC
Organism: Gordonia paraffinivorans NBRC 108238; assembly: GCF_000344155.1. Lineage (GTDB taxonomy): Bacteria > Actinomycetota > Actinomycetes > Mycobacteriales > Mycobacteriaceae > Gordonia > Gordonia paraffinivorans. Next base: position 49,080 of record NZ_BAOQ01000012.1, on the reverse strand, counting down.
CAGGACCGGCAGGTCCGAGATGACGCCCCGGTCGGCGACGAAGGCGAAGTTCAACCGGTCGGCGTACTCGACGACGCTGACCGACAGCGCCCGCTGCGACACCAGGACGGGCACGTAGTACACCTCCCGCACCGGGACGCCGAGGACGAAGCGGTCGGCGACCGGCGCGGTGCTCATCGCCACCGGCACGTTGTAGGAACGGCTGTCGAGCGATCGGAAAGCGCGCGAGCTGATGTCGGCGAACGGGACGACGCCGAGTTCCGGGAACCACGGGCTCGGGCCGCTGCTCATCCGTCGCGACGACTGGGCGTAGCGGTCGGCCAGCCCGGCGACCTGCGCCAGGCGCACGGTCGGATTCGCCTCTCCCACCGGGAGATCGGTCACGAAGCTCGGTTTGGCGATGGGGATCCAGCTCGGCTCCGCCTCGGGATCGACCTCGACGCCCGGATCGCGCGCCGACAGGGGCACGACGACGCGCACGGTGTCCGCCGGGGTCGCAGCCACCGGGTCGACCGACAGCAGCCACCTGCGCATGACGCCGGTGATGATCGCGAGTTCCACGTCGATGACCGTGCAGTTGTGGTGTTCGGCGATCTTCGCGCACTCGCGGCGCGGCACCGACGCGGTGGTGAAACCACGAGTGGTGGTGCCCGCATTGTTGAGCGGACTGCGCGGCGCGGAATCGGTGAGCTGGCCGACCACGCCGCCGACCCGTCGCAGCGTGCCACCGACGACCGAACGCACCTCGGCGACCACGCCGTTGCCGTGCACCACCGTCTCCACCAGATCGCCGGGACGGGCCAGTGCCTCGGCGAGAGCCCCGATGACCAGGCTCGTGCCGCCCGGCGGGGACCCCGGCATCCACAGCTCCTCCGGCAGCACCTCCGGCTCCTCGGTGGTGTCGCAGATGACCTCGCTGATCTCCGGATGACCGTCGTGCTCGTCGATCAGGCAGCGGTGCGACTTGGTGAGGATCGCCAGACGGCCATCGGCCAGGCCCTCGATCAGATACATCTCCCACAGCGGCCGGGTCCGGTCCAGCGGACGCGACATCACGCGGGAGACCAGGTCGGCGAGGTCCGCGGGACCGCCGGGACGGGGCAACCCCGCGCGGCGGATGTGGAAGTTGATGTCGAAGTCGGGATCGTCGGTCCACACCGGCCGCGCGAGACCGAGGGTGACCTCCCGGACGAGTTGCCGGTATCGGGGCGCTCGCTGCAGCCGATTCTCGACCAGCGAGACCAGCGACGCGTAGTCCAGCGGCTTGCGGGAGCCCGGCCCCGCACCATTTCCCGACTGTTCACCTGCGTCCGGGCCGGTGCTCGCGGCCATGGCCGGATCGACGATCAGCAGCGCACCCAGGTGGGTCGTCGAGCGGGAATCGTCGAGGAAGTAGTACATCGCGTCGCGCGGCGACAAACGGGTGACCACGCCGCCGATCCTAGCGGGCCGGCCGAGTCGGGGTCGGCTGCGCGCCGATGGCGCGGCAGATCAGCTGAACTCGAGGGCGACCAGTTGCCACCGGTACTCGACGCGACCGAGCACGGGCCGGGCGGCGCCGGGCTCCACGACGGTTCGGGCGCGGCGAGGTGCGCGTTCGATCCGCCCAGCGAAGGCGCGGATGCGTCCGCCGCAACTGTAGGACCCGAAGACCTCGGCGGCGCTGGTGTCACACAGTTGCACGTGGACCCGCTGCAGAACGGTCCCCGGCGCGGCGGTGCTCGGTGACGGGCCGGCGGGTTCGGCGGGGCGGAAGGCGTCGTGCCGAACGAGTGCCGCCACCTGGTCGATCAAAGCGGGCGCCACGGAGTCGGCGAGGTGAGCGGTCCCGCGACGACGGTCGATGACCTCGAACAGCAGCCGGGACGTCGCGATGGCGAAGCGCCGGGCCTCCACCGCGGCCGCCAGGGTCTTGCGCGACGGCGGGGAACCCGCGTCCGCGAGCTCCCGCACCACGAGTGTCCCCGTCCCGGTCGTCCGGCGTGCCGTGTGGGTGACCGGCCCAAGACCGGCCGGTTCGTACGGCGGCGCGGGTCGGACGCGGACCCGCGGGGTCCGGACGCCGGCCTCGGCGACCGCGGCGACGAGATCGCTCGCGGACGCGGAGTCCGACTCGGGACGAGCGGTGATCAGCGGCTGCATGGGGATAGGACGCAGCCACTCCCCCGTCCGGTTCCATGTCCGGCGAAGAAAATTCTGTGATGTGCGCCTCAGGGCGTTGCCCGTCGGCGCTCACATCAGCGGCGCTTCTTCGACTTCGGCGGCTTGGCCTTGTTGCCCTTGGCGCCGGCCCGCGCCGCGGCCCGACGCTCGCGCCGGCTCGCGGACTCCGAGGCTCCGTTCTCCGGAGCACCCGAGAGCTCCTCCTCCTCGGAGTGCACCACGGTGCCGCCGCCCTCGCCGGGACCCGAGTAGGTCACCGCGGGCTCCTGCGCCGGTGCTCCGGTGCCGCGCAGCGCAGCGGGCACCTGTGCGCCCTCGGCCGCCGGCGCGGGTGCCGGGGTGCCACCGGCCACCGCCGCGCGGAGATCGGCGGCGGTCGGCAGCGGCGGCTGGGGCGCGGGCTGCTCGGTCTGGACGTGCGCGTTGAAGAGGATGCTCAGCGTCTCTTCCTTGAGGCCCTCGAGCATGCCCTGGAACATGTCGTAGCCCTCGCGCTGGTACTCGACCACCGGGTCGCGCTGTGCCATCGACCGCAGGTGGATGCCCTCGCGGAGGTAGTCCATCTCGTAGAGGTGGTCGCGCCACTTGCGGTCGAGGACGCTGAGCAGCACGCTGCGCTCGAGCTGGCGCATCGCGCCCTCGCCGGCCACATCGTCGATGGCCTTCTCGCGCTTGTCGTAGGCGGCGCGGGCGTCGGCGACGAGGATGTCGCGCAGTTCCTCGGCCGAGATGTCGTCGCGCTCACCGTATTCCGTCTCGCCGACGACCTCGCGGAGGTCGAGCTCCATCGGGTAGAGGGTGCGCAGCGCGGTCGTCAGCTCGTCGAGATCCCAGTCCTCGGCGTATCCCTCGGCGGTCGCGCCCTCGACATAGGCCGAGACCACGTCGTCGATCATCTGCTTGATCTGCTCGTGGTGGTCCTCGCCCTCGAGGATCTTGCGGCGCTCGGCGTAGATCACCTTGCGCTGCTGGTTCATGACCTCGTCGTACTTGAGGACGTTCTTGCGCATCTCGAAGTTCTGCTGCTCGACCTGCGTCTGAGCGCTGCGGATGGCCTTGGTGACCATCTTCGCCTCGATCGGCACGTCGTCGGGCAGGCGGCTCATGATGGCCTCGAGCGCGCCGCCGTTGAAGCGCCGCATCAGCTCGTCGGCGACCGACAGGTAGAACCGCGACTCGCCCGGGTCACCCTGACGACCGGAGCGACCGCGCAGCTGGTTGTCGATACGACGCGACTCGTGGCGTTCGGTGCCGAGCACGTAGAGGCCGCCGACCTTGCGGACCTCCTCGGCCTCCTCGGCCGCCTCCTTGCGCGCGATCTCGATGGCCTCGTTCCACGCGGCCTCGTACTCCTCGGGGGTGTTCACCGGGTCGAGGCCGGCCTTGCGCAGGCGGGTGTCGGCGATGATGTCGGGGTTGCCGCCGAGCACGATGTCGGTGCCGCGACCGGCCATGTTGGTGGCCACCGTGACCGCCCCGATGCGACCGGCCTCGGCGATGATCTGGGCTTCCTGCTCGTGGAACTTCGCGTTGAGCACGCTGTGCGGGATGCCCGCCTTCTTCAGCTGGCGCGACAGGTACTCCGAGCGCTCGACGCTGGTGGTGCCGACGAGCACCGGCTGGCCCTCGCGATGCCGTTCGACGATGTCGTCGACGACCGCGGCGAACTTGGCCTCCTCGGTCTTGTAGATCAGGTCGCCCTGGTCCTTGCGGATCATCGGGCGGTTGGTCGGGATCGGGATCACGCCGAGCTTGTAGATCTGGTCGAACTCGGCGGCCTCGGTCTCGGCCGTGCCGGTCATGCCGGCGAGCTTGTCGTACAGACGGAAGTAGTTCTGCAGGGTGATCGTGGCGAGGGTCTGGTTCTCCGCCTTGATCTCGACGCCTTCCTTGGCCTCGATCGCCTGGTGCAGGCCCTCGTTGAAGCGGCGTCCCTCCAGCACGCGGCCGGTGAACTCGTCGACGATGAGGACCTCGCCGTTGCGGACGATGTAGTCCTTGTCGCGGTGGAACAGCTCCTTGACCTTGATCGCGTTGTTCAGGTAGCTGACCAGCGGCGAGTTGGCGGCCTCGTAGAGGTTGTCGATGCCGAGGCGGTCCTCGACGAACTCCACGCCCGCCTCGTGGATGCCGACCGTCTTCTTCTTGATGTCCACCTCGTAGTGGACGTCCTTCTCGAGCAGCGGCGCGATGCGCGCGAACTCCACGTACCACTTGCTCGAGCCCTCGGCGGGGCCCGAGATGATCAGCGGGGTACGGGCCTCGTCGATGAGGATCGAGTCGACCTCGTCGACGATGGCGTAGTTGTGACCACGCTGGACCAGTTCGGCCAGCGAGTGCGCCATGTTGTCGCGGAGGTAGTCGAAGCCGAACTCGTTGTTGGTGCCGTAGGTGATGTCGGCGGCGTAGGCCTCGCGGCGCGCGGCCGGGGTCATGCCGGTGAGGATCACCGCGGTCTCGAGACCCAGGAAGCGGTGGACGCGGCCCATCCACTCCGAGTCGCGCTTGGCGAGGTAGTCGTTGACCGTGACGACGTGGACGCCGTCGCCGGTGAGTGCGTTCAGGTACGCCGGGAGCACACAGGTGAGGGTCTTGCCCTCACCGGTCTTCATCTCGGCGATGTTGCCGTAGTGCAGTGCCGCGCCGCCCATGATCTGCACGTGGAAGTGCTTCTGGTCGAGGACGCGCCAGGCCGCCTCGCGGGCGGTCGCGAAGGCCTCGGGCAGCAGCTCGTCGAGCGTCTCACCGTCGGCGAGCCGCTTCTTGAACTCGTCGGTCTTCGCACGCAGTTCCGCGTCGGAGAGCGCTTCGAACTCGTCGGAGAGCGCCTCGACGTGCGACGCGATCGCGTCGAGTCGCTTCACCATGCGGCCTTCGCCGACGCGCAACAGCTTGTTCAGCACCGTGGATCGAGTTCCTCACCTGTTGAAAACACACGGAATCCGGCCCGCGTAACGCACAGACCGGACCCCATGGTAGCGATGTGAGCTGAGTGGACCCTGATCGGACCGCGTTCCCGCCGCCGACCTGTCGCCGGTGTCGTCCGATCGCGGACGATCAGGGCCACCCGGTGTCGCCCGCCCCGCTCAGACGAGACGGATGAGGCCGTAGTCGAAGGCGTGCCTGCGGTACACCACCGACGGCTTGTCGGTCTCCTTGTCGTGGAACAGGAAGAAGTCGTGCCCGACGAGTTCCATCTCGTAGAGCGCGTCGTCGACGGTCATCGGCACCGCGGAGTGCTCCTTGATGCGGACGATCTGGCCGGGGGTGTGGTCCTCGACGTCGTCGTACGGATCCTTCGTCTCCGGCTTCTGATAGCCGTCGCCGACGAAGCCGTCGACCGACAACTGGTCCTCACGCAGCGGCGGCGCACCGATCTCGGTGGCCTCCGCGACCGACTGCGGCCGGCGGTTCCCGTGGTGGACCCGGCGGCGATCCTTCACGCGGCGCAGCCTGGACTCGAGCTTGTCGAGACAGTTCTCGAGCGCGGCGTAGAAGTTGTCGCCGTTCGCCTGGGCGCGGACGACGGGGCCCTTGCCCTTCGCGGTGATCTCCACCTTCTGACAGACCTTCGACAGCCTGCGGTTGCGATAGTGCTTCAGCTCGACGTCGAACTGGAAGATCGTCGGATCGAATCGCTCGAGACGCGCGAGCTTGTCGCCGACGTAGATGCGGTAGTGGTCGGGGATGACGACGTTGCGACCGCTGAACACGATTTTCGCTTGGGGCTCGGCGGGTTCCTCGGCGTCCACGGTTCCTGGCGGACGGACGAACGCGAACTCCGGGTCGAAGGAGTCGGTCTGGGTTGATTCGGTATCGGGCTCCTGGCCCTTCTCCACGGTCGGCCTCTGGTCCGCGATCTTGGGTTCGCGCTGGCCTTTGCGGTGGATGACTGAGGACATTCAACTACCTCCTGAATTGTTCCCGGCAGCGTTGGATCATCGTGATCTGTTGTCGCACTGATGATTTGCACGACACCGAGGAAAGTGTCCATGCCAGCCGGTGGCTGGCACACAACGACAGGGGCATCACCTCCCGAAGCACCGGCCGCCCTCACTACGAGGACCTCGCGGACCTCTCGGACAACCCGTTTGTACCCACGACCGTAGCCTCGAATTCAGACGGTGGCCACGTTTTCGACCACGGCGTGGCACAGGTCGGGACAAGAGGGGCCCCAAGTACTCCGCACGGATGATCAGAAGGTCCCGACCGGCGGGGTCCCGGTGCGGAATTGTCCACAATCTCCCGTCTCGGCCCGCCACGCGCCGGGCCGCGGCTCTAGGGTCGCCGGCATGCGTGAACCGCGATTCCTGACGGGCGGGGCGGCGGTGACGCGCGCGGCGGCCGACCTCGTGTGTCCACTCGTGTGCGGCGGGTGCGCGCGCCCGGGGACCGCGTGGTGCCGACGCTGCGACAGATCGTTGCATGACGCACCGATCTCGGTGCGTCCCCGGGTCTTTCCCGCCGCCCCGGTGTGGGCTCTGGGACGGTACCGGGGAGTGCACCGCCGCGCTGTCCTCGCGGTCAAGGAACACGACCGACGCGATCTCGTCGCCCCGCTGGGATCGGCCCTCGCGCACGGGATCCGCACGCTCGCCCGCTGGGGCGAGCTACCGGACGCCCCGACCCTTGTCCTGATCCCGGCCCCCACCCGACGCCTGGCCGCCCGGCGCCGCGGCGGTGACCGGGTGACCGCCTTCGCGCGCCATGCCGCCACCGCCCTCGGGCCGCGGGTGCGGGTGGTGCCGGTGCTGGCGACCGCCGCGACGGCGCGGGACTCGGCCGGGCTCGACGCACGCGCACGGGCCCGCAACCTCTCCGGTGCGATCCGGCCTCGTACTCGGAAAGTCGCTCTGCCGCACCGCGCGACGACGATCCTCGTCGACGACGTGATGACCACCGGCGCGACCGCGGCCGAGTCGGTCCGCGTCCTGCGCCGCGCGGGCGTCGGGGTCGATGCCGTCGTGGTGGTCGCGGCGGCGTAGACGCGCCGCAGAGGTCTTCGGGGCCGGCAGCATCAGTGCGGGACCGGATCGGGGCGGGACCGGATCAGGGCGAGAACGGATCAGGGCAGGACCGGGATCGCGCCGGGGATCATCGCCGGCTCGACCTCGGTCCAGTACTGATCGGGCTGGCCGTCGTCGCTGCCGAGCCTGAGCACGCCGCGCTGGTCGCCGACGTAGATCGTCGACGAGTTCGCGACCACCGCCCGCACGGGCGGCGACACGTTGCCGCTCAGCAGCCCGACGGCGGGCGTGCCGTCGATGGACAACTGCACCACCGGCGACTCGGGGGCCTCGCGCGCGATCACCAGCGTCGTCGGCGACGCCCAGTCCAGCGACACCGCCCGGTTGCCGATGTTGAAGGCCGCGATCCGCGGGCTCGTGAGCGAGACCTGCCCCTCGGCGTTGGTCGACAGGATCGCGAAGACGACCTGGCCGCCGACGACGAGCGCCGCACGGACCCCGTCGGGAGCGATCTGCATCTCGGTGATCGCGCCGCGCGCCACGGTCGGGATCGACGACGCCTCGACCGGGACCGTGCGCGTTCCGTCGTCGTCGCGCTGCCACTGCAACGGGCGACCGTCGACCACGACCCACACGGTGTTCTCGTCGGAGCCGAAGGACGGGCGGGTGATCGACGCGCCCTCGGCGATCGGGCCGACGTTGCCGCCGTAGTCGCCGATGACGCACTCGAGGCGCCGGTCGGAACCGCCCACGGCACGCACTGCGGCCACCCGGTCCCCGTTCTCGGAGATGGTCGCCGCCCGCACGTCGCGCGACGTGCCGAGGGGGCCGCGCACCGGCACGGCCGCGTTCTCGGTGACGGCACGCAGCGCGCCGCCGGTGACGATGTTGAGGCCGACGTCGGTCGACGGCACCGCGTCGGGATCGAACGAACGCACGTCGGCGGGCTGCCATCCCGATGCACGCTCGGCCGACAGCGGCGCGCCATCGGCGTCGATCACGTACGGACCGGAGATGTCGGCCCCGTCGAGGGTCCACACGAGTTGCGCGGCGAGCACCGTCCGATTCCGATTCGACGCGTTGCCGATCCCGCTGAGGTCGATGCGCACCCCTCCCCCCGGCAGGCCGACGACCGGGCCGCGCAGGGTGGCCCCGCTCGGGAAGCCGCTGTCGACGGCCGCGGCGAGATCGGTGGCCGGACCGGCGATGAGCCGGTTCACGAGCGCCGTCGGGTCGGTGGCCTGTCCGGCGTAGAACCAGCGAGGGTCGGGCACCAGATGCCGGCCGGTGCGGTCGCTGAAGTACAGCGACACCGGGCGGTAGGTGTTGGCGAACTGGTCGCGGTCGATCATCGTCCCGTTCGGGAGCGGGCCGTCGATACGCCACTGGTCGCCCTGGCGGGTCAGGCTGAGGGTCGTCTCCACCCGGCCCGAGGCGGGCAGCAGTTGGCCGTCGGACTTCAGGGTGCCCACGTTGTCGCCGATCAGTCGCATCCGGACCGAGTCCTCGTCGCGCTGGTCGACGAAGATGCTGATCTCGTCGAGGATCAGCGCGTCGCCGCGGTCGTCCCACTGCTGGGACGCGACCGGCGTGAGGAACGCCCGCGCGGCGTCGTGTCCGGCATCGGGGTCGACGGTCGACTTCAGAAACGCCCGGACGAGGGCTTCGGGGTCCATGTCGGCCTGCGGCGCCGGGGCCGCGTTGGTGGCGGCCTCACGCTGGAAGGACTTGATGGGCTGGGGTGACGAGTCGTCGGGGATCGACCCGCAGCCCGAGACCACCAGCAGCGCGGCGATGATCGTCGCCACGGCCGCCACGATTCCCCGCGCACCCCCGCGGGCGCGCACCGGTCGCCGGTTGCCACTCATTCGTCGTCCGCCTCCGTGGTCGACTGCCTCCGGCTCGCCGTCGCATCGGCCTCGGTCTCCTCCGTCGGTGCCGCGCCGGCCGGCGTCACGCCGGTCCATTCCGCGTCTGCCGCCGCGGTCGACGCGCCTGCGGCCGGGGCGGCCTGGGCGGCGAGGGTGACCGGCGCCGGGGTCTCGGCGGCCTCCGCGCCGTTCTGCGACGCACTCTGCGAGCGACTCGTCTTCGACGAACGCGGCGTCGTGCCGACCGGCTTCAGCGGCAGCGGCGACCCGAGCACCTTGTGGCCGCGGACCAGCGGCAGGGTCAGCCGGAAGCACGCCCCCTTGCCGGGCTCGCCCCACGCCTCGAGCCGGCCCTGGTGCAGGCGGGCGTCCTCGATGCTGATGGCCAGGCCGAGCCCGGTGCCGCCCGAGCGGCGGAACCGCGACGGGTCCGACCGCCAGAACCGGTTGAACACCAGCTTCTCCTCACCGGGCCGCAGGCCGATGCCCTGGTCGCGCACGGTGATCGCGACGGCGTCTCCGTCGGACCGCATCGTCAGTGTCACGGGTTTCCGTTCGCCGTGGTCGATCGCGTTCGCGAGCAGGTTCCGCAGGATGCGCTCGACGCGCCGCGGATCGATCTCGGCCATCACCGGTTCGGCGGGCAGGTCGAGGACGAGTTCGGTGCCCGTCTCCTCGGCGAGATGTCGGACGGTGTCGAGGGCGGCGTCGATCGGGATCGCCATGTCCATCCGCTCGGCGGCGAGTTCGGCCATGCCGGCGTCGTGGCGGGAGATCTCCAGCAGCTCGTTGAGCAGGGTCTCGAAGCGGTCGAGCTCCTTGTCGAGCAACTCGACCGAGCGCTTGCGCACCGGATCGAGTTCGTCGCGCCCCTCGTAGAGCACGTCGGAGGCCATGCGCACGGTGGTCAGCGGCGTCCGCAGCTCGTGGCTGACGTCGGAGGTGAACTGGCGCTGGAGGCTGCCGAACTCCTCGAGGTGGGTGATCTGCTTGGACAGGCTCTCGGCCATGTCGTTGAACGACATCGCCAGGCGGGCCATGTCGTCCTCGCCGCGGACCGGCATGCGTTCCTTGAGGCGGCCGTCGGCGAACCGGACGGCGATGCGCGAGGCCGACCGCACCGGTATCACCACCTGCCGAGAGATGATCCAGGCGATCGCCGCGAGCAGGCCGAGGAGCACGACGCTGCCGGTGAGCAGGGTTCCGCGGACCAGGTCGACGGTGTTCTGCTCGGCGGTCAGCGGGAAGACCAGATACAGCTCGAGTCCCGGCACCGACGCATTCGTCGGGGTGCCGACGATCAGTGCCGGCGCCTGACCGCCCGAGCCGTCGGGGACGCGGGTGTACTGATAGGCCACCTGGCCGCCCCGGACCATGTCGCGGAGGTTCTGCGGGATCTCGGCGATCGGGCCGACGCCGCCGGCGGTGCTGCCGTCCGTCCCGGGCACCAGCAACACGGTGTCGAAGGCGCCGACCGTGCCCGACGACTGTCCGGTGTCGGAGTCGCGGTCGGTCAACAACGACCGGGTCTGGCGGAGGCGGTTCTGGACCGACATGTTGCCCGCCTCGCTGGACAGGTCGCGCTCGACCGAGATCCGCGCGCGATCGATCTCCTCGGTCGCGGCGGCGAGCTTCACGTCGAGGAGACGATCGGTGATCTGCGAGATGAGCACGAACCCGAGGATGAGGAGGACGACGACCGACAGCAGCAGCGTCGACGCCACGACCCGTAACTGCAACGAGCGCCGCCAGAGATGCCCGAAGGCACCTCCGACAGCGCCGGCAGCACGGGTGATGCGCCCGAAGGTGCTGTTGACCCGCCGTCGGGAACGCCCGATCACGGCGGGCCGGCCTTGTAGCCGACCCCCCTCACCGTCAGCACGACCTCGGGGTTCTCCGGGTCTTTCTCGACCTTGGCGCGTAGCCGCTGGACATGCACGTTCACGAGTCTAGTGTCGGCCGGGTGCCGGTAGCCCCAGACCTGTTCGAGCAGGACGTCGCGGGTGAAGACCTGCCGCGGCTTGCGGGCCAGCGCCACCAGGAGGTCGAACTCGAGCGGGGTGAGCGAGATGGGCACGCCGTCGCGGGTGACCTTGTGGGCCGGCACGTCGATCTCGACCGGGCCGATCGACAGCAGCTCGGCGGGCTCCTCGTCGGTGCGGCGCAGCCGGGCCCGAATACGCGCGACGAGCTCCTTCGGCTTGAAGGGCTTGACCATGTAGTCGTCGGCCCCGGACTCCAGGCCGAGCACCACGTCGACGGTGTCCGACTTCGCGGTCAGCATGACGATCGGGACGCCTGAGTCGGCACGGAGCACGCGGCAGACGTCGATGCCGTTCATGCCCGGGAGCATGAGATCGAGGAGCACGAGATCGGGGCGGATCTCCCTCACCGCGGTCAGCGCCTGCGTTCCGTCACCGACCACGAAGGGTTCGAAACCCTCGCCGCGCAACACGATGGTCAGCATCTCGGCGAGAGCGGCGTCGTCGTCGACGACCAGGATGCGGGGCTTCATGTGTTCAATGGTGACATCATCGTGATGAAAGCGTCGTCATCGACGCGCCGGACCGGACGTTCTGTCCCGAACAGTCCCACCCCATAGACTCCCCCGCGTGGGTCAGTTGATTGCCGTCGAGGGACTCGACGGCGCGGGAAAGAACACGTTGGTCACCGGTCTGGTGGAACGCTGGACGAACGCCGGGATGCGCGTTGCGACATTCACTTTCCCGCGCTACGGACGTTCCACGACCGCCGACATCGCGTCCGAGGCCCTGCACGGTTCGCACGGCGACCTCCGGGACAGCGTGTACGCGATGGCCCTCCTGTTCGCCCTCGACCGCGCCGACGCGGCCGCCGAGATCCTCGCCGCACGCGGGGACAACGACATCGTCATCCTGGATCGTTACGTCGCCTCGAACGCCGCCTACAACGCGGCGCGCCTCGAGCAGGACGTCGACGGCGAGGTGGTGCGCTGGGTCCACGACCTGGAGTACGGGCGCTTCGGCCTGCCGGTCCCGGATCGTCACGTGCTGCTCGGGGTGCGGCCCGAGGTCGCGATGGAGCGCGCCCGGTCCCGCGCTGCCGGCGACGCGAGCCGGGCGCGGGACGCGTACGAGCGCGACAGCGACCTGCAACTCCGGGTCGACGCGGTCTACCGACGGCTCGCGGAGATCGGTTGGACGTCGCCGTGGCATCTCTACGACGGCGAGGACATCGACGCGCTGGCCGATCGCCTGACGAGGTGACGCCGACGCCGGCCGCGCCCCCGAGAATCCGGTGACCCCAGAACCTGAGTCGCGGTCATTCGGCCGATCGTCATGCCGACGCCCGGACACTGCCGGCGTCGTCGGGCTTCGATAGCCTTGCCCAATGATCGCGGAGGGGGGGCTCATGACATATCCACCACCTCCCGGCGGCCCCGGCTTCGGCCCGGCGCGACCGGGCCGCCCGGACCCAGACGCCGGGCAGGCCGTTCCGGGTGGGGTCTTCCCGCCCGGGCAGATGCCCCCGCGTCCCGCCACCCCGCAGCAACCCGCCGGGCCGTACGGCCCCTCTCCCCGCCCGTTCGGGTCGCCCGCTTCACCGGTGCGGTACGGGCCATCCGGTCCTCATGTGCCTCATGGCGCCGGGCCCTCGGGCACGCCGGGTGTGTACGGCGCCGGTCCGACGGGTCCCGGGGGTCCGGGCTTCGGGGGTCCTCCCGGTGGCCCCGGCGGCTTCCCCGGCCCCTACGGGCCCCCTCCACCGCGACGCCGCACCGGGGCGATCGTCGCGTGGGTGACCGGTGGAATCGCCGTGGTCGCCCTGATCGCGCTGGTGGCGACCCTGATCGTCGTGAACTCCGCGGAGTCGGACGACTCGGCCGTGGCGTCGGGTGCAAGCAGTTCCCCGGCCGCCGGGTCGAACGGTTCGGACCGCTCGACGAGCCGCACACCCAGCAGCATGCCGTCCAGCCGTTCCGGCGGCACCGACTATGTCGCGGTCGGGCAGATCCGCGCGGCGATGCAGAACTACGTGGCGGCCCACAACGCCCGCAACGTCGACCAGATGCGCGCCGCGGTCTGCACGCAGTCGCGCGAGCGCATCACCGAGGCGCCGCCGTCCGACGCCGGCACCATCGTCCTCGACGGGTTCCTCGAGACGATCTTCGACGGCAACGTCGCGCAGACCGAGGTCGTGGCGCATCTCGAGAAGGACGGGAAGCGAACGCGATCGGCGACGTCCAAGGAACGGTTCCTGAAGGAACGCGGATCCTGGATCTACTGCCCCGGCGCCGAGCCCGACATCGGCGCCTAGGCCGGAGTCGCCGCGGCGAACCTCACGGCACGCGGCCCGCCGGAACAGATCACCTCCGAACGCAGATCGCCGCCCGACGGAATGTCCGTCGGGCGGCGATCTGCGTCAGAGTCGTTCCGCGGGAAGCGAGGTCGCTCCGCAGGAGGCGATCCGGATCAGTAGCGGTAGTGCTCCGGCTTGTACGGGCCCTCCACATCGACACCGAGGTACTCGGCCTGATCCTTGGTGAGCTTGGTCAGCTTGCCGCCGAGGGCCTCGACGTGGATGCGCGCGACCTTCTCGTCGAGGTGCTTGGGCAGGCGGTAGACCTCGTTGTCGTACTCGTCGTTCTTGGTCCACAGCTCGATCTGGGCGATGACCTGGTTGGAGAAGCTGTTGCTCATCACGAACGACGGGTGGCCGGTCGCGTTGCCGAGGTTGAGCAGACGACCCTCGCTCAGCACGATGATCGTCTTGCCGTTCTCGAAGATCCACTGGTCGACCTGCGGCTTGACAGTGACGCGCTTGGCGCCCGACCGCTCGAGGCCGGCCATGTCGATCTCGTTGTCGAAGTGGCCGATGTTGCCCAGGATCGCCTGGTGCTTCATCTGCCGCATGTGATCGATGGTGATGATGTCCTTGTTGCCGGTGGCGGTGATGACGATGTCGGCGTCGCCGATCGCATCCTCGACGGTGACCACGTCGAAACCGTCCATCAGCGCCTGGAGCGCGTTGATCGGGTCGATCTCGGTGACCTGGACGCGCGCGCCCTGGCCGGCCAGCGACTCCGCGCAGCCCTTGCCGACGTCGCCGTAACCGCAGACGAGCACCTTCTTGCCGCCGATGAGGACGTCGGTGCCGCGGTTGATGCCGTCGATCAGCGAGTGGCGGGTGCCGTACTTGTTGTCGAACTTGGACTTGGTGACCGAGTCGTTGACGTTGATCGCCGGGAAGACGAGCTCACCCGCGGCGGCGAACTGGTAGAGCCGCAGCACACCGGTCGTGGTCTCCTCGGTGACGCCCTTGACCGACTCGGCGATCGTCGTCCACTTGGTCTTGTCGGTCTCGAATCGCTTGCGCAGCAACTCGAGGAAGACCTTGTACTCGGCGGGGTGATCGTCGTCGGCGGGCGGGACGAGGCCGGCCTTCTCGAACTCGGCGCCGCGCAGCACGAGCATGGTCGCGTCACCGCCGTCGTCGAGGATCATGTTGGCGGGCTTGTCGGCGTCCGGCCACGTGAGCATCTGCTCGGCGGCCCACCAGTACTCCTCCAGCGTCTCGCCCTTCCAGGCGAACACCGGGACGCCCTTGGGCTCCTCGGGGGTGCCGTGCGGTCCCACGACGACGGCCGCGGCCGCGTGGTCCTGGGTCGAGAAGATGTTGCACGACGCCCAGCGCACCTCGGCGCCGAGGGCGACGAGCGTCTCGATGAGAACCGCGGTCTGCACCGTCATGTGCAGCGAGCCCGAGATGCGAGCACCCTTGAGCGGCAGCACATCTGCGTACTCGCGGCGCAGAGCCATGAGTCCGGGCATCTCGTGCTCGGCGAGCTCGATCTCCTTGCGGCCGAAGTCCGCCAGGGACAAATCGGCCACCTTGTAGTCGATCCCGTTGCGGTTGTCGGCCTTCAGCTCGTCCTGAGCAGTGGTCATCTGATCCCCTTGTCGTTCGCGTCGGGCGCCACGGGGTGTGGCGCGGAATGCGTTCGATCCAGGCTATCGGACCTCGACCGCGGATCCCATGGTCAGGTGCCGGGGGCTGCCGAAACACGGCCCCGGCCCAGGTCAGGCGATCCCCGGGGTTCTAGGTGTCGCGGAACGGGTGAGGCTGGGCCGCGCGTTCCTCGTCCTCGCGCACCAGGTCCGGATTCTCGTACAGGTCCTCGACCTCGGGGCGTAGGCGCAGGAAGATGATGCTCGCGATCAACCCTCCCCACACGATGATGATGGAGACGAGAAGCATGACGATCGCGGTCGCGCTCATCGGACGGTCTCCTTTCGCGCGTGCGGGCCTGAGCCCCGCACGTCCTCGGGCAGTGGTGGCCACGGCAGGAAGGTGTCCGGATCGTCACGTCCCTTCCACGAGGGCAGGGTGAGCAGGACGGCGGCCACCGAAACCAGGATGACGCTGCCCCAGCCGAAGGTGGTCGTGTACCACGTCGGGTAACCCTCATACCCGTCGACGATCACCGAGTATGCGCGCTGGACCAGCATGATGATGAGGAAGACGGGAGCGACGACGCCGACCAGGCCGAGCCAGATCTTGCCCAGCTTGAACGTGGACACGGCGTTGAGGTGCCGGCGCAGCATGTCGCCGCGGCGCAGGACCCAGATGAGGATGACCGACATCAGGATGGCGGAGGTGACGACGCCGATGTTGTTGGCGTAGTTGTCGACGGTGTCCAGAGTGAACAGACCCGACGTCGTCGAGAACAGGGCGATCGAGATCAGGCCGCACACCAGGGACACGCTCACCGCCGCCGTGCGACGCGACAGCCCCCACTTGTCCTGGATCGCGCTCGAGACACCGATCATCAGCGAGATCAGCGACGTGAACCCGGCGATCACCAGCGACCCGAAGAACAGGGCGCCGAAGAAGGCGGAGCCCGGCATCTCGGAGATCACTGCGGGGAACGTGATGAACGACAGCGACGGACCGGTGAGTCCCTCGAGTTCGCCCACCGCGATCTGCTGCTGGTAGGCGAAGAAGCCCAGCGCGGAGAACACCCCGATGCCGGCAAGGATCTCGAAGGAGGAGTTCGCGAACGCGACGACGAGTCCCGAACTCGTCATGTTGGCCTTGCGTCGCTGGAACGAGGCGTAGGCGATCATGATGCCGAAGGCGATCGACAGCGAGAAGAAGATCTGGCTGTAGGCGGCGATCCAGACGTCGAGGTCTGTCAGCGCGTCCCAGTGCGGGGTGAACAGAGCGTTCAGTCCCTCGGCCGCACCGGGCAGGGTGACCGCCCGTATGACCAGCGCCGCGAAGGCCACGAAGAGCAACGGGATGAAGACGATGTTGACCTTCTCGATGCCCTTCGCGACACCGAGCGCGAGGACCACCAGCACGGCCAGCCACACCACGACCAGCGGGATCGCGACGCCGCCGACGAGCGTCGTCGACACCCCCGGCTCGTCGGCCTTGAGATAGTCCTCGACGAAGAAGGTGGCGGTGTCCTCGCCCCAGCTCTGCTTGAACGAGAAGAAGAAGTAGCTCAGCGCCCAGGCGATGACCGCCGCGTAGTAGACGCCGATGACGAACAGCAGCCCGGTCTGGAACCAGCCCAGCGACTCGACGGGCTTCTTGATGCGCCGGAACGACAACGGCGCGGTGCCGCGAAAGCGGTGCCCCACTGCGTAATCAAGGAAGAGGATCGGGATGCCGGCGGTCAGCAGCGCTACCAGGTACGGGATGAGGAACGCGCCGCCGCCGCTCTCGTAGGCGACGCCGGGGAAGCGCCAGATGTTCCCGAGTCCCACCGCGGAACCGATCGCAGCGAAGATGAAGCCGGAGTTCCGGGTGAATGTGTCCCGGTGTTCTCCGCCCGCTTTCGCAGATGTCACTGCTACCTCCTCGTCGAGCGATGGACCCTCGAGATCCCGGGCCGGGTGATCTCCGCTGCGACGCTATCGCAACCCGGAGGAGTCGTGGGCGGGTTCGGTTCGGCGTGGCGGAGCCATTCCGCATACGCGCAGGGAGCCGTCACGCACGCGCCACAGCGCACGTGACGGCTCCCCTGATTCCGACCGCGGTGTAGCAGCTCAGGCGCCGATGATTCCGTTGAAGGCGCGCCGGTTGCGCTCCTCCACGTCATTGAAGACGCGACTGACGTTCTGGACTCCGCCGTGCAGCGACTCGAGCGCGTGGTGGTTCTGCTGGAAGAACTGCGTGAACGCCTCGTGCGCACGGTAGAAGGCGTCCTTCGCCGGGTCGTTGCCCTGCCAGATCTGGGTGGAGATCTGGTCGACCTGGTTCTTGAGCTGCGTGTTGAGGGTGGCGAGTTCCTCGAACTCCCGCCGCAGATTCGACGCCAGTTGCGCGACGACTGCCTCGGTGTATGCGATTGTCACGGTTGTGTCCCTTCGGTGGAGGTCGGTGGAGGTCAGACGAGGGTGCCGGAGCCGGGCGCGCCGAACGCCGAACCGGCCGCGGCGTCCGCGTCGTCGCGATCGTCGAAGTTGAAGCCGAGTGCGTTCTTGATGTCTCCGAGGAGGTTGTTCATCCGGATCGCCGCCGAGTTCCAGTCGGCGTGCGTCTCGGTGAGCGCACCCACCCACCGGCCGGCGGACTCCTGCTTCGACGCGGTGGAGTTGTCGGTGGCCCGCGCGATGCGGTCGACGACCGCCTGCATGTCGCTGACGATGGTCTTGATGGAGGCGACCGACGCCTGGCCCCCGGCGGTGTCGACGCTCCACGCCGACCCTCCCGATGCGCCCGCAGCAGGCGATCCGATGATGGACTCCGCCCCCGGCAAGTTCAGTGATGTCACTATGAATCCTCCTGGTGTGTGATGGCATCGATGGCGATACCGGTGTGGGTGTCCGCGACGCGGAAACCGCCTGACAATTGCCTGCCGCGGCAGTGCCGACCGCAGGCTCCGGTGCGGATCACATCGACCACGTCCCGTCCGGGAGGGTCTCGATCAGCAGGCGCACTGCCTGCGCGATCCGATGACCCGACCCGGGAGAGAGGGTGGTCCACACCCGACCGTCCGGAGACTTGCTGGGACTCGACACGACCCGTCCCCTACTGGTGTCGAAAACGGCTACGGCCCCAGAAGATTGCGAGAATCGCCCGTCCTCGTCGGAGGTGGCGACGATCTCGGTTCGCGCCCGGCACGATGCGAGGGCGGCGGCGATGGTCACGGCGTCGGACATCGGCGTACCGAGCGTGAACAGCGCGTCGGTGATCTCGGTTCCCGAACGGCACTCGCCGAGTCGCTCGACGAGTTCGTCGGCCGGAGCAGAGAACGCGGTGAACCCGCACGGGTCCGCGTTCGGGAACCGACCCCGGATCGTCTCGGCGACGGCGTCGTGGTCGGCGATGTCCGGGACCGTGAGCTCGATGTGGTCTCCGGAACGCGCTGCCAGCACGTGTTCGTATCCCCTGCGCGCCAGGCATATCCGCCGCGTTCCGCCGTCGGCGAAGGTCCGCATCTCGATCTCGCGGTCGGGGCTCGACAGCACCCGCAGGACAGTCGCCAGCCACGGGGCCGGTTCGCCGTGGTCGATCAGATCCGAACCCGCGAGCGCCGTCTCGGGGCCGGCGTCGCAGCCGTACTCGCCGAAGCTCATGTCGAGAACGACCGGCCAGGTCTGCACACCGAATCGCGCACCGAGGCTGCGCAGTTCCCCGACGTGAAGGGAGTAGGCGGAGTCGTTCGTCATCGAGATCATGCGCGATCCCCCGGGGTGCCGAGCAGGAACTTCTCCTCGAGGTACCGCGAGTCGACGGCCGGCGCACGGTGGATCACGGGCTGTTCGGCGACCTCGATGTCCGCCCAGGTCAGCGGCGCGTCGAGCTGTTCGGTGGCGCGCGAGGCGGGAATGTCCTCGATCGCCGGGTTCTCGTCGGTCGACACCGATCGGACGGAGGCCGACCGGTCACCCGCGGCCCCGCCGACACCGGGCGCGATGGGCTGCGGGACGCCCGGACCCGCCGGCGCGTTGCCGGCGGATGCGGCGGCCGACGCCGAAGCCTGCGGCATTCCGGAGGCCATGACCGGGGCGACGCGGATCTTCTCCGTGGGCGGTGCGGACACCGGCCCGGGAACGCCGCCGAGCATCGGCGGGACGGCAGGCGCGGACGCGGTGACCGGCGTCGGCGTCGACGTCGACGCGGAACGATCCGCCGCCTCCTTCTCTGCTGCGAGCGCCTGCCCGGACACAAGGTCGGGAGCCCGGCGCGACGACGGCCACGGTTTGCCCACCGGCTCGCTGGCGGTCTCGTACGACTGCATGACGCGGGCTGCGCGCATGCGTTGCCGGACCATGGCACGCTCCGCCTCGGCCGCCGCACCCGCCATGACCGGCGCGACAGCCGTTGCGGTGGTGGCGATCTCGCGCAACGTCTCGACGATGCCGACCTCCGCGAGATCGGGCATGGCGAGGCGTGCCACCGTCGCCGCCGCCGCTTGCGCCTCGGCGCGCGCGGCGTTCCGGGCCGCTTCGGAGGCGGTCTCGGCGAACCACGGGGCGAGGTGCGTGAGCCGCTCGAAGACCGAGTCGGCGTGGGCGGACTGCCAATTGAGTCCCAGCCTCGCCAGCACCGCGGCGTAGTCGACTCCGGCCTCGCCGATCTCGGCGGCCAGCTTCGCCCACGCCAGGCCCGCCTCGGCCAGCGGCGCCGGTCCCGGCCCGGCGCCCAGATCGGTGGCCAGTTGCTCGCTGGTGCGCAGCTCCCAGTTGACACCGGTGAATCCGGCGCCGGGTGGCTGTGTGGTCGTCATGGGTCCTCCTTCCGGGCGGATCAGTGGTGAACGGGCGAGAGACGGAGCGGGAGAGAAACGTTCGGGTCAGACCCTTAGTGCGGCCGACGCTTCGGCGTCGCCGTCCATCAGTCCGGCGGCCTGGGCGCGCAGCGTCGCCGCGATCTTGCGCATCTCCAGGACGCCGGATGCGGTGTCCTGGCCGAACTTCTCGGCCACGGTCGTGAAGCTCGCAGCGGCTGCGAGGGACACCTCGTCGCGCCCCTGGGCCGGGACGGACAGGGCGTCGCGCGTGCCGACCAGGGTCGACTCGAGCCGATCCGCGATCTTGTCGAGATCCGCCGCCGCCGTCACGAGTTCGGCGGGTTCGACGCGGATATGGTTGTCGCTCATACTTCCTCGATTCGGTTCGTGGTGGGCGGGGTCCCCAGTCGCAGCTGGACGTAGGGGTCCGGCTTGTCTACTTCCGGTTCGACGTGTCCGATCACCGCGGGCGCCATCTCGTGCACATCTCCGACCACGGCGCGTCCGTTGTCCTCGGTGACGAGATAGTCGGGCACGGAATGCTGTCCCTCCCCTGCGCCGGCACCTCGAGCGCCCGCCCCGGCGGCACCGATCGGCGCGCCGCCCATCGGCATCGCCGCGGGGGTCATCGCGGCAGGTCGCGCGGTCGCGGCACCCGCCACGGGTTCGGTCACGGAGATGCCGGTCGGCACCGTGGGCCGCGAGGCGCCCAGCGGGGCCATGACACCGCCGATGCCGCCGCCTCCCCCGACGCCGCCACCTCCGCCACGGCCGCCGCCCTTTGCCTTCGTCGCCGAAGCAGCGGTGAGCGGCGCGCCGCCTGCACCGGTGACCACCGGGTCGCTGGCGCTGGCGTCGACGTTGAGCATCTTGCTGATCGGTTGCATCAGCGAGCTCGGCAGTTCCATCGCGGTGCCCACCACCGGCGAGATGGTGTCGAGAACCGTGCTCGCCAGCGCGAACGGAGACTGACCGGCGACACCGGCGGGCGCACCCGTCACGGCGACGGGGGCGCCGTTGACGGTCATCGCCGTCGTGGGCGCGAGTAGTTCGGCACGGGTCATCGCGACGACGGCGAGCGACTCGGACAGGCCGGTCGAGGCCGCGGTGGACATGGCGACCAGTGCGCCCGCGAACCCGGGTGTCGCCAGGAACGGGACAGCCAGCCCGATCTCGGCGATCGTCTTCGCGATGATCCCCTGCACCAGGGCGAGTCCCTTGGCGACGATCGCGGCCGCGGTCTTGGTGTCCATGGAGATCCCGGAACCCTGCGCCGCCAGTGCGGTGCTGTTGGCCCCCGCCTCCGTGGTCTTGACCGTCGCGCTGGTCGCCGCTTCACCGACCCACAGCTGATCGGCGAGCTTGAGCGCCCCCTGCGACATCGACATCGTCGTCTCGAGCACCTTGGTGAGACTGTCGAAGATGATCGTCGGATCGAAGCCCGCGCCGCTGAGGTCACCGGTGCCGAAACCGCCGAGCAGGTCGGTCATGGGCTTGATGAACACGTCGAGGTTCGGCAGCTCGATCGGCGGCAGGCCGGGCATCGGCGGGATCGGGGGCAGCACCGGCAGGGGCGGAAGACCAAGTCCGGCAAGGACATCGGTCACTGTTCGATCCAGGATCGGCCCGAGAGGGGTGGCCTCGATCATCTCCTGCACTGTCATGTGTGTCAGTGCGGGCACATCGGGAACGCCGGGCACCGGGCCGGGCGGGGGTACGGGCGGGGTCACAGCGCCGAGCGCACGCCCGCGGCACCGGTGGCGTCGGCGTCTTCGTAGGCGACCAGGCTCTGCGACGTCGTCGCCGCGGTGGCGGCGTGCACGGCCGCCAACTGTCCCACCGACATCAGGTGGTTTGCCTGGGCGACGATGAAGGCGGCGAGGAACTCCTGGCCGATCAGTCCGAACACCGGGACCATGGCCGCGGTGTTGGCCGCTGCGTCGATCGACCCTGCCGTCCCGATCGCGGTCGCCACTGCGGCATTGGCGGCGGCGAACCCCTCGAGTGCCTCCGGTGTGACCTTCACCTGATCCATCACAACCCCCTCCTGCGGTCGGATCCCGTCGCGCTGACGACGTCGAGTCGATTCATGTCAGTCCCCTGCCGGCCGTGCGGCGAGCAGGTCCCCGAACGACTCGTTGAATTCTTCGGTCACGGCGGCGACCTTCGCGTAGGCCTTTTGCGCGGCGAGGGCGGCCGTCGTCACGATCTGGTCGGCGAGCCGGCCCGCGCCGAGTTCATTGGCCCCGTGTTCGAGTCGGAGGTCCACCAGCGCACCCTTGGCGTCCACCTCGGCGGTCACCAGCCCGTCCGACGACGTGGCGCGCACCGAAATGGCCCTCAGCTTCTCCTCGAAGTCGCGCAGTCCGTCGAGCTGGCGCTGTGCGCGGGCCTCGAGTTCGTCCATCGCCCAGCTCATCGGCGCAACCACGACGTCGTCGCGTCGTCTTCCGCGTCGGCTCGCTCTTCCTCGGCGGCGAGGTCATCGGGATGCGGCAACTTCATCGTCGCGAGGAGGTCACGGTCGATTCCGGATGCCAAGAGGTTCTCGCGCAAGCGGATTCCCGCCGACATCGCCGCCTGCCTGCACAGTCGCAGGATGTCGGCGGCAAGGAGATCGGGATGCTTCTCGAGTTCGGTGGAGTCGATGCGAATCGCCACCGGCAGCCCTTGTGCCGTGGTCTGGACGGCGAGCGCGCCGGACCGCGACCGCGCCTGCGAGTACTGCCGTAGCGGCGTCCATGGATCGTCGCCGTCGTGCGCATCGTCGCGGTGCGTTGATGCGTCGTCGGTGTAGCTCATCGAAGCCGAACCCCCCTTCACGCCGAATTAGACGCAGACAGGGCCCCTCCCGGTTCCATCGAAATTTCCCCGTTCGATGGAATGGCGTCCCCGGGCACCGGATGCCTCGTCGTGACCTGGTCACGCCTTTGGCTCCGCCCCGCCTCGTACCTGGGGTTCGGATGCCCGATCCTGCCACACGGCGGTGGACGCGACCACACGGCCGACCCCCGGATGTCGATCGTCGACCGGCGAGACGGGGTGTGAGATCTCGTCCGGAACCCTTCCCCACCCTTCGGTAGACTCCCGCAGACGCTGCCGGAGTTGGCGAGGTGCGCGACTGTCGTTGCGCCGCCGATCGATCCCCTGGGTCGTCGCAAGCTGCCGGTGATCTCGCAGTTCGCGGATCATGATCGAGGAACACGGTCGATCGGGTCGGCCCCGGCAGCACGACCAGAGGAACCGGTGATGACGCACGAGAACCCGACGACGCCGAACGGCGCTGCCCCCGACGCTCCCGCGCCGCCGCCCTGGCTGCAGTTCCCGCCTCCGCAGGCCACGTCCGACCCGGGCACGCCACCCGCACAACCGGGTCCCGCCGTCCACCGGACACCGCCGCCGGCGCAGGCACCCACCGACGTCAGGAGCGCAGACGACGATCTGCCGGCCTGGTTCACCGGCGGTCCGGCTCCGTCCGACACCGGCGCCGCCCCACGCCCGGACCAGCACCTCGGTGCCCCGGGTGAGGGGCCCCGGCCCCAACCGGGTGGCGAGCCGATGGCCGGGGCACCCGGTTTCCCGGCCGAGCACCCCGGCGCCCGGCCACCTTCGGTCCCCGGCCCGTTCCCACCGCCGCCCGGGCCCGGCGGACCCCACCCCGACCAGATCCAGGCGGGTGCGCCCCAGCCCGGACCGCCGCCGTTCCCGCCGCACGGTCCGGCTCGAGCGCATCCGGTCCCCGAGTTCCAGAACGGGGCATCGCAGCCGGTGTCCGGGCCTCCCGTCCCACCTGTGCAGGGGCCGTCGGCGCCCTTTTCACCCGCCGGGCCGACGCCCGCGTACCCGGGTCAACAGATGCCGGGCCCCGGACCTCAGGCCGGGCCGTCGCTCGACGAGGTCGCCCTCATCCGCAAAGCACGGCGCGCGCCCAGCCGCGGCTGGCGTCGAGCGGTCCACACGCTGTCGGCCGGCGCCATCAACCCCGGTGAATCGCAGAGCGACATCGCCTATCAGCAACTGCTGGAACGGGTGAACCGTCCGGTGCGCGGCGACTACCGGATCGCGGTGCTCTCGCTCAAGGGTGGCGTCGGGAAGACGACCACCACCGTCGGACTCGGTTCGACCTTCGCGTCGCTGCGGGGCGACCGCGTCATCGCCGTCGATGCCAACCCCGACCTCGGAACCCTCGCGCAGCGCATCCCGCAGCAGACCCGCTCGACGGTCCGCGACCTGCTCGCCGACCAGAACGTCTACCGCTACTCCGATGTGCGAGCCCACACCTCCCAGGCCCCGAGCCGCCTCGAGGTGCTGGCCTCCGAACGCGATCCGGCGATGGCCGAGGCGTTCAACGAGGAGGAATACCGCGGGGTCATCGCCATCCTCCAGCGCTTCTACAACATCATCATCACCGACTGCGGAACCGGACTGAGCCACTCGGCGATGAACGGCGTGCTCGCGCTGGCCAACACGATCATTCTGGTCAGCTCCCCGGCTCTCGACGGCGCCCGCAGCGCCGGCGCAACCCTCGACTGGCTCGAGGCCCACGGCTTCGGACACCTGGTCTCGCGGGCCGTGGTGGTTCTGAGCTCGTCGCGACCCGGCTCGTCGACCATCGACACCGATCAACTCGCCCAGCATTTCCTGACGAGGTGCCGGGCGGTGCACAAGATCCCGTTCGACGACCATCTCGCCGAGGGCGCCGACGTGGACCTGGACCTGATGTCGAAGTCCGCGCGCCGCGCCTTCGTCGAACTCGCGGCAACCATCGCCGACGACTTCTCCGGCACCACGCTCCCGCGCGAAGAGCCGTACTTCGGCCGACAGTGAAGAAGCCCGGACCGGGCCCTCGGGTCTCGTCGCCCCGGGGGCCGCGTCGTCTCGGTTTCCGGGGTGGCGCTCACTGCCGCGACGATGTTCGGTGGTTGCGCCACAATCTCGTTCTGCGGTTCGCCTTCCGGCCCGGGGCCCCGGCCCGAGGTCCGGTAGTCGACCCGGGGGTCCGCCGCAGACGGGATCGATGTGCGATCCCGTCCTGGTGAACTCGTCCGGGTCACTGTCGACGCTGCCCGGATGGCCGCGTGGTCCGGGGTCGGCCAGTCGTTTCCGGGCGTCGCCGCCGCGTGCGAACGCCTGAGGGGGATCGCCCGCTCAGGGCCCGCTCGTCGACGATGCCGGCGGCACCTCGATTTCCGTTCCCGGCCGCCGAGTCCGACAATGGCATCACCGGCCAACAGGCGAAGTCCCTGGACATGGGGTTTACTTCACCTTGACCTGAAATGCCGTTCATCTGAACAAAGGGGGAAGCGCAGTGCCGTCCCAGGCCCCCGCTCCGACGAAGAACCCGGGATTGCGCCCGGTCTCAGACACGGACGTGCGCGTCGAGTACCGCATGATCCACGGCTACCGCCGCGCCTTTCGCATCGCGGGAAGCGGCCCGGCACTGCTGCTCATCCACGGCATCGGCGACAACTCCTCGACCTGGGACGAGGTCATCCCGATCCTCGCTCAGCACTACACCGTCATCGCCCCTGACCTGCTCGGTCACGGCGAGTCGGACAAGCCGCGCGCGGACTATTCGGTGCCGGCGTTCGCCAACGGCATGCGTGACCTGCTCGTCGTCCTCGGCCACCCCAAGGTCACCGTCGTGGGGCATTCCCTGGGCGGCGGCGTGGCCATGCAGTTCTGCTACCAGTTCCCCCGCTTCGTCGAGCGGCTCGTCCTCGTGGCAGCGGGCGGCGTCACGCGCGACGTCAACCCCGGCCTGCGGCTGATCTCGCTGCCTCTCGTCAACCAGGCGTTATCGGCGCTCCGGGTGCCGGGCGTGCTCCCCGGTCTGAAGACCGCGGCAAAGATCCTCGCCTCGGCCCCGACGCCGCCGCTGGTCCCGGCGCCGCTGACCCCGAAGCGCCTCCTCGCCGATCACGAGGACCTCATGCGCGTCCTGGGTGGTTTGGCCGACCCCACCGCGTTCGCCGCGTTCCTCCGCACCCTGCGTGCGGTGATCGACTGGCGCGGCCAGTGTGTGACGATGCTCGACCGTTGTTACCTGACGGCGTATCTCCCTGTGCTCCTCGTCTGGGGCGATGAGGACATCGTCATCCCCTACCAGCACGCCGAGATCGCCCACACCGCGATCCCGCATTCGGAACTCGAGACCTTCACCGGCTCCGGGCACTTCCCGTTCCACGACGACCCCGAGCGGTTCTGCCGCGTGGTCATCGACTTCATCTCTCGACACCAGCCGCTCGAGTTCGATCCGCTGGTGTGGCGGCAACTGCTCTCCGAGGGCGCGCATCCCGAGCAGTTCACCGGTGACGCGGAAACCGTCGAGATGACGCGCGAGGCGTTCGACGAGGAGCGCAACGCCACCTGATGTCGAAGCGCGTTGGTCGGTGGCGTGTGCCACGATATGGTCCATGACCTATCCGGGGGAAGGGCAGGACGGAACCACGCCGTTCCCGCCGCACGCATCCGATTACGACTCGAGTCCGGGTTTCGCCGTGCCGGGATTTGCTGCCGGGCAGCCGAATCCCGGGCAGTTCCCGCAGGCCCACCACCCCGGCGGCGCACCGGTCCCCGAGCAGCCGCTCGTGGTCATCGGTGACATCACTTGCACCCAGAACTTCGTCATCACGCCCTCGGGCACCTGCCCCATCGCCGGTACCCAGTGGGCGGTCAACGACATGTCCGTGACCACCGAGCGCATGTCGCAGACCGGGCTCGTCCTCGCCCTGGTGGGGTTCTTCCTGGTCTGCTTCCTCAGCCTGCTGTTCCTGCTCATGAAGGAACGCACCACCACCGGCCACATCCAGGTCGTGGTCCGCGGGCCGAACGGCTTCATGCACGTGGCCAACATCCCGGCACATTCCCCGATGACCATGAACGACGTCACGGGTCGGGTGAACTACGCACGCACGTTGGCCGCCACCGCCTGAGCCGACGAATCTTCTGTCAGAGAGAACGACCAGAGCGCACGACGGGGCGACTCAGCCGCCGCAGCAACCGGTCGACCCGCGCACGTCGCGGGTCACCGCGTTGCGTGCGGCAAGCTCGTCGTCGGAGGGATAGTCGACGCCGACCAGGCACAGGCCCCGGGCCTCGGCGACGGGCACCTGCGGGCTGCGCTCCTTCTCCTGCAGCAGTCCACGGCACCATTCGACATCGCGCCGGCCGTCACCGACGGTGGCCACGGCGCCCACGAGCGAACGCACCATCGACCAGCAGAACGCGTCGGCGCTCACCTCTCCGACCAGGACGCCGTCGTCGTCACGCGTCCACGCGAAGCGCTGCAGATCGCGGATCGTCGTGGCCCCCTCGCGGCGCCGGCAGAAGGCCGCGAAGTCGTTGAGGCCCAGCAACTGTGCCGACGCCTCGTTCATCGCGTCGACGTCGAGCGGACGTCGCCACGACGCTGTGGTCCGGGCCACGATGGGCTCCGGTCCCCACTTCCGGTCGTCGAGCCGGTAGCGGTAATGGCGTCGTAGCGCGGAGAAGCGCGCATCGAAGTCGTCCGGCACGATGCGGACGGACTTCACCCGGATGTCGTCCGGGCACATCTTCGCCAGTCGGCCGACGAGCGTCGAAGGGTCGCCGGCGATCGACCGGGTCTGCAACGCCGATTCCGGCACGTCGGCGTGGGCGACCTGGCCCGTCGCATGGACCCCGGCGTCGGTCCGTCCGGCCACCGTCAGGCGGACCGGGACGCGCAGGATCGTCGACAGGCGGTTCTCGAGTTCCTCGCACACGCTGCGCTGTCCGACCTGCCGCGCCCAGCCGGCGAAGTCGGTGCCGTCGTATCCGAGGTCGAAGCGGAGACGAACGAACCCGCCGGCACCGGAATCCGGGCCGACGGGTTCGTTACGTTGTTCGCGACTCAGTCGACTACTTCTCGTCGTCGGACGAAGCGTCGTCTGCGGTCGCCTCCTCCGCCTCGAGGGCGGTGGCGGCGGTCGACTCGTCGTCGACTGCCTCGGCGACGGCGTCGGCGTTCTCGACCTCGGCCTCGGTGGCCTCGGCCTCGACAGCCTCGACGACGTTCTGCTCGTCGGTCACATCGGCCCCGCTCGCTTCGCTTCCGGCGGCGGCCTTCTTGGAAGCGGCGACGCGGGTGGCGCGGGTGGCCTCGCTCGACGCGGTGGACTCACGCACCAGCTCGATCACTGCCATCGGGGCGTTGTCGCCCTTGCGCGGCAGGGTCTTGATGATGCGGGTGTAACCACCGTTGCGATCGGCGAAGAACGGGCCGATCTCGTCGAACAGCGTGTGCACGACGTCCTTGTCGCGGATGACCTTCATGACCTCACGACGGTTGGCCAGCTTGCCGGCCTTGGCGTGGGTGATGAGCTTCTCCGCGTACGGGCGCAGGCGCTTGGCCTTCGCTTCGGTGGTGGTGATGCGGCCGTGCTCGAAGAGCGAGGTGGCGAGGTTCGCCAGCATCGCTTTCTGGTGGCTGGCCGACCCGCCGAGGCGGGCACCCTTGGTGGGCTTGGGCATTGTCTTCTCCTAGGAGGACTCCCGATCACTCGATACGGAAGTCAGGGTTTGGGCGAGCGTGACAGCTGCCGCGACGAGCGACTACAGCTGTTCGGTTTCGGCGAAATCCTCACCGGAATCGGCGTCGAACGACGCCTCTTCCGACCACGTACCGGTGGCGGGGTCGTAGCCGGCGACCTGCGACGGATCGAAGCTGGCCGGGCTGTCCTTGAGCGACAGACCGAGCGCGTGCAGCTTGACCTTCACCTCGTCGATCGACTTCTGGCCGAAGTTGCGGATGTCGAGCAGATCCGACTCCGTGCGCGCAACCAGCTCGCCGACGGTGTGAACACCCTCGCGCTTGAGGCAGTTGTACGAACGGACGGTCAGCTCGAGATCCTCGATCGGCAGGCTGAACGACGCGATGTGGTCAGCCTCCGCCGGAGACGGTCCGATCTCGATGCCCTCGGCCTCGACGTTGAGCTCCCGGGCGAGCCCGAACAGCTCGACCAGGGTCTTGCCGGCCGACGCGAGCGCGTCGCGCGGGCTGATCGAGTTCTTGGTCTCCACGTCGAGAACGAGCCGATCGAAGTCGGTGCGCTGCTCGACACGGGTGGCCTCGACCTTGTACGTCACCTTGAGCACCGGCGAGTAGATCGAGTCGACCGGGATACGGCCGATCTCGGCACCCGACGCCTTGTTCTGCACGGCCGGCACGTAGCCGCGGCCCCGCTCGACGACGAGCTCGATCTCGAGCTTGCCCTTGTCGTTCAGGGTGGCGATGTGCAAGTCGGGGTTGTGCACGGTGACACCGGCCGGGGGCACGATGTCGGCGCCGGTGACGGTGCCCGGACCCTGCTTGCGCACGTACATGGTGACCGGCTCGTCCTCGTCAGAGCTGACGACCAGGCCCTTGAGGTTCAGGATGATGTCGGTGACGTCTTCCTTGACCCCGGGGACGGTGGTGAACTCGTGGAGGACACCGTCGATCCGGATGCTGGTGATCGCAGCACCCGGGATCGAGCTGAGCAGGGTACGACGCAGCGAGTTACCGAGGGTGTAGCCGAAGCCCGGCTCGAGCGGCTCGATGACGAACTTCGAGCGGTTCTCGGCGATGACTTCCTCGGTGAGGGTGGGTCGCTGTGAGATGAGCATTTCTTGTTTCTCTCCTTTGGCCGACCGCTATATGACGGCCTCGAGGGTGAACCGAACAGCCAGGTGGCTGACGGGCGGTGTCGTGACGCGAATGACTACTTCGAGTAGAACTCGACGATGAGCTGTTCCTGCAGCGGGACCTCGATCTGGGCACGCTCGGGCACGTTGTGCACGAGGATGCGCAGGGTCGACGGCACGACCTGCAGCCAGCCCGGGACCGGACGATCGCCGATGAGCTCCTTGGCGATCTGGAACGGGACGGTCTGCAGCGACTTCGGGCGGACGTCGATGATGTCGTACTGGCTGACGCGGTAGCTGGGGACGTCGACCTTCACGCCGTTGACGGTGAAGTGGCCGTGGCTTACCAGCTGGCGGGCCTGACGACGGGTCCGGGCGATGCCCGCGCGGTACACGACGTTGTCGAGACGGGTCTCGAGGATCTTCAGCAGCTCGTCGCCGGTCTTGCCGGAACGACGGTTGGCCTCTTCGTAGTAGCGGCGGAACTGCTTCTCGAGCACGCCGTAGGTGAAACGGGCCTTCTGCTTCTCCTGCAGCTGGAGCAGGTACTCGCTCTCCTTGATCCGCGAGCGGCCGTGCTGGCCGGGCGGGTAGGGGCGACGCTCGAACGCTGCGTCTCCGCCGATCAGATCGACGCGAAGACGACGAGACTTCTTGGTTGCGGGGCCGGTATAACGAGCCATGTTTCTCTGTTCCTCCCTTTCCCGCTAGACCCGACGCCGCTTGGGCGGACGGCAACCGTTGTGCGGCTGCGGGGTGACATCGGAGATGGTGCCGACCTCGAGGCCGGCTGCCTGCAGGGAGCGGATCGCGGTCTCACGACCCGAGCCCGGTCCCTTGACGAACACGTCGACCTTCTTGACGCCGTGCTCCTGGGCCTTGCGGGCAGCGTTCTCGGCCGCGAGCTGAGCCGCGAACGGGGTGCTCTTGCGCGAGCCCTTGAAACCGACGTGGCCGGACGACGCCCAGGAGATGACATTTCCGTTGGGGTCGCTGATCGACACGATGGTGTTGTTGAACGTCGACTTGATGTGTGCGTGGCCGTGCGGGACGTTCTTCTTATCGCGACGGCGGGTGCCCTTCTTCGGGCCTGCGCTACGTGACTTCGGAGGCATTACTTCTTCTTCCCGGCGATGGTCTTCTTCGGGCCCTTACGAGTGCGGGCATTGGTCTTGGTGCGCTGTCCACGGACGGGCAGGCCACGACGGTGGCGCAGACCCTGGTAGCAACCGATCTCGATCTTGCGACGAATGTCGGCCTGCACCTCGCGCCGCAGGTCACCCTCGACCTTCACCGAGGATTCGATGTACTCACGCAGCTTCGAGACGTCTGCGTCGGTCAGATCCTTCGCGCGAAGGTCGGGGCTCAGGCCCGTCGCCTCGAGGATCTGCTTGGAGGTGGTGCGTCCAACTCCGTAGATGTAGGTCAGTGCGATCTCCAGCCGCTTCTCGCGGGGAAGATCCACACCAGCAACACGTGCCATGTGGCGTTTCCTTTTCGGTTCTCAGAGGTCTGCTCCCAGTCCGTCCCCCGAGTTGCGTGCGAACCGTGTGTCCGCACCTCGCGGGCTCCGGCCTCTGATCCGGAGGTAGGCGGCGACGCGTCTGTCACCGCTGGTGCTGGGAGGTCTTCTCCAACTATTCAGTTGTCTGTGATTCAAGCGACCCGGATGGGTGCGTGATCAGCCCTGACGCTGCTTGTGACGCAGGTTCTCGCAGATCACCATGACCCGGCCGTTGCGGCGGATCACCTTGCACTTCTCGCAGATCGGCTTGACGCTCGGCTGAACCTTCACGTCAACATCTCCTGATCGGCTCGCCCTCGCGCACGCCTGTACACGGCACGTGGGTGTCGTTCTCCTCCCAGACGGACGTCCGGGAAGTCTTGTCCCGGCAAGGCCGGGAAAGTCTCACTTGTAGCGGTACACGATCCGCCCACGACCGAGGTCGTAGGGCGAGAGTTCCACGACGACCCGGTCCTCGGGCAGGATGCGGATGTAGTGCTGCCGCATCTTGCCGCTGATGTGGGCGAGAACCTTGTGTCCGTTCTCCAGCTCAATGCGAAACATCGCATTGGGCAGGGGTTCGATCACTCGACCCTCGACCTCGATGGCCCCGTCTTTCTTCGCCATGTCCTCCGCGATCCTGGTCGTGTCCGCGACACCCGGTTGGTGTGGCGGCATTGACCCGGTTGAATCCGTGTTTGTCCGTTATCGTGTGTGCACCGGTCCGGCGAGGACCGGCACACGGTGCGTGCGTTAGGGACCTGCGTGGCGACACGCCGAAACCCGCACGCGATGCGCACCGACGATCTATGTTACGCGAACCCGCAGGCCAGGCCAAATCCCTGCAGCTCGGAGCCCTTCACACACCCCCGCGGGCGTCGTGGTCCGAGGCCGCGAATCCCGGGCCGTTGTCCGCGGCAAACACTCTCAGGGCTCGCCCGCGCTGGCAGACTGGTCACATGGTGGCATTTCTGGTCCGCACCGCGAGTGCCGCGGTGGCGTTGTGGGTGGCAACGCTGATCGTCCCCGGGATCGACTTCGTCGGCGGCTCCAACACCGCCGAGAAGATCGGGATCGCGCTGGTGGTCGCGGTGGTCTTCGGCCTGGTGAACGCCTTCGTGAAGCCCATCGTCCAGTTCATCTCCATCCCTTTCTACATCCTCACGCTGGGCCTGGTGCACATCGTCATCAACGCGCTGATGCTGGAGCTCACCGCGTGGATCACCCGCAACACCACCCACTGGGGCCTGGAGGTCGAGAGCTTCTGGTGGTCGGCGATCTTCGGCGCGATCGTCGTGTCGGTCGTCAGCTGGCTGCTGGCGCTCGTGATGCGCGAACCGACGGACCGATGAGCACGCGCGCCGACGTTCGCCCGCGCCCGGCGCGACGGCGCCTCGGGCTCGTCGCCGCCCTCTCCGCGATCGCCCTCGTGCTCTCCGCGTGCGGCAGCGACGAACCGGTCGACGAGCAGCGGTCGGTCACCGTGGTCGGCACCGGCCAGGTCAGCGGCGTCCCCGACACACTGCGCGCCGACATCGGCGTGGAGTCCACAGCGCGCGACGTGACCACCGCCCTGAACGAGACGAGCGCCAAGGTCACGGCCGTCACCGACGCGGTCGTCGCCGCGGGCGTGGAGCGCAAGGACATCGCCACCCGACAGGTATCGGTGAGCCCGCAGCACTCCAGCCCCGCCCCGGGCGGAAGCAGTCAGATCAGCGGCTACGTCGCCACCAACTCCGTGCGCATCACCATCCGCGACATCTCCAAGGCCTCGCAGGTCCTGGCGGCGGCAGCCACCGCCGGCGGGGACGCCACCCGCATCAGCAACGTGTCGTTTGCCATCGACGACAACTCCGAGCTGCTAGACCAGGCCCGAGAGGAGGCCTTCGACGATGCCCGGAGCAGCGCCTCGCAGTACGCCTCGCTCGCCGGCGACTCCCTGGGCAAGGTGCTGACCATCAAGGAGACGACCAGCGGCCAGGAGCAGCCCGCCTCCCCCGGCGCCTACGATCGCGGCGTCGCCGCGGCGCCGGTCCCCCTCGAACCCGGCGAGCAGGAACTGACGTTCACCGTGACCGTCACCTTCGCACTCGACTGAGGCGTCGAACGGGCCGTCGAAGGCCGAGAGCGACCATCCAGCAGACGATGTTCCGGGGGCCGTCCGGCTTGCCGGGTACGCGAAGCCGCTACGCCACAGACCGACAACGACTGGGTGACAACTCCTCATCGACGCCGCATTCCGGTTTCACCGTGGTCCCGCGGGGTGATGAGTGGACAGGGAAACGATCGAAGGAGTTGTCATGTCAGGTACCCGTGCACGCGCATTGACGGCAATCGGACTCGCGGCTGCGGCCGCATTCGCAGGTCTGGGTGTCTCCGCGCCTGCCGACGCGGCAGAGCCCAGGTCACTGAGCATCGAGGGCGAACTCGAGATCGCCCCGGATCTCGAACTCCTCGCGATCAAGGCCGAGGGCACCACCGACGAGAACGGCAAGACCACCGGCACCTACGAGGCCACGCTTCTGGCAGGCGACGACGATTACCCCCTGCCCTTCACGGTGAAGGGCCCGATCACCTGCATCCACGCAGGCAAAGACGTCGCGTCCCTGGTGTACCCGATCGCTGCGACCACCCCCGACCTCGTGCCCGCGGCCCTGAAGAACGCACTGGCCATACAGATCACCGTCCGAAAGGGCACGCAGGACAAGGTCGGCGTGAACGGACCGGCACCGACCGGCTCGTTCTCCGGCTGCGCCCCGGCCGCAACGCCCTTCGACTTCGACGGTGACATCGACATCAAGTGACGCGCAGTTCCCCCGGACGAATCACAAGACCGAAACCCGTTGTCGCCTACGGAGTACCACCAGCACGCGCGTAACCGTTCGGTTGGCGGCGTGTCGGTGACAGCGTGCGAACACCACGCCGATCATCTCCTCCGTACCGGTGTCCTCGGCCTCGATGCCGGACATCTGCCGATGGCCGAGCCACGGATCGACCTGTCGGCGGTTCGAGTCGAACGTCCTGGCATCCTGGATCGGTGCGAGCCGTCATCCAGCGAGTCAGCCAAGCCCGCGTGACCGTCGACGGCGAGGTCGTCGGCGAACTCGACATCCGCGACGGAGGAAAGGGGATCGTCGCTCTCGTCGGGGTCACCCACGACGACACCTCCGAACACGCGGCGAAACTCGCCGACAAGATCTGGCGCCTGCGGATCTTGGACGGAGACGGCGGACCGGAGCGGGCCGCATCCGACATCGACGCACCGATCCTCGTCATCAGCCAGTTCACCCTGTACGCGAACACCGCCAAGGGCCGCCGGCCGTCCTGGAACGCCGCGGCGCCCGGGCCCGTCGCCGAACCGCTCGTCGCAGCGGTCGTCGACTCGTTGCGCGCGTCCGGGGCCACCGTGGCGACCGGACGCTTCGGCGCGCACATGCACGTGGAGCTCGTCAACGACGGTCCGGTGACCTTGATCCTCGACGTCTGAGGACTTTCTCATCACGACCGCAGACGGACCGACGACTAAGGTCATCTGACGTGGGACGAATCACCGCTCGACGCCGCGTCACCCGCATCCGCCGCGATGCGGACACCACGCAGCGCGCCGACACCCTGGCCGTCGAGGAGCCGCTGGAGATGCGGGTCGGCGGGCAGCCACTGGCGGTCACCATGCGCACCCCCGGCAACGACTTCGAGCTGGTCGCCGGCTACCTGGTCTCAGAGGGCGTGATCACCCGCGGCGCCGACTACACGACCGCCCGCTACTGCGCCGGCACCGATTCGACCGGCGCCAACACCTACAACGTCGTCGACGTCTCCCTGGCCGCCCACGTGCCGCCGCCGGAACCGGCTCTCGTCCGCCGGAACGCCACGACCAGCGCATGCGGGGTCTGCGGCAAAGACTCGATCGACTCGGTCCACACGGCGTCGATCTACGAGCCGGAGACCGATCCGCTGATGGTCGACGTCGACACCCTGCTCGATCTCCCGGACCGGCTCCGCGCCGAGCAGAACGTCTTCGACAAGACCGGCGGCCTGCACGCCGCGGGCCTCTTCGCCGCCGACGGCACGCCGCTCGTGATCCGCGAGGACGTCGGCCGGCACAACGCCGTCGACAAGGTCGTCGGCTGGGCGGCCCTCGCCGATCGCCTCCCCCTGCGCGGGACAGTGCTGCAGGTGTCCGGCCGAGCGAGCTTCGAGCTGGTGCAGAAGGCCGCGATGGCCGGTATCCCGATGCTCAGCGCGGTGTCGGCGCCGTCGTCGCTGGCCGCCGACCTCGCCGAAGACCTCGGCATCACGCTGATCGGGTTCTCCCGCGGAGAGTCGATGGTCGTCTACAGCAGGCCCGATCGCATCCGGATGCCGATCACCGCCGGGTGAGGCCCCTGTCGGTCCCGGTCGCCCGGTCCCGAACCGTCCGGCCCGGCCCGTTCGGCCGGCCCATCGGGCCCGACGCAACTCCACCCGGCGCATTCGGCGGCCGATGCCCAGCACATTCGGCGGCGCGACCTACTCCGTGCCCGACGCCGCGAGCTTGAGCAGTTGGCCCGCGGTGGCGTCGGGCAGGTACGCGCGTGAGATCGCCAGCCCGATCCGCGGCAGGTCCGACTCGTCGCGGAAGGCCAGGAACACCGGCTCATAACGAGGGTTGAACTTCTTCTTGAACGTGTGCAGCGACCGGAACCCGTAATACGGCTCCAGTGCGGCGCCGAGCGCGTCGAGCAGTTTGTCCAGCGGCTCGGGGTCGAAGTCCCCGGTGCGTGCCAGCGGCGCCCCCGACAGCGAGATGAATTGCGCACCTTCGTCTTTGAACGCCACCGCGGACGACGCGATGAGGTACTCGACGACGGGACCGAATCCGTCGGTCCGTCGACGCATGATGTCCAACGTCCAGCCCGCCACCTCACCGCCGGGCGCGTACACCGGCAGCCAGGACAGCACGCCGTGGACATTGCCGTCCGGGTCGACGGCCAGCGCGACCCGCACCTCCGGGTCCATCGCCTCCTCGACGCTTCCCAGGGTGAAGCCCATCTCCGGAAGACCCTTGTCCCCCACCCACTCCTCGGAGATGGCGCGCACCTGGGTACGTACCGCGAAGGACTCGTCCGCGAGGGTGACCATCCGCATCGAGATGTCCTGTTTGCCGGCCTTGTTCAGCGCCGACCGCACGTGCTGCCACGGCTTGCCCTTGAACTCCAGGCCGGGCAGGTCGACGATCGTGTCCTCGGCGATCTGCACGCTGCGCCAGCCACGGTCGACGAGGACCTGCGAGGTCGCGGTGCCGATGGAGAACAGACACGGTGTGGCCCCGGCGGATTCGGCAAGGTCGATGAACGCGTCCACCGCGGCGGGCAGGCGCTCGGGTGCGCAGATCGGGTCGGCGAGGGCCAGGTGGGTTCCCACGTGATGCTGATAGGCGACGACCGAGGTGCCCTGATCGGTGAACTGGTAGGAGTTGCCCGGCCAGGTCGTCATCCACGACATCGTCCCGCCGCCGTGTGCTCGCAGCAGCTGCTTGACCCGATCCGCCGGGTCGGTGGCGGGGTCGGAACCCAGTGTCCCGACCTTGCGGACCCGCCACGGCACCGCGAACGCGAACCGCCCCGGGATGAGGATCGCGAGGAGCAGCGCCCACAACAGCGTCGTGCCGAGCGTGACCGCGCCCTCGGTGCTGACGTCGGTGAACGCCACCAGGACCACCGCAAGCACGGTGAGCACGACGTTGAGTACGCCGAAGACGACAGCGACCCACCACGCCCACCGCTTGCCGCGACGGAGCTGGTCGGCGATGGCCACATTGATGACCAGACCGATGAGCATGGTGAAAACCGAGTTATCGTCGGAGTCGGTCGGGCCGAGCGGGCCGCTGCTCGGGAACAGGAACACCATCAGGTTCGCCGCCGCGATCACCAGCAGCGCGGCGCAACCGAGCAGGCGCACCTCCCGCCGGGTCCGCGGGGTGTAACCGTGCTCGTTGGTGGCGAAGTATCGCTCCCCCACCACCAGCATGATCGCCGTGGCCAGAACGTATTCGACGGATGCGAGCGTGCCCTGGAAGAGGAAGGTGATCGCGACGATCGCCCCCAGGAGAAGCCGGACGCGTAGTCGCCAGGGCGAGCGCACGGTCGCCGAGGCGACCGCCACCGCCGACACCACCAGGGCTCCCACCCCGGTCGCGCGCGATTCGGACAGTTCTTCCGCCCAGCGCCACGAGGTCAGCTCGGTGGAGGCCAGCCAGAGCAGGCCCGCGGTGAGCAGACAAGCGATCAGGTGGCCGCCGACACCCACGAGCACCGCCTTCACGGTGCCGAGTTGCCATTCGGCCCAACCCATTCCGACGAGGACGACGATGAGCGAGATGGCGTACAGCCACGGCCCGGGTTCGACGAAGGCCGAGCTGATCGGCGTCCACCACTTGCCCTCGCGCAATGCCGGCAGGCCGAACGCCACCTCGTGGTACCAGGATTTGTCGTTGGCGCGGCTCCACAGGGAGCCGGTGACGATACCGACGACCAGCAGGGAGACGAAGAGTGCTGCGGTGAACGGCAACCGCCGGGCAGCAGCGGACCACGACACGTCGAAGTGCATGATCAACGGTACGACGATCCGAGCCGTTGCACCGCCCGAGCCGGACAATCGGTGCGAAGAGCGCCGTGCGGGA
This sequence comes from Gordonia paraffinivorans NBRC 108238, assembly GCF_000344155.1. Classification (GTDB taxonomy): domain Bacteria; phylum Actinomycetota; class Actinomycetes; order Mycobacteriales; family Mycobacteriaceae; genus Gordonia; species Gordonia paraffinivorans. Next base: position 11,543 of record NZ_BAOQ01000012.1, on the reverse strand, counting down.
GACGAATGTGACGAGGCGGGACCGCGCCCGGCCGGTTCACCGGGGCGCCCCCGGGCCTACTCCGGGCGCGGGGTCAGGATTCGCGGGCCGTCGGCGGTGACGGCGACGGTGTGTTCCCAGTGGGCGGCGCGCGATCCGTCGTCGGTGACGACGGTCCAGTCGTCGTCGAGGACGGTCGTGTCCTCGGTGCCCAGGGTCAGCATCGGCTCGATGGCGAGAACCGAACCGATCACCAGCCACGGCCCCTTGCCGGGTGCGCCCTCGTTGGGAAGGAACGGATCCATGTGCATCTCACGGCCGATGCCGTGGCCGCCGTAGCCGTCGACGATGCCGAAGTGACGGTCGAACTTCTTCTCCGCCGCGCGGGTGCCGAGCTCGATGGCGTGCGAGATGTCGGTGAGACGGTTGCCCTCGATCATGGCGGCGATGCCGGCCTCCATCGACAGGCGCGTGGCCTCGGAGAGCTCGGCGTCGGGCCGCGACAGCTCTCCGACCCCGAAGGTCCAGGCCGAGTCGCCGTGCCAGCCGTCGAGAATGGCGCCGCAGTCGATGGACACCAGGTCACCCTCGGCGAGAACGACGTCGGCGGAGGGGATTCCGTGGACGACCACGTCGTTGACGGAGCTGCAGATCGATCCCGGGAAGCCGTGGTAGCCCTTGAACGAGGGCACGGCCCCGGCTTCCCGGATCACGGTCTCGGCGACCTCGTCGAGTTCGAGTGTGCTCACACCCGGCTTCGACGCGTCGCGCACGGCCACGAGGGCCTTGCCCACGACCGCGCCCGCCGCGGCCATGGCGTCCAGCTCACCGGCGGACCGGAACGGGACGCGCTTGCGCTTGCGAAAACTCATCGGCGGACGCTGGTCTTCGGGATCAGGCTGCGCCGAGGGCGCTCAGCACGCGCTGGTGGACATCCTGGATGTCGCCCACCGCGTCGATGGTCTTGACCTGGTCGCCGTAGTACTCGAGGAGAGGCGCGGTCTCCTTGGTGTAGACGTCCATGCGGTTGCGGATGACCTCTTCGGTGTCGTCGGCCCGACCGCGGGCGAGCATGCGCTCGACCACGACGTCGGTGTCGACGACGAACGAGAGCACCGCGTCGAGCGAGGCGTCGAGGTTCGCGAGGATGTCGTTCAGCGCATCGGCCTGCTCGGTCGAGCGCGGGAAGCCGTCGAGGATGAAGCCCTTGGCGGCGTCGGGCTCGCCGACACGCGCACGCACCATGTCGACGGTGATCTCAGACGGGACCAGGTTGCCGGCGTCGAGGTACTTCTTGGCCTCGATGCCGATCGGGGTGCCCTGAGAGATGTTGGCGCGGAAGAGGTCACCGGTGGAGATGTGCGGGATGCCGAGTGCTTCGCTCAGCAGCTCCGCCTGGGTGCCTTTGCCTGCTCCGGGGGGCCCGAGAATAACTAGTCTCACTTCAGGAATCCTTCGTACTTGCGTTGCATCAACTGACTGTTGATCTGTTTCATCGTGTCCAGACCCACGCCGACCATGATCAGCACGGCCGTGCCCCCAAATGGCAGGTTCTGGATGTTGCTGCTGTTACCGATCTCGAGGAACAGGTTCGGCAGTACCGCGATGATACCGAGGTAGATCGAGCCGGGAAGAGTGATGCGGCTCAGCACGTACCCGAGGTATTCGGCGGTCGGGGCGCCCGGTCGGATGCCCGGGATGAAGCCACCATACTTCTTCATCTCGTCGGCACGTTCCTCCGGATTGAACGTCACCGCGACGTAGAAGTACGTGAAGAAGATGATCATCAGGAAGTACACCGCGATGTAGACCCCGTTGCTGGGATCGGTCAGGTACTTCGTGACGTAGTCCTGCCACGTCGACTGCGTGCCGTCGGGGTTACGCGTGAGCTCGACGATCAACTGGGGCAGATAGAGCAGCGACGACGCGAAGATCACCGGGATGACGCCGGCCTGGTTGACCTTCAGCGGCAGGTAGGTCGACGACCCGCCGTACATCTTGCGGCCGACCATGCGCTTGGCGTACTGGACCGGGATGCGACGCTGGCCCTGCTCGATGAAGACGACGCCGGCGACGATCAGCAGCGCGGCGACGCAGACGAGGGCGAAGACGAGCCCGCCGCGGGTGTTGAGGATGGTGCGACCCTCGGCCGGGATGCGGGCGGCGATACCGGCGAAGATCAGCAGCGACATGCCGTTGCCGATGCCGCGCTCGGTGATGAGCTCGCCGAACCACATGACGAGCGAGGCGCCGGCGGTCATGACGAGCACGATGATCGCCAGACCGAAGATGCTGGAGTCGTGGATGACCTCGCCGCTGGTCGAGCACGACGCGGGAAGGAGCTGGCCGCGGTCGGCGAGGGCGACGATGCCCGTGGACTGCAGGAGCGCCAGGGCCACGGCGAGATAACGCGTGTACTGCGTCATCTTGGCCTGGCCGGCCTGGCCTTCCTTGCGCAGCTGCTCGAACCGGGGGATGACCACGGTGAGCAGCTGGACGATGATGGACGCCGTGATGTACGGCATGATGCCGATCGCGAACACCGACAGCTGCAGCAGCGCGCCGCCGGAGAACAGGTTGATCAGCGAGTAGACGGAGCTCGACTCACCGGCAGAGACCTCGTCGAGACACTGCCGCACGGCCTGGTAGTCCACGCCGGGCGACGGAACGGTCGCACCGAGGCGATACAGGATGATGATGCCGAGAACGAAGAGGATCTTCTTCCTCAGGTCCGGCGTCCGTATGGCCGCGAAGAGGGGGGAAAGCACTAACTCCTCCTAGAAACGACCACGCGAGGCGTACGTTTCGGGTCGGTCCCGACCCGATCCCCGTGTGCTCGGCAATCGACAGTGTTCGGTATGCGGCGATCCCGTGCGGGTGCGGCAGACAACGTCTGAAACTCTACAGTGATGCCGAAACAACCCGGCCGGGCGGCAGCGGTGCTGCCGCCCGACCGGCTGTTTCACTCCGTCAGAGCTCGGTGACGCTGCCACCGGCAGCGGCGATCTTCTCCTTGGCGGAGGCGGTGAACTTGTTGGCGGTGATGTCGACCTTGACGGTCAGCTCGCCGTCGCCGAGCACCTTCACCAGCTTGTTCTTGCGGACCGCACCGGCGGCGACGAGCTCGTCGACGCCGATGGTGCCGCCCTGCGGGAAGAGACGCTCGATGTCGCCCACGTTGACGACCTGGTACTCGACCCGGTTGCGGTTGGTGAAGCCCTTGAGCTTCGGCAGCCGCATGTGGATCGGCATCTGGCCGCCCTCGAAGCCGGCGGGCACGTTCTTGCGTGCCTTGGTGCCCTTGGTACCGCGACCGGCGGTCTTGCCCTTGGACCCCTCACCGCGACCCACGCGGGTCTTGTCGGTCTTCGCGCCCGGAGCGGGGCGAAGGTGGTGGAGTTTGATGGTCATTGCTTAAACCTCTTCGACTGTCACGAGGTGGCGAACCGCGTTGATGAGGCCGCGGTTGATCGGTGTGTCCTCGCGGGTGACGGTCTGGCGGATGCCCTTCAGTCCGAGGGTCCGCAGGCTGTCACGCTGGTTCTTCTTGGTACCGATGGTGCCCTTGACCTGAGTGATCTTCAGCTGAGCCATGATCAGACCCCCTGTCCCGCGCGAGCGCGCAGCATACCGGCCGGGGCAACGTCCTCGAGGGGCAGACCACGACGGGCCGCGACCTCTTCCGGGCGCTGCAGCATCTTCAGTGCCGCCACGGTGGCGTGGACGACGTTGATGGCGTTGTCGGAGCCCAGGCTCTTGGCGAGGACGTCGCGGACGCCTGCGCACTCGAGCACGGCACGCACCGCGCCACCGGCGATCACACCGGTACCGGGGCTGGCCGGGCGGAGCATGACGACACCGGCAGCGGCCTCACCCTGAACCGGGTGGGTGATGGTGCCACCGATGAGCGGCACGCGGAAGAAGTTCTTGCGAGCCTCTTCGACGCCCTTCTGGATCGCGGCCGGGACTTCCTTGGCCTTGCCGTAGCCGACACCGACCATGCCCTGGCCGTCGCCGACCACCACGAGAGCGGTGAACGAGAAACGACGTCCACCCTTGACCACCTTCGAGACGCGGTTGATGGTTACGACGCGCTCGAGCTGGTTGCGGTCCTGGTCGCGGCCACCGCGGTCGCGGCGGTCGCGGCCACCACGACGGTCGTTGCCGCCACCTGCGTTGTTCTGGTTGTTGTCGCCGGCGGGTCCGTTTCCGCCGTCACGCTGACGTCCGGGCATCAGAGGTTCCCTCCGGTCGTATGGGTGTAGCTGGTGAAGATGGTCATCAGAAGTTCAGGCCTCCCTCACGGGCGGCGTCGGCGAGCGCCGCGATACGGCCGTGGTAGTCCTTGCCACCACGGTCGAACACGACGGTGTCGATGCCGGCAGCCTTGGCGCGCTGCGCGATCAGTTCACCGACCTTGCGGGCCTGAGCGGTCTTGTCGCCACCAGCGGCACGCACGTCGGCCTCGATCGACGAGGCGGCGGCCAGGGTGTGGCCGGCCAGGTCGTCGATGAGCTGGACGTGGATGTGGCGCGAACTGCGCTTGACCGCGAGACGCGGACGAGCCGGGGTTCCGTTGACCTTCTTGCGGAGACGGAAGTGACGGTTGGCGGTCGCCTTGCGACGACGCGTCGACACGTCCTTGCCGAGGGGCTTGCGGCTGGTCTTGGTAGCTGTGTCACTCATGGCTTACTTACCCGTCTTTCCGACCTTGCGACGGATCTGCTCACCCTCGTAGCGAATGCCCTTGCCCTTGTACGGGTCCGGACGACGCAGGCGGCGGATGTTCGCCGAGATCTGGCCGACTTTCTGCTTGTCGATACCCGAGACCGAGAACTTGGTCGGGGACTCCACGGCGAAGGTGATGCCTTCGGGGGCCTCGATCGGCACGGGATGGCTGTAACCGAGGGCGAACTCGAGGTCCTTGCCCTTCGCCTGGACGCGGTAGCCGACACCGAAGATCTCCATCTTCGTGGTGTAGCCCTGCGTGACGCCGATGACCAGGTTGTTGATCAGCGAGCGGCTCAGGCCGTGCAGCGCGCGGCTGCGGCGCTCGTCGTCGGGACGGGTGACGACGATGGTGTTGTCTTCCTTGGCCACCTTGATGGGCTCGGAAACGGTGAGCGACAGCTCACCCTTGGGGCCCTTGACCTTGACGTTCTGGCCGTCGACGGTGACGTCGACACCGGCCGGGATCTCGATGGGGTTCTTACCGATACGCGACATGTCGTGTTCCCTCCCCTACCAGACGTAGGCGAGGACTTCGCCGCCCACGCCCTGGTTGGCTGCCTGGCGATCGGTGAGCAGGCCCGACGACGTGGAGATGATGGCCACGCCGAGGCCGCCCAGCACCTTGGGCAGGTTGGTGGACTTTGCATAAACCCGGAGACCCGGCTTCGACACGCGGCGCAGTCCGGCGATGGAGCGCTCACGGCTGGGGCCGTACTTCAGGGTGACGACGAGGTTCTTGCCGACCTCCGCGTCCTCGACGCGGTAGTCGGTGATGTAGCCCTCGCGCTTGAGGATCTCGGCGATGTTCACCTTGATCTTCGACGACGGGAGTGTGACCTCGTCGTGGTACGCCGAGTTGGCGTTACGCAGACGCGTCAAGAAGTCTGCGATCGGGTCAGTCATGGTCATGGTTGACCGTCAACCTTTCTCGTGGCGGTTCCCATGCAGCGCTGAGCAGAGGAAGAATCCTCTGACCTGCGGTGGGCCTTCCACGAAGTGGATAGTTTCTGAAGGTTCTCGCCGCCGATGCCCTTGGCTTTTCGCCGGCACCGGAGACTATTCAGTTGTGTCCCAGGCACCTGAGGTGCACAGGCAACCGCTCTAGTGTAGGGAATCTGCTGCTCAGACCCAAATCGGCCCTGCTGGGACCCTCACCGGAGGTCGAAGTCGCGACGCGACGTGGGCACGACGTCGAGGTTGCGATCGGCACCGAAACGCCCGACGCTCATCAGCATCCGATTCATCCGACGCTCGAGCTCGCCCTGGTCTCCCCCGCTGCCGTAGAACGTGTGGTAATCGGTGACCGCGGCCATCGGGAACAGCTCCTCGACGATCGCGTCCACCCGCGGGGTATCCGGCGTCAGGGCCTGTTCGACGACGTTCTGGAAGTAGCCGAAGGTCGCCTGGGTCTCGATGGCGACGGTCGTGTGCTCGTCGAGCCAGAGGCGCAGCCACTCCTCGCGCGGCAGATCGGCAGGCCTGCGCAGGAAAGCGATGTTCGCCAGGGCGTCGACGCGGGATCCGTCGGCGGGCAGGTCCGGATCGAGCGGCGCACGCTGCGCGGCCGACCAGGCACCAACCACGGTGGCCACCGACTCCAACGCGTCGAGGACGGGTCCGATGTCGAGTGCCTCCGCGCCCAGTTCACCATGCAGGGTCACCACCGCCTCGATCGGCGGGTCGAGTTCGCTGATCCGCATCGCGCCGGCGACCTGGTCGTCGGAGATGTTCACCTGCACCCGGCCGGCTCCCGACCGGCGGCAGACGTCGAGGAACTTCGCACTCGACAACGTGTCGAGTACCTCACCGGCATCCGGTAGGCAGGTCAGGGCGACGATCGTCGTGGACATGAGGGCACGCTAACGAATGGGCGGGCCTCACCACCGGTGATTCGACGATGAACGTGGTGGTCATCCCGCCGGGTGGCGCCTCCAGAGGACGGGGTTTCGGCCGCCGCCGGGAGAACGTCACGGCTCGCCGCCGACCGAAGGGATGCCCGCCACCCGCACCGAGTGCGGGCAGGAACCCGCCGTCTCTCCGGCGGAGACGAGCGGATCCCCACCGGCTGGGCCGCTCAGTGACCGGCGGCGCGACGTCCCCGACGAGGGCGGCAGCGGTCCGGACCGGATTCGGTCGTGATGACGTGCGCCGGCCTGCCCGCATGCGTCGCGAGGTCTGGGAAACCCTTGACCGGCTGATGCATCGGGAGCAGGACGTAGTCGGCATCCCAGGGATAACGGCCGAAGTCATCGGGCCAGACCACCTGAAGGGTCGGGTAGTCGGGGAACAGCAGATTCGTGAGGACGAGCTCGTCCTTGTCGACCTGCTCGATGAGCCGGACCGGGACGTCGATCGACCCGAGCCGGATACCGACACCGGTGGCGACGAGTTCACGCCAGTCCTCGCGATGGAGGAGGTCTCCGAGTTCGTCCAGCACGGGTCGTGCCGTGGTGGCGTCGAGCCCGTAGATCGCGAGTTCCGGGATGGAGTGCAGCGACAGGCCTGCGGTGTAGGAATAGGCGCAGTCCGCGCCCGGGATCGCGTCTGATGCCCCTTCGTCCACGGAGGTCACCTGCCATCCGTTGCGGCGGATGGTGTCGATGGTCGAGCGGATGACGGGATTGGGATGCCACCGGGGCAGACCTCGGATCGCGGCAGCGTGGTCTGACATGGATCGCTCCTTTGTTCGAAGGGTGCGGCCATGACACCACGAGGGTCCGACAAACCGCTGCCGCGCGCATCGGAGCCGACACTCCCCACGACACCGGCGCGGACCCGGACGGCGCGGACCCGCACTACCTGGACCGACGACTTCTCACGGCCCACCCCGCACCCGGGCACGCACGGCGGCGTTCGTCTGCCCGTCGACTCGTGTCTGGTCAGAGTTCGGGATGTCGGGTGTCGTACGCCGCCCGGTACGGCACGCGGCGCTTGCCGTCGCGTGCGACGACCACGAACGTTCGGGCCGCGGTCGCGAGCAGCGCCAGGCCGCCCACGATTCCCAGAACCACCGCGGTCATCGCGATTCCTCTCCTGTCACCCAACGTCGAACAGCCCAGCGACGATGGCGATCAGCGACCGCACTCATTCCCGCCCAGGCGTCGCCCACGGTTTTCGTTGTCGCAGAACATGGTGCGCGGACAGAACGCATGGGCGCCACTCATTTTTCGGCGACAGAGGAACCTCGGATGACCGGACGTCGAAAACCCGGCTTCCTCGCGCACCCGCTTCCGTTCCCGCCCACCCACAGCCCTCCCTGACGCCCGGCCATGACACGGGTCGCCGCCTACCGACAGTGGCTGAGCGGGAACGGAATTGGCGCACCCCACACCTTCCACACTGTGAAGTTCTCAATGAACGCAGGTGAACTCTCAAGTCCACGACAAATGGGCCGACGGTCACCCGATCCAGCCTGCCGCGAGGCCTCGGATGAGAGATCAGGTCATGCTGCGACGCCGTCGAGCCGCATGGTCCGACGGTTGTAGGCGGGCCTCGGGGTCCGCATCGGATCGACATCCGCGGGCGGGATCAGCCACGGGTGGCGGTCGTGGCCCAGGACCACGTCCCAGCCGTTGTGGTGGACACGGGTGTGACAGCGCTGACACAGCAGGCATCCGTTGTCGAGGCTGGTCTCGCCCTCGTGCTCGGTCCAGTGCTCGATGTGGTGCACCTGCGTATGAGAAGGCGGCGCCCCGCATGCGACGCAACATTCATCCCGAACGATGACGGCTTTGCGGATATGCGGCGGAAACAACCTACGCTCGCGGCCCATCTCCAACGGCACGGTCTCGCCGTCGATGACGATCTCGGTGATCGTGCCGTCACACGACAGACGTCTGGCGGTGGCCTGCGTGACCGAACCGGTCCACGGCATCCTCGCGGGATCTCCGCCGTCGGCGGGGATCAGCAGCAGCGTCTGTGAGCGCGGTGCACCGATGACATCCCGGGCCGCAGCGTCGGCGGCCTGATCCAGCAGCACCTCGAGAGCGTCCGCGCGCCGTTGCTCGGCCGAACGCGGGTCGGGGGAACCGTCGGGCTCGGGGCGAGGAACGGAACGCTCGTCGATCATCGCCATGAACTTCTCGCCGACGGACTGGGTGACGTTCACCCGCACGTCGACCCTGGATTCGTCGGTGACGGTGAATGAGAGCGAGTCCAGGGACCGGTCGTCGCAGGCAGGGACGCCACCTTCGTCGTCGGCGATGGTGTTGCCGATCGCCGCCGCGCGGTCTCGGATCTCCGACGGAGAGGCACCCGACAGGGCCTGCGCGAGCAACTCGACCTCGACCTTCTGCCGGTCATCGTCGGACAACGCTGCGGGAGAACGCTTCTCGATGGTGTCCAGTCCGCGTGCGATCGCGTCGACGACCTCCCCGGCGAGTCGACCGTCGCGGGAATGCGCGCCGACCCTGCTGATCCTCCCCAGGCTGCTCGCGATCCGGACTATCCGGGCTGCGACCGCCGGCGGAAACCCGACTCCGATCAGCAGCTGCCTGGTCGTCGAACCCGCTCTCCGCGCAACCCCGAAGGACTCGAGACGCGCTGCGTGAGTGGCCAACTGATGCCCGACAGCGTTGTGGATCAGACGGAGCACCCCGAGCCGACTGAGAGTGCTCGCGCCGGTGGGATCGTCGTCGGGAGGGGCGATCTCGACGAGGCGGAGGAGGATCTCGTCGAGCACGGCCGCGGCATCAAACAGGACCGGGGAATCGAGCAGGACCGGGGAATCAGGCAGGACTGGGGAGGAGTCGGGCATGGCGGCAACTTTCACGCTTGGAGAGACCGGGAATGCGTCATGGAACAAGCGGTGTCGTCGGCTGCATCGACATCTGGAAAACCTGTGCCATCGGTTCTACACGAGACCTCTGACAAACCCTTCCGCCCGATACCGACGCGACCCGGCTCCGACATCCGGCGGGCTCAGCCCGGACACACCGGCAACGCACCACTCCGGCCTGCTGTCCACCGGCCGCTTGGCACAATGGTCGGCGTGGTTTCCCTGTCACCCGGAGAGAATCGTCCGCTGCCGGCGTCGGCCGTGACGGCGTCGGTGCGCTCGGCGTCGCCGGTCAACACCTCGGCGATCCTGCTCACGGATGCCGGCCGGGTCCGCTCCGACGCCGACCTCGTCTTCTACAACCAGCCCAGCGGACCAGGTGTCGCCTACCGCTCGCAGGGGTCAGTCGACCTGGTCACAGTCGACACCGCGGCGCTCCCCCGCGAGATCACCACGGTCGTCGTCGCGGCGAGCCTCGACGGGACCGGGCCGACGACCTTCGCCACCGCGGGAGCGATCACGGCGACGCTGACCGGCGGCGGCGAAGAACTCACCTTCACACCGACCAACCTCACCAGCGAGGCCGCCGTCGTGTGCATGGAGATCTACCGCCGCAACGACATCTGGAAGGTGCGGGCGGTCGGGCAGGGCTACGACTCCGGACTGGTCGGCCTGGTCACCGCGTTCGGGATCGAGGTCGAGGACGATCCGGCTCCGCCGGCCGCGCCCGACGAACCACCTCGGATGACCGATCCGCAACCCTGGCCACCCACGAACACCGTTGTGCCTCAGGTGCAAACGCCACCGCCGACATCTCCGGTCACACCGGATCACCCGGCACCCAGGCCACACGTCACCCAACCCCGACCTCCGGTCACCACCCAACCCGCGGGAGCCCACATGCACTCCGACCTCTTCGCCCCCGACCACGCCGAGGTCAACGGTCTCGGCATCCAGAAACAGGGCAGCAAGATGTGCCGCGTCGGACTCGACGGCGAGATCACGGCCCGCGCCGGTTCGATGGTCGCCTACCAGGGCGATCTGCGGTTCGAGGCCCTCGGTTCCGGCGGATTCGGCCGGATGATGCGGCAGGCGATGACCGGCGAGGGCGTCCCGCTGATGAAGGTCAGCGGCCGCGGCGACCTGTTCCTCGCCAACGCCGCGTCAGAGGTCCACCTCATCGACCTCGACGGCACCGACGGCCTCACCATCAACGGCGCCAACGTGCTCGCCTTCGACCCGACGCTCTCCTACGACGTCAAGCGGGTGCAGGGCGCCGGCGCGCTGGGCAACGCCGGCATGTTCAACTGCGTCTTCACCGGCCGGGGGCGCATCGCGATCACCACCGACGGCTCACCCGTGGTCCTCAACGTCGATGCCGCGACCTACGCCGATCCGCAGGCCGCGGTCGCCTGGTCGTCGAGCCTGCGCACCTCGATCAAGACCAACGACTCGTTCAACCTGGGCACACTGATCGGCCGCAGCACGGGCGAACGATTCACCCTCGCCTTCTCCGGCCAGGGCTTCGTCGTCGTCCAACCGTCGGAACTGCCGCCGGGCGGCTTCATCGGAGGCACCGGAGGAGGCGGCGACGCCGGCGTCGGCGGGATGCTGGGCGGGTTCCTGGGGCGGTGAGACAGAGCGCCGACGGTGATGCCCTAACACCGCCCACAGAAACTCCTGCGAAATGCGTACTTCTGGCCTCGCCGGAATCCGCTCACGTAGACTGGGAACACGCTGGCCGCCGTCAGGACTTCCAGTTCGGATCGCTCGCCTCAACGGAACCCGGTCGTGTAGACCGGGAACACGCGGTCCACGATCGGCACCGTCATGTACTCGGTCAGTTCGTCGGCGCCTCAATGGAACCCGGTCGCGAAGACCGGGAGCACAAGTACAGGTCGGATGGTTCTCAGTGGACGTTCGATCTGCCTCAATGGAACCCGGTCGCGAAGACCGGGAGCACCAGTAGACGCCACCGTCGAGCGACTGCGCCACGTAGGCGCCTCAATGGAACCCGGTCGCGAAGACCGGGAGCACCGGTCACGTCGGTGTCTAA
>NZ_BAOQ01000013.1 GCF_000344155.1 Gordonia paraffinivorans NBRC 108238 | reverse complement strand
GAAACCCTGATCGAATGTATGTTCGATCATACCCGCAGACCCTGTTTCGCGGCGTGTTTCTCCACAGGACGTGTCCGGGGATGAAAGCTTTTGTGGCTCAAGGTGATGTGGTGCCGGTGCACCATGTCTTCCATGACGGGCGGCGCTTGTCCGATCCTGCGAGGCCTGTGCCGAACGGCTGCGCATCCGTGCTGCGCCGAACTATTCTGCGGGTGTGCCGCATCCGATCATGTTCGACGACGCCGACCCGAAGCTGGTCCGCGTGCGCGAGATCGCGCTCGCGCTGCCCGACACCACCGAGGTCGTCGCGCACGGGCGTCCGACGTTCCGGTGCGGCAAGATGTTCGCCGAGTACGGCGGCGGACTCAAGGGCGGCAAGGTCCGGTACGACCAGTCGGTCCTGTTCATCCCCGACGAGTCCGAGCGGCCCGCGCTGGTCCAGGACCCGCGGTTCTACGTGCCGGCCTACTACGGGCCATACGGTTGGCTCGGTCTGATCCTCGACGACGACACCGACTGGGGAGAGGTGGCCGAACTCATCGACGCCAGCTACCGGCACGTCGCGCCGAAGCGATCGGTGGCCAAACTCGACGGCTGACTGTCCGACGATCACCGTCGGACCACTCCGATACCCTCGGAACGTGGCAGAAACAACGGAGTCGGGGGCGACGGAGTCGGCGTCGGGGGCCACCGAGCAGTCGGGGGCCGAGGCCGAGCTGCGCGAGGAATGGGCCGCCCTCGCCGACGAGATCCGCGAGCATCAGTTCCGCTACTACGTCAAGGACGCGCCGATCATCAGCGACGGCGAGTTCGACGCGCTCCTGCGTCGACTACAGGACCTCGAGGAGAAGCATCCCGAGCTCGCGACGCCCGACTCGCCGACCAAACTCGTCGGCGGCGGGTTCTCGACCGCGTTCTCGCCCGTCGATCACCTCGAACGGATGATGTCGCTCGACAACGTCTTCGACTACGACGAGATGACCGCATGGGTCGAGCGCGTCCAGGCCGACGCCGGGACCAACCCGGAATTCCTCTGCGAACTCAAGATCGACGGCGTCGCGTTGTCGCTCGTGTACCGCAACGGCGTGCTCGAACGCGGTGTCACCCGAGGTGACGGCCGAACGGGTGAAGACGTGACCCTCAACGCGCGCACCATCGAGGACATCCCACACCGACTCGCAGCATCCGACGAGTACCCGATCCCGGACGTGCTGGAGGTGCGGGGCGAGGTCTTCTTCCGGGTGGAGGACTTCGAGGCGTTGAACGCATCGTTGGTCGCGGACGGCAAGCCGCCCTTCGCCAACCCGCGCAACTCGGCCGCCGGCTCGCTCCGGCAGAAGAACCCTCAGGTCACGGCCCGCCGCAAGCTGCGGATGATCTGCCACGGCATCGGCCACACCGAGGGCTGGCGACCGGCCTCGCTGCACGATGCCTACCTGGCGCTCGGGGCCTGGGGGCTGCCGGTCTCCACGCACACCAGCAAGGCGTCGGGCGTGGGGGAGATCCTCGACAAGATCACCTACTGGGGCGAACACCGCCACGACGTCGAACACGAGATCGACGGCATCGTGGTCAAGGTCGACGACTTCACCATCCAGCGCCGCCTCGGCGCGACGTCGCGGGCGCCGCGCTGGGCGATCGCCTACAAGTACCCGCCGGAGGAGGCCACGACCAAGCTGCGCGACATCCAGGTCGGCGTCGGCCGCACCGGTCGCGTCACCCCGTTCGCGGTCCTCGAGCCCGTGCTGGTCGCCGGTTCCACCGTGTCGCGCGCGACGCTCCACAACGCCTCGGAGGTCAAGCGCAAGGGCGTGCTCATCGGTGACACCGTGACCATCCGCAAGGCCGGCGACGTGATCCCCGAGGTGCTCGGACCCGTCGTCGACCTGCGTGACGGCAGCGAGGTCGAGTTCCAGATGCCCGAGCGCTGTCCGGAATGCGGCACCCCGCTGCGGCCGGAGAAGGAATCCGACGTCGACCTGCGGTGCCCCAACCAGGAGAGCTGCCCGGCTCAGCTGCGGGAGCGGCTGTTCCACCTGGCCGGGCGTGGCTCCTTCGACATCGAGGCCCTCGGGTACGAGGCCGCCACCGCGTTGCTGGGCGCCGGCGTGATCCGCAACGAGGGCGACCTCTTCTCGATCACCGCCGACGACCTCGCCAAGACGGAACTGTTCACCACCAAGTCCGGCAACCTGTCGGCCAACGGCAAGCGACTGCTCGCGAATCTGGACAAGGCCAAGAAGATGCCGCTGTGGCGGGTGCTGGTGGGCCTGTCGATCCGGCACGTCGGCCCCACGGCTGCTCGTGCGCTGGCCACCGAGTTCGGTTCGCTGGAGGCCATCGAGAACGCCGACGTCGAGCGGCTGGCCGCGGTCGAGGGCATCGGCATGACGCTCGCCCAGTCGATCCACGACTGGTTCACCGTCGACTGGCACCGCGAGATCATCGAGAAGTGGCGCGCCGCAGGCGTTTCCATGGAAGACGAACGCGACGAGTCGATCGAGCGGACCCTGGAGGGCAAGACGATCGTCGTGACGGGCTCGCTGGTCGACTTCTCCCGCGACGGCGCCAAGGAGGCCATCCTGCAGCGGGGCGGGAAGGCGTCGGGTTCGGTGTCGAAGAAGACCGACTACGTCGTCGTCGGCGACTCTCCCGGCAGCAAGGCCGCCAAGGCCGAGCAGTTGGGTGTGCCGATCCTCGACGAGGACGGGTTCAAACGCCTGCTGGAGACCGGCAGCCCCGAGTAGACAGGTGGTCAGACGGGTCGCGACCCGGACGGCCCGGGATTGTCCAGGCCGGGTCGCCGGGCGCTCAACTGTTGAGCGCCTTGTCGAAGGCGCGATACGCCCGCGGGTCGAACAGGACGAAGCGGATCTCGGTGAGCGAGGTCTCCGCAGAGCGGACCGCGTCCACCGCCTTGCGCGCGCCGTCATCCATCGGCCAGCCGTACACACCGGTCGAGATCGCCGGGAACGCGATGGTGCGTGCGCCCAACTCCTCTGCCACGCGCAGGGATTCGCGATAACAGGAGATGAGGTACTCGGAGCGGTCCTCGTCGTAGGAGTGGACCGGTCCGACGGTGTGGATCACCCACCGCGCGTCGAGATCCCCGGCGGTCGTGGCCACCGCCTCACCGACGGGTAGGCCGCGCCGGTAACGACCGGCCCGCAGTTGCTTGCACTCGGCGAGGATCGCTGGACCTCCGCGACGATGTATCGCGCCGTCGACGCCACCGCCGCCGAGCAGCGTCGAATTCGCGGCGTTGACGATCGCGTCGACGGACTGGAGGGTGATGTCTCCCTGCACGAGCGTGATGGAGGTCATGTCTCCATCATGACCCCGGGTGTCTGGGGATAGGTGCGCTACGGCTCAGAGGGTGACGCGTCGGCTCACAATGTGACGCTACGCGTCGGCTCAGAATGTGACGCTACGCGTCGGCGCGCAGCACGGTGCTGACGATGCCTGCGAGATAGCCGAGCCGGGCGACCTCCGACGGACGGAAGTCCGGGCCGCCGATACGACCGAGCAGGACCGCCTTCTCGTTGGCGCCGACGGGTGCGGCCGCGAGGCGGGTGTCCATCTCCTTCCACGCGTCGGGCACCCAGTCGCCCTCGGCGTCGAGCTGCGCTGCGCGCTCCAGCGGCAGCCAATCCGCGCGCGTCAGCGGGGTCTCGGGCGCTCCCGACGACCCGAACAGCTGCAGCACGCCGCCGCTGGCACGGGTGATGACCATCGCCCACGACACCCGCAGCACCCGGGGTGCGTTGTCGACCAGCACCTGCAGGCGCTCGTTGCGCGGTGCGGTGGCGACCTGGTCGACCAGTTCGAGCTCGCGGTGCGTGTCGAGCACGCCGGAGTAGGGGCGGATCGAGTCGACGCGGACCCCGTTGACCTTCTCCGCCGCGGTGATCAGGCTGTCGGGAAGAGCGCCGGGGGCCATTTCCACGACCAGATCGTCGACGGCGTAACCATCGCCCCGCTCGACCACTTCGAGCGACAGGATGTCGGCGCCGACCGAACCGAGCTGGACGGCGAGGACGCCGAGACTGCCGGGACGGTCCTCGAGGTAGACGCGCAGGAGGTAAGACACGTCAGCCATTCTCGCACCCGCGGCGGTCGACCGCGCAGCGCCCGTGGATGCGGCCGGTGTGCCCGGCGTCGACGGCGCGTCGTCGCGGGTCGGCACCCGCAACCGGTGGCTGGGGTGAGCCTGATCGGCGCGTTCCCATAGGCTGGAGTGGCACATCTGCGCGCTCCGGCGTCGCGATGGGCGTTCATGGCCGAGCAAGTGAAGGTGAGAAAGGACGCTGACGGTGGCTGGCGAACCGAAGTCCATATCGCGTGAAGAGGTCGCGCACCTGGCGCGACTGTCGCGACTGGCGCTGAGCGAGGACGAACTCGATGTTTACGCCAAGCAGCTGGACTCCATCCTGACTCACGTGGCGTCGGTCTCGGAGGTGGCGGCCGACGACGTCCCCGGAACCGCGCACCCCGCCGAACTCGCCAACGTGCTGCGTCCCGACGTCGTCACGCCCGGTCTGACCACCGAGGCCGCGCTGTCCGGTGCGCCGGCCGTCGAGCAGGACCGTTTCGCCGTTCCGCAGATCCTGGGAGAAGAGCAGTGAGTGTCGATTCGAGTGCCGCCGCGCCGCGTCCGGACGGTGACCTGATCGGTCTGTCCGCCGCCGAGCTCGCCGCCAAGATCGCCGCCCGCGAGGTCAGCTCGGTGGAGGTCACCCAGGCTCATCTCGACCGCATCTCCGAGGTCGACGACGAGATCGGCGCGTTCCTGCACGTCAGCGGTGCCGAGGCGCTCGTCGCGGCCAAGGCCGCCGACGACGCGATCGCAGCAGGCGAGGCGCCTTCGGCGCTCGCCGGCGTCCCGATCGCGCTCAAGGACGTCTTCACCACCACCGACGCGCCCACCACGTGTGGCTCCAAGATCCTCGAGGGCTGGGTGCCGCCGTACGACGCGACGGTCACCGAGAAGCTCCGCGCGGCGGGCATCCCGATCCTGGGCAAGACCAACATGGACGAGTTCGCCATGGGCAGCTCGACCGAGAACTCCGCCTACCAGCTGACCCGGAACCCGTGGGATCCCACCCGGATCCCGGGTGGTTCGGGCGGCGGTAGCGCCGCGGCGCTGGCGTCGTTCGAGGCGCCGCTCGCGATCGGCACCGACACCGGCGGCTCGATCCGGCAGCCCGCCGCGGTCACCGCGACCGTCGGCGTGAAGCCCACCTACGGCACCGTCTCCCGGTACGGCCTCGTCGCCTGCGCGTCGTCGCTGGACCAGGGCGGCCCGTGTGCCCGCACGGTCCTCGACACCGCGTTGCTGCACGAGATCATCGCCGGACACGACCCGCGCGATTCGACCTCGATCGACGCCCCGGTGCCCGACGTGGTCGCCGCCGCTCGCGAGGGCGCGCAGCAGGACCTCAAGGGCGTCCGTATCGGCGTCGTCAAGGAACTGCAGGGCGAGGGCTACCAGGCCGGTGTCCTCGAGTCGTTCCACGACGCCGTCGAACTCCTGAAGGAGCGTGGCGCGGAGGTCGTCGAGGTCAGCTGCAAGCACTTCACCTATGCGCTCGGCGCCTACTACCTGATCCTGCCGTCGGAGGTGTCGAGCAACCTCGCCCGCTTCGACGCGATGCGGTACGGCCTGCGCGTCGGCGACGACGGCACGCACTCGGCCGACGAGGTCATGGCACTGTCCCGCGAGGCCGGATTCGGCCCGGAGGTCAAGCGCCGCATCATGATCGGCACGTACGCCCTGTCGTCGGGCTACTACGACGCGTACTACGGCCAGGCGCAGAAGGTGCGCACGCTGATCGCGCGCGACTTCGCCGCGGCCTTCGAGAGCGTCGACGTCCTGATCTCTCCGACCACGCCGACCACCGCGTTCAAGATCGGCGAGAAGGTCGACGACCCGCTGGCCATGTACCTGTTCGACCTGTGCACCCTGCCGGTGAACCTGGCGGGCATCGGCTCGATGTCGGTGCCGTCGGGGCTGTCGAAGGACGACGGCATGCCGGTCGGCCTGCAGATCATGGCCCCGGCGTTGGCCGACGACCGCCTGTACCGCGTCGGTGCGGCGTACGAGGCGGCGCGCGGCCCGATCGTCTAGGCCACAGGCTCACCCCTTCTGGACAGATCCACCACCCGACGAGGTGGTGGATCTGTTCATTTCTGCTGGGTTTGCGGCTACCCGACCTGCTCCACCCCGTACCGGTGTCCGACGCCGGGCGGTCCGTCGAGCGCGGACAGCAGGTCGACGCTGGTCTGCAGAAAACTCACCACCGGCAGCCACGGCGCCTCCGGCACCCGCGGTCCGTCGAGCACGGTGTCGCGGGGTCGACCCGCCGGGTGCCAGAGCGCGCTTGCCGACCAGCGGACCACCGGGTCGCTGCGATTGGCCAGAACCTTTCGCGGGGATCGTGATACGGCCTCGACCGTCCCGGCCGGCGGTGCGGTGAGCACGGTCTCCGACAGCAGCGTCGGATGGTGGTCCTCGAGCCAGACACGTGCGGCGTCGGCTCCGACCGCGCCCAGGCTCTGGCCGTAGAGCACGAGCCGTGGATGGTGCCCGGGGTGCGCGGAGACGGCCTGGGCGAGATGCCTGACGACGGCGATCGCAGACTCCGCGGCCGCCGTCCGGTCGGAGACGAAGGCCTGCCACGACGGCACGTCGGAATAGGGGAGGGACAGCACCCGGATGTCGTGACCGAAACGGCGGGTGAATCCCTCGACGGCAGTCGAGTCGACCCATCCGGAGCCGGTGGGGACCGCGACGACCACCGTGTCCGCAGACACGCCGCCCGCGTCGACCCATCGGTGGACCAGATCGGCTGCCGCATCGTCGAACCCGCCGGATGCCAGGTCGCCTCGCAGCACGCCATCCGAGGTGGTGACGGACCCGACGGCGGCTCCGCCGTCATGCGCCTCGGCCTGTGCGGGGGCGAGGAGTCCGGCGGTCAATGCGGCCGCCGAGGCGGCGACCACCGCTGTGGTGCGTGGGGTCAGCGCGATCGCCGCGACCGCGGCCGCCGGGGCCACGGTGATTCCGGCCCACCACCATACGTCGACCGGCGGCGCCCCGACCGCTGCGCGGACCACCGTCTGCCACCAGACCGCGACCCCGGCACCGAACGCGGCGGTCAGGGTGCCGGCACCCACGGCGATCCGTCGGGCCTGGGCGTCGGGTTCACGAGTGGACCTCCGTGACAACAGCGTTCCGACGATCGCGCCGGTCGCGGCGAGCGCCGTCGTCAACAGGGTCATGGTCACGGCGCCGCGCGGCAGGGTGCCCGGGTAGAGCGCGATCAGATAGCCGGCGAGTGCGCACACGACGAATGCGGGCGTGGGTAGGCGGGTCATGAGTTCTCCTGTGTGAGGGACGAATCGGTGAACAGGCGCTCGACGGTGGTGCTCACCAGCCGGGGAATCGTCTCCCCGGCGACCGGAGGGCCTCCGAACTGGCGCCAGGTGTTCCAGGCGAGTCCGATCCGGGCCGCCTGCGCCGCCGCGTGGCAGGCGGGGTCGGTGCACGACCGGTGCATCCGGTCGATCAGCATGCGGTCGAGAGAGAGGCGCGCCCAGGCGTCGAGCGGATGTCCCGTCCGGGCGGCCGCGCGCAGCACGTCGTACCCGAGATCGTGTGTCCGGCAGAGCGGCGTGAACCGATCGGGCAGCGGGACGGGGGACGAGCAGTCGCCGTCGGGGTTGATCGGGAACCCGTCCTCGACCAGCGGCGTGTACCCCATCGAGGGCTCGAACGAGGCGGGCAGGACCTCGAGCGCGTGTGCCGGGTTCGGGCCGATCATCGTGAGGACGACCTGCGCATACGGATTCCCGGCATCACGCGGGGACGGACCGGCCGTGCCGTCCGGGCCGAGGTCGCCGGCGACGGCCTGTGCCGTCGACATCCACTGTCCGACGACGATCACGAACAGGGTGGCGGCGGCGATCGCTGCGCGCATCGGGAAGCCGATCCGATGGGAGCGGCGGCGGAACCCCAGGCGAGAAGGATTGTCCGAAGCCGGTTTCCGTGGTGGATGCGAATCGGGGTGTGGCGTGGTCATGGACCATGACGCTAGGAATGCGAAGCGCTCTGCCACATCGCTCCGCGGAGCCGAACGCGGTCACCGCCGGGGTGGAAGGTCGTGCCGGGCGACCACTACCTCAGGACGAGCGCATCTCCCTCCTGAGTATGAGGACTCGGGACGCCCACCCGCCTAGGGTGAGGGCATGATCGGTCTTCGCAAGCATCTGCGGGCGGCGGGCGGCGAGTTCGTCGATTGGGTGTCGAGTGCGCCGGTCGCCCAGGACCCCGCGGTGCGCGCCTACTTCTCGCGCCGGATCAACTGGTTCTTCTTGTTCGTCGCCCTGGTCATGTACGCGATCTCCTGGCCGACACTGCAGTTGACGCACCCCATGCCCGCGTTCCTGTTGCCGCTCGTCTCGGCGTTCGCGGCCCTGCCGATCGCTCTCGCGTGGTCGGCGCCGCTGGCGGGGTGGGCGATCTCGGTGGTGTCGGCACAGGTCATCGGCCTCATCGTGCCGACGAGCGACGGCTGGGAGCTGACGATCCAGGTCACGCACTTCATCGAGCTGCTCGTCCTCACCTTCATGGTGATACTGCGCAGTCCGCTGCGATGGATACCCGTGGTGTGGCTCGCCACCTCACTCGTGGTCGCCTATGCGGTGCACCCGGCGTGGATCATCGGCATATCGGTGATGGCCGTCGTCGTGCCACTGCTGCGGGGGCTCATGGCGTCGCGGCGCCAGCTCGCCGAGCGCACCAAGGAGACCGAGGCGGCGGAGGCGGAATCCGCGGTCCTCCAGGAACGCGCGCGGATCGCTCGAGATCTACACGACGTGGTGGCCCACCGGATGTCCATGGTCGTCGTCATGTCGCAGACCGCGCGTTACCGTATTCCCGACGTCTCTGCCGCCGCGGCAGAGGAATTCGACGCCATCGCCGATGCAGCGCGCACCTCTCTCGACGAGGTGCGGCAGTTGCTGGGGGTGCTGCGGGTCGAGGGTGCCGAACCGAATGCGTCCCCGAATCCGCGCCTGGCCGATATCGACTCGCTCGTCGCCGAGACCCGCAGGGCCGGTTCCGATGTCAGGCTCACGCGGGAGGTCGACGACGAGGCGGTCGGCGAATCCGCGGCCCTCGTGGTCTATCGGATCGTGCAGGAATCCCTGGCCAACGCCACTCGGCATGCGCCGGGGAGCAGCACCGAGGTGACCGTCGTTCCGGGGCCGGAGGGGATTGTCGAGGTGTCGGTGGTGAACTCGGCGCCGACGGCCGCCCCGTTGGGCATCGGCGGCAACGGCGTCGGCATACCCGGCATGCTCGAGCGTGCCCAGGCTGTCGGCGGTTCATTGGTGGCCTCGCCGACCGTCGACGGCGGTTTCGCGGTACGTGCCCGCATCCCGACGACCCCGCCGCGGGAGGCCGCGGTCGTTGCGCAGGCACCGGTTCCGGATCGTCACGACTCCGCCGCCGATGACGAACGGTAACCTGACGCACGTGCCGACCAACCCGGACCCGCAGCGCCGCCACGGCGAGAGCGGGCCGATCACCGTTGTAGTCGCCGACGATCAGGCGATGGTCCGCCAGGGGTTCTCGGCGCTGCTCGCCGCGCAACCCGAACTGTCCGTCCTCGGCGACGCCGCCGACGGCGTGGAGGCCGTGGAAGTGTGCCGGCGCGCACGCCCGGACGTCGTCCTCATGGACGTCCGCATGCCGCGCAAAGACGGTCTCTGGGCGGCAGAGCAGATCCTCTCCGCCGGGTGGGAGCCCCCGACGAAGGTGCTGATGCTCACCACCTTCGACATCGACGACTACGTCTTCGAGGCGCTGCGCATCGGCGCGTCGGGATTCCTGCTCAAGGACGCGCCCGCCGACGAACTCATCCGCGCGGTGAAGGTGGTCGCGGCCGGCGAGGCCCTGCTCGCGCCGTCGATCACCCGCCGCCTCATCGACGAGGTGACATCCCGGCGGCGCCGGCCCAAGAAGAGCCCCGCACTCGAGCACCTCACCCCGCGCGAACGCGAGGTGCTCGAGCTCGTCGCCGACGGCAAGTCCAACGCCGAGATCGGCGCGGATCTCTACGTCACCGAGCAGACGGTGAAGACCCACGTCAGCAGTCTTCTCGGCAAACTGCGTCTCCGAGACCGCGCCCAGGCCGTGGTCTTCGCCTATGAGAACGGACTCAAGTGAGATCGTGACGAGTTTCCGAGCAGTGCCCGTTTCGGTCCTCGAGCGATTGACCAGGGGATATAGTCGACTGCACGGTGCGAACCGGACATACCTCCCGGCACCGTGACCGCCGACGGCCCCGGGGAGAGGAGTGCGCCGATGACCGTTCGCCCGCCGGAAAAGGACTTCACCGACGCGAACCTGAAGGTCGGCCCACCGAAGACATGGGCCGTCGGACTGCCGGCCATCGAACACGCGATGCTGCCGGCGCTCGGCGAGCTCGATCCCGAACGCACCGCGAAGGTCGCCTTCTCCATCAACCACAAGGCCGGATTCGACTGTCCGAGTTGCGCGTGGGCCAACCCGGACCGGTCCAAGCCGCTCGAGTTCTGTGAGAACGGCATGAAGTCGGTGGTGTGGGAATCCGCCCCGGCGGCGATCCCCACCGAGTTCTGGCAGCGGCATTCACTGGCCGACCTGGCCGAGAAGTCCGAGTACTGGCTCGGTCTGCAGGGGCGCGTCGTCGAGCCGGTGTACAAGGCGCCGGACTCCGACCATTACGTTCCGATCGGCTGGGACGAGGCCCTCGACCTCGTGGCCGACAAGCTCAGGTCGCTCGACGACCCCGATCAGGCCATCTTCTACACCTCCGGCCGGATCACCAACGAGCCCGCGTTCCTGTACCAGCTGTTCGCCCGGGCCTACGGCACCAACAACCTGCCGGACTGCTCCAACATGTGCCATGAGGCCACCGGCGCCGGCATGACCGCAGCGATCGGGGTGGGGAAGTCGACCGTGCACTACGACGACTTCGCCAAGGCGGATCTGGTGATGGTGATGGGGCAGAACCCCGGCACCAACCATCCGCGCATGCTCAACGCGCTTCAGGACTGCAAGGTCAACGGCGGCAAGATGATCGGCGTCAACGTGCTTCCCGAGGCATCGCTGCTGCGATACAAGAACCCGCAGAAGCCGATCGGCCTCATCGGCGACGGCATCGCGATGTCGGACCAGTTCCTGCATATCAGGATCGGCGGGGACATGCACCTGATCCAGGCGATCGCCAAGCGGGTGCTGCTGGCCGAACAGCTCGATCCCGGAAACGTTCTCGACTGGGACTTCATCAACACCTACTGCGAGGGTTTCGAGGAGTACCGGGATCACATCCTCGCGCTCGACGACGACGAAGTGCTCGATGCGACCGGCCTGACCGCCGAGGAGATCGACACCGCCGCACGGCATTACCTCGACTCCGACGCGACGATCATCACCTGGGCACTGGGCATCACGCAGCACCGCAAGGCGGTGGGCACCATCGCGGAGATCATGAACCTCCTCATGCTGAAGGGCAACATCGGCAAGCCCGGTGCGGGAGCGTCCCCGATCCGCGGGCACTCCAACGTCCAGGGCGACCGCACGATGGGCGTCTGGGAGCAGATGCCGCAGCCGTTCCTGGACCGGCTGGGCGAGGAGTTCTCCTTCACGCCTCCGACAGAGCACGGGCTCGACTCGGTCGACGCGATGAACGCGATGGAACGCGGCGACATCAGGTTCTTCATGTCGATGGCAGGCAACCTGCAGGCGGCGATCAGCGACTCCAACCGCGCCGACTCCGGGATCGGGAACGTCGACCTCACCGTCTCGGTGACGACGAAGCTCAACCGCTCCCACGCCGTGACCGGCAAGGCGTCGTTGCTGCTCCCGGCGCTCGGTCGCACCGAGTACGACGTCCAGAAGTCCGGTCGCCAGTTCACCACCGTCGAGGACACCGTGTGCTTCATCAACGAGTCCCGCGGCGAGCTCCCACCGATCTCGGACGGAGTGCGGTCGGATGTGTGGATCCTCTGCGAACTCGGCAAGCGACTCCTGGGTGACACGCAGATCCCGTGGCAGGAGTTCCAGGACGACTACGACACCATCCGCGACCGGATCGCCCGGGTGATCCCCGGCTTCGAGAACTTCAACGAGCGGCTGCGCACGGGCCGTCGGGGCTTCCTGCTCGCCCACCCGCCGCGGGATTCGCGGACCTTCCCGACACCGACGGGCAAGGCGCGGTTCACCGTGCACACCCCCGAGCACATCACGTGCCCGCCGGGGCGACTCATCCTGCAGACGTTGCGCTCGCACGATCAGCACAACACGACCATGTACGGCCTCGACGACCGCTACCGCGGCATCAGCCAGGGACGGTTCGTCGTCTTCGTCAACCCGGACGACCTGGCCGAGCTCGGTCTCGCCGACGGCGACACGGTGGACGTGTTCAGCGAGTGGCCGGATTCCCCGGACCGGGTACTCCGCGGCTACCGGGCGGTCTCGTACCCGACTAAGAAGGGTTGCGCGGCGTTGTACTTCCCGGAGGGCAACGCCCTGATCCCGCGAGAGTCGGTGGCCGAGGGGTGCAACACGCCCACCTCCAAGCAGGTGATCGTCCGCCTGGAGCGTTCGGACGAGCGGGCGGCGACCGGACGTCCGGTCACCGTCTGATTCCCGCGTCTCCCGCACCGCCGACGCGCGATGTTCCTCTGCGCTCGGCGTCGCGCGCAGCCGGGCACTAGATTGGGTGTGATCGTCGACAAGGGAGGGTCACACCACATGGCCAAGAGGTTCGGCATTCTCACATCCGGCGGTGACTGCCCCGGCCTGAACGCGGTGATCCGCGGTGCGGTGCTCAAGGGCGAAACCGTATACGGTCACGAGTTCGTCGGCTTCAAGGACGGTTGGGCGGGTCTCGTCTACGGGGACATCATGGAGCTCAACCGTTCCACGGTGCGCGGCCTGTCACATCAGGGCGGAACCATCCTCGGCACGAGTCGCTTCGGGCCGTATTCCGAGCCCGACGGGGGAGCGGACAACATCAAGAAGGTCCTCGAGAACCTGGGCATCGACGGGGTCATCGCGATCGGCGGTGAGGGCACCGCGTCGGCGTCGAAGCGTCTGTTCGAGGACGGCATCGACATCGTCGGCGTTCCCAAGACCATCGACAACGACATCGACGCCACCGACTACACCTTCGGCTTCAACACCGCTGTCGAGATCGCCACCGAGGCCATCGACCGATTGCGCACGACCGGCAACTCGCACAAGCGGTGCATGGTGCTCGAGGTGATGGGACGCCACGCCGGCTGGATCGCCCTGCACTCGGGTATCGCCGGCGGTGCCCACGTCATCCTGATCCCCGAGCAACCGGAGAGCCTGGACCAGATCTGCGCCTGGGTGACCAGCGTCAAGAACCGCGGCCGTTCGCCGATGGTCGTGGTGGCCGAGGGCTTCAAGCTTCCCGACATGAGCGAGGCCTACTCGACCAAGGGGCTCGACGGCTTCAATCGTCCGCGACTGGGCGGCATCGGCGAGGTCCTCGCCCCGCTGATCGAGGAGCGGACCGGCATCGAGACGCGGGCCACCGTCCTCGGCCACATCCAGCGCGGCGGCGTGCCGTCGGCCTACGACCGCGTGCTGGCCACCCGCATGGGCATGGCCACCGCCGACCTCGTCGCAGAGAAGGGCTGGGGCCAGATGGTCGCCCTGCACGGCACCGAGATCCGCCGCATCACCTTCGACGAGGCGCTCGGCAGGC
Source organism: Gordonia paraffinivorans NBRC 108238 (assembly GCF_000344155.1). Taxonomy (GTDB): domain Bacteria; phylum Actinomycetota; class Actinomycetes; order Mycobacteriales; family Mycobacteriaceae; genus Gordonia; species Gordonia paraffinivorans. Next base: position 113,262 of record NZ_BAOQ01000013.1, on the reverse strand, counting down.
TCAAGACCGTCCCGCCGGAGCAGTACAAGGAGATCCGGGTCATCTTCGGCTGACCGTTGAGTTCCCCGGGCCCGAGACAACGGGGGACCCGGCAAGGGTGGGCGTCCTCCACCCCTGCCGGGTCCGGTCGGTTGATCTGGTGTTCTCGCGTCAGCCGGCCTGATAGGGCTGCACCGGGGCGGCGGGTTCCGGCTCGCGCGGGATGACGATCCACAGGGCCAGGTACAGCAGCACCTGGGGGCCGGGGAGCAGCAGCGACAGCACGAACAGCACGCGGACCAGCGTGGCGTCCCAGCCGAAGCGTGCGGCGATGCCGCCGCAGACCCCGCCGAGCCAGGCGTCGGTGCGCGAACGCATCAGACGGGGGCCGGTGTAGGAGGGTTGTGCTGTGGTCATCGATGGTCTCCTCGGTCGGTGGGATTCTCGTCTTCGACGGTAGGCCGCAGACCTGCCGGGGGACATCCGTGATCACCCTGATCGTTCCCCTGGGATTTCGGCGCATAAACTGACAGCCATGACTTCCGCCGCAGCCGACCTGTTGGAGTACGACGAGGTCATCGCCGCTTTCGATCCGGTGATGGGCCTCGAGGTGCACGTCGAGCTGGGTACCGCGACCAAGATGTTCTGCGGATGCCCGACCGATTTCGGTGCTGATCCCAACACCCAGGTGTGCCCGGTGTGCATCGGCCTGCCCGGATCGCTGCCGGTCGCCAACGCCAAGGCCGTGGAATCGGCCATCCGCATCGGACTGGCGCTGAACTGCTCGATCCGTCCGTCGAGCGTGTTCGCCCGGAAGAACTACTTCTACCCGGACCAGCCGAAGAACTACCAGATCTCGCAGTACGACGAGCCGATCGCCTACGACGGCTACCTCGACGTCCCGCTGTCCGACGGCACCACGTGGCGCGTCGAGATCGAACGCGCGCACATGGAGGAGGACACCGGCAAGTCGCTGCACATCGGCGGCGCCACCGGTCGCATCCACGGCGCGAGCCACTCGCTGCTCGACTACAACCGCGCCGGCGTGCCGCTGGTCGAGATCGTCACCAAACCGATCGTCGGCGCCGGCGAACGCGCCCCCGAGGTCGCCCGTGCCTATGTGACGGCCCTGCGCGACCTGCTCAAGGCGCTCGGCGTGTCCGACGTCCGCATGGACCAGGGTTCGCTGCGCTGCGACGCGAACGTGTCGCTGATGCCCAAGGGCACGAGCGAGTTCGGCACGCGCACCGAGACCAAGAACGTCAACTCGCTGAAGAGCGTCGAGGTGGCCGTCCGCTACGAGATGTGCCGGCAGGCCGCGATCCTGCAGGCCGGTGGCGAGATCGTCCAGGAGACCCGGCACTTCCACGAGACCGACGGCACCACCTCGGCCGGTCGTCGCAAGGAGACCGCCGAGGACTACCGCTACTTCCCGGAGCCCGACCTGCCTCCGGTGCAGCCCGATCCCGCCTGGATCGAAGAGCTGCGGGCCACCATGCCGGAACTCCCGTGGGTGCGTCGTGCGCGCATCCAGGAGGAGTGGGGCGTGTCCGACGAGGTCATGCGCGACCTGGTCAACGTCGGCGCTGTCGAGCTGATCATCGCCACCGTCGACGCCGGCGCCTCGGCCGAGGCCGCCCGCGGCTGGTGGGTCTCGTTCCTTGCGCAGCAGGCCAATTCGCGCGGAGTCGAGCTCGCCGACCTGCCCATCACGCCGGCTCAGGTCGCCGAGATCATCGGCTTCGTCGACGAGGGCAAGCTGACCACCAAGCTGGCCCAGCAGGTCGCGACCGCCGTCCTCGACGGCGAGGGCGAGCCCGCGCAGATCGTCGCCGATCGTGGACTCGAGGTCGTGCGCGACGACTCGGCCCTGCAGAAGGCCGTCGACGAGGCGCTCGCCGCCAACCCCGACATCGCCGAGAAGATCCGCGGCGGCAAGGTGCAGGCCGCCGGCAAGATCGTCGGCGACGTCATGAAGGCGACCCGCGGCCAGGCCGACCCGGCGCGCGTGAAGGAGCTCGTGCTCCAGGCCTGCTCCTGATTCCACGGGATCGCCCAGCGCCCACACACCGACAAGGCCCGATCCCCGTACGCGGGGATCGGGCCTTGTTCCGTTGTTCGCAGTCGTCGTTCTCAGTCGTCGGCCGAGGCGCTGCCGCCGGAAGTGCCACCGCCAGAGGCGCTGCCGCCTGTGCTGGTGCCGCTGCCGGTGGTGCCCGAGGCGCTGTCACTGCCGCCGGTCGTGCCCGTGCTGCCGCCGGTCGAGCCGGAACCGGTGCTGCCGGACGTGTCGCCGCCGGTTGCGGCGGTACTGCCGCTCGAGGCGCCGTCACCGCCGCCGGTCGTGGAACCGGTGGAGCCGCTTGCGCTTTCGCCGCTGCCGGTCACACCACTGCTGGTCGGGCCGCCGCCCGTCGAGCCGCCTGCTCCCTCGCCGGGGGTGTACGTCGACCCGCTCTGGGCCGGTGCCAGGGTCGGCACGGGTGGCGCCGGATCGTCGTTGCGGTGCTTCCCGACGTAGGAGGTCTCGTCCAGCGCGTGCCGGCCGGTGGCATGCGATGTCGTGGACGCCGAGCCGGAGTTGCCGACCGCATCCGCGATCTCGCCCGTGGCCTCGGCGAGGGACGTGGAGGCGGACCGCACGGCGTTCGAGCCCGAGTTGACGAGGTTCGTCGCCGCGTCGGCCAGGGCTTTCGAGATCTGCGAGGCCGTGGGGGTGACGTGCTCGGTGTACAGCGGGCTGAGGAACGCCTCGATCCGGCGCACCACCTCGATCGGGTCGGGCAGGTCGAGGTCGGAGAGGAACCCGGGCAGTTCCGCCTCGGAGAGGAACTCCGGCACCTCGATGCCCAGCGCGGCGAACACGAGCGCCGGATCGAGGGAGACCAGCGAGTTGGCGCCGCCGAACAGGTTGCCCAGCTGACCCAGGTCGAGGAGCGCCGGGTCCAGCTCGCCGAGGTCGACTCCGGCCAGCGAGAGGTCGGCGTCCGGGGGAGTGGTGCCGAGCTGGAATCCGGGGAGTCCGATGCCGAAGAACGACGGACCGCTGTAGCCGATCCCGTACGGACCGACGTTGAGCGAGCCCAGCGAGTACACCACCGGCAAGGTGACCCCGTCGGCCACCTTCAGCAGCGCGACGGTCACGCCGGAGTTGATCAGCATCCCGTCCGGTCCGATGTAGTACGACTGCAGCAGCGAGGTCTTGTCGAGTCCGACACCCAACTCGGGGATCGCGAAGCCCGACGAGCGCGAACCCAGGACCGACTGCACCGACTGCGCGCCGTTGGTGACGATGCCGGGGGAGAACTTGCCGCCGGCCGTGAACAACTGTCCCGGCGAGGTGATCCCGCCGGCCATGATCGGCACGGTCAGGACTTGGTCCGGCCGGCCCTCGCCGCCGGGGATGATCACCTGTGTCAGGCCGACGAGCGAGCCCGCCGAGCCGTCCAGCGGGAGCGAGTAGGCGCTGCCGATCTCGCGCGTGATGATCGACAGTCCCTGGAAGTCGAAGTCGTCGAAGTGCGAAAGCGCTTTGGCTAGGTCTGAATTCGGGTCGTAGGCGATCTCGTAGACCGTGGCACCCGATGCGTCCTTCTCCGCGTCCCACGTTCGGCTGTAGCAAATGCCTAAAGCCTTGCGGGTGCACCGCTCGCTGCCTTTCGCGACCTCCAGCGGTTGGAGCGGACCGTACGCTTGCAGGACGGTGTCCTTGAGGCCGGCCGCGGTGAGCGGGTCCATCGTGAGTCGGTTCTGGGTGATCCAGTTGCTGCCACTGACGCCGAGCGCCGGCCAATCCACCGTTCCGGTCCACGAATCGGTTGTCTTGCTGCCGCTGCCGACGCCGGCCAGCGAGCTGAGGAACTTGGTGGGATCGATGAGGTCTGCTTGTTGCTTGATCGGCCGTCCGTTCCAGGCCTTCTCGGCCAGGGCCTTCGCGTTGGCCGCGATGATGGGGCCGTTGGCCACCGTGAGGTCGGCCCCCGCCGACGCCGCCGGACCGGCGATGTTCGTCAGGCCGAAGAGCGGGTCGACGAGTTGCAGTCCGAGATAGGCCTGCTGGATCAGCGCGTTGCCCTGGTCGAGCGCTCCCAGGATCGAGTTGCCTCCGACGCCGGGCACGTGACTCGTGTCGGGCACCGCCACCAGCATGCCGGTCGCTTCGGAGACGACCTCGAGGATGGTCAGGGGCTCACTGGTCGAGTTCTTCGAGCTCGTGACCGCGGGCACCCATCCCTCGGGCAGCACCGACTTCAGCGGGGCGAGCAGGGCGATCTGTGTGCGCCCGAGGTTGTCGGTGATGGTGATGATGTTGTCGGTCGTCGCATAGCCGTTCTCGGCGATCTGGCCGGCGTTGAGCTCGGCACCCATGGCCGGCGCGGCGACGCCGGTGCCGATCGCGAGCACTGCACCGAGTGCGGCGGCCGCCTTCGTCAGTTTCTTGGACGAGCGTGCCTGTGCGCGCGCCGCCTCCCGGCGACTCGCCCGGTTTCCTTGCGGGGATGTCAAGTTGATCTCCTGGTAATCGCTTGGGGTGCAAGCGATCGTAAGGGGAGATCGTCGTCAGGGCCTCATCAGAAGGCACCGGATTCGCGAAGTTCGTCCGTTTGGACGAATGTCTGATTTCGTCTCTTTGACCTCAGGGTGAACGGAGCGTCACGGCTGCGCTTGCCCCACTCAGGTCCGGTCGTTCCCGCCGCCCTGCGGCAGGAAACGGAAGACGCGGTCGTCGGTGGGCTTGGGATCGCCGACCTGCCGGTTTACGGTCGCGACCTGAAGAACTCCGTTGGGCAGTGCGGTCATTCGGCCCAGGGCCCCATATCGCCGGTCGAGGACCACGGCAGGGGCGGTGACGGTGGGGTCCTCACGGGTCGGTTCCCGGATCCCCTCGATGCGCTGGGTGCGCGTGGTCGACACGAAGATGCTCCCGTTGGCGACGCCGCACCCGGCGATCTGCGGCTTGTCCGGCCACGTCCACAGGACCTTGGGCCCGCCTTCCTCGAGAACCTGGACGCGGTCCTCGGTGGCCTTCTGATCGGCCACGTAGATGGTTCCGTTCTCGTTGGGGCACAACGCCACCGACGATCCGAAGCCGTCGGCCAGGATGCGCGGGCGGGGGTTGGCGCCCGAGGTGAACGAGGTGATTGCCAGCACCTTGCCGGCCAGAGACGAGGGGTTGTCGGCCGCGGCAGGATCGCCCGCATCGCCGGTGGCCACGATGAGTTCGGTGGGCGTCCGGAAGAACATCGACCCCATGTTCCCGGTGGCGCCCTTGGGGATTCCGGTCAGGATGGGTTTCGGGACGTCGTCGGGTGCGAGTCGGACGACGCGGTTGTCCGACGGAGTGGTGATCAATGCGTAGATCAGCCGATCCTGAGAATAGGTGGGGGAAAAGGCGAAATCGATGAGTCCGCCGTCGCCGGAGGCGTCCACCGGGGCCTGCGCCAGGACCCGCTCGGGTCCGTAACGCTTCGTGGTGATGATCTTCCCGGTGGTCCGCTCGGCGACCACGGTCACCTCGCCCTGATCGTCGCCGGGCATCAACCCGCCGGTCGATGCGAGACAGGTGGCGATCACCGCCGGGTCCGGGTCGACACAGGGGCCGGACGGTGGCGGCTGGGTCTCGCGCGGCGTGGCCGGCGGGGGAGTGGGCTCCGCCTGACCGCTCGGCCGGCTGTTGGGGGTGAAGGCGCCGGCCTCCCGCTGACGGTCCTGCTCGGTGAAGTTCGCGCATCCTCCCACCGCGAGCGTGATCACCGCCAGGATCGTCACCAGCATTCGGCCGCTCGGCCGCCCCTTCCACATGAGGTCCACAGTAATGGTGTGCCGACTCACCCCGCCGGGGTGCGGTGAGCGCGCACCTCGAGCGCCTAGAGTCGGGCTTGTGAGCGAACGCGACACGCCGAACGACGGGGAGCCCGACTCGGCCGCCCCCGCATTCAGCCCGTACGACGAACCGACCGGCCAGATCCCGGTCCAGGGGCGGACGCCGTCACAGGACCCGGCGGACCGGGACTCCTTCTTCGACCGGCACGCACGACGCCCGGCGTCGTACTCGAGGGTCGACGAACTCGACGACATCGATCCCGACGACGTCGAGACGCGCCGCATCGACCCGCCCACCCCGGCGCCCGCGGACCCGGAGTCCTCGGACCCCGCTCTCTCCGGGTCCGGCCACGCGAGGCCTGATCGTCCCGGGGCGGATGCTCCGGTGTCCGGATCGTCCCGGCGGGAACCGGGCTCGCCCGCCGTACCTGCACCGGAACCCGCGCACGAACCCGGTGTCGAGCCGACCGTCGCGTTCGCGAAGAGCCCTTCCGAGCCCGCAGGGGTCCCGGCCGACGACGCGCTGACCACCCCGGAACCGGAGCTGCCGCCAGTCGGGACCGCTCGTTATCCGTTCCTCGACGACGAGGACGACAACCTCACGGGCACCGACACCGCCGTGCTCGACGACGACGAGCCCGGTTCACGCAGGGGCCTTTTCGGACGGCGCCGCCGGGATGCGGCCGTCGACGAGCACGAGACCCCGATGGGTGTCGCCGACGAGGAACTCGAGGATGCGGTCGCCAAGGCCCGACGCGGCACCCTCGACCTCGGCCTGCTGGTCCTGCGTGTCGGCCTCGGTGTCGTCGTCGGAGCCCATGGCCTGCAGAAACTCTTCGGTCTGTGGAACGGGCCGCGGTTGTCCGGATTCGAGCAGATGCTCGTCGACGGCGGATTCAACGCCGACTACGCGCAGGCCCTCGCCATCGTGGGCGCGCTGTCGGAGACGGTGGGCGGCCTGATGGTCATCCTCGGTCTCCTCACGCCGATCGGTGCCTCGGCGATCCTGGGCACGATGCTCGTCGCCGCGGCCTACCGCGTCTCGGCCGCGGGCGGTTTCGAGTTCTTCGCGTCGGCGCAGGGCGTCGAGTACGAGTTGTTCCTCGCGGTTGCCGCGGCGGCGGTGATCCTGACCGGCCCCGGCCTGTACTCCCTGGACTACCCGCGCGGATGGGCCCGCCGACCGTTCATCGGGTCCTTCGTGTGGCTGATCGTCGGCGTCGCCGCGGCGGCCGCGGTCTGGATCCTCGCGAACGGGACCAACCCCCTCGGCTGATCGCGCCCCTGCGCAAGAAATGCGGGCCGGGCGTCGCCCAAGGCGACACCCGGCCCGCATTCTGCGTTCTGCTGTTCCCCGCTCGGGCCTCAGTCGACCTTGCGCACCGCGCCCTTGTCGGCCGAGGTGGCCATCTTGGCGTAGGCCCGCAGCGCCTGGGTGACCGGACGCTGGCGGTCCTTGGGCTGCCACGGACGCTCGGAGGCCTCCATCTTCGCGCGGCGGTCGGCGAGCACCTCGTCGTCGACGAGGACCTCGAGGCGACGGGTCTTGACGTCGATCAGGATGGGGTCGCCGTCCTCGACGAGCCCGATCGCTCCGCCCGATGCCGCCTCCGGCGACATGTGGCCGACCGACAGGCCCGACGAGCCGCCCGAGAATCGGCCGTCGGTGATGAGCGCGCACTTCTTGCCCATGCCGGTGCCCTTCATGAAGGCGGTCGGGTGCAGCATCTCCTGCATGCCCGGGCCGCCCGCGGGGCCCTCGTAGCGGACGACGAGCACCTCGCCGGCCTGGATGGTCTTCGACAGGATGACCTGGACGGCCTCCTCCTGGCTCTCCACCACACGGGCCGGGCCCTCGAAGTGCCACAGGTCCTCGTCGATGCCGGCGGTCTTCAGCACGGCGCCGTCGGGCGCGAGGTTGCCGCGCAGCACGCACAGGCCGCCCTCGGTGGTGTAGGCGTGCTCGATGTCGCGGATGCAGCCCCCGGCCGCGTCGGTGTCGAGCGAGCTCCACCGGTTGTTCGTCGAGAACGGCTCGGTGGTGCGGACTCCGCCCGGCGCCGCGTGGAACAGCTCGAAGGCCTCGTCGACGGCCTTGCCGCCGCGGATGTCCCAGTCGTCGAGGAACTTCGCCAGGGACGGGGAGTGCACGGTCGTGGTGGTCTCGTCGAGCAGGCCTGCGCGGCGCAGCTCGCCGAGGATGGCCGGGATGCCGCCGGCGCGGTGCACGTCCTCCATGTGGTAGTCGGAGTTCGGCGAGACCTTCGACAGGCACGGGACCTTGCGGCTGATCTCGTCGATGGTCGACAGGTCGAAGCCCTCGACCTCGCCCTCCTGGGCGGCGGCGAGGATGTGCAGCACGGTGTTGGTCGATCCGCCCATCGCGACGTCGAGCGCCATCGCGTTGCGGAAGGCGGACGCGGAGGCGATGCTGCGCGGCAGGACCGACGCGTCGTCGTCCTGGTACCAGCGCTTGGCGGCCTCGACCACGACCTTGCCGGCGCGCTGGAACAGCGCACGACGGGCCTCGTGGGTGGCCAGCGTCGAGCCGTTGCCCGGCAGGGCCAGGCCCAGCGCCTCGGTGAGGCAGTTCATCGAGTTCGCGGTGAACATGCCCGAGCACGAGCCACAGGTAGGGCAGGCGGACCGCTCGACCTCGCTCAGGCCCTCCTCGTCGACGTCGGAGTTCGCCGAGGCCGAGATCGCGGTGATCAGGTCGGTCGGGGCGTGGGCGACGCCGTCGACGACGACGGCCTTGCCGGCCTCCATCGGCCCGCCCGACACGAAGACCGTCGGGATGTTCAGGCGCAACGCGGCATTGAGCATGCCGGGGGTGATCTTGTCGCAGTTGGAGATGCACACCAGCGCGTCGGCGGTGTGCGCGTTCACCATGTACTCGACCGAGTCGGCGATGATCTCGCGCGACGGCAGCGAGTAGAGCATGCCGCCGTGACCCATCGCGATGCCGTCGTCGACGGCGATGGTGTGGAACTCACGCGGCACGCCGCCGGCGGCGCGGACCGCGTCGGCGACGATCTCGCCGACGTCCTTGAGGTGCACATGCCCCGGCACGAACTGGGTGTAGGAGTTCGCGATCGCGACGATCGGCTTGCCGAAATCGTCGTCGGTCATACCGGTGGCGCGCCACAGCGAACGGGCTCCGGCGGCTTCGCGGCCGACGGTGGTGGTGCGTGACCTCAGGGCTGGCATCGTGTCCTCATATCGATCGTCGGGTCTGGCTGAGTCGCCTCGGCCGCAAGGCCGTTCGGGACGGCCGGCCGGGGCTCGACGGGCAGGACCATCCAGGGTGCGGTCTGCCGTCGGGACTCCTGGCGCAACGCCGCCGACCCAGGGGTTGGTCCCACACGGGCTGTGAGCCTGGGAAGGGGGATGCAACGGCTGCGCACGCTGAGGGTGGGCGTGACGCGTCGCTGAGAGTCCAGGCTACTCCGCTGTGACATGCGGAAACAAAACCAATTGCCGATCACCGGACCGGTGACGGCGCCGGTCAGATCCCCAGGACGGCCTTGGCGATCGAGAAGTAGATGATCAGGCCGGTGGCGTCGCAGAACGTGGAGATGAACGGGGTGGAGAAGACCGCGGGGTCGACGTGGAGCGCCTTCGCGACGAGCGGCATGACACCGCCGACGGTCGCGGCCATGGTGCAGATCGACACGATGGTCAGTCCGATCACCGCGCCGATGGACATCTCGTAGACCAGTGCGGCCACGCCGAATCCGACGACGCCGAGCAGCGATCCCATCGTCAGGCCGACGCGCATCTCCTTGACCGCCACCCGCAGCACGTCGCGGGTCGCCACGTCGTCGGTGGCGAGTGCGCGGGTCACGGTCGTGGCCGCCTGCGAGCCGGTGTTGCCGCCGATGCCGGTGAGCAGCGGGATGAACAGCGCCAGAGCCACCTTCTGCTCCAGGGTCCCCTCGAAGATCTCGAGCACGTTGACGGTCAGGATCGCCGACACGGCCAGGATGAACAGCCACACGATCCGGGCCCGCGTGATCGACAGGATCGAGGCGTACAGGTACGGCTCGCGCAGCGGCTCCCGCGCACCCGCGCGCGCCTCGTCGGTGTCACGCGCCTGCTCCACGACGGCCACCGCGTCGTCGATCGTCAGCACGCCCACGAGGCGATGGTCGCGGTCGACGACGGGCATGGCGAGGATGCCGCGGTCGAGGCAGCGCTGGGCCGTGGCCTCGGCGTGGTCGTCGACGACGGCGTACATCGGCTTGCTCATCATGGCCGCGATCGGCTCGTCGGGGTCGGCGAGCAGCAGGTCGCGCAGGCTGACCACGCCGCAGAGCACCCGCGAGTCGTCGATGACCGGGACCGTGTAGATGGTCTCGGCGGCGTGGCCGCGTTCCTTGACGCGCGCCAGTGCGGCCGAGGCGCTCTCGTCACGGCGGGCGTGGACGACCTCGGGGCTCATCCGGCGGCCGACGGAGCCCCGCGGATACCCGAGCACGACGGCGGTGGCGTCGCGCTCCTCGGGCGTCAGTTGCTGCACCAGCGCGCGGGCCACGCCGGCGGGGAGTTCGTCGAGCAGCTCCGCACGGTCGTCGGGGTCCAGGTTGTCGAAGGCGGCCGCCACCTCGACCGTGCCCAGGTCCTCGATCAGTCGGTGCTGCGAGTTCGGCGACAGGTCGTCGAAGACCTCGACCGCGAGATCCTTCGGCAGCAGCCGGAACGCGACACCTCGCGGCTTGTGGGGAAGCCGGTCCAGGAGAGCCGCGATCTCACCGGGCGGGAGTGCCGACAGCGCCGACGCGGCGACACCGAGGTCGCCGTCGGAGATCAGTTCGTCCAGCTCGTTCGGTTCGATCGTCGCGTAGGTCACGGTATCGACAGTAGCGGCTGGCGTGACGGTCAAACCCTTTCCGGCAGTGTCGTTTCTGTGCCATCAGGGCGCTGAGTCGTCGGCCGGCCGCTGCTGTGGGCCGGTCGTGGGCCGGCCGTCGGCGTGTCCGCCGCGCGATCAGCTGTCGCGCTCGGCGGCGGCCTCGAACGGGTCGGGGATGCGTCCCTTGCTGACCACGTTCAGGGCGGGGAGATCACGAAAGCCGATGGCAGGCAATCGGACCCGCTTGCCGTTGGTCAGCACGGCGCGGACCGGACTCCAGCGCGGGAACTGCAGGCCCGCGATGTCGGACCAGGGGATCTCGGTGGTCGACAGTCCGCCGACCGCGGTCAGGCCGTCCTCGTTCACGACGGTGCGCAGCCGGCGGATCCAGAGGTGGAGCGCGACCGGGACCACGAACCCGAAGGCGAACCACAGCGAGGCGCCCATCAGCAGGATCACCATCAGCGCGACCATCGGCACGGTGAAGTAGGCGACCCGGTTGATGCGGAAGACCACCGGGTAGGTGAACTCGGCGGAGTCGTCGTCGGGTGTCGAGGTGGGGTCACTGGAGTCGGTCGGCACGCGGCCCATTGTGCCAACAGGCGTCGGTCGGGGCGGGTCTCGGGTCGGCCGGGAGGCCGGGACGGTCCGGCGATGCCGTCTCGTGAGACGTGGGTCACCACCAGTGGGTTCCCACGATGTGGGACTGCACTGTCCGGAGTTTGACTCTGTGCTGCGCGCAGTCCTACCGTGATCTCGTGATGACGAACGGGATTCTCGTAGTACTCGGCTGGCGCGTCGCCTGACCGGTCACTTCGCAGACCCCGAAACGGCAACGACGCGCCACCCTCGAACAGCTGTAGCTGTCGGGGGTTTTTTCATGTCAGGCCACATCACACACAGATGAACACACAAACTAGATGAGGATCGTGCAGTGAGCGCACCAACAGCACGCAACGACGCCGGCCGTACCGAGCCGTCGCGTAACGCCGGACTGCGTACGCAGTCTCCCGCGGCGGGCAACCTCCGTGCGGTAGGCCAGCACACCGTGGCGCCCGAACGCGTCAGCGGCGCACAGTCGGTGGTCCGGTCGCTCGAGGAGCTCGGTGTCGAGGTCGTCTTCGGTATTCCGGGCGGTGCGGTGCTGCCGGTGTACGACCCGCTGCTCGATTCCAAGAAGGTCCGCCACGTCCTGGTCCGTCACGAGCAGGGCGCCGGCCACGCCGCGACCGGCTACGCGCAGGTCGCCGGCCGCGCGGGCGTCATGATGGCGACCTCCGGCCCGGGCGCCACCAACCTGGTCACCCCGCTGGCCGACGCCCAGATGGACTCGGTCCCGGTCGTCGCGATCACCGGCCAGGTCGGTCGGCAGCTGATCGGCACCGACGCCTTCCAGGAAGCCGACATCGCCGGCATCACCATGCCGATCACCAAGCACAACTTCCTGGTGACCCGCGCGATCGACATCCCCAAGGTCATCGCCGAGGCGTTCCACATCGCCGAGAGCGGCCGTCCCGGCGCTGTCCTGGTCGACATCCCCAAGGACATCCTGCAGAGCCAGACCACCTTCTCCTGGCCGCCGCAGATCGACCTGCCCGGCTACCGGCCGGTGACCAAGCCGCACGGCAAGCAGGTGCGCGAGGCCGCGCGCCTCATCAACGCTTCGAAGCGTCCGGTGCTCTACGTCGGCGGCGGCGTCATCAAGGCCAACGCCGCCGAGGAGCTGCGTGAGCTCGCCGAACTGACCGGCATCCCCGTCGTCACCACCCTGATGGCGCGCGGTGCGTTCCCCGACAGCCACCAGCAGCACATGGGCATGCCGGGCATGCACGGCACCGTCGGCGCCGTCGCGGCCCTGCAGCGCAGCGACCTGCTGGTCACCCTGGGCGCCCGGTTCGACGACCGCGTGACCGGCGACCTCTCGTCGTTCGCGCCCGAGGCGAAGGTCATCCACGCCGACATCGACCCGGCCGAGATCGGCAAGAACCGTCCGGTCGACGTCCCGATCGTGGGCGACTGCAAGGCGGTCATCGCCGAGCTGATCGAGACCCTGCGCGACGAGCGCGCCACCACCGGCGCCACCGCCGACCTGTCGGAGTGGTGGGAGTACCTCGACGGCATCCGCAAGACCTACCCGCTGAGCTACGACCGCCAGAGCGACGGCTCGATGTCGCCGCAGTTCGTGATCCAGGCACTCGGCAAGGCCGCCGGGCCGGACGCGATCTACTGTGCGGGCGTCGGCCAGCACCAGATGTGGGCTGCGCAGTTCATCAGCTACGAGAAGCCGCGCACCTGGCTCAACTCGGGTGGCCTGGGCACGATGGGTTACGCCGTGCCCGCCGCGATGGGCGCGAAGGCCGCCGCACCGGAGGCCGAGGTCTGGGCCATCGACGGCGACGGCTGCTTCCAGATGACCAACCAGGAGCTGGCCACCTGCGCCATCGAGGGCATCCCGATCAAGGTCGCCCTGATCAACAACGGCAACCTCGGCATGGTCCGCCAGTGGCAGACGCTGTTCTACGAGCAGCGGTACTCCAACACCGACCTCGCCACCCACTCGCGGATGATCCCGGACTTCGTGAAGCTGGCCGAGGCGCTGGGCTGCGTCGCCTTCCGCGTGGAGCGTGAGGAGGACGTCGACGACGTCATCGCGCAGGCCCGGGCCATCAACGACCGCCCGGTCGTCATCGATTTCATCGTCGGCAAGGACGCCCAGGTGTGGCCGATGGTCGCCGCGGGCACCGGTAACGACCAGATCATGGCGGCCCGCGACATCCGGCCGCTGTTCGACGACGACGAGGCCGCCTCCGATCCCGTCGACATCCACGAGACCATGACCAAGCCCGATGCAGCGGCGCCGAATTCGGCTGCGGCGGAGAAGGACCAGAAGTGAGCACCACCCACACCCTCAGCGTCCTGGTGGAGGACCGGCCGGGCGTCCTGGCCCGTGTCTCCGGGCTGTTCTCGCGGCGCGGCTTCAACATCGAGTCGCTGGCCGTCGGACCGACCGAGCTCAAGGGCATCTCGCGGATGACGATCATGGTCTCCGTCGAGGACTTCCCGCTCGAGCAGGTCACCAAGCAGCTGAACAAGCTGATCAACGTGATCAAGATCGTCGAGCAGGATCCGGCCAACTCGGTGTCCCGCGAGCTGATGCTGGTCAAGGTGCGCGCGGACTCGTCGGTGCGCACCGAGGTCATCGAGGTGGTGAACCTCTTCCGCGCCAAGGTCATCGACGTGTCGCCGGAGTCGCTCACCATCGAGGCGACCGGTACGTCGGAGAAGCTCGAGGCCCTGCTGCGGATGCTCGATCCGTACGGCATCCGCGAGATCGCCCAATCCGGTGCCGTGGCACTGGGTCGCGGACCGAAGAGCATGTCGGCCAATCGCTGACCGTTAGACTCCGCTGGAAACAGCGACAAGAGAATTAGAAGTCTCTCGGCGGCAGATCGCACGGCGAGGGGCGCCACAAATCGAAGGGAAACAAAGTGGCCATCGAACTGTTCTACGACGACGACGCAGACCTGTCGATCATCCAGGGTCGCAAGGTCGCGGTGATCGGTTACGGCAGCCAGGGCCATGCGCATTCGCTGTCGCTGCGTGACTCCGGCGTCGACGTCGTCATCGGTCTTCGCGAGGGCTCGAAGTCGCGTGCCAAGGCAGAGGAGCAGGGCCTGAAGGTCCTCACCGCAGCAGAGGCGGCCGCCTGGGCCGACGTCATCATGGTGCTCGCCCCCGACACCTCGCAGGCCCAGATCTTCACCGAGGACATCGAGCCGAACCTGAAGGACGGCGACGCGCTGTTCTTCGGCCACGGCCTCAACATCCACTTCGGCCTGATCAAGCCGCCGGCCAATGTCACCGTCGGCATGGTCGCCCCGAAGGGCCCGGGCCACCTGGTCCGTCGCCAGTTCGTCGACGGCAAGGGCGTCCCGGCGCTCATCGCCATCGACCAGGACCCGAAGGGCGAGGGCCAGGCCCTGGCGCTGAGCTACGCCAGCGCGATCGGCGCCGGCCGCGCCGGGATCATCAAGACCACCTTCAAGGAGGAGACCGAGACCGACCTGTTCGGTGAGCAGGCCGTTCTCTGCGGTGGCACCGAGGAGCTGGTGAAGGCCGGCTTCGAGGTCATGGTCGAGGCCGGTTACGCACCGGAGATGGCCTACTTCGAGGTGCTGCACGAGCTCAAGCTGATCGTCGACCTCATGTACGAGGGCGGCATCGCGCGCATGAACTACTCGGTCTCCGACACCGCCGAGTTCGGCGGCTACATCTCGGGCCCGCGCGTGATCGACGCCGACACCAAGGAGCGCATGCGCGGCATCCTGAAGGACATCCAGGACGGCACCTTCGTCAAGCGCCTCGTCGCCAACGTCGAGGGCGGCAACAAGGAGCTCGAGGCCCTGCGCAAGAAGAACGCCGAGCACCCGATCGAGGTCACCGGCAAGAAGCTGCGCGACCTGATGAGCTGGGTCGACCGCCCCATCACCGAGACCGCCTGAGTCCGAACGACCCTCACGATCGGCCCCTGGGATTCGTCCCGGGGGCCGATCGGCTTTCTCGCCCGTTGCGTCGCGCCCGGGTCCGTGGTGGGTGGTCTGTGCTGGCGGCGGCAGCGATTGTCGTCACGTCCGGAATGCTCGGACAGAAGAGGCCCGCCGAAATGGCGGGTCGTGTCGAGACCGCGGTCGTCGTGGAGGTGGATCGCCCGGTGGTCCGCCACGACCGGCGCGAAAAGAACGACGCCCCGGGTGTGTACCCGGGGCGTCGTCGAGGAGTCCTGTCAGCGGTCAGTAGACGCGGAAGCCGCCGTAGGCCGGCAGCGAGGCGACGCGGTCGAGGATCGGCTTGATGTTCGTGCCGGTCTCCGGGCCGAAGCAGCCGACGAAGTAGTAGGCGTTGACCATGCCGACGAGGCGGTCGCCGACGACGACCGGGCTACCGGAGTCGCCTTCGATCACGCACAGCTGGCTGAGGTGGACGCCGCCGTCGGAGAACCAGGCGATGCCACAGGTGTTGCCGGTGGTGCGGCCCTCCTTGCACGCGATGGTGGGGAAGGCCAGCGGACGGGTGTCGATGCCGCGGATGGTCACGCCGCGAACGGTGCGCAGCGGCACCACGCGCGACTCGTCCAACTCGATGATGGCCATGTCGAGGTCGGGAGTGGAGTAGGTGATGACGCCGGCCTGCCCGCGGTCCTGGAAGGTCTCCGAGTAGACCTTCTGGCCCCGGTTGCCGCAGTGGCCCGCGGTGATGCCGATCAGCTTGCCGGTCTTGGAGCGGCCGATGGTGGTCAGGGTGCACGCCGCTGCGGAGTTGCCGCCCTTGAGGACCAGAATTCCCGAACCGCCCCCGAGGTAGATCTTCGCCGGCGCCGCGACCGCGGCACCTGCACCCCAGCCGGCCAGCACCGTCGCAGCCAGTATGGCCAACAGTGCTGTCAGCTTCTTCGTCATCCGTTCTCCACTTCTCATTCTTCGCAACCGAACCGCCTGCCGAGTGCGTCGGACAGGCGGTCAAAGCACACCGTACCGACCGCGCCGGGCGATTGCCTCCGGCTGAACCGACCCGGGCACGCATTGCAACACTTCCGTGATGCACGTCGTTGCGGCTCGTAATGCCGATCACACTCTACCCAGCCGTGGGGACAGCGCCCCAAAATTGAGGTAGACCGCCTGATCGGAGCCGATTTGGGGGCTCTAAGCTGTGACATGGAGAGTCCGCGACCCTCCGACCTGACCTTTGGTGTCATCGCACCTGCCCCGACTCTGGAGATAAGACTGTGAGCTCTGCTGGCCGCCCGGTTGTACTCATCGCCGACAAACTGGCGCCGTCCACCGTGGAAGCACTCGGTGACGGCGTGGAGGTGCGGTGGGTCGACGGCCCGGACCGCCCCAAGCTGCTCGAGGCCGTCGTCGACGCCGACGCGCTCCTCGTGCGTTCCGCGACGACCGTCGACGCCGAGGTTCTCGACGCCGGCAAGAAGCTGAAGATCATCGCCCGCGCCGGAGTCGGACTCGACAACGTCGACGTCCCGGCCGCCACCGAGCGCGGCGTCATGGTCGTCAACGCCCCGACCTCCAACATCCACTCCGCGGCCGAGCACGCGATCGCCCTGCTGATGGCGACTGCGCGCCAGATCCCGGCCGCCGACGCCACCCTGCGTGAGCACACCTGGAAGCGCTCGTCGTTCAACGGCGTCGAGATCTTCGACAAGACCGTGGGCGTCGTGGGCCTCGGCCGCATCGGTCAGCTGGTCGCCGCCCGCCTGGCCGCGTTCGAGACCCACATCATCGCCTACGACCCCTACGTGTCGCCGGCCCGCGCCGCGCAGCTCGGCATCGAGCTGGTGAGCCTGGACGAGCTCCTCGAGCGCGCTGACTTCATCACCATCCACCTGCCGAAGACCCCGGAGACCGAGGGCCTGATCGGTGCCGAGCAGCTCGCCCGCACCAAGAAGGGCGTCGTCATCGTCAACGCCGCCCGCGGCGGCCTGGTCGTCGAGCAGGCGCTCGCCGACGCCATCAAGTCGGGTCAGGTCCGCGCCGCGGGTCTCGACGTCTTCTCCACCGAGCCCTGCACCGACTCGCCGCTGTTCGAGCTGCCCGAGGTCGTCGTCACGCCGCACCTGGGCGCCTCCACCGCCGAGGCCCAGGACCGCGCTGGCACCGACGTCGCCAAGAGCGTGCGCCTGGCGCTGGCCGGCCACTTCGTGCCCGACGCCGTCAACATCACCGGCGGCGCGGTCGACGAAGAGGTCGCCCCGTGGCTCGAGGTCGCCCGCAAGGCAGGCGTCCTCGTCGGCGCCATCAGCAAGGAGCCGCCGACCTCGATCGTCGTCGACGTCCGTGGCGAGCTGGCGGCCAAGAACGTCGAGGTGCTCGGCCTCTCGGCACTGCGCGGTCTGTTCTCCGCGGTGCTCGACGAGCCGGTCACCTTCGTCAACGCTCCGGCCGTCGCCGAGAGCCGCGGTGTGACCAGCGAGGTCACCACCGCACCGGAGAGCCCGAACCACCGCAGCGTCGTCGACGTGAAGGCCGTCTTCGCCGACGGGTCCGTCCACAACGTCTCCGGCACCCTGACCGAGCCGCGCCTGGTCGAGAAGATCGTGAACATCAACGGCCGCAACTTCGACCTGCGCGCCGAGGGTCACAACCTCATCGTCAGCTACGCCGACCGCCCGGGCTCGCTCGGCAAGATCGGCACCATCCTGGGCGATGCCGGCGTGGACATCCTCGCCGCCGGCCTCTCGCAGGATGCGGAGGGCGACGGCGCGACCATGATGCTGCGCATCAGCAGCGCGCTGACCGACGATGTCGTCGAGACCATCTCGCAGGCGGTGGGCGCCACCCTGATCGTTCAGGTGGACCTGTCGTGAAACTCGCAGTCATCGCCGGCGACGGCATCGGTCCCGAGGTCATCGGGGAGGCGCTCGGCGTCCTCGAGACCGTGGTCCCGTCGCTGACCACCACCGAATTCGACCTCGGCGCGCGCCGGTACCACCGCAACGGCGAGTTGCTCACCGAGGGCGACCTCGATTCGCTCCGCGAGCACGATGCGATCCTGCTCGGCGCCATCGGCGATCCGTCGGTGCCGCCGGGCATCCTCGAGCGCGGTCTGCTGCTCACGATGCGGTTCGCCCTCGACCACCACGTGAACCTGCGCCCGTCGCGCCGGTTCCCAGGTGTGGCCTCGCCGCTCGCCGGTGATCCGGAGATCGACTTCGTCGTCGTCCGTGAGGGCACCGAGGGGCCCTACACCGGTAACGGCGGGTCGATCCGCGTCGGCACCCCGCACGAGGTCGCCACCGAGGTCAGCGTCAACACCCGCTTCGGGGTGGAGCGCGTGGTGCGCAACGCCTTCGAGCGCGCGCAGAAGCGTCGCAAGAAGCTGACCCTGGTCCACAAGACCAATGTGCTCGGCTTCGCCGGGTCGCTGTGGAGCCGGACCGTCGAGGAGGTCGGCAAGGAGTTCCCCGACGTCACCACCGACTACTGCCACGTGGACGCGGCGACCATCTACCTGGTCACCGACCCCGGTCGCTTCGACGTGATCGTCACCGACAACCTGTTCGGCGACATCATCACCGACATCGCGGCGGCGGTCAGCGGCGGCATCGGACTCGCGGCGTCGGGCAACATCGACGCCACCGGGACGAACCCGTCGATGTTCGAGCCGGTCCACGGCTCCGCGCCCGACATCGCCGGCCAGAACAAGGCCGACCCGACGGCGGCGATCCTGTCGGCGGCACTGCTTCTCGAGCACCTCGGCGAGAGCGACGCCGCGGCGCGCATCGAGAAGGCTGTCGCCGACGATCTCGCCGAGCGCACCGGTCCGGTGAAGACCACCGAGGTCGGCGCGCGCATTCGCGAACGCCTCGGCTGAGTCGCCCTCAGACCGCGAACACCGACGAACCCCACAGGCCGGACCCGGTCTGTGGGGTTCGTCGGTTCGAGCGCCTCAGACGTCGTCTGGTGAAGGGACGCCGGGTGATTCGACGCGTGACGGCGCCTCCTCGGGGACCAGGGGAGCGGCGACCAGCGGTGCCAACGCCGTCAGCGCGAAGGCCGCCGGGAACCCGACCGCGGCGATCAGTCCTCCGAGTACCGGCGTGGTCGCGGCGGTCACCAGGTACTGCCCGGTGTTCTGCACCGCAAGCCCACGCCCGCTCCAGGCCGGCCCGGCGAACTCGGCGATCGCGGTGAACGCCAATCCGTTGTCGGCCACCGAGATCACGCTCGCCACCGCCATCAGGGCGGGCGCGACCGGACTGTCGAACCAGTCGGCCACGGCCAGCGCGCACATGGAGGCGACGCCCGCGACCGCGATCACGCGGATCGGGCGCATGCGCGACAGCCATGCGTCCGACCACCGGCCCGCGGCGATCCGGCCGAGGGCGCCGACGACCTGGGTGACCGTGATCAGGACGCCCGCCCCCTGAGGGGACCAGTGGTGCGCCACGATCAGCCAGGTCGGCGCGAACGTCCACAGCATCGACTGCGGGATCACCAGGAGCATGCTGACGCCGTGGACGCGGGCCAGAAAGGAGTTGCCCCGGTAGGGGTTCGGCGCGTGCATCGGAGTGGAACCGGCTTCCTGCGGCACCGTCCGGCGGGGTGGGTCGGTGATCCCGACGGTCACCGCCAGCAGGCCGGCGGCGGTCACGATCGCCGGGATGGCGAGGGCGGCAGCGGGTCCGTGGTCGGCCGCGATCGCAGGCATGGTCAAGGCGCACACGCCGATCCCCAGCGGCTGGGCCATCTGGCGAATGCCCATCGCCGTCCCGCGCCGGTGAGCGGGGAACCATCCCACCACGATTCGCCCGCTGGCCCCGTTGGCGGCGCCGGAACCGAGCCCGCCCACGAACAACGCGGCGCCGACCACCAGGTAGGAGGAGTCGGAGTGGGCGGCGACCGCGGCTGCGGCCGCGCCCGCGAGCGAGATCGACAGCGAGACCATCAGGACCAGCCGTTCCCCGAAGCGGTCCAACAGGATTCCCCACGGGATGGTCGCGATCATCAGGCCGATCGTGGGCACCGCGGCCAGCGACGACGCCTGCGGCAGTGAGAGTCCGGCGTCGGTGTGCAGCGAGGGGATGAGGTAGGCGACGCCGCTGACGACACAGGTGGTCGTGAGCGCGGCGAGCAGCGAGCACCCGAGGATGACCCACCGTCTGGTGTCGGAGATGACAACGGCGTCATCCATCGGACTCACCTCTCTCCACCGTTTCGGGACGCGGCTGGCGTCTCAATATATGGAACACTGAGTTCACATTGTAGAACCCGTGGCGATCGCGGCTAACTCGGCTCCCCGTGGGCCGGATCGCCTCGTGCGCTAGGGTCGGACCATGCGTTTAGGTCGAATTGCGAGTCCCGACGGGGTGGCATTCGTGTCGGTCGAGGGCGAGGGCTCCGACGCCGTCGTGAAGGAGATCGCCGAACATCCCTTCGGCACCCCGACGTTCACCGGTCGCTCCTGGAAGCTGGCCGACGTCCGCGTGCTGGCCCCGATCCTCGCCAGCAAGGTGATCTGCGTCGGCAAGAACTACGCGGCCCACGCGGCGGAGATGGGCGGGGAGGCGCCGGAGGATCCGGTGATCTTCATCAAGCCGAACACCTCGATCATCGGCCCCGAGGTCCCGATCGTCCGGCCGCCGTCGTCGGAGCGCGTCGACTACGAGGGCGAGCTCGCGGTGGTCATCGGCCGCCCCTGTAAGGACGTCAAGGCCGCGCAGGCCAAGGATGTCATCCTCGGCTACACCGTCGCCAACGACGTGACCGCGCGCGACCAGCAGAAGATCGACGGCCAGTGGACGCGCGCCAAGGGCTATGACACCTTCTGCCCGCTCGGCCCGTGGATCGAGACGACCCTCGATCCCTCCGACGTCGAACTGGTCACCGAACTCGACGGCGAGGTGAAGCAGCGCACGCGAACGTCGTTGATGCTCCACGACGTCGGTGAGATCGTGGAGTGGATCTCTCGGGTGATGACGCTCCTCCCCGGTGACGTCATCCTCACGGGTACCCCCGAAGGCGTGGGACCCATGGTTGCCGGGCAACGCGTTTCGGTGACCGTCGAAGGTATCGGCACGCTCTCCAACCCGGTGGTGGACAAGCAATGACAGCTCCGAGCACAGCTCGCGTCAACGGAATCGACATCTCCTACAGCGTTTCGGGCAGCGGCCCGCTGGTCGTCATGGTGATGGGCACCGGCAGTCCCGGGCGGGTGTGGAAGGCGCATCAGGAACCCGCGCTGGTGAAGGCGGGCTACACCGTCGTCACCTTCGACAACCGCGGGATCGCGCCGTCGTCGGAATGCCCGGAGGGCTTCACGCTCGACGACATGGTCAACGACACCGCCGGCCTGATCGAGCATCTCGGCCGCGGCCCGGCGATCGTCATCGGCACCTCGCTGGGCGCCCGGATCACCCAGGAACTGGCGCTGGCGCGTCCCGATGTGGTCAAGGCCGCCGTGCTCGTCGCCACCTACGGCCGCAGCACGCCTCTGCAGCAGGCGATCTCGGCCGGCGAGCGCGCACTCTACGACAACAACATCAAGCTGCCGCGCGAGTACGAGGCCGCGATCACCGCTCATCTCAACCTGTCGCCGCACACGCTGGACGACGACCGCGCCGCGCGCGACTGGCTCGACATCATCAGCTTCTCGCCGCAGACGGTGACCCCCGGGGTGCGGGCGCAGCTCGAGCTGCACAACAACGAGCTCGACCGCCTCGCGGCCTACAAGGGAATCACGCGCCCGACGCTGGTCGTCGGGTTCGCCGACGACCGCACCCTGCCGCCGAAGCTGGCGCGCGAGGTCGCCGACGTGATCCCGGGCGCCGAGTACGTGCAGATCGAACGCGCCGGGCATTTCGGATATCTCGAGCGTCCCGACGAGGTGAACCGGGTTCTCGTCGAGTTCTGCGGACGCCACCGGGCCTGAACGCGCTGGTCCGGCCCGAAAGCGGTTTCGATACGCTGAGGGTCATGACCAGTAGTGATGTGCGTGTCCGTTTCTGTCCGTCCCCGACCGGTACACCCCACGTGGGAATGGTTCGGACCGCGCTGTTCAACTTCGCCCAGGCCCGTCACGACGGCGGCACGTTCGTCTTCCGCATCGAGGACACCGACGCCCAGCGTGACAGCGAGGAGAGCTACCAGGCGATCCTCGAATCCCTGCGCTGGCTGGGACTCGACTGGGACGAGGGCCCCGAGGTGGGCGGCCCCTACGGCCCGTACCGGCAGTCCGAGCGTCGCGAGATCCACACCGACGTCGTGCAGAAGCTGCTCGACGCGGGGGAGGCGTATGAGGCGTTCTCCACGCCCGAGGAGGTCGAGGCCCGGCACAAGGCGGCCGGTCGCGATCCCAAGCTCGGTTACGACAACTTCGATCGCGACCTCACCGAGGAGCAGAAGGCCGCCTACCGTGCCGACGGGCGCAAACCGGTTGTGCGCCTGCGGATGCCGGATCACGACATCACCTGGAACGACCTCGTCCGCGGCGAGACGACCATCAAGGCCGGCACTGTTCCCGACTTCGCGCTCACGCGTGCCTCGGGCGACCCGCTCTACACCTTGGTGAACCCGGTCGACGACGCCATGATGAAGATCACCCACGTGCTGCGTGGTGAGGATCTCCTCTCCTCGACGCCGCGCCAGATCGCGCTCTACGAGGCGCTCATCCGCATCGGCGTGGCCGACCGCGTCCCCGAGTTCGGTCATCTGCCGTTCGTGATGGGGGAGGGCAATAAGAAGCTCTCCAAGCGCGATCCGCAGTCGAACCTCTTCCATCATCGCGACCGCGGCTTCATCCCCGAGGGCCTGCTGAACTACCTGGCGCTCCTCGGCTGGGGCTACTCGAAGGACACCGACGTCTTCACCCTCGACGAGATGATCGCGGCTTTCGATGTGCGACAGGTGAATTCGAACCCCGCACGCTTCGATCAGAAGAAGGCCGACGCGATCAACGCCGAGCACATCCGCCGGCTGGCGCCCGGTGACTTCACCGCCCGGCTGAAGGCCTTCCTGATCGGGCACGGGCACCTCGCCGAGCCGGTCGACGACGCGACGTTCGCCGCGCTCGCCGAACTCGTGCAGACGCGGATCACCGTCCTCGGTGACGCCTGGGACCTCATCAAGTTCGTCTACGTCTCCGATGACGAGTTCACCATCGACGAGAAGGCCGCGAGCAAGAATCTCGGCGCGGACTCGGTGGCGGTTCTCGATGCCGCCATCGCCGCCGTGGAGCCGCTGGGCTCGTGGGCGACCACCGAACTGCAGGACGCCCTGACCGAGGCGCTGGTGGACGATCTGGGCCTCAAACCGCGCAAGGCGTTCGGTCCGGTGCGGGTGGCGGTCACCGGTTCGCAGGTGAGCCCGCCGCTGTTCGAGTCGATGGAGATCTTGGGGCGCGACAAGAGCCTCGCACGCCTGCGCGCAGCCCGCGAGATCGCCGAAAAATAGCCTCTGAGCTGCATGTTTGTGGACTTCCGGGAACCCTTTGCTAAAGTCTTTCTCGGCGCTTTTCCCGGCAGGGAGAAGCAAGTCCATGGGGTATGGTGTAATTGGCAACACAGCTGATTCTGGTTCAGCCATTCTAGGTTCGAGTCCTGGTACCCCAGCGAACTGAAGAAGGTCGAGTCTCTCGGATTCGACCGCTGGAAGTTCCTTGGCCCCGTCGTCTAGCGGCCTAGGACGCCGCCCTCTCAAGGCGGTAGCGCGGGTTCGAATCCCGTCGGGGCTACAGAGGCTCCCTTCTCCTGCTCGAGCAGGGGTAGGGAGTTTTTCACTGCGAAGTGATCTCTCGTGATCGGGTCCGTCCCAGGATTCGGTCGCACCGGAAGTTCCCTGGCCCCGTCGTCTAGCGGCCTAGGACGCCGCCCTCTCAAGGCGGTAGCGCGGGTTCGAATCCCGTCGGGGCTACAGATCGACTCCCTCCTCCTGCGGCGCAGGGGAGGGAGTTTTCGTTTCGGCACGACGCGGCGGTGCGGGGCACGCGGATGGCCCCCGGCGCACAGAGAACATCGCCCGTGTGGCGATGATCACTCACCACACGGGCGGCGGTTCACTCGTGCACCGGCGGCGCCGGGTCAGTCCGCGTGGAGGAACTGTGCGGTGCTGCCCATCGGCTCCATCTTGTCCATGCCGAGCTTGCGGTGGTCCCACGAACGCGTGCGGGTGGGGATGAAGCGGACGGCCACGCGCTTGTTCATCATCTGCTCGACGAAGGGCCGCGATTCCTCCGTGTAGGGGGCGGTGTAGCGCTCCCAGACGCTGATCCCGACCTTCAGGCAGGAGTCGGGGTCGTCGAGGATCTCGGCCGTGCCCTCGAAGGACACGCCGCGCAGCGAGTCGTAGGTGTCGCCGTCCTCGATCATGATGGTGCAGCGGTTGTCGCGGCGGAGGTTGACCGCCTTCTGCGACTTCGCCTTGGTCTCGAACCAGATCTCGCCGTCCACGAGTCCGTACCACATCGCGACGAGGTGGATGTTCCCGTTCGGGCCGAAGGTGGCGAGGGTGGCGGTACGGCTGCGCGCGACGAATTCGGTGATCTCGTCGTCGGTCATGACGATCTGGCTGCGTTGGTTCACTCCCATGTGATGAAGCTATCCGACGCGCCGTCGATGTGACGAGATGCCCATGCCCGGGTCCGGTGTCGGGACGCGACGCGCGCGGGTGGTGACTCAGGGACGGGAGGCCTGCAGGCGCTTGTGGATCGCGTCGGCGGCCGCGAGGAGGTCGGCGGCCCAGCGTGCCCCGGGGCGCCGGCCCATGCGGTCGATGGGGCCGGAGACCGAGATCGCGGCCACCACGTCGCCGTTGGCGTCGCGGACCGGCGCGGACACGCTGGCGACCCCCGCCGCGCGTTCGCCGGCACTCTGCGCCCACCCGCGGCGCCGGATCTCCTGGAGCGTGCGTTCGCTGAAGACGCTGTCGTGCAACAGGGCGCGCTGGGTGGCCGGGTCGGCCCATGCGAGGAGCACCTTCGCCGCCGAACCCGCGCTCATCGGGAAGCGGGTG
The DNA here is from genome assembly GCF_000344155.1 of Gordonia paraffinivorans NBRC 108238. Taxonomy (GTDB): domain Bacteria; phylum Actinomycetota; class Actinomycetes; order Mycobacteriales; family Mycobacteriaceae; genus Gordonia; species Gordonia paraffinivorans. The sequence continues at coordinate 88,086 of NZ_BAOQ01000013.1, read as the reverse complement.
CCGACCGGGACCGTGTCGCGCAGGCCGGTCGGCGGCTCCATCGCGGCGACGCAGACGCGTTCGGCGCCTTCGCGCCGGTAGACCTGAACCGATTCGCCGGTGATGTCGCGCAGCCGCGGCAGGACCATCAGGGCGGCCTCGGTGACCGGATCGTGGGCGGATGCGGCGAGTTCGCCCAGGGAGGGACCGGGCTGCCAACGGCCGCCGGAATCGCGGGTCAGGAATCGATGGGTCTCCAGGCCGACCGCGAGACGATGTGCCGTGGCGCGGGGGAGCCCGGTGCGGTCGCACAGCTCCGAGAGATTGCAGGGTGCCTCTGCGATGGCGCGTAGAACGGCCACGGATTTGTCGAGGACGCCGATTCCGCTGCTGACCTCCGATGCGGTATCCTTTCCCATAGGACGATACTAGCTGTCCAAATAGTGAGATGCACGTTTTCCTCCGGGGAACGTGCACCGTCCGCCGAACCCGAGAAGATATCGAGTGCAGCCATGAGCAACAGCCCAGCCAAGCCGCTTACTCTTGCCGAGAAGGTCTGGCGCGACCACGTTGTCGTGCCCGGCGACGCCGATGCGTCCGGGACCCGCAATCCCGACCTCATCTACATCGACCTCCACCTCGTGCACGAGGTCACCAGCCCCCAGGCCTTCGAGGGCCTGCGACTGGCCGGGCGTCAGGTGCGTCGGCCCGATCTGACGATCGCCACCGAGGACCACAACGTCCCGACCATCGACATCGACAAGCCGATCGCCGACCCGATCTCGCGTACCCAGGTCGAGACCCTCCGGAAGAACTGCGAGGAGTTCGGGATCCGGCTGCACCCCATGGGTGACACCGAGCAGGGGATCGTCCACGTCGTCGGCCCGCAGCTGGGCCTGACCCAGCCCGGCATGACCGTCGTGTGCGGCGACAGCCACACCTCCACCCATGGCGCGTTCGGCGCCCTCGCCATGGGCATCGGCACCAGCGAGGTGGAGCACGTCCTCGCCACGCAGACGCTGTCGCTGCGGCCCTTCAAGACCATGGCGATCAACGTCGACGGCGAACTGCCGCCCGGGGTCACCGGCAAGGACCTGATCCTCGCCATCATCGCGAAGATCGGCACCGGCGGCGGCCAGGGCTACGTCCTGGAATACCGCGGCGAGGCCATCCGCAAGCTGTCGATGGAAGCGCGGATGACGGTGTGCAACATGTCGATCGAGGCCGGTGCCCGCGCCGGCATGATCGCTCCCGACGAGGTCACCTACGAGTTCCTGAAGGGACGCCCGCACGCGCCGAAGGGTGCCGAATGGGATGCGGCCGTTGCGTATTGGGAGAGCCTCAAGACCGACGAGGGCGCCGAGTTCGACGCCGAGGTGCACATCGACGCGAGCGAGCTGACCCCGTTCGTCACCTGGGGCACCAACCCGGGCCAGGGCGCGCCGCTGGGGTCGGTCGTCCCGAGTCCCGAGGACTTCGGCGACGAGGTCGCCCGTCTCGCCGCCGCCAAGGCGCTGGAGTACATGGACCTGACGCCGGGCACACCGCTGCGCGAGGTCGAGGTCGACACGGTGTTCGTCGGCTCGTGCACCAACGGCCGCATCGAGGACCTGCGTGCCGTCGCCGACGTCCTCAAGGGCCGCAAGGTCGCCGACGGCGTGCGGATGCTGATCGTCCCCGGCTCCATGAAGGTCCGGGCGCAGGCGGAGGAGGAGGGCCTCGGCGAGATCTTCGTGAACGCCGGCGCCGAATGGCGTCAGGCCGGATGCTCGATGTGCCTGGGCATGAACCCGGACCAGCTGTCGCCGGGCGAGCGCTGCGCCTCCACCTCCAACCGCAACTTCGAGGGGCGCCAGGGCAAGGGCGGCCGCACCCACCTGGTGTCGCCGGCCGTGGCCGCCGCGACCGCCGTCCGCGGCACGCTGGCCGCACCGGCCGATCTCGATTGAGTCACCGCCAGACCACTTTCCAGACACTCTTCTACAACAGGGGCTAACGAACATGGAGCCGTTCACCGAACACACGGGCATCGGCGTCCCGCTGCGCCGCAGCAACGTCGACACCGATCAGATCATCCCGGCGGTCTACCTGAAGCGGGTGAGCCGCACCGGCTTTGAGGACGGTCTGTTCGCCGGCTGGCGGACCGACCCGGAGTTCATCCTCAACAAGGAGCCGTGGAACCGCGGCTCGGTCCTGGTGGCCGGACCCGACTTCGGCACCGGTTCCTCCCGCGAGCACGCCGTGTGGGCGCTGTCCGATTTCGGGTTCCGCGTGGTGATCTCGTCGCGCTTCGCCGACATCTTCCGCGGGAACGCCGGCAAGGCCGGTCTGCTGGCCGCCCAGGTCGAGCAGTCCGACGTCGAGCTGCTGTGGAAGCGGCTCGAGGAAAATCCCGGGATGGAACTCACGGTGAGCCTGGTCGACAAGGCCGTGACCGCCGGAGACCTCGTGGTGCCGTTCGCAATTGATGACTACACGCGGTGGCGCCTGCTGGAGGGCCTCGACGACATCGGTCTGACGTTGCGGCAGGTAGACGCGATTTCTGCCTACGAGGCGGCCCGGCCGTCGTTCAAGCCGAGGACCCTCGCCGACTGACCGTCGACGAGGAGGGTCGACCGCGAGACGGTCGTGTCCCGCCCGGGTCGGAGACCCTGTGAGCTACCATGCGATTTCGCAACACGTCGTCCTAATTGGCGTGGAAGATGGACGTTTTCGAATTCGACGTTTACCGTGTTGTGGTAGCTGGCCGAAAATCGGCCAGATCAGCTTGCGGAGGTACTCATGAACAAGGCGGAGCTCATCGATGAGCTGACCAAAAAGCTCGACGCGGATCGCAAGACTGCGACAGAAGCCGTCGAGCACGTCGTCGACACGATCGTCCGCGCGGTCAACCGCGGCGAGAGCGTGACGATCACCGGCTTCGGCGTCTTCGAGAAGCGAAAGCGCGCGCCGCGCGTCGCCCGCAACCCGCGCACCGGCGAGACCGTGAAGGTTCGTGCCACTTCGGTTCCCGCCTTCCGCCCGGGCGCACAGTTCAAGGCGATCGTCGCCGGCAAGCAGAAGCTGTCGGCCACCGGTCCCGCCGTGAAGCGCGGCAGCGGAACCGCCACGACCGCGGCCAAGAAGACCACCGCCAAGAAGACCGCGGCGAAGAAGACCACCGCCAAGAAGACCACGGCGGCCAAGAAGACCACCGCAGCGAAGAAGACCACCGCAGCGAAGAAGACCACGGCGGCCAAGAAGACCACCGCAGCGAAGAAGACCACCGCGGCCAAGAAGACCACCGCAGCGAAGAAGACCACCGCGGCCAAGAAGACCACCGCCAAGAAGGCGGCCCCGGCGAAGAAGACCACCGCCAAGAAGGCCCCGGCCAAGAAGACCGCGGCCAAGAAGACCACTCGCCGCTGAGTTGTCGCGCGGACCGCACGCATCACCGGCCCGGTAGGGCACACAGAAGAACCCCTGGCGTCTTCCCCGCCGGGGGTTCTTCTGTGTCAGGGGTCGTGTTGTCGTAAGGGGTGTGTTGTCCCACCGATTGTGTTGGGTCGGGAGACAACTCAGTCATGCGGCAGGGGACCGGCGATGTGGTCGGCCGCGACGAGCCGTCCGCGGTCCAGGGAACAGACCCACACGCTGCCCTTGCGGTTGGCCGCCTCGGGCAGGTCGAGGCCGTCCTCGTCGGCCCACCACCGCATCAGCGGAGGGATCACCTTGCCCTGGCTGCAGACCGCGACGACATCCGGACGTGCGGCGAGCTCACGGATTCGGCGCTGCGCGGCCGCCGGATCGGCGCGGTAGGCCTCCTCGGACAGGGTCGGTTCGCTGACGCACTCGACGCCGAGCTCTGCGCGCAAGGGGTCGAGCGTCTGCTCGCAGCGCACCCGGTCGGCGGCGTGGACCCGCTCGGCGCCGAATGCGGTCAGCAGCGGCACCAGTGCCTCGGCCTGCCGACGGCCCAGCGCATCGAGCGGTCGCCGGCGGTCGTCGCCGTCCCAGTCGGCACGGCGCCCGGCCTTCGCGTGGCGCACCAGGAGCAGGGTGTGCAGATCCGCGGGCAGTCGCGCGAACTCCCGCAGGATCTGCCGGTCGAGTTCGTAGGTCAGTGTGGCATCGGCCTTCTCGACCGTCAGCCAGCGCAGCTCGTCGACCTCGTCGTCGGCGGCGAACGTGCCGTCGCCGCCGCGGGCGGCCCAGTACCGGACGTGCTTGCGTCCGGAGTCCAGGTCGTAGTGCACGTCGCCGAGGTGTCGTCCGAGCACGATGTGTTGACCGGTCTCCTCGGCGATCTCGCGGACCGCGGTGTCGACCAGGGTCTCGCCGGGTTCGCCCTTGCCCTTGGGGATCGTCCAGTCGTCGTAGCGCGGGCGGTGGACGACGGCGATCTCCACGTCGGCGGCCGCGGTCGATCCCGAGGGGCCCGGTCGCCAGACGACGGCCCCGGCGGCCCAGACGTCGGCTCTCTTCTTGTGCTTCTTCGTCATCGCAGCCTGGTCTCGGGTCGGGTGGCCGGACCGGACGACAACCGGACGCCGGTCACGAATGGATCTCCGACCGACGACGATTGCGCCGCATCATCTGGCGCTGGTGGTCGCGCACCTCCTCGCCCGCCGCGGGCGAGGCGACCCAGCTGCCGTCGGAATGCAGCACCCAGCAACGCGTCCGGGGATCGAGTGCCGAATCGAAGATGTCGCCGAGTTCGCCTGCGAGGCGGGAGTCGCGGACGTGCACCATCACCTCGACGCGCCGGTCGAGGTTGCGGTGCATCATGTCCGCGCTGCCGATCCAGTATTCGTTCTGGGCGCCGAAATGCAGGATGCGGGAATGCTCGAGGAACTGGCCCAGGATCGACCGCACGTGGATGTTGTCGCTCACACCCTCCATCCCGGGGCGCAACGCGCAGATGCCGCGGACGACGATGTCCACCGGCACCCCGCTCTGCGAGGCGCGGTAGAGCGCGTCGATCACCTGCTCGTCGACGAGCGCATTCGCCTTGAGCTGCACGCGTGCGCGCTTGTCTCCCGCACGGAACAACTCGATCTCGCGGTGGATGCGCTTGATGATGCCCGTCCGGATGCCCTGCGGGGCAACGAGGATGTTGCGGTACTCCTTCTTGCGGGAGTAGCCGGTGAGGGTGTTGAACAGGTCGGTGAGATCGGCGCCGATGTCCGGCGCGGCGGTCAGCAGGCCCACGTCCTCGTAGAGTCGCGCCGTCTTCGGGTTGTAGTTGCCGGTGCCGATGTGGCAGTACCGCTTGATCGTCGAACCCTCGCGCCGCACCACCAGGGCGGTCTTGCAGTGGGTCTTGAGTCCGACGAGGCCGTAGACGACGTGGACGCCGGCCTGTTCCAGTTTGCGGGCCCACTTGATGTTCGCCTGCTCGTCGAACCGCGCCTTGATCTCCACGAGCGCCACGACCTGCTTGCCTGCCTCCGCGGCGTCGATGAGGGCGTTGACGATCGGGGAGTCGCCCGAGGTGCGGTACAGCGTCTGCTTGATGGCCAGCACCTGCGGGTCGGCGGCGGCCTGCTCGATGAACCGCTGCACGCTCGTGGAGAACGAGTCGTAGGGGTGGTGGACGAGGACGTCGCCCTCGCGCAGCGTGGAGAACACGCTCTTGGGGGTCTCGCGCTCGCCGAACGCAGGATGGGTCGCCGGGACGAACGGGCGGTCCTTCAGGAGCGGACGGTCGAGATCGTAGAGCTCGAAAAGCGAGGACAGGTCGAGCAGGCCGGGGACCTGGATGACATCGGCGGGATTCACGTCGAGCTCGCGCAGCAGCAGCTCGAGCATGTGCTCGCTCATGTCGTCGGCGACCTCGAGGCGCACCGGGGAACCGAAGCGGCGGCGCGCGAGTTCGCGTTCGAGCGCCTGCAACAGGTCCTCGTCCCGGTCCTCCTCGACCTCGAAATCCGCGTTACGGGTCACCCGGAACACGTGGTGCTCGACGATTTCCATACCGGGGAACAGCGTTCCCAGGTTGGCCGCGATGAGGTACTCCATCGGCAGGAACACCGCGCGCTTGGGATTCGCATCGCCCGAGGGTGCCAGCTTGTCCACCCGGATGAAGCGATTCACGTTGTCCGGGACCTTGACCCGCGCGAAGTGCTCGCCGCTCTCGTTCACGTCGCGGACGGTGACCGCGAGATTCAGTGACAGGCCGCTGATGTAGGGGAAGGGGTGAGCCGGGTCCACAGCGAGTGGGGTCAGGACCGGGAACACCTCGTCCTGGAAGTAGTCGACCATGCGAGCGCGTTGATCGTCGGTGAGCTCCGCCCACGAGACGACGTGGATGTCGTTGTCGGCCAGAGCCGGTCGTACCGAGTCGAGGAAGACACGGGCGTGACGGTCGGCGATGGTCTGGGTGCGCCCGGCGATGCGCATCAACTGCTCGCGCGGGGACAGGCCGTCGGCGGATCGCACGGACAGCCCGGTCTCGTCGCGCCGTTTGAGTCCGGCGACGCGCACCATGAAGAACTCGTCGAGGTTGGAGGCGAAGATCGCCAGGAACTTCGCGCGCTCGAGGAGCGGCAGCGAGGTGTCCTCGGCGAGTGCGAGCACGCGCGAATTGAAGTCGAGCCAACTCAGTTCCCGATTGAGATACCGGTCCTCGGGCAGGTCGGCGGACTCGTCCGGGATGAGTGTCGCGGCGGGCGGCGCGTTCGGGATGGGCGTCGTCGTCACCGAGGCTGTGGTCGTGGAGGTGTCATCAGCAGGGCTCACCGTTCAATGATGACCCATCTGAACAGCGCTGTGGTGTCTCGTGCCACACAGCGTCGGGGTCGGCGGTGTTCAGATGTCGCGCAGGGCCCGGGTGGTGTGCGGACCCAGTCCCAGCTGCCGCGCCGTGGCGAGATCGGTTGCGGTGTCGACGTCGGTGCGCAGATCCAGCCACCGCCGGTGCGCCGGATCGAGTTCGACGGCCCCGACCTCGCGGTGCGCCGACGCCGAACCGGGCCCGAATCTCGGTGCGGCCTCTACCGGATCGCCCGGGGCCACCGCCCCGTGCAGCAGCACCGTGCCGGTGCCGTCGCGATCGGTCACGAAGCTCGGCGCGTCGGAAGGGGTCTCGGCCAGCACCTCTCGGAACGAGGTGCTCGTCGCCGCCGGGAGGTCGGCCTGCACGAACAGCAGCCGCCCCGAGTCCGGCCACGTCCGGCGTACCCACCGTGCGCCGTGACCGAAGGCGGTGTTGAGTCCCGATTCCGAACCGGCGCGCGGCGACGCCGATTCCGGGAGACCGCGGGTCCCGGACCTGCGGGCCGCGGCGAGCACCTCCGCGTCGGGGCTCACCACGACGATCCGGGTGACACCGGCGCCCCGGAGGGCCTCGACGGTGTCGAGGAACATCGCCAGGACGAGCGAGCCGCGCACCCCCGGCCGATCGGTTGCGCGCGAATCCCACAGCGTCGCGGCGAGCCGCGACTTGGCCTGTCGCAGACTCTTCACCGCGAGCACCGCAGCGACCGTCGCGCCGTCGGCGGGGACACCGCCGGCGGCGGCGGGGTCGACGCTCGTGTCGACGGCGCTGCGCTCCATGCAGACCATCATGGTCCACCGGGGAACAGGAGGGGGCATTCCGGGTCGGTCGTCGGCGGCGGAGCATTAGGGTGGCAGGTGATCGATCGGTCCGGACAGACGGACCCGGGCAGGAGGAGTACTGGTGCGCGCTGCGGTCATGGGAGCCGGTTCCTGGGGAACGGCGGTGGCGAAGGTCCTCGTCGACGCGGGCACCGAGACGGTCATCTGGGCCCGGCGGCCCGAACTGGCCGAGGCCATCAACTCGCGGCACGTCAACCCCGACTACCTCCCCGACATCGGGCTGCCCGAGGCGCTGACCGCGACGAGTTCGCCGGAGGAGGCGCTGACCGGCGCCGACATCGTGGTGTGCGGGGTGCCCTCGCAGTCGTTGCGCGGCAACCTCGCCCAGTGGACGCCCCACATCGGCTCCGACACGTCGCTGGTGTCGCTGGCCAAGGGCATCGAGACCGGCACGCTGCTACGCATGAGCGAGGTCATCGGAGAGGTGACCGGCGTGCCGCAGGAGCGGATTGCCGTGCTCACCGGTCCCAACCTGGCGCGCGAGGTCGCCGAGGGCCAGCCCGCGGCCACGGTCATCGCGTGCGTCGACGAGTCGCGTGCGGTGACGCTCCAGGGTGCCTTCAACACCGGGTACTTCCGGCCGTACACCAACACCGATGTCGTGGGCTGCGAGATCGGCGGCTCGGCCAAGAACGTGATCGCGCTGGCGTGCGGGATCGCGAGCGGTGTGGGCTTCGGCCAGAACACCCTGGCCACCATCATCACCCGCGGGCTCGCCGAGACCATCCGGCTCGGCCTGGCCCTCGGCGCCCACGTGGAGACCTTCGCCGGACTGGCCGGGGTGGGCGACCTGGTGGCGACGTGCTCGTCGCCGTTGTCGCGCAACCGGACCTTCGGCGCCCGCCTCGGAGAGGGCGCGAGCATGGCCGAAGCGCAGGCGGCCACCAACGGCCAGGTCGCCGAGGGCGTGAAGTCGTGCACCTCGGTGCGTGCTCTCGCCGAGAAGCATCAGGTGCCGATGCCGTTGACGGATGCGGTCCACCGCGTGTGCCACGACGGCCAGTCGGTGGAGGAGGCCATCAGCTCACTGCTCGGCCGCAGCACCAAACCGGAGATCTACCGGGGCTGACCGCCCGCCTCGAGCGGTCCCGGAGGGCCGGCGTCAGCGGCCGAGATCGAGCGGGCCACGGGCCAGCGTCTCGTCGATGACGCCGGAGATGTCGGTGATCGGGGCGTTGCCGGCGGTCGACGGAACCCACAGCGCCACATAGGGGCGATGGTCGACGGCGACGTAGGCCTGACCGGAGCCCTCCACGGTGTCGGTGATGAACCACTGCACGCCCCGATGCCCGGAAGCCTGGACCAGCTGGAGCCGGCTGTCGGGTGCGAGTTCGGCCGGGCGGGCCACGCCGCATCTCAAAAGGATGTCGTCGCCCGATCCCTGCGCGGGCCACGACGCGCGGTTCTCGGAGATCTCCTTTGCTCCGTAGCCCTCGAAGGTCTCCGGCGCCTTCTCCAGCAGCGCGGCGCACTCCTTCGACGCGGTCTCCTCCGCCGTGTACGACTCGACGGGGTTGGTCGGGTCCGAGCGCAGCGCGGCGTACGCGATGAATCCGGCGATGACCATGACCGGGATGGCGACGAGCGTCGCGATGAGCGCGGGACTCAGCCGGGGCTCGGATCCGTGACGCCCGTCCCCGGACGCGGTGTCGGCCGAGCCGCTCCCGGACCCGTCGCTGCCGGTCTTGTCGCTGCCGGGCTCCTGCGGGGTGTCATCCGAACCTGCTGACGTCACGTCACCACAGTAGGAGAACCGCCGAGAACCCCGGGCGCCGGGACGGCTCTCGGTGACGGTGAGGCCTCGCCTACGTGGCGGACGTCACCACGGAGCAGGTCAGGGTCCGGGTGATCCCGGCCACCTTCTGGATCTGGGGAACGACGTTCTGGGTGAGGTCGGTGGCGTCGGCGGCGTCGACCCGGACGATCACGTCGTACGGTCCGCTGACCTCTTCGGACGAGGCGACCCCTGAGATCTCCGCGATCGTCGCCGCAGCGAGCGCGGCCCTCCCGACCTCGGTCTGGATCAGTATGTATGCCTGAACCACGGATTTCCTCTCCGTCTGTGCGCCCTTGTCGACCCCGGCCCGCGGAGCCGGCAGAGGGTGCTCGGCGGCGAACCCCGTTCGCCCGATTCCCGACACCCCGGTGCCCAATACACTGTGGCTCACATTGTCACCGACAACCCGGTTCGCGCGCGACTCAAAGGGGACTCGACCAGAGTGGGACTCGACCAGTGACCTCCGACGACGCCGGGGGCGGCCCGGGCGGCATCGACCGCTGCGCACCGGTGGGACGCATCGGCGAGCGGGCGGTGATCTCCGCCCTCACCGCCGCGGCAACGGCCGCCGGCCCGGCCGACGACATCGTGATCGGGTCGGGTGACGACGCGGCCGTCCTCGACATCGGCGGGTCGACGGTGATCAGCACCGACACCGTCGTGGAGGGCCGGCATTTCCGTTTCGACTGGTCCACTCCCCGGCAGGTCGGGGCGCGGGCGGTGATCCAGAGCGCTGCCGACGTCGCGGCGATGGGCGGGCGCACCACCGGACTCGTGATATCCATCGCGTGCCCGCCCGAGACCCCCGTCGGCGTCGTCCTCGACCTCAACGACGGAGTCGTCGACGCCGCGCACGGGCTCGGCGCGCGGGTCCTCGGCGGCGATCTCGTCGCCGCCGCCGAGGTGGTCGTCAGCGTGACCGCGGTCGGTGCCCTCGAGGGGAGGCGTCCGGTGTCGCTCGGCGGTGCCCGCAGCGGCGACGTCCTCGCGGTGAGCGGTCCGCTGGGAGCGAGCGCCGCGGGCCTGGCCGTGCTGTCCGATGCCGAAAGCGGCCCGGAGTCCTGGCCGGACGTCGTTGCCCTGCACCGTGTTCCGTCTCCTGACCTGACCCAGGGGCCCATCGCCGCGGCGGCCGGCGCGCACGCGATGACCGACATCTCCGACGGACTCGTCGAAGAACTGATCACGATGTCGCGGGCGGCGGGCCTGGCGATGGAGGTGCGCGTCGACGCGATCCCGAGGCGCGGCGACCTCGACGCCGTGGCGGACGAACTCGGCGCGGACGTCGGCGAATGGGTGCTCACCGGTGGCGAGGACCACCATCTGCTCGCGGCTTTCGAGCCCGCGTCGGTACCCGCGGGCTGGACCGTCATCGGCTCGGTCCGCGAGGCCGGAGGACCGGTGCCCGAGGTGTGGGTGGACGGACGACGCGTCGGCGGTCCCGACGGTCCCGACCTGCACGGCTGGCAGTCCTTCTCCCAACCGCGCCGATAGCGGGACAACTCCTGCGATTTCGCTTCCTGAGGAGGCCCCCTCGGCCACACTCTGGCCATATCGCCCAGGGATGTCGGCGGCGACGCGGAGATCGCCCCGACACTGCTCGCAACGGTCGTCAACCCGGCCGGACTGATCCTCGCCAAGATGGTGCCCGGCGGACGGGCCGAGGCCTTCGCCTCCGCCGGTCTCGGCGCCGGGCCCTCGTGGCACGCATTCGCGATCGACGCGACCGGTGTCGCGTTCAGCACCTCCTCGACGGGCGTGGTCGGGGACCAGCGTCTGCGCATCGTCCCCGATGCCCGCGCCCGCCTGGACCACGACCTGTCCTGGACGCCCGCCGAGTTCCACGAGCTGACCGGCGAACCGTCGTCGTTGTGCCCGCGCGGCACGCTGCGACGCGTCGTGGCCGAACTCGCCGCCGACGACCTGGAGGCGTCGGTGGGACACGAGATCGAGTTCGTGCTCGTCGCGCCCGACGGAGCTGCACTCCCGGCACACGATTGGACGCCCTACGGCGCCGCCGGCCTCCTGGGGCAGGAGGATTTCGTCCGGGACTTGATCGTCGACCTCGGCACGGCCGGTGTCGAGGTGGAGCAGGTCCATCCCGAGCACGCGCGCCTGCAGTTCGAGGTGTCGCTGGCGCCCGCCGATCCGGTGACCGCAGCCGACCGGCTGGTGCTCGCCCGGATCGTCATCGGCCGGGTGGCGCGCAGACACGGTGTGCGTGCGGCCCTTTCACCGAAGCCGTTCGCCGACGAAGCGGGGTGCGGTGCGCACCAGCACATCTCGCTGAGGAGGGGCGGTGCCCCGCTGTTCTCGGACGGTTCGGGCGCCGCCGGCATGACCGCCGACGGGGAGCACGCGGTGGCGGGCATCCTCGAGGCCCTGCCGGAACTCCAGGGAGTGCTGTGCGGCTCGGTGGTCTCGTGCCTGCGCACGCGCCGGGGACAGTGGGCAGGCGCATACGCGTGCTGGGGTGTCGAGAACCGGGAGGCCGCGGTCCGCCTGGTCCGGGCGGAGACCGCCGGGGGAGCGGGCCGCGATGCGAACATCGAGGTGAAGGCCGTCGACCCGTCGGCCAACGTCTACCTCGCGACGGCCGCCGTGCTGGGTGCGGCCGCCCGTGGCATCGCCCGGCGTGCCGAACTGCCGCCGGAGGTCGCCGTCGATCCGGTCGAGTGTCCGCCCGAGCGGCGCGGCGCCCGGCTCGCCTCCGATCAGCGGACGATCGTCGATCGACTCGATTCGTCGGAGGCGTTGCGCGAGATCCTGGGCGATGAGATCGTCGACGCCGTGGTCGCGGTCCGGCGATACGAGGTCACCCGCTTCCCGGACCACACCCCGGAGTTCATCGCCGAACGCTTCCGGTTGGCCTGGACCGTGTGACGGCCCACGCCGGATGAGCGGTGCCGGTCTGGTTAGAGTCTGCGTATGGCGATCTACGCACTCGACGACCGTGTGCCCACCCTGGGGGCCGACACCTATGTCCATCCCGATGCGGTGGTGATCGGCAACGTCACCCTCGGCGACGGGGTCTCGGTCTGGCCCGGCGCGGTGCTCCGCGGCGACTACGGCACCATCACCATCGGCGAGCGGTCCAACATCCAGGACGGCACCGTCATCCACTGCACCGTCTTCGAGCCCACGGTCATCGGCGCCCGCTGCGTCGTCGGCCACAACGCCCACATCGAGGGGGCGACCATCGGCGACGACTGCCTCATCGCCTCCGGGTCGGTGGTGCTCAACGGCTCGACGATCGGCTCGGGCGCGATCGTCGGCGCCGGGGCGGTCGTGCCGTTCAAGTTCGATCTCCCGCCCCGCCGCATGGCCCTCGGCGTCCCGGCGAAGATCCGCGAGAACTACGAGGTCCCGGAAGGGCACACCGAACTCAACTGCGACATGTACTTCCAGAACGCCCGGCACTATCGCGACGCATTGCGTCGGATCGACTGAGCGCCCGAACGATTGACCGACGGACCGACTGAAGGGGAGCCGACTCCAGTGACGACCGCGCAGCCCAGACCGCTCTCCGAGATCATCGACCCCGGCTGGGCCGAGGCCCTCGCGCCCGTCGAGCCGATCATCACCGAGATGGGCCAGTTCCTGCGGGCCGAACTCGCGGCCGGGCGCCGTTATCTGCCGGCCGGGCCGCACATCCTGCGTGCCTTCACCAGGCCGATCGACGACGTGCGGGTGCTGATCGTCGGCCAGGATCCGTACCCGACGCCGGGACATGCTGTCGGACTGAGCTTCTCGGTTGCACCCGAGGTGCGTCCCATCCCCCGGTCGCTGGCCAACATCTTCACCGAGTACTGCTCGGATCTCGGGTATCCGATGCCGAGCACCGGCGACCTCACCCCGTGGGCCGACAACGGCGTGCTGCTGTTGAACAGGGTCCTGACCGTGGCGCCCGGTGAGCCCGGTTCCCACCGCGGGAAGGGCTGGGAAGAGGTGACCGAGTGCGCGATCAAGGCGCTCGCCGCACGTGACGAACCTCTCGTCGCGATCCTGTGGGGGCGCGACGCCGCCGGGCTGGAGAAGTGGCTGCCCGACGTCCCGACGATCGTCTCCCCGCATCCGTCGCCGTTGTCGGCCTCCCGCGGGTTCTTCGGGTCCCGGCCCTTCAGCCGCGCCAACGAGGAACTGCTCGATCTCGGCGCCGATCCGGTGGACTGGCGGCTGCCCTAGATGCCGAACACACGACCGCCCGCTTCCGACGGAAGCGGGCGGTCGTGTGTGGTCGACGAGTTCAGCGAGTCCTGCCGAACTCCGGCGCCCGCTTGCCGACGAACGCGTCGACACCCTCGATGCCCTCGGGACGCCCCGACCGCTCGGAGATGGACCGTCCCTCGAGGGCGAGGTGCTCGACCAGCGAGGTCTCCGACGCCAGCGACAGCAGGCGCTTGGCGCCGGAGTCGGCCGAGCGGGGGCCGGCGGCGATCGCCTCGGCGTTGGCGCGGGCGACCGATTCGATCTCGTCGTCGGCGACGATCTCGGAAAGGATGCCCCAGTTCAGCGCCTCGTTGGCGGAGACGACCCGGTCGGTCAGGATGATCTGGCGGGCGCGGGCCGCGCCGACGGCCCGGGGAAGGGTCCACGTGAGGCCGCCGTCGGGGGTGAGGCCGATCCCGCGATAGGCCGGGCGCAGCTTGGTGCCGCTGCCGCCGATGGCGACGTCGGCGTGCAGGACCAGCGACATGCCGGCGCCGGCCGCCCATCCCTTCGCGGCGACGACGACGGGAACCTCCGCCTCGTACAGGGCCGCGACGAAGTCGTGGAAGTTGTCGGCGATGAGCCGGAGGTAGGTGGGGCGGTCGTCGGCCGCGGCGAACGCGCGCACGTTTCCGCCTGCGCAGAAGTTCTTGCCCAGGCCCACCAGGAGAACCGCGCCCACGTCGCGCTGCCCGCGGGCCACCTCGCGCAGGGCCTGCGTGCCCGCCGCGATGGCGTCGTCGTCGAGCGAGTTGCCGGCGCCTGCAGCCGAGACGGCGAGGGTCAGGACGCCGTTGGACTCGGTGACGAATTCGGGCGAATCGGACTGTGCGGTTGCGGGGGATGGTGTGGAGGTCATGGGACGAAACATTAACCCGCTCACACCAAAGACCCGACGCTGGGGGAGCTCACGCTCACCCGGCGTCGGGTCTTCAGAAGCCTTCGAACCTCACATCACCCACGAGGGGTGAGGGGAGATCAGACAGCTGCGTGCTTGCCGGCCTTCAGGCAGGAGGTGCAGACGTTCTTGCGCTTGCGGTTGCCCGGGGCGACCTCGACGCGAACGGACTGGATGTTCGGGTTCCAGCGGCGGTTGGTGCGGCGGTGCGAGTGAGACACCGACTTGCCGAAGCCCGGGCCCTTGCCGCAGATATCGCAGACGGCAGCCATCGTCGAACTCCCTTGATAGATGAATATGGTCTCGTGGTCAGCCTCTCGGGTAACGGCACCACCCGATGGTGTGCGCGTTGACCGAAAGGCAACCCTGCAAGGATAACCAGCCCGGGTGTGTGTGGCCAAATCCGGCCCGGACCGCCCGGCCGGCGACCCACGCCCGGTCGTCGTCGGTCCGACGGGGCGTCGGCGGGGCCGAGTAACCTGAGACACAATCTCCTCCGAGCCCGCCCCGTCGCCGAGTATGGCAGAGCGAGAAAGAGTCACCGAGTGATCGCCCGCACCATCAATCCCCAGCTGCTGCGCGACTGGGCCCATGTCTGCGTCGAGCAGCTCGAGGCGTTGCGGGGTGAGATCAACGATCTCAACGTGTTCCCGATCCCGGACTCCGACACCGGCAGCAACATGCTGTTCACCATGCGGGCGGCGGCCGAGGCGGCGGCCGCCCTCCCCGAGGACGCGGGCCTGTTGGACGTCGCTCGCGCCATGGCCGACGGCGCGGTGTCGCAGGCCCGCGGCAACTCCGGCATCATCCTGTCGCAGATCCTCGTCGGGCTGGCCGATGGCGCCGAGATCCTCGGCAACGCCGAGTCGGCGAGCTTCGGCGAGCTCGCGAGCCTGGGGTTGCGGCTGGGGTCGCTCGCCGCGACCCGCGCGGTCAGCGAGCCCCGCGAGGGGACGGTCCTCACGCTGGTCCGGGTTGCCGCGGAGTCGGCGGCCGCGCACGAGGAGGATTCGCCCGCCGACCTCGTCCGCGCCATCGCCGACGACTGCGCCGACGCGCTGGAGCACACCCCGGAACAGTTGTCGGTACTGGCGTCGGCGGGCGTCGTCGACGCCGGCGGTCGGGGGTTCCTGGCCATCGTCGACGCGATGGTGCAGGTGGTCACCGGGGTCGCGAACCGGCGTCGTCGGTACCGGGGCATCCTCACCGACAGCGAGACCCTCGGGCACGGCATCGACGACCCGTGCGCAGACAGCAGCGACCAGGACTTCGAGGTGATGTACCTGCTCGACGGGGCGGCCGCCGAGCAGATCGCCGAACTGCGGGAGAGACTCGACGATCTCGGCGACGCCGTCGTCATCGTCGGCGACAGTTCCAGCGGTGAGGGCGAGCGCTTCTCCGTGCACGTGCACACCTGCGAGCCCGGTGCCGCGGTGGAGGCCGGGGCCGGGCTGGGCCGGCTGTCCGACATCCGGATCAGCTGCTTCGCCCTCGACGCCATTCGCGCCCAGTCGGATTCGAACGAGCCGCCGCCCCGGCACAAGCGCGCGGTCGTCGCCGTGGCCTACGGCGACGGCGCGGCCGAGCTCTTCGCCGAGGCCGGCGCCACCGTGCTGCGCGGCGACAACGGGCTCACCGCACAGCAACTCGGCACCGCGATCCGCGATACCGACAGCGCACACGTCGTGGTGATGGCGAACGGCGCGTTGAGTTCCCAGGATCTGGTCACGGTCACCACCGAGGTGCGGTCGTCGCAGCGGTCGGTGCTGATGCTGCCGACCGCGTCGATGACCCAGTGCCTGGCCGCGCTCGCGGTGCACGACCCCAGCGAGGTGCCCGATGTCGACGCCTACGCGATGGCCGAGGCGGCCGCCGGGGCGCGGTGGGGGTCGCTGCAGCGGGCGACCACCAAGATGATGACGTTGGCCGGGATGTGCGAGGTCGGCGACGTGCTCGGCCTCATCGGCGACGACGTGCTCGTCGTCGCGCCGGATCAGACCTCGGCGAGCACGGCGCTCATCGACCTCATGCTCGCGACCGGCGGCGAGCTGGTGACGATCCTCGCCGGGATCGACGTCGACGCGGCCGCACTCGAGGCCGTCGGCGAGCAGATGCGGCGGAGTCATCCCGGCATCGAGCTCGCCGTCTACCGCACCGGACAACGCACCGATCTCCTGCAGGTGGGTGTGGAGTGATCGAGGCGGCACTGTCGGATGCGCTGTCGGAGGTCCTCGGCCCCAAGCCTGCCGAGAAGCTCGAGACGCTCGGTGTGTCGACCGTCGGGGAGCTGTTGCGCTACACCCCGCGCAGATATGTCCGTCGCGGACGCGCGTCGGACCACACCCGGCCGGAACCGGGGGAGTGGCTGACGATCGTCGGGCGCATCACCAGGTCGGATCTGATCCAGATGCGCAGCAGGCGCGGGCAGTTCCTCAAGGTGACGGTCACCGACGACCACGAGGTCTACGAGGCGAGCTTCTTCAACCCCCGCTTCATCAAGAACCAGTTGCGCCCGGGTGCGCGGGTGATGATGGCCGGGACGGTCAAGTACTTCCGCGATCAGATCCAACTGTCGCATCCGGAATGGATGATCCTTCCCGACGGCGAGCCCGAGGTCGAACACGTCGTCGGCTCCAAGATGCTCACCGAGATCTATGCGGTCGAGGAGGAGATCGGCCGCGAACACGGCGGGCATCCGCTGGCCGCCATGTTCGACCGCGACATCCTGCCGCTGTACCCGGCCACCAAGCAGGTGCAGACCTGGGAGATCCTCGGCGCGGTGCGCCGGGTTCTCGACCACTGTCCGCCCATCCCGGACGCGCTCACCGAACAGCAGCGTGTGGAGCGCGGACTCATCAGCACCGACGAGGCGATCCGCAAGATCCACCTCCCGGAGACCGAGGACGACGTCAAGGTCGCCTCGTACCGGCTGAAATTCGATGAGGCGCTGGCGATCCAGACGGTCCTCGCGCAGCGGCGGATCGCCGGCCGCGCCGACGCCGCGCCGCCGTGCCCGCACGTTCCGGGCGGCCTCGAGGACAAGCTGCGCGAGCGACTGCCGTTCCAGCTCACCGAGGGACAGCTCACCGTGGGCGAGGAACTCGGTGAGGATCTCGCCCGCGCACAACCGATGTCGCGACTCCTGCAGGGCGAGGTCGGCTCCGGCAAGACCCTCGTGTCGCTGCTCGCGATGCTGCGGGTCGTCGACAACGGCCATCAATGCGCGATCCTCGCGCCCACGGAGGTCCTTGCCGCCCAGCATCACCGGACGATGAAGAAGATGCTCGGCGATCTCGCCGAAGGGGGAGAGCTGACCGCGGCCGAGGGCGCCACGCGCATCGCCCTGCTCACCGGGTCGATGAAGACCAAGGGGCGGCGCGAGACACTCCTCGACGTGGTGACCGGCAACGCCGGGATCGTCGTCGGCACGCACGCATTGCTCGAGGAGAAGGTCGAGTTCTTCGACCTCGGCCTCGTCGTCGTCGACGAGCAGCACCGGTTCGGCGTCGAGCAACGGGATGTGTTGCGCAGCAGGGGACGCGACGGACGGGTGCCGCACTTCCTGGTGATGACCGCGACCCCGATCCCGCGCACGGTCGCGATGACGGCTTTCGGCGACCTCGAGACCTCGGTGTTGCGTGAGCTGCCCCGCGGCCGCCAGCCGATCATGACGTCGGTGGTGCCGATGTCCCGCCAGAACTGGGTGGACCGCGTGTGGTCGCGGGCCAACGAGGAGATCGACGCCGGCCGCCAGGTCTACGTCGTGTGTTCGCGCATCGGCGACGACGATCCGGAGCCGCAGTCGGGGCCGGAGGAGGAGAAGGGTCCCAAGACCAGGTCGGTGATCGAGCAGTACGAGGCGCTGGTCTCGGGGCCGTTCGCGCACCGGCGGGTGGAGATGCTGCACGGTCGGATGGCGCCGGACGAGAAGAACGCCATCATGGACGCCTTCGGGCGCGGCGAGGTCGACGTGCTGGTGTCCACCACCGTGATCGAGGTCGGTGTCGACGTCCCGAACGCGACCACGATGGTCATCGTCGACGCAGACCGGTTCGGCGTGAGCCAGCTGCATCAGCTCCGCGGTCGCGTCGGTCGTGGGCGGCATGCGGGACTGTGTCTGCTGATGACCAACGCCAAGGACGTCTCGCAGTCGATGCAGCGACTGCGGGCGGTTGCCGCGTCCAACGACGGCTTCGAGCTCGCCCGCGTCGACCTCGAACAGCGACGCGAGGGCGACCTGCTCGGGTCGTTGCAGTCCGGGCAGAACTCGTCATTGAGGTTCCTGTCACTGCTGGAGGACGTCGAGATCATCGAGGACGCGCGTGGGCTGGCCGAGGAAGTGGTGAGCGAGGATCTCACGCTGCTCGATCATTCCCCGCTGGCCGACCTGGTCGACGGGATCCTGGTGCCGCACAAGATCAAGTACCTGGACAAGTCGTAGGTCGCGGCGGGGCGTGACCGTCGGCGCGGCTCCGTCGTGCCGGTTGTTTCCGGGAATCGGTTGAGCGGGAGGCCTTTCGGCCACCGGTGGACCCCATTCCGCGAACTGCGGAACCGAAGCGGGCCGGTCGGCGTCCAACTCCCATGACCCGCCGCAACGCCCGTCGAGCACATCGGCTGCGCGAGCTGTGCACGCGTGCGCGGTGGTCGGTCCGGGCCGGCTCGTCGGCCCCGGGGCTCACGCCGAAGCAGTGGGCGCTGCTGGTCTTCGCGGTGTTCACGTCGATCGTCGTGGCGATCGGCAGCGGCGGGTTCTGGGCGCACCCGGACGCCGATCCGCACGTGCTCTCGATGGCGCGGGAGGCGCTGTCGCGGCTGGACTCGTTGCCCGTGGTCGCGCAGCGTCCGGAACGGGACGACTACGACCGTGCGGCGTTCGGGGCTGCGTGGACCGATGCGGTGTCGGTCGCCGGCGGAGGAAACGGCTGCGACACCCGCAACGACATCCTCGCCCGAGACCTCCAGGACATCCGCGCCGGACCGATCCCGAGCTGTCCCCGGGCGGTGCTCGGCGGCGAGTTCCGGAGTCCGTACAGCGGTGAGTTCGTCGTGTTCAGCAGGGAACGCGCGGCGTCGGCGGTGCAGATCGACCACATCGTGCCGCTGGCCTACGCATGGGACATGGGGGCGTGGTCGTGGGGGATGGCGCGGCGCGTCGACTTCGCCAACGACCCCGCGAACCTCGTCGCGGTCGACGGGAGGTCGAACCAGGACAAGGGTGATTCCGAACCGGCGCGCTGGCTGCCGCGCGCACGTGGTTTCCGGTGCCAGTACGCGATCCAGTTCGTGATGGTCAGTCTCGCTTACGGGCTCTCGGTCGACGCGAGGTCGCGGGACGCGCTCGCAGAGGCGTTGGCGTGTGGATGAGGATCGGCCGCCTCGCCCCCGGACGCGTTGTGCAGCAGGTTGAGTCCGACCACGCCGACGAGGATCAGGAAGATGCAACCCATCCGCGCCCACCCGGCTGGTTCGTGGAGGAACAGCATGCCGTAGAGCGAGGTGCCGACCGCACCGATGCCGACCCACACCGCGTAGGTGGTGCCCAGCGGTATCGATCGGATCGCGTAGGCGACACCGGCCATGCTGGCGACGACCCCGACTGCGAAGATCGCGGTCGGCCACGGACGCGTGAAGGTCTCGGACTTCTCGAGCGCCGCCATGTAGACGATCTCGATCAGGCCCGCGGCCACCAGCACCAACCACGCCACGTCGCGCACACCTCTCACATCTCTCGAAGCCGACCTGCGTTCTCGTGACGAAACCCTAAGCCGGGACGGTCAGATGCGCAGGGCGAGAAGATACGGGGCCTCAGGGGACAGGTGGGAGGAGGTCGGTGCGCGCCGAGGTGTGGCGGCGCGCACCGCACGGTCATTGTGGATCGATCAGGCGCGCGACGATCCCGCTGGCGCCCACCCAGAACGACAGCGCCCCCACGCCGGCGAGAACGAGACTGCCGAGCAGCCGCCACGTGGCCGACCAGGTGAGTGTCTCGAAGGCGATGGCCGGCAGGAACGCCGCGGCGGCGAAGAGCATCGCGCAGCCGCCGACGAAGGCGAGAACCCGGGCGGCCGCGGATGTCGTGAAACGTCGGAACCAGGCGAGTGCGGCGCTCGACGGCGCCGACTGCAGAACATGAGCCCCCTCGAGGGCATGCGTCAGCAACGTCATCGAATCTTCTCCCCGATAGACACGACAGCCATTCACCCCGTGTCGGAGTGCAGACGCAATTCACGATAGCAAATCTTCGCGCTCGTCACGTGCGGCGGATCGGGCTGACGGGGCACTCGGTCAATATACCCCAGGGGGTATATTGAAGTATCTCGAACAGACGACGAAAGGACAGGCGGCGTGTGTCGACCCGTGACCTGCAAGACCTGTGGAAAGACGACGTGGTCGGGCTGCGGCCGTCACGTCGACGCCATCAAGAGCCAGGTCCCCGCGTCGAGGTGGTGTGACGGGCACCCGCGGGTCTCGGGTCGGCGGTCGAAGTGGTGGTCTCGGGCCTGAGCGGACCGGATATCTCCTTGGGGCGGACTCGGCTCGGCGCTACTCTTGACACCGGCACTTTTCCCGCGGCGGGCACGCCGCGGCGACCACCCGCGAAGTCGAGGATGTTGATGAGCGCACCCACCGCAGAGCCTTCTGTCGCTGCCGGCGACACCGATGTCGAGAAGGCCGTCCTCGGCCTGGCCAAGGCCGCCAAGGCCGCGTCCCGCACGCTGGGCGGCCTGACCACCGCGGACAAGAACGAGGTGCTGCTCGCCGCAGCCGACGCTCTCGAGGCCGCCTCGGAGTCGATCCTCGCGGCCAACGCCGACGACATCGCGCGCGCCGAGGCGGCGGGCACCGAGGCCAGCCTCCTCGACCGGCTGCGACTGACCCCCGAGCGGGTCGTCGGAATCGCCAACGGTCTGCGCCAGGTCGCCAACCTGCCCGATCCGATCGGTGAGATCACCGCGGGCAAGACCCTCCCGAACGGGCTGCAGCTGCGGCAGGTGCGGGTCCCGCTCGGTGTCGTCGGCATCGTCTACGAGGCCCGCCCCAACGTCACCGTCGACGCGTTCGGCATCGCCTTCAAGTCCGGCAATGCGGTCCTTCTGCGCGGGTCGTCGTCGGCCGCGTCGTCGAATGCCGAGCTCGTCCGCATCCTCCGTGAGACGCTGACGGCCAAGGGCGTCAGCGCTGACGCGGTGTCGCTGCTGCCGAGTGAAGACCGTTCGAGCGTCACCGCTCTCATCCGCGCGCGAGGCCTCGTCGACGTGGTGATCCCGCGTGGCGGTGCCGGGCTGATCGAGGCGGTCGTGTCCAACGCGACCGTCCCCACCATCGAGACCGGCGTCGGCAACTGCCACGTGTACGTGCACGCCCTCGCCGACCTCGACGTCGCGGTGCGAGTGCTCCTCAACTCCAAGACCCGTCGCCCGAGTGTCTGCAACACCGCGGAGACCGTCCTCATCGACAAGGCGATCGCCGCCGACGCGCTGCCGCGCATCACCCAGGTGCTGCAGTCGCAGGGCGTGGTCATCCACGGCGACGAGTCCGGCATGGAGCCGGCCACCGAGGAGGACTGGGCCAACGAGTACCTGTCGATGGACATCGCGATGAAGGTCGTCGAGGACCTCGATGCCGCGGTCGCCCACATCGACACCTACGGCACCGGGCACACCGAGGCGATCATCACCACCGACCTGTCGGCCGCCGACGAGTTCACCCAGCGGGTCGACGCCGCCGCGGTCATGGTCAACGCCTCCACCGCGTTCACCGACGGCGAGCAGTTCGGCTTCGGCGCCGAGATCGGCATCTCCACCCAGAAGCTGCACGCCCGCGGCCCGATGGGCCTGCCCGAACTGACCTCCACCAAGTGGCTGGTCTGGGGCAACGGCCACGTTCGGCCGGCGTGATGAGCACCCCGCAGCCGGTGGCCGGCCCCGCCGTCGTCCCGTCCTTCGCCTCCGTCGACGAGGTCGTCGCGCGTCTGCGCGAGACCGGTTACCTCGCCGACGACGCCACCGCGACGTCGACCTTCCTCGCCGATCGGCTGGGCAAGCCGCTGCTCGTCGAAGGGCCGGCGGGCGTCGGCAAGACCGAGCTGGCCAAGGCGATCGCCGCGGCCACCGACGCCGAACTCGTCCGCCTGCAGTGCTACGAGGGCATCGACGAGGCGCGCGCACTCTACGAGTGGAACCACGCCAAGCAGATCCTGCACATCCAGGCGACGGGCACCCGCGCCTGGGACGAGGCCAAGGCGGACATCTTCTCCGAGGAGTTCCTGCTGCCCCGTCCGCTGCTGAAGGCGATCTCGCGCGAGGGATCGACCGTGCTGCTCATCGACGAGGTCGACAAGGCCGACGTCGACATGGAGGGCCTGCTGCTCGAGGTGCTCAGCGACTTCGCGATCACCATTCCCGAGATGGGGACCGTTGCGGCGCAGCGTCGCCCGATCGTGCTGCTCACCTCCAACGCGACCCGTGAGCTGTCCGAGGCGCTCAAGCGACGCTGCCTGTACCTCTACATCGACTTCCCCGACGCCGAGCGGGAGAAGGAGATCCTCGCGTCGCGGGTGCCGAATCTGTCGGCGTCGCTGAGCGCGGAACTTGTCCGGATCGTCGGGGTGCTGCGCACGCTGGACATCCGCAAGAAGCCGTCGGTGGCCGAGACCATCGACTGGGCCAACACGCTTCTCGCGCTCGGGGCGGGGGAGCAGGCGGACGCCAAGAAGAGCGGGCTCGACGACGGACTGATCGCCCGCACCCTCGGGGTCGTGCTCAAGCACCGTCCCGACCTGAAGACGGCCCTCAAAGAACTCAAGCTGGGCTGATGACGACGACACCGCTCGTCGACCATCTCACCGACTTCGTCGATGAGCTGCGCCGGCGCGGGATCGTCGTCGGACCCTCTGCGCTGATCGACGCCGCGTCGGCGATGGAGGTCCTCGATCTCCTCGAGCGGCCCCGCCTGCGTGAGGGTCTCGCCACCACGCTCCTCGTCGACCACTCGCACCGACCGGTGTTCGACCGCGTCTTCGACCTCTGGTTCCCGATCGGCGCCGGGATGCGCACCGTCACCGAGGATCTGCCCCGCGACGAGGACGGGAACCTCGACGTCGAGGCGGTCCGCGACGCGCTCGCGGAGATGCTCGCCGACGACACCGCCGCGAACGACGGACGACTCGACCAGGCGATCGCGATGATCGTCGACGAACTCGGCCGCTACGGGAGCACCAAGGGGGAGGCGTTCTCGGCGTATCAGGCCATCTCCGCGGTCAACCCGCAGACGCTCATCGCCAAGATCGCCGCGGCGATGGACAGTGGCGACGGGGACGGCGGCCGGCCGGGCACCGGGGAACTCTATCGGCAGGCGGCCCGTCAGAAGGCGGCCGACCTGCGGGCCGCCATCGAGCGGGAGACGCAGCGTCGCATGGCCGATCGCAACGGCCGCGAGAAGGTCGGGGCGTACGCGGTGCCGCCGCTGCCGGAGAACGTCAACTTCCTGTCTGCCGGCGCGAAGGAGCAGGTCGAGATCCGCAAGACCATCGAGCCGCTGGCCCGTCTGCTCGCGGCGAAGCTCGAGACGCGTCGGCGCCGGGCGCACCGGGGCGCGGTCGACGTCCGGAAGACGTTGCGCGCGTCGATGTCCACCGGTGGGGTCCCGATCGAGCTGAGCCATCGCAAACCGCGCCCGGGGCGGCCCGAGCTGATCATCATCTGCGACGTCAGCGGTTCGGTCGCCGGGTTCAGCCAGTTCACTCTCCGGCTGGTGTACGCCCTGCGGCAACAGTTCTCGAAGGTGCGGGTGTTCGCCTTCGTCGACACCGTCGACGAGGTCACCGACTACTTCGACCACGGCGAGGAGGACTTCGGCGCGGCGATGCACCACATGATCTCCACCGCGCGCATCTCGACCCGCGACGGCCACTCCGACTACGGCAACATGCTGGCCGGATTCGTCAGCGAGTACGGGGAGTCGCTGACCCACCGCGGTGCGCTGCTGATCCTCGGCGACGCCCGGAACAACTACCACGACGCGCACACCGATGCGCTCGCCGAACTCGTCGAACGCGCACGTCACGCGTACTGGCTGAACCCGGAGGCCAAAGAGCACTGGGGGACCGGCGACTCGGCCGCCCCCGACTACGCGGAGGTGATCGACATGTTCGAATGCCGCAACGCCACCCAGCTCGGCACCGTCATCGCCGACCTGCTGCCGGTCTGAGCCCGGCGGCACCGCGTAGACTGACCGTCCATGTCAACCGACCGCCGTCGTGCGCGCCGAATCGGCGTCATGGGTGGCACGTTCGACCCGATCCACAACGGCCACCTCGTGGCTGCGAGCGAGGTCGCCCATCGCTTCGAGCTGGACGAGGTGATCTTCGTGCCGACCGGACGCCCGTGGCAGAAGCTGGGCGAGCACGCGATGGTCAGCCCGCCCGAGGACCGGTACCTGATGACGGTCATCGCGACGGCGTCGAACCCGCAGTTCAGCGTGAGCCGCGTCGACATCGATCGCGAGGGCGACACCTACACCGTCGACACCCTGCGCGACCTGCACAAGCAGCTGCCCGACGCCCAGTTGTACTTCATCACCGGCGCCGATGCGCTGGAGTCGATCCTGTCGTGGCAGGACTGGGAGGAGCTGTTCGACCTCGCCCGGTTCGTCGGCGTCAGCCGGCCCGGTTACAAGCTCGACGCCACGCACCTGGCGAAGCACCTCGAGCAGTTGCCGGCCGACACGCTCACCCTGCTGGAGATCCCGGCGCTGTCGATCTCGTCGACGGAGTGCCGGACGCGGGCGGCCCAGGGACGGCCGGTCTGGTACCTGGTGCCCGACGGCGTCGTGCAGTACATCGCGAAGCGGAAGCTGTATCGTGCGCCTCGGGCGTCGTCCCCGGGGGTCTCCGCGCCGGGAGCGGAGCGAGCGGGCGGTGGGGGTGCCGCGCCGGGAGCGGAGCGAGCGGGCGGTGGGGGTGCCGCGCCGGGAGCGGAGCGAGCGGGCGGTGGGGGTGCCGCGCCGGGAGCGGAGCGAGCGGGCGGTGGGGGGGTGCCGACACCGTCCCGGAGACCGAGAGCATCGAGCGGGCGACGACCCGGAAGTGATATCGAGAGGACTTGAGTGACTGCGTCAGCTGAAGCGGTGGAGATGGCCAAGGTGGCTGCTCTTGCGGCCGCGGACAAGCTCGCCCACGACGTGACGGTGATCGACGTGTCGGAGCAGCTGGTGATCACCGACTGCTTCGTGATCGCGTCGGCGGACAACGAGCGGCAGGTCAACGCGATCGTCGACGAGGTGGAGGACAAGCTGCGCGAGGCCGGTCACAAGCCGTTGCGTCGCGAGGGCACCCGTGAGGGTCGCTGGGCGCTGCTCGACTACGCCGACATCGTGGTGCACATCCAGCACACCGACGAGCGTCGCTTCTATGCGTTGGAGAGTCTGTGGAAGGACTGCCCGACGATCGAGGTGGAAGGCATCTCGTGAGCGGTGGTCCCGACACCCATGACACCGCCGTCGAACGTCTCACCCCGGTGGTGCGTCGCCTGATCCTGTTGCGCCACGGACAGACCGAGTACAACGCGACGAGCCGTATGCAGGGTCAACTCGACACCGATCTCTCCGACCTCGGTGTGCGGCAGGCGCATTCGGCGGCGGTTGCGCTGGCGAAGCGCCGGCCGAAGGCCATCTGGTCGTCGGATCTCAAGCGCGCCCGCGACACCGCGGAGGCGCTGGCGCAGCGCACCGGACTCACAGTGCGAACCGATGTGCGGCTGCGGGAGACCCACCTCGGTGAGTGGCAGGGTATGACCCACCACGAGGTCGATGCGGCGATGCCGGGCGCACGAGTCGTCTGGCGCGATGATGCGACCTGGCCGCCGCCGGGCGGGGAGAGCCGGGTCGATGTCGCCAAGCGGTCGACCCCGCTGGTCGACGAGTTGATCGAGCTGTTCCCCGACTGGGGCGTCGGCGACAACCCCGAGGCGCCGGTGGTCCTGGTGGCCCACGGCGGCGTGATCGCGGCGATGACTGCTGCGCTCCTCGGGTTGCCGGTGGACAACTGGCCGGTGTTCGGCGGCCTGGCGAACACCAGTTGGGTGCAGCTGTCGGGTCACGGTGTGCCCGGCGCCGCCCCGCGCTGGCGCCTCGATGTGTGGAATGCGTCGGCCGAGGACGCCGACCCAGCCGTTCAGTGACGCACGTCGTACGGGCCGGCGATTCCGGCGAACGCTGCGTGATGGTCCTGTCGGACTCGCTCGCCTATTACGGGCCGACGGGCGGGTTGCCGTCGGACGATCCGCGGATCTGGCCGTCGCTGGTCGGTTCCGATCTGGGGATGCCGGTGCGGCTCTTCGGCCGGATCGGATGGACCAGCCGGGACGTGTGGTGGGCGCTGACCCAGGACCCGAACATCTGGGCCACGGTCCCGCTCGCCGACGTCGTCGTTCTCGCGTTCGGCGGCATGGATTCCCTGCCGTCGCCGTTGCCGACCGCGTTGCGCGAGCAGATCCGCTATGTGCGGCCGAGCCGGCTGCGCCAGCTGGTGCGTGCGGCGTACTCGTGGGTGCAGCCGCGCGGGTCGAGGCTGGGGTGGCCGCTGGCGCTGCCGCCGAAGGTGACGGTGGAGTACCTGGAGAAGATCCGCGGCGCGCTGACCCAGCTGCGGCCGGACCTGTCGATCGTCGTGTGCCTGCCGCCGACGCACGACAGCCCCTACTACGGCCACGTGCACTCCGGGCGGATTCCCACGACGGCCGCGATCGCCCGATGGGCGGACGCGCACGACCTGCCGGTGGTCGACTTCTATCCGGTCACCCGGGACGCGTTCGGCGACCCGGACACCGAGATGAACCCCGACGGCATCCACTGGGGTTTCGAGTGTCACCGGCGGATCGCCGACGAAGTGGTGCCGGTCGTCGAGGCGCTCAGGACCGGCGGGGCCGGGACGCAGGAGGCCAGGGCCGAGTAGGTCCGGGCCCGCAGATGGTCCCGGAAGCGGGGTCGTTCGTGGAGAACCGATGTGATGCGGCTGCGTGGAACCGGTTAAGTTAGACGGGTGCCTGTCGTCGTCGTCACAGATTCGTCGTCTCGGCTGCCGGAGTCGGTGGCCGCGCACTACGGGATCCGTCAGGTGCCACTGCACGTGTCGTATGACGACAAGGACTATCGCGAGGGCATCGACCCCATCCCGGAGAACCTGTCCTCGACTCCCGGGGTGACGACGTCGGGCGCCAATCCTGCGGAGCTGACCGAGTACTTCGAATCCGCGCTCGAGGCCAGTGAGGGCGACGGTGTGGTCGCGGTTCATCTGTCCCGGAAACTGTCGGGTACGTGGAGCTCGGCGCGGCTGGCGGCGGAGAGGTTCTCCGGCCAGGTCCGCATCGTCGATTCCCGATCCGTCGGTCTCGCAGTCGGTTTCACCGCCATCGCGGCGGCACAGGCCGCAGCCGCCGGCGCCGACCGCGACCGTGTCTACGAGTCCGCGATCCGTCAGGCCGCCACCGTCGACTCCCTGCTCGCCGTGCAGCAGCTCGACAACCTGCGTCAGAGCGGCCGGATCAGTGCCGCGGGCAAGCTGTTCGGGTCGGCACTGTCGATCAAGCCGATCCTGCACATGGTCGACGGCACGCTGCAGTTGCGGGAGCGCCACCGCACCTACTCCAAGGCGCTGGACAAGATGGTCGACGCCGCGGTCGAGTGCGCCGGCGGGCGGGCGGTCACGGTCGGCATCCAGCATTGCGAGAGTCCGGTCGTCGCCGAGGAGCTCCTCGAGACCCTCCGCGGTCGATTGCGGATGGTCACCTCGGAGCTGGTCGTCGAGCTCGGGCCGATCCTCGGTCCTCATGTCGGCCCGGGAGCGGTGGGCGTCGTCATCGCCTCGCACCTCGATCCGATCGAGGGGATCGAGGCGCGCTGAGGCGTGGGGGACGGCCGTCGTGCTCCTGGCGGCGCTCGTCCGGAGGGCCGAGGACATGGCGCGACGGACATCCCCGGAATCCGGGGCGAAGCTGATCATCGCCCGCTGCGATGACGATCCGGAGAAGGAGTTGCCGGCGGGATCGGCGCCAGACGAGCGGACTGCCGGCGAGATCACCGATCGGATCGGTCCGACCGGGTCGAATGCCGGACCGAGAGATTCACCGTTCGGGACCTGCCGGGGGACGGCGTGACGTCGAGGACGTTGCGCCTCGCGGCGACCGGTTCGAGAGACTGCGGATTGTCCGATGCGTCCCAACGGAATTCACTGCTCCGGACGCGATCTTCGCCGAGCGTCTGAACGCGGTGGCGTCTGTCGTCGACCACGTGCCCGAGCGCGGCTCGCGGATCGGAGTGGACGTGGACGTGCCGGAGTTGCCGGTGCCGTGGGCCGATCCGGTGGCGCTCGACGGCACCCGTCTGCCCGACTGACTCCCGGCTGTTCACAACCCCGCACCGTCCCCAGATATCCCGGGGCCCGCTCCACCGGGCCGGTGCGGGGAGGTCAGCGGGCCTATCGTCGTGCGGCATGAGCACAGCAGGGCGACCCAACCCACTGGACCGTCTCGGACCGGTCGATATGCCCGTGCGGCCGTGCGACGGAGAATCGGCCAGGGAGCCGGAATCGTCTGAAGGTGTCGGCAACGGCTCGGGCGCAGGGCCGGCCGACGAGGCCGATCACCCGGGCTGGGGGATCGGCGCGATGCCCACCTGGCTGGCACCCGAACCCGGCAGAGAAGACCGGTCGACGCACCACCGGTCGGAGGGTCCGCGGTCGGCGGAGCCGGCACGTGGTGGGTTCGGGCGCCGGCGTAGCCGATTCGACGACGTCCTCGACGCGGATGACGAAGAACGGGAAGGATTCTGGGACGATGAGGACCCGGTGCCCCGTCGGCGGTTCGCGATCGCGCCGCCCGGAGCCCTCGCACTCATCGCGGTCGGGGTGATCGCCTGTGCTGTGGCTGCTTTCGGACTCTTCCGGGGATCGGACCCCGCGCCTGTCGTGGATTTCGGTGCACCCGCGGGTGGTTCGGCCTCGGCGGCACCGGGTGCGACGACGGTTCCGGGTGCCACGACGGAACCGAGCGGCCCGTCCTCGCCGCAACCGGGTACGACGCCGGGCGAGATCGTGGTGAGCGTCGTCGGCCTGGTCAACGACGCCGGCCTCGTGCGGTTGCCGTCCGGCGCACGGGTCGCCGACGCGATCGAGAAGGCCGGTGGCACGCGCAAGGGCGCAGATCTGTTGTCACTCAACCTCGCTCAGGTCCTTCGCGACGGTGATCAGATCCTGGTCGGATATGCGGGCGGTCAAGGCCAGATGTCGTTGAAGAGCGCGGTCGTCGGTGCGTCGGGGAGCAGTGGTGGGTCCACGGAGCCGGCAGGGGCTCCGGACGGCCCCGCGGCGGAGGCGGGTTCGCGGGACGGCGGCGGGAAGGTCAATCTGAACACCGCCACCGAGGCAGAGCTCGACACGCTGCCCGGCATCGGCCCGGTGACCGCGAAGGCGATCATCGACTGGCGGCAGCGCAACGGACGCTTCACCTCTGTCGATCAACTCGCCGAGGTCGACGGCATCGGCGCAGCACGGCTGGCCAAACTGCGCGACCGCGTGACGGTCTGAGCGATGGACTTCCGGCTTCTCGTGCCGGCGGTGGTGGTGTGGGCGTCGACGATATGTGGACTGGTGGCCCCGCTCGGCGTCACCATCGGTCTCGCGGCCGCCTCCGGCACGGTCGCCGTCGTGCTCGGAATCGCCTGTGCGCGTAGTCGAATGCCCTGGGACATCGTCGGTCTCGGGATCATCGCGACAGGTCTCGCGTGCGCGTGCGCGGCGTCGATGGCGATTCGGCAGGACGCGCGGGCCGACCACCCGCTCGCACACCTCTCGGGAAAACAGACCGTCGTGATGACCTTGCGCGGTGACCCGACGCCCACAGGCCCTGCGCGACAGGGACGCATCAGGGTGCGGGTGGACGTCGAGCAGATCGGTCGGTATCCGGTGTCGTCGGCCTCGGCGGAGCTGCGTGGTTCGGCACAGGCGTGGTCGGGGTTGCTCCCCGGACAGCGGGTGACCGCCGTCGTGCGAGTGCGTCCGCCGCCGGATCGCTCGTTGCTCGTCGCGTCACTGACCGCGCAGGCACCGAAGCCGGTCGGCGGGCCTCCCGCGTACCAGCACGCGGCCGGCGCGATTCGGCAGCGCCTGCACCTCGTGGCGGCCCGTGCGTTGGGGCCGGAAGCCGCGGGTCTGCTTCCCGGGCTCGTCCTCGGTGACGAGTCCGGCCTCGACGAGGACCTGCGTGACGATTTCCGCGCGGCGGGGCTCAGTCATCTGACGGCGGTGTCGGGAGCCAACTTCGCGATCGTCTGTGGGGCCGCACTACTGCTCGTCCGGAGCATCGGGGTGGGGCCGCGATCGTCGGCGGTGATCGGCTTGGTGGTGATCGCCGGTTTCACGATGCTGGTGCGACCGACCCCCAGCGTCGTTCGTGCCGCCCTCATGGGCGGGGTCGGGGTCATGGCGTTGTTCGCCTCCCGGCGGGCTCAGTCGTTTCCGGCTCTCGGTGCCGCGGTCATCGGCGGGCTGCTGTGGTGGCCGGAACTGGCCCTGCAGCCCGGCTTCGCGCTGTCGGTGGCGGCGACGTGCGGGATCGTGCTGTGGGCGCCGCGCATCCGGGACCGTTTGAGACGCTGGCGATGTCCGGCGGGTCTCGCCGAGGCGGTCGCGATGGCGGTGACCGCCCAGATCGTCACCGCGCCGATCCTGGTGCTGGTGACGGGGCGGATCTCGGTCGTGGGCGTCGTCGCGAACCTGCTCGTCGCCCCGGTGGTCGCGGTCATCAGCGTCCTCGGGACGGTGGCCGCGCTCATCGGCGCGATCGGTCCGCCCGACGGAGTGTGTGCGGGTATCGCCGAGTTCCTCGTCCGAGCCCTCGGCCCGGAACTGTGGTGGATGGTCTGGTGTGCTCGGACCCTCGGTGGAGTCGGGTGGGCGAGTGTGGACGTGCCGTGGCCGGGCTGATCCGGACGCCTGGACCGGGAGGCGCCCCGGAAGACCACCCACGAAGGCTGAGCGGATGACGATATGTCGCCGGCGGCGTGCTGGAGGGTGCATCTCGGGGTGCATCCCGGCGAGGAAGCGACGGGGACTCTCCCCTCGGTCTCATGTGCGTCGCTGTCCGCCCCATCTGGCACGATGAGCACGTGACCGATCGCCTGCACCTGCTTCTCGGAGACGACGACTTCCTGACCGGCCGGGTGATCTCGAAGGTCGTCGAGGAGACGTCCAGGGAAGCCGGGACCCAGGTCCCGGTGACCCGCGTGCGCGCCGGTGACGTCAGCGAGGGCGAGCTCGCCGAGCTGCTGAGCCCGTCGCTGTTCGCGGAGGAACGCATCGTCGTGGTCGAGGCCGCTGCCGAAGCGGGCAAGGAGCCGGCGGCGCTCATCACCGCTACCGCGAAGTCACTGCCCGACGGGATCACCCTGATGGTGATCCACACCGGCGGCGGCCGCGCGAAGTCGATGGTGGCTGCGCTGAAGAAGGCCGGTGCCGTCGAACACGAGACCGCGACACCGAAGTGGCCGTCGGACCGGATGACCTTCGTCCGCAACGAATTCCGGTCTCTCGGGGTCAAGGCGAGCGCAGACGTCGTCGAACAGGTCGTGGAGTCGGTGGGTTCTGAACTCCGGGAGCTCGCCGCCGCGTGTGCTCAGCTCGTCGCCGACACCGGCGGCAAGGTCACCGTCGAGACGGTGCAGCTCTACTACCAGGGCCGGCCGGAGGTGACCGGCTTCGAGATCGCCGACAAGGCCGTCAACGGGGACCGCGCCGGCGCGTTGGAGGCCCTCGAGTGGGCCATGCACCACGGCGTGCCGCGCGTGCTGCTGGCCGACGCGCTCGCCGAGGCGGTCCACTCGATCGCGCGTGTCCGGCCGATGGGCGGCATCGATCCGTACAGCGCGGCGTCGGAGCTGGGCATGCCCCCGAACCGCGTCAAGAGCGTCCAGGCCAAGGCCAAGGCGTGGGACTCCGAATCGATCGCGCGCGCCATCGGTGTGGTCGCCAAGCTCAACGGCGACGTAAAGGGGCAGGCGGCCGACGCCGACTACGCGCTCGCGCACGCGGTCGCCGCGGTGGCCGAACTGCGGCCGGACGGGCGACGGAGACTGTAGGGGAGCGGCGGGACCGGAGCACGGGCGCCGCGCTGCGTCGTCGCCTGCTCGGCCGGTGGCCGGGTCGGTGAACCCCGGCTCGTCGTCGCAATCACGCCGACCCCACCGACGACGATCACCCCGGCAACCGCGTGGATGCTGCCGGGGTGAACGCGAGTATGAACATGTGACGGCGCGGCGTGCCGTGGTCGGCCCGAGGGCCGAGGGGTGTCAGCCGAGCTTGTTGACCGCGAGCGCGATGGCCGACTTCTTGTTGGCGGCCTGGTTGGCGTGGATGACGCCCTTGCTGGCGGCCTTGTCCAGCTTGCGGCTGGCGAAGCGGCCGAGCTCGATGGCCTTGTCCTTGTCACCGGCGTCGACGGCCTCACGGAAGTGGCGGATCGAGGTACGCAGCTCCGACTTCACCGACTGGTTGCGCTGCCGGTTCTTCTCGTTGGTGCGGTTGCGCTTGATCTGGGACTTGATGTTCGCCACGCGTGTTACCTCTGTCGTTGCTGGTGGATATGTCTGTCTGTTCGGTTCGGGCGGCGCGCCGGCAGACCCGGGCTCACCCGCGCGGCGATCGGCTCGTGAAGCAACTTCACGGCGTCACCGCAACAGCGGACAACATTACCAGCCGGGTTCATCGAGCCCAAAATCCGGCGGGGCGCCCGAGGACGCCGATAAGAATCATCGTGCGCAAAAGTCTAGGCTCGAGACATCATGTCCGTTGTCTATGTACACATCGGTCTGCCCAAGACCGGTACCACGCACCTGCAGGATCGGCTCTGGCGCAACCGCGACCTGGCGTTACAGACGTCGGGTCTGCTGTACCCGGGCAACGTCATCTCCGATCACTTCCACGCCGCGGTCCATCTGCAGCCCGAGCGCTATCTGGACTGGGCCGATCCGGCGTTCGCCGGCGTCTGGCCGACGCTCGTCAAACAGATGAGGGCCTGGCCCCAGACCTCGCTGATCTCGCACGAGCTGTTCTCCACCGCCACGTCCGAGCACATCGAGAAACTCCTCGACGATCTGTCCTTCGCCGACGAGGTGCACGTGATCGCCACGGTGCGCGATCTCGCCCGCCAGCTGCCGTCGGTGTGGCAGGAGAACGTCAAGAACCAGCGTCGCGCGTCGTTTGACGAGTTCGTCGACTCGGTGGCGTTCGCCGCGGAATCCAACGCCGTCGGCGGCGCCGACCCCGATCGGGTGGGTGAACCCGTCGTCGAGGACGAGCCGTTCTGGGAGTTCCAGGACCACGTCGGCATCCTGTCGCGCTGGGCGCGGTTCGTCGGGCCAGAGCGGGTGCACGTCGTGACCGTGCCGCGCACCCGGACGAAGGGCGACGGTCTGTGGGAGCGGTTCCTCGCCGCGATGAACGTCGACCCCGTGCCCCTCACTATCCCGGTGCCCAGCCTGAACAGCTCGCTGTCGGCGGCGCAGGCGGAATTCCTGCGTCACCTCAACCAGCGGCTGCAGCCCGACACCATCGAGTGGCGGCGCTACGAGCGCATCATCAAGGGGCAGGTGATCGGCGAGATCCTCTTCGAGGCCGAATCCGGCCCGCCGCAGGGGCTGAGCGTCAAGCACCGGCAGTGGGCCGCCGGCCTGGCCACGGAGATGGTGGAGGCCATCCGCGACGCGGGCTACGACGTGACCGGCGATCTCGCCGACCTCCGCGTGTCCGCAGACGGGGCCGACGACGACGTGCCGATGCCGACCGACGGCCAGGTCCTCGACGTCGCGCTCGACACCATGGCCGAGATGATCCTCGCCGCTCCGTTGCCGAAGGTCGGGCCGCCGCTGAAGACGCGGGCCGCCAACGTCGTGCGCCGGGTGCGCCGCCGGGCGCTCGCGGTGCGGCGTTCGGCCTGAACGCAACGGTGGGGCAGTGGTGTGTACGACATGTCTGCCGACAATCGTGCCGATTCCGCCGACATGGGGCACCATGACAATTCATGACCCCCGCATCGACAAGCGCGCCCGCCAAGAAGGCGGCGCGTAAGGCCGCATCCGCGAAGACCAGCTCGTCGAGCACATCAGGGAAGTCGACGTCGACGCGCTCGGGTACGGCCAAGGGTGCGGGATCGGGCAGGTCGGCGAAGTCGGGCGCCGACAGTTTCACCGGCAACTTCGCGGGGTACTCAAAAGGCCCTTACGGCAAGGCATATGACGAGATGTTCGACGCGTCGGGCGAGGTCCGCCCGCCGTACCGGGGCATCTACAAGGCCTTCGCCGACGAGGAGCAGTCCGACGTCGTGGAGGCGCGCGTCGAGGCGCTCGGGCGGGCCTACCTCGACCAGGGCGTCACGTTCTCGTTGTCGGGCCAGGAACGTCCGTTCCCATTGGACATTGTGCCGCGCGTGATTTCGGCCGCCGAGTGGAACAAGCTCGAGGCCGGCATCACCCAGCGCGTGCAGGCGCTCGAGTTGTTCCTCGACGACATCTACGGCGAGCAGGAGATCCTGCGCGACGGGGTGCTGCCCAAACGTCTCGTTCACTCGTGCGAGCACTTCCATCGGCAGGCCGCAAACATCAGGCCGCCCAACGGTGTTCGCATCCACGTCGCCGGCATCGACCTGATCCGCGACGAGAACGGCGACTTCCGGGTGCTCGAGGACAACCTGCGTTCGCCGTCGGGTGTTTCCTACGTCCTCGAGAACCGTCGCGCGATGTCGCGCGTGTTCCCGGACCTGTTCGCCAAGCACCGGGTGCGCGCGGTCGCCGACTACCCGAGTCACCTGCTGTGTGCGCTCCGTGCGTCGGCGGCCTTCAACGAGGCCGACCCGACCGTCGTCGTGCTGACCCCGGGTGTCGCGAACTCGGCGTACTTCGAGCACTCGCTGCTCGCACGCCTGATGGGCGTCGAGCTCGTCGAGGGGCGAGACCTCTTCTGCCGCGACAACGTGGTCTACATGCGGACCACCGAGGGCGAGCAGCGCGTCGACGTCATCTACCGGCGCATCGACGACGACTTCCTCGATCCGCTGCAGTTCCGGCCGGATTCGATGCTCGGCGTCGCCGGCCTGCTGAACGCGGCCCGCGCCGGCAACGTGGTCATCTCCAGCGCCGTCGGCAACGGCGTGGGCGACGACAAGCTCATCTACACCTACGTGCCCGAGATCATCGAGTACTACCTCGGCGAGAAACCGAGCCTGCAGAACGTCGACACCCTGCGCTGCTGGTTGCCCGACGAATGCGAGGAGGTCCTCGACCGCATCGACGAGCTCGTCGTCAAACCCGTCGAGGGATCGGGCGGATACGGGATCGTGTTCGGGCCCGAGTCCACGAAGGCCGAACTCGACGCGCTGGCGCGCAAGGTGCGCAACGACCCGCGCGGATGGATCGCCCAGCCGGTCGTGCAGCTGTCGACGGTGCCCACCAAGGTCGACGACGTGATCCGGCCGCGGCACGTCGACCTGCGACCGTTCGCGGTCAACGACGGCGAGAAGGTGTGGGTGCTGCCCGGCGGCCTCACCCGCGTCGCGTTGCCCGAGGGATCGCTCGTCGTGAACTCCAGCCAGGGCGGCGGCTCCAAAGACACCTGGGTGCTCGCCGGCCGCAGCTCCGCGGCCGAGCGCGAGCTGTCCGGCACCAAGGTGGTCACCTCCAGCGGGGTCGCGGCGGCCCGCCCCGCGGACAGCGCGCCCGATCCGGTTCACACCCAGACCCAGCAGCAACAGCAACAGCAACAGGGCGCCGACGAACACGTGCAGGGTGGTGATGCCCGATGATGCTGGCGCGCAACGCCGAATCGCTCTACTGGATCGGCCGCTACGTCGAGCGGGCCGACGACATGGCCCGCATCCTCGACGTCGCGATCCACCAGCTGCTCGAGGACACCACCGTCGACGTCGACCAGCAGGCCCGCCTCGTGATCCAGGTGCTGGGCCTCGTCGCGCCCGACACCGACTCCGAGCTCGACGTCTGGTCGCTCACCGAACGCGTCGCCTATGACGCCGACACCCGGGGGTCGATCGTCGACCTGATCCGCGCGGCGCGTGAAAATGCGCGTGGCGCAAGGGAAGTCACGTCCAGTGAGTTGTGGGAGTGTCTGAACACCACCTACAACGGCCTCGACGCGGCCGAACGCCGGGCGCGCCGCCTGGGCCCGCACGAGTTCCTCTCGTACATCAAGAACCGCGCCGCGATGTTCGCCGGACTCGCCGACGCCACGCTCAGCCACGACGACGGCTACCGGTACCTGCTGCTCGGGCGCTCGGTGGAGCGCGTGGACATGACGATCCGCATGCTGCTGTCGCGCGCGGGCGATCGCACGTCGTCCCCGGCGTGGGTCAACGTGCTGGTCTCCGCGGGCGGGCACGACACCTTCTTGCGCACCTACCGCGGCGTGCTCGACGCGGAGAACATCGTCGAGTTCATGCTCCTCGACCGGCTGTTCCCGCGGTCGATCTTCCACGCGCTCAGCGTCGCCGAACACAATCTCGGCCAGCTCGAGAAGGGGTCGAGCCGCGTCGGTGCCCGTGCGGAGGCGCAACGCCTGCTCGGTCGGGCCCGGAGCTCGCTGGAGTTCCTCGAACCCGGGGAGCTGCTCGACGGCCTGCAGGACCGCCTCGTCGACCTGCAGGACACCTGCCGCGCGGTCAACGAGGCGGTCACCAACCAGTACTTCCATGTGTCGCCGTACGTCGCGTGGGCCGACGCGCGGGTCAGCGATGGCCATGTGATCGAGGAGAGTGAACTGTGAGCTGGCGTCTACGCGTCGTCCATTCCACGGGGTTCGCGTACGACGGCCCGGTGACGTCGTCGTACAACGAGGCCCGACTCACACCGCGCAGTGACGCCCGCCAGAACGTCATCGTCAACCGTGTGGAGACGGTGCCCGCCACGCGTGCCTACCGCTACACCGACTACTGGGGCACCGCGGTCACCGCCTTCGACCTCCACGCGCCGCACGACGAGCTCGAGGTGACGGGCATGTCGGTGGTGGAGACCGAGCCCGGGCCGCGCGTGCCCGAGGACGAGCTGGCCACGTGGGACGACCTCAACAGCGAAGAGGTCAAGGACCGCTACGACGAGATGCTGTCGTACACCGAGTACGTCCCGAGGAACCGGCAGCTCATCGCGGCGGCCAAGCGGGTGGCCAAGGGGCTGACCCCGGAGGAGACGGTCGAGGCGGTCGCCCGGTACGTCCACGAGGAGATGGAGTACGTGCCGGGTACGACCGGCGTGCACACCACCGCCGTCGACGCCTGGAACGAGCGCAAGGGCGTCTGCCAGGACTACGCGCATCTGACGCTGGTGATGCTCCGCGGGCTGGGGATCCCGGCGCGATACGTCTCCGGGTACCTGCACCCGAGGCCCGACGCCAAGATCGACAAGACCGTCCAGGGCCAGAGTCACGCGTGGATCGAGGCGTGGACCGGCGGCTGGTGGGACATCGACCCCACGAACAACACGCCGATCACCGAACAGCACGTGTCGGTGGGCATCGGTCGCGACTACGCCGACGTGTCGCCGCTGAAAGGCGTCTACACCGGTGGCAAGGCCAAGGACCTAGACGTGATCGTGGAGATCACGCGACTGGCCTAGTCTCGGTGCCGGCCCTCAGCGCCAGCCGTACCGCGCCCGCAGCTCGACGGCGATCGCGTCGAACCGCTTGCGGTCGAGGATGGCGCCCTCGCGGCGGATGCCGTCGGCG
Source organism: Gordonia paraffinivorans NBRC 108238 (assembly GCF_000344155.1). GTDB lineage: Bacteria > Actinomycetota > Actinomycetes > Mycobacteriales > Mycobacteriaceae > Gordonia > Gordonia paraffinivorans. Next base: position 49,848 of record NZ_BAOQ01000013.1, on the reverse strand, counting down.
TCGACGACCAGGACGCGGTCGAGGCGGACGAAGCTCGGCCGGTTCTGCGAGTCCCACGTGCCCGTCCCGATGGCGAGCCAGTTGGCGTCGTCGCGGTGGTGGTCCTTGCTGGAGAGCATGAGTCCGAGGACGTCGTCGGCGGTCTCGGCGTTGGCGTCGCGGCCGACCACGAGCACCGGGCGATCCTTGCCCTGATCGGGGTCGTCCTCGTAGGCGACCCAGGTCCACACGATCTCGCCGGGGTCGGCGTCGCCGTCGAGGTCGGGGGTGTAACTGATCGTGCGGGCGACGTCTGCGGTCGGACGCAGACGTGGCTCGATGCGGCGTGTCGTCACGCGCCCGATTCTCGCATCAGGAACTCGTCCACGGCGTCGGCGGTCAGCGCCGGCGTCGGCTTCCTCTTCGGGTTGAGGTCGTGGCCGACCTTCTCGACGTCGACGATGCGCGTCGGCGCGGGGATCAGTGCGATCGCCTCGGCCATCTCCGCGGAGGTGCCGAACGGGTCGGTGCTGCCGTGCACGACGAGGGTCGGCACGGTGATCGAGGGCAGGTGCTCGGTGCGCAGCCGGTCGGGCTTGCCCGGCGGGTGCAGCGGATAGGACGTCAGCAGCAGGCCGTCGGCGAGTGCGGAACCGTCCTCGGCGACCGCCGTCGACGCCTGCCGCCCGCCGTAGGAGTGCCCGCCGACGAACAGCGGGCCGTCGGACTCGACCCGGAAGAACGCGCAGGCCGCGCGGATGCCGTCGCGGTCGGCGGGCGAGGTCGACGGACTCGGCGGCCCCTTCGGGCGGCGCCGGCGGTAGGGGAGGTCGATGCGCGCGACGACGTACCCGCGGGCCGAGAGCTCGTCGGCGAGCGCCCGCATGATGACGGTGTCGCGGTTGCCGCCCGCGCCGTGCGCGAGGACGATCGTCGCGCGCGGCGTACCGGCCGGGTGGTGCACGGCGGCGGCGACGTCGTCGGTCTCGACGATCGAGACGGCCACCTCGGGACTGTTCGGTGAGTCGGCTGACACGGCTGTCACGGTAGCGCCTCGGCGCGAGCGGCGGCGCTCATGAGAACATGGTGGTCAACGCCCGTGTCCGTCCTACCCCGTGTCGTCCCAGAGGAGTAGTTCCCATTCCCAGCTTCGCCGACAAGACCTTCACCGACCCGGCGCGTATCCGGAACTTCTGCATCATCGCCCACATCGACCACGGCAAGTCGACGTTGGCGGACCGGATGCTGCAGCTCACCGGTGTCGTGGAGGAGCGCCAGATGCGCGCGCAGTACCTCGACCGCATGGACATCGAGCGCGAGCGCGGCATCACCATCAAGGCCCAGAACGTCCGTCTTCCCTGGCAGGTGGACGGTGAGGACTACGTCCTGCACCTCATCGACACCCCCGGGCACGTCGACTTCACCTACGAGGTCTCGCGCGCCCTGGAGGCGTGTGAGGGCGCGATCCTGCTCGTCGACGCCGCGCAGGGCATCGAGGCGCAGACGCTCGCCAACCTGTACCTGGCGATGGAGAACGACCTCACCATCATCCCGGTGCTGAACAAGATCGACCTGCCCGCGGCCGATCCCGACCGCTACGCCGCCGAGCTCGCCCACATCGTGGGCTGTGAGCCGGAGGACGTGCTGCGCGTGTCGGGCAAGACCGGCGTCGGCGTGCGCGAACTGCTCGACGAGGTGATCCGCCTCGTGCCGCCGCCCGTCGGCGATCCCGACGCCCCGCTGCGCGCGATGATCTTCGACTCCGTCTACGACACCTACCGCGGCGTGGTCACCTACATCCGCGTCGTCGACGGCAAGATCGTGCCGCGCGAGAAGATCCAGATGATGTCTACCGGCGCCACCCACGAGCTGCTCGAGGTGGGCATCGTCTCGCCGGAACCGAAGGCGTCCGCCGGCCTCGGCGTGGGCGAGGTCGGTTACCTCATCACCGGCGTGAAGGACGTGCGCCAGTCGAAGGTCGGCGACACCGTCACCAGCGCCCGCAACGGCGCGAGCGAAGCGCTCACCGGCTACCGCGAGCCGCGGCCGATGGTCTACTCCGGCCTCTACCCGGTGGACGGCTCGGATTACCCGGTGCTGCGCGAGGCACTGGAGAAGCTGCAGCTCAACGACGCCGCGCTCACCTTCGAGCCGGAGACCTCGGTGGCCCTCGGCTTCGGCTTCCGCTGCGGCTTCCTCGGTCTGCTGCACATGGAGATCACCCGCGAGCGACTCGAGCGGGAGTTCAACCTCGATCTCATCTCGACCGCGCCCAACGTGGTCTACCGCGTGGTGATGGACGACGGCTCCGAGCACATCGTCACCAACCCGTCCGACTGGCCCGAGGGCAAGACCCGCCACATCTACGAGCCCGTCGTGAAGACCACCATCATCGCGCCGAGCGAGTTCATCGGCGCGATCATGGAACTCTGCCAGTCGCGGCGCGGCGACCTCGGCGGCATGGACTACCTGTCGGAGACCCGCGTCGAGCTGCGGTACACGATGCCGCTGGCCGAGATCATCTTCGACTTCTTCGACTCGCTGAAGTCGCGTACCCGCGGCTACGCCAGCCTCGACTACGAGGAGGCCGGCGAGCAGGAGGCCGACCTGGTCAAGGTCGACATCCTGCTGCAGGGCGAGGCCGTCGACGCGTTCAGCGCGATCGTCCACAAGGACGCCGCCTACGCCTACGGCAACAAGATGGCGCTCAAGCTCAAGGAGCTCATCCCGCGCCAGCAGTTCGAGGTGCCGGTGCAGGCGGCGATCGGCTCGAAGATCATCGCGCGCGAGAACATCCGCGCGATCCGCAAGGACGTGCTCGCCAAGTGCTACGGCGGTGACATCAGCCGAAAGCGCAAGCTGCTCGAGAAGCAGAAGGAAGGCAAGAAGCGGATGAAGACGATCGGCCGCGTCGACGTCCCGCAGGAGGCCTTCGTGGCGGCACTGTCCACAGATGCGATGGGCGACAAGCCAAAAGGGAAGTGATGGCGAGAGGGGACGGCATGGCAGGGCAGGACGGCTCGACCAATCCGGTACTGGCACACAGCGATCTGCCCTACGGACTACCCGACTTCGCGTCGATCTCCGACGACGACTTCCTGCCCGCGTTCACCGCGGCCATGGAATCGCACCTCGCCGAGGTCGAGGCCATCGCGGCGAACGAGGACCCGCCGACCTTCGGCAACACCGTCGAGGCGCTGGAGTTGTCCGGGCGTGACCTCGCGCGCGCGTCGGGCATCTTCTTCAACCTCGTCGGCCCCGACACCAACCCGAGGCGCAACGAGATCTCCCAGGAGCTCTCGACGCGGCTGACCGACCACGCGAACACCATCGCGATGCATCCGGTGCTGTTCGCGCGCATCAAGGACCTCGCCGAGCGCGCGGACGAGCTCGACCTGACCGAGCCGCAGCGCCGCCTCCTCGACAAGCGGTACCGCGAGGCGGTGCGCGCGGGCGCCGGACTCGGCGAGGCCGAACAGGAGGAGATGCGCGCGATCGCGTCCCGCCTCGCCTATCTCACGACGACGTTCTCGCAGAAGATCCTCGACGACACCAACGACTCGGCGGTGTTCGTCGCCGACGAGTCCGACCTCGACGGGCTGTCCGCGGGGCAGATCGCCGCCGCGCGACGGGCCGCGGCAGAGGCCGGGCACGAGACCGGGTATCTGATCGCCCTGGAACTGCCCACGAGTCAGTCGGTGCTCGCCGAACTCACGAATCCGCAGGTGCGGCAGAAGGTCTTCGACGCCTCGGTCAACCGGTGCTCCCGTGGCAACGAGCACGACACCCGCGAGCTCGTCCTCGAGATCGTGCGACTTCGGGCCCGGCGGGCCGAGCTGCTCGGCTACCGCGACCACGCGGAATACGTCATCGCCGAGCAGACCGCCCCCGACCCGTCCGCGGTCGACGACTTCCTGCGCGAGCTCAACGCGTCGGCGACGCGCGCCGGCGGCCGGGAACTGACGCGGCTCAGCGAGTTCGCCGGCGACGCCGAGATCGGTCCGGCCGACCTGACCTTCTGGCTCGAACGCGAGAAGAAGGCGACGGCAACGGTCCCGCTCGACGGATTCGCCGACTACTGCGAACTCGACACCGTGCTGACCCGCGGCGTGTTCTACGCGGCGAACAAGCTCTACGGCCTGCAGTTCGTCGAGCTGACCGGGTTGCCCGTCTACCACCCCGACGTGCGGGTGTGGGAGGTCCGCGACGACTCGGGGGTCGGCATCGGCCTGTACCTCGGCGACTACTTCGCGCGTCCGTCGAAACGCGGCGGCGCGTGGATGAACAACATCGTCGACCAGTCGAGCAAGCTCGGCGACCGGCCGATCATCGTCAACGTCCTCAACGTGCCCAAGCCCGACGAGGGACAGCCGTGCCTGCTCTCGATCGACCAGCTGACCACGCTGTTCCACGAGTTCGGGCACACCCTGCACGGGCTGCTGTCGTCGGTGGACTACCCGTCGCAGTCGGGCACGTCGGTGCCGCGCGACTTCGTCGAGTTCCCGTCGCAGGTCAACGAGATGTGGGCGCTGCACCCGGATGTGCTGGCCAATTATGCGATCCACCACCGGACCGGGGAGCCCATCCCGGCCGAACTGGCCGCCGCCGCACGGGAATCGGCGGGCACCGAGTCCGCGCACGCCACCATCGAGTACCTCGCCGCCGCGTCGCTCGACCTCGCCTGGCACCGCCTGACGCCCGCCGAGGCGCAGGCCGTCACCGATGTCGAGGCGTTCGAGGCGAAGGCACTCGCCGACGCGGGACTCAAGACCGAACTCATCCCGCCGCGCTACCGCAGCGCCTACTTCAATCACATCTTCGGCGGCGGCTACTCGGCCGGGTACTACAGCTACATCTGGTCGGAGGTGCTCGACGCCGAGACCGAGCAGTGGTTCCTCGCCGAGGGCGGCCTCGAGCGGGAGAACGGTCGACGCTTCGCCGAGGCGACCCTGTCGCGCGGTGACAGCGTCGACCCGCTGGCCGCGCACGAGAAGCTGATCGGGCGCAAGCCGCAGATCGACCCGCTGCTGCGTCGTCGGGGACTGGCGGCCTGAGACGTGAAGGCCGAACCCAGGGATCTGACGCGCTTCGCGCTGCTCAGCATCGTGACCGCCGTCGCGGTCTTCGCGCTCAAAGTCGTCGCGTGGTGGGTGACCGGATCGGTCGGCCTGCTCTCCGACGCACTGGAGTCCATCGTCAACGTCGTCGCCGCGGTCGCCGCCTTCGTGGCGCTGCGGGTGGCGGCGAAACCGCCCGACAGCGGACACAACTTCGGGCACACCAAGGCCGAGTACTTCTCCGCGGTGTTCGAGGGCGTGCTGATCGTCGTCGCGGCCGTCATCATCGTCGTCTCGGCCGTCGACCGGTTGCTGCATCCTCGCGAACTCGAGTCCGTCGGACTCGGTCTCGGGATCTCGATCGCGGCGACCGTCCTCAACGGCGCCGTCGGCCTGTTCCTCATCGCCGTCGGCCGCCGGCATCGGTCTCTCACGCTCGAGGCCGACGGCAAGCACCTGATGACCGACGTCGCCACGACGATCGGCGTCGTCATCGCGGTGTTCCTGGTTGCGTGGACCGGCTGGCTTCCCCTCGACCCGATCATCGCCATCGCGGTTGCCGTCAACATCATGGTCGTGGGTTTCGGGCTCGTGAAGCGGTCGGGAGCCGGCCTCATGGATTCGGCCCTGCCCGACGAGCAGTTGGAGGCGATCGAGGCGGTGCTCGATCGTCACCGGGCCGACGGCATCGTCTTCCACGACATCCGAACCCGCGAGGCCGGGCATCAGCGGTTCGTCCAGTTGCACATGCTCGTCCCGGGGGACTGGTCGGTGCAGCGGGCGCACGACCTCGCCGAGGAGGTCGAGGGCGAGTTGCACGACGCGGTCGCGGACCTGAGCATCACCACCCACATCGAGCCGGTCGGCGACCCCCGCGCCTACGAGGAGTGGCGGCTCGACTAGGCCCTCCGGCGGGGTTTGAATCCGGCTGATTTCAACCGTTGCACGGTTTCGGAAGAGGATTCTCGGGTCGTCTCGACGCATCGCGGAGCGGAGCGGGGGAACGGGGCCGGAGGCCCGCTCGCGCGGTCCGGTCCCGGGTCGGCGGGTCTGGGCGTCCGGTGCGGTGACCGGGCGTTCTCGCTGGCCACAGGCCTGCCCGATCCATCGGTGGGCTGCGGCGGATCGTAGACGACGATTTCGCTCCGCGTGGGCCGATTGCGTCGGCGGGCAACCGATGCCCGCACCCTCCCGACCGGAGAGGCGCCCACCGGACCGCGGTCCGCGCGCGCAGCGGTGCGAACCGGCTGCGGGCGCGACTTCGCCCCCTGCCAGAGCCGCTTGCAGGTTGCTAGCGTAAACCGGTCCTCGCCGGTCACAGCGTTGTCGCGACCGGCCCTGCGAAGAGAGTCCTGGAGGAATCCGTGAGCGCTGGCTCCGTCAAACGACGCGGCACTGGCGTGCTGGTGAGTCTGTTGGCACTGGCGATGGTGCTCGTCTCCGGATGTGGCGGCGGATCGACCGACGAACCCGGCGGGGTGGACATCTCCAGCGGAGACCGTCACCTCGACCTCGTCGCCTACGCCGTCCCGAAGATCGGGTTCGACGAGATCATCCCGGCCTTCCGCGCGACCCCCGAGGGCGAGGGCGTCGGATTCTCCGCGTCGTACGGCGCGTCCGGCGACCAGTCCCGCAAGGTGGCCCGCCGCGTCCCCGCCGATGTCGTGAACTTCTCCGTCGAGCCCGACATCACGCGGCTCGTGAAGGCCGGCCTCGTCGACGAGGACTGGAAAGAGCAGGCCCCCAACAACAGCACGCCGTTCGGTTCGGTCGTCGCGCTGGTGGTCCGCAAGGGCAACCCGAAGAACATCCGCGACTGGGACGACCTGCTCAAGCCCGGCGTCCAGGTGGTCACCCCGAACCCGGGCAGCTCCGGCTCGGCCAAGTGGAACCTGCTCGCGCCGTTCTCGGCGGTCAGCGACGGCGGCCGGAACCTGCAGGCCGGCCTCGACTACGTCGCCGAGCTCATCCGCGATCACGTGAAGGTGGTCCCGAAGTCGGGTCGCGAGGCGACCACGGCCTTCGAACAGGGACAGGGCGACGTGCTGATCAGCTACGAGAACGAGGCGATCATGCTCGACAAGGCCAACGCGGGCAAGAACCCGAACAGCCAGGTCGAGTATGTGATTCCGCCGCAGACCTTCAAGATCGAGAACCCGGTCGCGGTGGTGAACACCACCAAGGATCTCCCGGCCGCCCGGTCCTTCGTGGACTTCCTGTTCACCCCGGAAGCGCAGCGGATCTGGGCGGCAACGGGATTCCGCCCCGTCGACCCCGTGGTCATCGAGGAGACCAGGGACCTCTTCCCGGGCGACATCGCGAAGCTGTGGACGATCGCCGAGATCGGGAAGATCCTCGGCGAGGGCACCGCCGAGGAGAACGACGGCAAGAACCTGACCGGATGGAAGGCCGTCGACGAGGTGCTGTTCGGCAAGAAGGGCGCCATCACCAAGATCTACGACTCAGGGGGTAAGCAGTGACGACGGTGGACTCGGTCGACGCACCGGCCCCGGACGATCCGCAGGCCGTGTCCGGCTCGCGACCGCCCGGCGGGTTCCTGGGGCGCTCGCGGACCTTCGCCGGGGTGAGCCCGATGACCGTCGGCGTCGCCTGGCTGTGGCTGAGCGTCATCGTGCTGCTGCCGCTCGCCGCGATCACGGTGCAGTCCTTCGAGGACGGCTGGAGCGGCTTCTGGGACGCGGTGACCGCGCCCGCCGCCGTCGACGCACTGTGGATCACCGTCCTCGTCTCGGTGATCGCGGCGCTCATCAACGTCGTCTTCGGCACGCTGATCGCGTGGGTCCTGGTCCGTGACGACTTCCCCGGCAAGGGGTTCGTCAACGCCATCATCGACCTGCCGTTCGCACTGCCCACGATCGTCGCGAGCCTCGTGCTGCTGTCGCTGTACGGCCCGAACAGCCCGGTCGACATCCACCTCAACGCGACCAAGCCCGCGCTGGTGATCGCACTGACCTTCGTCACGCTCCCGTTCGTGGTGCGGCAGGTGCAGCCGGTGCTCCTCGAGCTCGACGTCGACGTGGAGGAGGCCGCGGCGGTGCTCGGCGCCAACAACCTCACGATCTTCCGCCGGATCATCCTGCCCGCGCTGCTGCCGGCGATCCTGACCGGTGCGGGCCTCGCGTTCACCCGCGCCATCGGCGAGTTCGGCTCGGTGGTGCTCATCGGCGGCAACATCCCGGGTGACACACAGGTGGCGTCGCAGTACATCCAGCAGCAGATCGAGATCGACGCGCCGGTCAACGCCGCCGCGATCTCGGTGGTGCTGCTGTTGATCGCCTTCGTGACGCTGCTCATCCTGCGCATCGTCGGCCGGTGGCAGTCCAAGCGGGAGGACGCGGATCGATGAAGGTCTCCCGACTCACCCGCTACGGGCTGCGGACCGTCGCCCTCGTCTACCTGTTCGTCCTGCTGATCGTCCCCGTGGGCACGATCTTCTACCGCTCCTTCGAACACGGCATCGTCCAGTTCTGGGAGTGGATCACCACGCCCGCGGCGATCTCGGCACTGCAGCTGAGCCTGCTGATCGTCGTGATCGTCGTGCCGCTCAACGTCATCTTCGGCGTCATCACGGCACTTGCCCTGGCGCGCGGGCGTTTTCCGGGCAAGGGGCTGTTGCAGGCGGTCGTCGACCTGCCGTTCGCGGTGTCGCCCGTGGTCGCCGGCGTCGCCCTGATCCTGCTGTGGGGCTACGGCGGCTGGTTCGGCGGCATCGAGAGTCTCGGGTTCCGGATCATCTTCGGGTTCCCCGGTCTGGTGCTCGCCACGCTGTTCGTCACGTTGCCGTTCGTCGCCCGCGAGGTCGAGCCCGTCCTCCGCGAGATCGGCACCGAGCAGGAGGAGGCCGCCGCCACCCTGGGCGCCAGTTCGTGGCAGGTGTTCTGGCGCGTCACGCTGCCGGCGATCCGCTGGGGCCTCACCTACGGCATCGTGCTGACCGTCGCCCGCGCGCTCGGCGAGTACGGCGCGGTGACCATGGTGTCGTCGAACTTCCCGGGCGTCTCGCAGACCCTCACCCTGTTGGTCAACTCGCGTTACACCGACGACTACAACGAGTTCGGCGCCTATGCGGCCGCGACGCTGCTGATGTTCGTCGCGATCCTCGTGCTGGTCGCGATGTCGCTCATCGAGCGCCGCGCCAAGTCACGCCTGGCCGAGGCGAGCGAGTCCACCTCGGGCGAGGTCGAGATCGTCGAACCCGAACTCACCCCGCCGCACGGACCGGAATCCGTCGACGCCAAGCAGATCGTCCACTCTCATGCCCATCCCACGGAAGGCGAGTGACATGTCCATCAAGGTCATCGGCGCCAACAAACGCTACGGCGACTTCGCCGCTCTCGACGACGTCTCCATCGACATCCCGGACGGTCAGCTGACCTCCCTGCTGGGCCCGTCGGGTTCGGGCAAGTCGACGCTGCTGCGCGCGATCGCCGGACTCGACACCCTCGACTCGGGCACCGTGATCATCAACGACACCGACGTGTCGAAGAAGTCGCCGCAGAAGCGCGACATCGGCTTCGTGTTCCAGCACTACGCCGCGTTCAAGCACCTGACCGTGCGCGAGAACATCGCCTTCGGGCTCAAGATCCGCAAGCGGCCCAAGAAGGAGGTCGACGCCAAGGTCGACCAGCTGCTCGAGGTGGTCGGCCTGACCGTCTTCCAGAAGCGGTTCCCGGCGCAGCTGTCCGGCGGGCAACGCCAGCGCATGGCGCTTGCGCGCGCACTCGCCGTCGACCCGAAGGTGCTCCTGCTCGACGAGCCGTTCGGCGCGCTCGACGCGAAGGTGCGCGACGACCTGCGGCGGTGGCTGCGTCGCCTGCACGACGAGGTGCACGTCACCACGGTGCTGGTCACCCACGACCAGCAGGAGGCGCTCGACGTCAGCGACCGGATCGCCGTGTTGAACAAGGGACGCATCGAGCAGGTCGGCACCCCCGACGACCTCTACGACCGTCCCGCCAACGAGTTCGTGGCGTCGTTCCTGGGCTCCACGGTGCGCCTCAACGGAGAACTGGTGCGCCCTCACGACATCCGGATCGGACGCACCCCGGAGATGGCGTCGCCGACCACCGATCCGAACCTCGACGTGGGCATCATCCGCGCCACCGTGCAGCGCGTGGTCAACCTCGGCTTCGAGACCCGCGTCGAACTCGTCTCGGCGTCGACCGGCGAGGAGTTCGCCGCGCAGATCACCCGCGGCGACCAGAACGCGCTGAACCTTCAGCCCGGCGAGACCGTGTACGCGCGGGCCACCAAGGTCGCCGCGCTCGACGGGGTCTGAGCACCGGCGTTCCGCCGGACCGAGAACCGGATTCCGTCGGTCCAGGTTGCCCGCCGGTCAGTGATTGGCCGGCTGGAACGTCGCCTGGTGCTCGGCCTCCTCGGCGCGGATGACGTGCATGACCGCGTTGATCAGCGCCAGGTGGGTGAACGCCTGCGGGAAGTTGCCCAGGTGCTGGCCGGTCTTGGCGTCGATCTCCTCCGCGTAGAGCTTGAGCGGACTCGAGTAGGACAGCAGGCGCTCGCACAGCGCCTTGGCGCGCGGCAGCTCACCGATCTCCACCAGCGCCGACACCAGCCAGAACGAGCAGATGGTGAACGTGCCCTCCTCGCCGGTGAGGCCGTCGTCGGTCTCTTCGACCCGGTAGCGCAGCACCAGGCCGTTCTCGGTGAGCTCGTCGGCGATCGCGAGAACCGTTGCGCGGACGCGATGATCGTCCGGCGGCAGGAACCGCAGCAGCGGCACCAGCAGCAGTGAGGCGTCCAGCGCGTCGTCGCCGTAGCGCTGGGTGAACACGCCGCGGTCGTTGACGCCGTGGGCGAGGACGTCGGCCTTGATCTCGTCGGCGATCGCCGACCACTCCCGGGCGTGCTTGGCCTCGCCGTGCATCATGGCCAGCCGCGCACCGCGGTCGAGCGCCACCCAGCACATCACCTTCGACGAGGTGAAGTGCTGCGGCTCGCCGCGGACCTCCCAGATGCCGCGGTCGGGTTCGCGCCAGTGTTCGATGGCCTCCTCGACCTGGGCCTTGAGTACCGGCCAGAGCGTCTCGGAGACGGCCTCGTGGGACTTGATGTGGAGGTACACCGAATCCAGCATCGTGCCCCAGATGTCGTGCTGCCGTTGGTTGTACGCGCCGTTGCCGATGCGGACCGGCCGGGCGCCGCCGTATCCGGACAGGTGGGTGAGCTCCTCCTCCTCGAGGGTGCGCTCCCCGCCGACGCCGTACATCACCTGCAGCGGATGGCGTTCCCCGTTGTTGATGCCCGAGACGTCGGCGATGAAGGAGAAGAAGTCGTCGGCCTCGCGGTCGAGGCCGAGGGTGTAGAGACCCCAGAGCGCGAAGGTCGAGTCGCGCACCCACGCGTACCGGTAATCCCAGTTGCGCTCTCCCTGCGGCGTTTCCGGCAGGGAGGTGGTCGCGGCGGCGAGCAGCGCGCCGGTCGGGGAGTAGGTGAGCCCCTTGAGGGTCAGCGCCGACCGCTGCAGGTGGCTGCGCCACGGGTGATCGGGGAAGGAGCCGATGTTGATCCACTGCCGCCACGCCTCACTGGTGGTCCACATCTTGTGGGCGGCCTCCTCCCAGTTCTGCGGCGCCGGATGACGCGACCAGCTGAGGGCGACGAAGCGGTTGTCGCCCTCGACGAGGCGTGTGCGTGCGCGGGCCTCGCGGCCCTCGAGTCCCAGACGGAGGTCGGTGGTGAGCTTCAGGGTGGGGGTGTCGGCGTCGGTGTCGTGGGCGGTTGCGACGGCCTCGCCGTAGGCGGGGCCGGTGTACTCCCAGCGGGTGGTGCCGCGGTGGTAGTCGAACGCCGGCTCGCAGCTCATGTGGAGTTCGACCGTTCCCGACACGCAGCGAACCGTCCGCAGCAGGACGTGCTCGGCGTCCCAGTCGGTGGGGGTGCGGCGGTGGGTGCGCGAGCGGCGCTCGGTGTCGTGCCACGGTCCCATGACGAGGGCGTCGCGCACGATGATCCAGCCCGTGTCGGTCTGCCACGTGGTCTCGACCATCAGGCTGCCCGGGAGGTACCGGCGATCGACCGGGACGTTGACGCCGTACGGTGCCAGCCGGAAATGGCCCGCGCTGCGGTCGAGGACCGCGCCGAACACGCTCGGCGAGTCCGGGCGCGGGATACACATCCACTCCACCGAGCCGTTGCGCGCGATGAGGCAGTTGGTCTCGGTGTCGGACAGGAACGCGTAGTCGCCGATGGGAGGGAAGGCGCTGCGATGCGACGGCGCGGTCGGCGGGATCGGCGCGGCATCGGTGACTCGGCGCACGTCCTGGTCGGCGTCGTCGGCCCGGTGGCCGGCGGCGGTCGGCAGGGGCGTTACGGTGGAGTCATCTGCGGCAGACATGGCAACTATCATTGCCACGGGCGCTGTCCGACGCCACTCGGTTCACCGGACCGAGACGCGGATGATCCGAATCGGATGGACGGGGAGATGACGTGACGGCGTTCTTCAACTGGTGGGACGGCGTGGAGGAGTGGCTGACCGGCCTGTCCTTCGTGCCGCAGCTGCTGGTGACGGTCGTCGTGGTGATCCCGGTGGCCGTGCTGATCGCCTACGTGCTCAACTTCCTCGTGGACCTCGCGGCCGACATCCTCGACCGCCGCCGCTTCGCCGACGACGATGGGACCGGACTGTGAAACTGATGCGCTCGCCGGTCACGGTGGCCCTGCTCGCGTTGCTGATCCTCGTGGTCATCGCCTGGCTCGTGACGATGTGAGGTCTCTCACCGCCCGCTGGTGGTGACCGCCGCCCGCCTGGTCGCGGTGCGGTAGAGGCAGCAGATGCCGTCGACGAGGTCGGGATGCGCGCCGAGCGGTCCCGCCACGAGCGTGCCCTCCACCATCGAGTCGAGGGCCGTCTCCACCCGCTCGACGAGCAGCCCCGCCGACAGGAGGTAGGGGCTGAGCGCGATCCGCCCGGCGCCGGCAGCGCGCAACCGGCGCACCGCCCCGGCGAGAACGCGGGCATCGGAGCCCAGCCGCGTGGCGAAGACCACCTCAACCGGACGGTGCAGTCGCGTCGACAACTCGATCGCCCGGCGTCGGACGTGGAGGTCGGCCGCGGCGTCCGACGACCCGACCGCGGCCAGGATCACACCGTCACGATCGTCGAGACCCGCCTCGTGCAGACGGTCGGCGAGTGCCGCCGCCAGCGACCGGGTGCCGACCACCTCCGTCTGATGCGCGAAGGGCCGATGCGCGGCGATGATCGCGGGCAGGTCGACCTTGTGGTGATACCCCGCCGACAGCAGCAGCGGGACGACGACCGGGTCCGCGTCGGCGTCCCCGACACGTTCGAGGACGTCGCCGACGAACGGCTCGTTCAGGTCGAGGTAGGACAACACCACCTCGACCTCGGGCAGGGCGGCCGCGACGGCGTCGCGCACACGGCGCGCGGTCACGCCGAAGCGCGGATCGCGGCTGCCGTGTGCGGCGAGGACGAGCGTCGGGTTCACACCAGCTCTTTGAGATGCAGCGGCGCCAGGGCGTCGCCGACGAGACCGGCCGCCAGTGTGTTGCCGCCGGCCGGATCGATCAGCAGGAAGCTGCCCGACTCGCGGTTCACCTGGTAGTCATCGGCCGGGATCGGCTCCGCGGTCTGCACCGAGATCCGCACGATCTGATTGAGCTCCACCGTCTCCGGGGCGTCGACCAGCGCGAGGTTCTGCTCGTCGAAGAGGGCGTCGAGTCCGCCGACGATGGCCTGCGTGGTCTTGGTGCCGTGCTTGAGGAGCAGACGCGCGCCCGGGCGCAGCGGCTTCTCGGCCAGCCAGCACACGGTCGCGGTGAACTGCTGGATCGGCTCGGGGGCGTCTGCCACCGCCGCGATCAGGTCACCGCGCGAGATGTCGACGTCGTCGGCGAGCAGCAGGGTGACGCTGCGGCCGGTGTGCGCGGTCTCCAGCGGGCCGTCGGCGGTGTCGATTCCGCTGACGGTGGTCCGCTGGCCCGACGGCAGCACGACGATCTCGTCGCCGACCGTGACGCGGCCGGCCGCGATCTGCCCGGCGTAACCGCGGTAGTCCGGGTACTCCGGGGTGCGCGGACGGATCACGTACTGCACCGGGAAGCGCAGGCCCACCGGGGCGCGCTCGGTCAGGTTGGGAACCGTCTCGAGGTGCTCGATGAGGGTCGGGCCGTCGTAGAACGGCGTGTTCTCCGACGGCTTCGCGATGTTGTCGCCGTGCAGGGCCGACACCGGGATCGAGGTGACCTGCTCGGGCGACCATCCGAGCGAGCGGGTGAGCTCGCCGAATTCGGCCGAGATCTCGGCGAACACGCTCGCCGCGTCGTCGACGAGGTCGATCTTGTTGACCGCGAGCACCAGCTGCGGCACGCCGAGGAGCGCCATGACCGCGGCGTGGCGACGGGTCTGCGCGACGACACCGTTGCGGGCGTCGACGAGCAGGATCACCAACTGCGCGGTCGACGCGCCGGACACCGTGTTGCGGGTGTACTGCACGTGGCCGGGGGTGTCGGCGAGCACGAAAGAGCGTGCGGGCGTGGCGAAGTAGCGGTACGCCACGTCGATGGTGATGCCCTGCTCGCGCTCGGCGCGCAGGCCGTCGACGAGTAGCGACAGGTCGGGGGTGTCGAGGCCGCGGTCGACCGACGCCTTCGTGACGGCGTCGATCTGGTCGGCCAGGACCGACTTGGTGTCGTACAGCAGGCGGCCGACGAGGGTCGACTTGCCGTCGTCGACGCTGCCCGCGGTGGCGATGCGGAGGAGGTCGGGGGCGTGGCTCATCAGAAATATCCTTCGCGCTTGCGGTCTTCCATCGCGGCCTCGGAGACACGGTCGTCGCCGCGGGTGGCGCCGCGTTCGGTCAGTCGGGAGGCGGCGACCTCGGCCAGCACCTCTTCGTTGGTGCGGGCCTCGGACAGCACCGCGCCGGTCGACGAGCCGTCGCCGACGGTGCGGTAGCGCACCCAGCGGCGTTCCAGCACCTCGCCGTCGCGGGGGCCGCCCCAGACGCCGGGGGTCATCCACATGCCGTCGCGCTGGAAGACGTCACGCTCGTGGGCGTAGTAGATCGAGGGGAGCAGCACCTGCTCGCGGGTGATGTAGCGCCACACGTCGAGCTCGGTCCAGTTCGACAGCGGGAACACGCGGACGTGCTCGCCCGGTGCGTGGCGCCCGTTGTAGAGGTTCCACAACTCGGGGCGCTGACGCTTCGGGTCCCACTGGCCGAAGGCGTTGCGCAACGAGAAGATCCGCTCCTTGGCGCGCGAGCGCTCCTCGTCGCGGCGGCCGCCGCCGAACACCGCGTCGAAGCGGTTCTCGGTGATGGCGTCGAGCAGCGGGATGGTCTGCAGCGGGTTGCGGACGCCGTCGGGGCGTTCGGTGAGCCGGCCGTCGGCGAGGTACTCCTCGACCGAGGCGACGTGCAGGCGCAGGTTGTGGCGCTCGACGACCTGGTCGCGGAACTCGAGGACCTCGGGCAGGTTGTGCCCGGTGTCGACATGCAGCAGCGAGAACGGAAGCGGCGCAGGCCAGAACGCCTTGAGGGCGACGTGCAGGAGGACGGTGGAGTCCTTGCCGCCGGAGAACAGGATCACCGGCCGCTCGAACTCGCCGGCCACCTCGCGGAAGATGTGGATGGCCTCGGACTCGAGCGCGTCGAGGGTCGAGAAGTCGTCGTCGGCAACGGCGTCGCGGACGGGCTGGGGTTCGGTGATGGTCATGCGTGGAGCCCACATTCTGTCTTGGCGCGGCCGGCCCAGCGGCCGCTGCGCGGATCGGATCCGGGTGCAGGTTTGGCGGTGCACGGCGCGCAGCCGATCGAGGGGTAGCCCTCGTCGACCAACGGGTTGACCAGCACGCCGTGGGAGTCGATGTAGTTCTGCATCTGCTCGTCGGACCACGGTGCGATCGGGTTGATCTTCACCAGGCCGAAGGCCTCGTCGAACGAGATCAGCGGGGCGTTCGCGCGCGTCGGCGCCTCCACGCGGCGGATGCCGGTGACCCACGCGTCGTAGCCGGCGAGCCCGGCCTTGAGCGGGACGACCTTGCGCAGGCGGCAGCATTCGCCCGGGTCGCGCGCGAAGAGGTTGCGGCCCAGCAGTTCGTCCTGCTCGGCGACGCTGTGCTCGGGGGTGAGGTTGATCAACTGCACCCCGTAGACCTGCTCGACGGCGTCGCGGGTGCCGATGGTCTCGGCGAAGTGGTAACCGGTGTCGAGGAACAGGACCTTCACCGGTCCGCCGACCAGCTCACGGTCGATGTTCTTGACCGCGAGGTCGACGAGCACCGCGTCCTGCATGTTCGACGCGACGACGAAGTTCGTGCCGAACATCTCCGCGGTCCAGCGGAACAGTTCCTCCGGGCTCGCGTCGGGGCCGAGGTCGGCGGCGCCCTTGGCCGCGATCGCGCGGAGCTCCTCTTCGCTGTGGCGCCGGCCGGCGACCGTCTCGGTGGTGCTGATGGTCATCGGAGTGCCTCCTCGTCGGCGCGAACGGCCCACTGCGCGAACCGTTCGCCGTCTTCTCGCTGCTCCACGAAGTTGCGGACGACGCGTTCGATGTAGTCGCCGAGCTCGGTGGAGAGAACCTTGTGCTGGCGGAGCTTGCGGCCGAATCCCGAGTCCAGGCCGAGGCTGCCGCCGAGGTGGACCTGGAAGCCCTCGGCCACGTTGCCGTCGGCGTCCTCCACCAGCTGGCCCTTGAAGCCGATGTCGGCGATCTGCGAACGTCCGCAGGAGTTGGGGCAGCCGTTGATGTTCACCGTGATCGGGACGTCGAGCTTCGAGTTGATGTCGGCGAGACGCTCCTCGAGCTCGGGCGCGAGCACCTGCGAGCGTTTGCGGGTCTCGGTGAAGGACAGTTTGCAGAACTCGATTCCACTGCAGGCCAGCAGGTTTCGGCGCCACTGCGAGGGCCGGGCGTGCAGGCCGAGCGGCTTGAGCTCGTCGATCAGCCACTCCACCTGGTCGTCGGGGACGTCGAGGACGATCAGCTTCTGGTACGGGGTGAAGCGCACGCGGTCGGAGCCGACTTTGGCGACGGCCTCGGCGGTCTTGGTCAGGATGGTGCCCGACACGCGACCGGCGATGGGGGAGAAGCCGACGGCGTTGAGGCCGTTGCGCAGCTTCTGCACGCCGATGTGGTCGATCGGGCGTTCGGGTTTCTCCGGGGCCGGGCCGTCGATCAGCTTGCGGCCGAGGTACTCGTCCTCGAGGACCTGGCGGAACTTCTCGATGCCCCAGTCCTTGACGAGGAACTTCAGGCGCGCCTTGGAACGCAGGCGCCGGTAACCGTAGTCGCGGAAGAGCGCGACCACGCCCTCCCAGACGTCGGGCACCTCGTCGAGCGGGACCCACGCGCCGACGCGCTGGGCGAGCATCGGGTTGGTGGACAGGCCGCCGCCGACCCAGAGGTCGAGGCCGGGGCCGTGCTCGGGGTGCACGACGCCGATGAAGGCGACGTCGTTGATCTCGTGCACCACGTCCTGCTGGCCGGAGATCGCGGTCTTGAACTTGCGCGGCAGGTTCGAGTACTGCGGGTCGCCGATGAACCGGCGGACGATCTCGTCGATGGCCGGCGTCGGGTCGAGGACCTCGTCGAAGGACTCGCCGGCCAGCGGCGAGCCCAGCACGACGCGCGGGCAGTCGCCGCAGGCCTCGGTGGTGTGCAGGCCGACGGCCTCCAGGCGCTGCCAGATGGTGGGGACGTCCTCGATGCGAATCCAGTGGTACTGGACGTTCTCGCGATCGGAGAGGTCGGCGGTGTCGCGGGCGAACTCGGTCGAGATCTCGCCGAGGGTGCGCAGCTGCGCGACGGTGAGCGCCCCGGCATCGCACCGGACGCGCATCATGAAGTGGTTGTCCTCGAGGATGTCGATGTTCTCGTCGCCGGTCCAGGTGCCGTCATAGCCCTGGGCGCGCTGGGTGTAGAGGCCCCACCAGCGCATACGGCCGCGCAGGTCCTGCTTGTCGATCGAGTCGAAGCCCTGCTTGGAGTAGATGTTCTCGATGCGGGCGCGGACGTTGAGCGGGTTGTCGTCCTTCTTGACCTGCTCGTTGGGGTTCAGCGGCTCGCGGTAGCCGAGCTTCCACTGGCCTTCGGCGCGGCGCTTGACCGGACGGGCCTTGCGGGCCGGGCGGGCGCGCTTCTCGGCGGAGGTGTCGGCGGTCTGGTCGGCTGCCGGGGCGGCGGGAGCCGATGCGGACACGGGGGCATCAGTTGTGGACGTCATCAGAGAATCTCCTGTGCCGGCGCACGCGATCGCCGGCGTTCTACGCACGAAAAGTGGGCTGGAACGTGCCGGCATCCCCGCAGAAATGGGGACAGGTCGGGGCCGAGACGTCGCTAGAGGCGACAGAAAGCGCTGTTGACGCGCTTGAGATCAATGTGGCGTCGGGCAGCGAGCCACACCCCGGGGAAAATCACGGCTCGATAATGCCACGTCCGTCGTCGCCACGTCTACTTGGGGTTATTTTCCATCACGATGATGGAAAGGCGGCAAGGTGAGCTGCGCGGCGTTGCAGCCCCGGTCTGCCGCGGGTGTTCGGCCGGCGACCGGCGGCTTCGGTTGAGGGCAAGAGGCGGCGACGCGTTTCCGGGCGGCATGATGGACGGGTGAAGGTCGACATCGAAACACCCGCTCCCGAGCTCGCCGCCGGGCTCATCTCGAGGGCGTGCGCCGACGTCGACCCCGAGGTCCCGTTTGGTCTGTATCTGCACGTCCCGTTCTGCGCGACGCGCTGCGGCTACTGCGACTTCAACACCTACACCGCGGGTGAGCTCGGCTCGTCGTCGTCCCCGGAATCCTGGCAGGAGGCGGTCGCGGCCGAACTCGAATCGGCGGCACGCCTGCTGCAGCCGGCCCGCAAGGTGTCGACGATCTTCGTCGGCGGAGGAACCCCGTCGCTGCTCGGTGCCGCCGGACTCACCAGGCTCCTCGATGCCGTGCGCGCCGAGTTCGACCTGGCCGACGACGCGGAGGTGACGACCGAGTCGAATCCGGAGTCGACGTCGCCGGAGTTCTTCGCCGATCTGCACGAGGCCGGGTACACGCGGATCTCGCTGGGCATGCAGTCCGCGGCGCAGCACGTCCTGCGCGTCCTCGACCGCGTGCACACCCCGGGACGTGCGGTCGCCGCCGCGCGCGAGGCCCGCGAGGCGGGCTTCGAGCACGTCAACCTCGACCTCATCTACGGCACCCCCGGCGAGACCGATGCCGACCTGCACGCCAGCCTCGACGCGGTGCTGTCGGCGGGCGTCGACCATGTCTCGGCCTATGCGCTCATCGTCGAGGACGGCACCGCGCTCGCGCGGCGAATCCGGCGCGGCGAGATGCCCGCCCCCGACGACGACGTCCTCGCCGACCGCTACCAGATCCTCGACGACCGGCTGAGCGCCGACGGGTTCGGTTGGTACGAGGTGTCGAACTGGGCGCGCGACGAGGCGGCGGCCTGCCGGCACAACCTCGCGTACTGGCACAGCCACGACTGGTGGGGGATCGGGCCGGGCGCCCATTCACACGTCAACGGCGTGCGCTGGTGGAACGTCAAACATCCCGCCCGGTATGCGAAGACGCTCGCCGAGGGGGCGCTGCCCGCGGCGTCGGCGGAGGAACTCGGCGCCGAGGACCGGCACGTCGAGGCGGTCATGCTCACCACGCGGTGCCGGACGGGGCTGCCCATGGGCATCCTCGACGACGCCGAACGTGCGAACGCCGAGAAGCTGTGCGCCGACGGCCTTCTCGAGCGAGCGGAGACGGCCTACGTCCTCACCGACGCCGGGCGCCTGCTCGCCGACGGTGTCATCCGCCGGGTTCTCTGGGGCTGAATCACCCTGCAAACCCACCACTTTTCGGCACACGCCACCGAATTCGGTGGCGTGTGCCGAAAAGTGGTGGAGCTGCGGAGGTCTAGGGGCTGGTCCACCCGGTCGACCGAGGGCCTCGACGGTGCGCGCCGCGACCCGAGGGAGACGGACGTGTCGCGGGGATGCCGGACGGCGAGACGCCGGGGCCGGGCACGCGCGGGATCTCCCGGGTCTCGGGAGTGGCGCGCCGCGCCGGGGTCTCGGCGGTGTCGTCGAGCTGCTCCTCGAGCGGGCGGGCGCCCTCGGAGAGGTCGAGCGCGTCGAGGTCGAGTGTGCGGGCGTGGATGATGTGCCGGTTCCGCAGCGCGGAGCGGACCGCGCGATGCAGTCCGTCCTCGAGGTAGAGCTCGCCCTGCCACCGGACGACGTGTGCGAACAGGTCGCCGTAGAAGGTGGAGTCCTCGCTGAGGAGCTTGTCGAGGGCGAGGACCTTGGTGAGGGTGGTCAGCTCGTCGAGGCGTAGCTGCCGCGGCGGGATCTTGGCCCAGCCGCGTGCCGACAGACCGTGGTCGGGATAGGGCCTACCCTCCCGCACCCCTTTGAAGATCATGAGACTCCGCGCTCGTTTCGTACTATGGATTACATCCAGTATGAGGTCTGGGCCACTCTATGGCCCGGACCCGCGGCCAGGGACTCGAATCACGGGAGGTGTACCGGGTGTCAGCGACCGAGGAACGCCGGTTCGAGATCCTCCGTGCGATCGTCGAGGACTACGTCGCCACGCAGGAACCCATCGGCTCCAAGGCCCTCGTCGACCGCCACAAGCTGGGGGTGTCGAGTGCGACGGTCCGCAACGACATGGCCGTCCTGGAGGCCGAGGGGTACATCACGCAGCCCCACACCAGCTCCGGGCGGGTGCCCACCGACAAGGGCTACCGGCTGTTCGTCGACCGGATCAGCGAGATCAAGCCGCTCTCGGCGGCCGAACGGCGCGCGATCATCTCGGTCCTCGACGGCAGCGTCGACCTCGACGACGCCCTGCGGCGCTCGGTGAAGCTGCTGGCCAAGCTGACCCGCCAGGTCGCGGTCATCCAGTATCCGGTGCTCTCCGCGGCACGGGTCCGCCACCTCGAGATGGTCACCTTGTCCCCGTCGCGACTGCTGCTCGTGGTGATCGTCGACAACGGACGCGTCGAGCAGCGGATGGTGGTGCTCAACGAGGACCACACCGACGGCGACATCGCGCGCATGCGCGACCTCTTCTCCGCGGCGCTCCACGGAAAGCGGCTCGCCGAGGCGTCGGCCGCGGTCGCTGAACTGGCCAACGACGCACCCCAGGACCTGCGCGGCGCGATCATGAACATCGCGACGGTCCTCGTGGAGACCCTCGTCGAGCGCGGCGACGACCGCCTCGTGCTCGGCGGCACGTCGAATCTCGCGAAATCCGCCGCGGACTTCACACCCACGGTCGGTGGGATGGACACCGTCCTCGAGGCGCTCGAGGAGCAGGTCGTCGTCCTCAAGATCCTCGCCCACTCGCAGCAGATGGGGCAGGTCACGGTGCAGATCGGGGAGGAGACCAAGACCGAGAACCTGCGTGGGACCTCGGTGGTGTCGACAGGGTACGGTGCATCGGGAACCGTGTTCGGCGGCGTCGGAGTGCTCGGCCCCACACGGATGGACTATCCGGGAACCATCGCCTCGGTGGCGGCCGTTGCCAAGTACATCGGTGAGGTGCTCGCCGAGCGATGACCGCAGGCCCGGCGGGCGAGCGGGACGCCGCGCGAAGGCCGCCGGCGGGTTTTCGGCAGAATTGAGTGGTTCCCGTGTGAACCGTGCGGCGGGCTGCCCGCAGGCGCGGGGCGCACGACGCGTGGGTGCCGCAGAGAACGGCGCCAACAACAGACCGAAGGATCACTACGACCGTGGCACGTGACTATTACGCAACCCTGGGGGTGTCCAAGGACGCCAGTGACCAGGAGATCAAGCGGGCCTACCGCAAGAAGGCGCGCGAACTCCACCCCGACGTCGCCCCCGACCGGGAGGACGAGTTCAAGGAGGTCAAGACCGCCTACGAGGTGCTCAGCGATCCGGAGAAGCGTCGCATCGTCGACGCGGGCGGCGACCCGATGGCCGGGCCCCGAGCCGGCGGCTTCGGCGGCTTCGGGGGCGGCGGAGGCTTCGGCGACGTCTTCGAGGCCTTCTTCGGCAACGGCGGAGGCTTCGGCGGCGGAGGCTTCGGCTCGAGCCGCGGTCCGCGTTCGCGTGTCCAGCCGGGGGAGCCGGCCCTCGTCGGTGTGAAGCTCGATCTCGAGGAGTGCGCCAAGGGCGTCAACAAGGAGATCACCGTCGACACGGCCATCCTGTGCGACGCCTGCAAGGGCTCGGGTTCCAACGGCGACAGCAAGCCGGTGACCTGCGACACCTGTAAGGGTGCCGGTGAGATCCAGTCGGTGCAGCGCTCGTTCCTCGGCCAGGTCATGACCGTCCGCGAGTGCCCGACCTGCCACGGGGTCGGCGAGGTCATCCCCGACCCGTGCCACAAGTGCGGCGGCGACGGGCGGGTCCGTTCGCGGCGCACGCTGACCGTCCGCATCCCGGCGGGCGTCGAGAGCGGCATGCGCGTCCGGCTGAGCGGCCAGGGCGAGGTCGGGCCTGGCGGCGGTCCCGCCGGCGACCTCTACGTCGAGGTCACCGAGCGTCCGCACGACGTCTTCGTCCGCGACAAGGACGACCTGCACTGCACCGTCAAGGTGCCGATGGTCGACGCGGCGCTCGGCGCCGAGTTCGACGTCCAGACCATCCTGGGCGACGAGGTGACGGTCACGATCGCACCCGGCACCCAGCCCGGACAGGTCGTCAAGCTCCGCGGGCACGGCATGCCGCACGTCAGCTCCGGAGTGCGCGGCACACTGCACGTGCACCTCGACGTGGTGGTCCCGACCCGTCTGGACAACGCCCAGACCGAGGTGCTCAAGCAGTACAAGAAGGTGGCGAACGAAGAGATCGAGGTGGTCAACTCGTCGGCCGCCGCGGCACCGGGCGGACTCTTCTCGCGACTCCGCAACGCCTTCGCAGGCAAGTGAGCCCGCCGCTCTTCTGGGCGGATTCCGTCCCCGCACCGGGCGCCGATCTCACCCTCGGCGGCCCCGAGGGTCGCCACGCGGTGACCGTCGCCCGGCTCGGGGTGGGCGAACGCATCCTCGTCGGCGACGGCGCCGGGTCCGTCGCGAACTGCGAGGTCCGCGAGATCGTCTCCAAGGACACCCTCGTCGCCTCGGTGCGCGAGCTCACGTTTCGGGCTCGCCAGACCCCGCAGGTGACCGTGGTGCAGGCGCTGCCGAAGTCCGACCGGTCCGAGCTGGCGGTGGACCTGGCGACCGAGGCCGGTGCCGACACGATCGTCCCGTGGCAGGCGATGCGCTGTGTCGCGCGCTGGAGCGGCAAGGCCGACAAGGGCGTCGCGAAGTGGCGGGCCGCGGCGTCGGCGGCCGCGAAGCAGAGCCGTCGGCCCTGGATTCCCGAGGTCACCGATCTCGCCACGACCACCGACGTCCGGGCGCGGTGCGCCGACGTGGTCGCCGCGGGCGGGGTGGTCGCGGTGCTGCACGAGGAGGCGGCTCGGCCGCTCGCCGATCTCCCACTCGCCGACGCCGGTGAGATCGTGCTCGTGATCGGCCCCGAGGGCGGACTCGACGACTCCGAGGTCGCCGACCTGACGGCCCTCGGCGCCCATTCTGTGGTTCTGGGACCCGAGGTGCTGCGCACGGCGGCCGCCGCCGCCGTGGCACTCGGCGCGATCGGCGTCCTCACCTCGCGGTGGTCCCGATGAGCCGGCGATGCCCGGTCCGGCGGGTAAAGATCGAGTACGGCGACGAACCGTCGCAGTTCGGGCATCTCTATTTCCCGCGCGAGGGCTTCGATCCCGAGCACGCCCGCGTCGTGGTGCTCATCCACGGCGGGTCGTGGTCGGCCGAGTACTCCTTGACGATTCAGACCGCGGTCGCGCGGGAGATGTCCGGCCGCGGCGCCTTGGTGTGGAACATCGAGTACCGGCGCGTCGGCGAGCCCGGCGGCGGCTGGCCCGAGACCGGCCGCGACGTCCTCGATGCGATCCGTGCCCTCGACGGGCCGGTCCGCGACGCGTTGTCTGAGCAGGGGCTCGACCCTGCCGGCGTCGACTTCTCGACGGTCGGGGTCGTCGGGCATTCTGCCGGCGGGCACCTCGCGGTGTGGGCGGTGGGGCAGCTCGGCGCGCGCACCGCGACCACCCGCATCACGACCGTGGTCGCCGAGGCCGCTGTGCTCGACACCGTCTCCGGCGCCGACAAACCCGCACTTCGGGCGTTGATGGGCCGCCCCTTCGGAGAGTCCCCGCGCCGTTACCGGGAGGCCTCGCCGATGCTGGCGCCGGTCTTCGACGCGC
The DNA here is from genome assembly GCF_000344155.1 of Gordonia paraffinivorans NBRC 108238. Taxonomy (GTDB): domain Bacteria; phylum Actinomycetota; class Actinomycetes; order Mycobacteriales; family Mycobacteriaceae; genus Gordonia; species Gordonia paraffinivorans. The sequence continues at coordinate 25,584 of NZ_BAOQ01000013.1, read as the reverse complement.
ACGTCGTCGCAATCCACGGTGACGCCGACGACCTGGTGCCGCTGGAGTCGAGCCGTCGCTACGTGGAGGACGCGGTCGCCCGCGGCCAGTCGGCCGAACTGATCGTCGTGCCGGGGGAGGGGCACGAGGCATTCGTGGACCCGCGCAGCGCGTGTGCGCGGCAGACGGTGCGGGTCCTGGGGATCTGATTCCCGGAAACCTTCTCGATCACGGTCATGGTGGATCGCCGCCGGTCCGGGTACCGGGTTCCAGAACCTCCATGCGGATGAGTCCGCCGTCCCCGAGTGGGACGTACTCCGGCGCAGGTTCGGGCGGCATCCGGGCTCGCTCGGCTCGGCATTCGGGCTCGCTCGGCTCGGCGGCCAGGCCGGCGACTCGGTGGGGAACCGACGCAGCGGCGGGCGGCCCGTCGAAATATTGCCTGCTGATGCCGTGTTGCATAGCGATACACTGACCACAGGATGTGTCGGCTCGTGACGTGACGGCGCAACCTGCCATCCCACCGCCGACCACCAGGAGTGATTTCATACGTGAGTGACGCCAACCCCGAACCGAGCGGGCAATCCAGCCGTACGCAGCCGCGCCGGTCTGGGGTCACATCCACCATCGAAGTCTCTCCGGGAGTGGTGTTCGGACTCCTCGGTGCCAGTGACATCAACCTGCGGACCCTCGAGCAGCTGCTGCCCGCCGACATCCACGTCCGCGGCAACCAGGTGACGCTGACCGGCGAACCCGCCGACGTCGCCGCCTCCGAGCGGGTCATCGCCGAGCTCACCGATCTCGTCGGCCGCGGCACCCCGCTCACCCCCGACCTGGTCCGGCACAGCGTGTCGATGCTCTCCGACGGCGGGAACGAGTCGCCGGCCGAGGTGTTGTCGCTCGACATCCTGTCCCGACGCGGCAAGACCATCCGGCCCAAGACGCTCAATCAGAAGCACTACGTCGACGCCATCGACAACAACACGATCGTCTTCGGCCTGGGGCCGGCCGGCACGGGCAAGACCTACCTGGCGATGGCCAAGGCCGTGCAGGCCCTGCACGCCAAGACGGTCAACCGCATCATCCTCACGCGTCCCGCCGTCGAGGCCGGCGAACGTCTCGGCTTCCTGCCGGGCACGCTGAGCGAGAAGATCGACCCCTACCTGCGTCCGTTGTACGACGCACTGCACGACATGATGGACCCCGAGGCGATCCCGAAGCTGATGGCCGCCGGCGTCATCGAGGTGGCGCCACTGGCCTACATGCGCGGGCGCACCCTCAACGACGCCTTCATCATCCTCGACGAGGCGCAGAACACGACGGGCGAGCAGATGAAGATGTTCCTGACCCGTCTGGGCTTCGGGTCGAAGGTCGTGGTGACCGGCGACGTGACCCAGGTCGACCTCCCCGGCGGGGCCAAGAGCGGACTCATGACCGCGACCACGATCCTCGAGGGCATCGACGACATCCACTTCGCCCGGCTGACCAGCCAGGACGTCGTCCGGCATCGACTGGTCGCCGACATCGTCGACGCCTACGGGCGTGCGGAGGAAACCGAGCGGACCGGCGCGACGATCGGCGGCAACCGTGCGGCGCGTCGTGCCGCGGCCCATGGACGTCGCTCATGAGCATCGAACTGGCCAACGAGTCGGGCGTCGAGGTCCCGGCGGAACTGATCATCGACGCCGCGCGGTTCGCCGTGGGCGCGATGGACGTCAACCCCGGTGCGTTGCTCTCGGTCCTGTGCGTCGACGAGGACACCATGGCCGATCTGCACGTCCAGTGGATGGACCTGCCGGGCCCGACCGACGTGATGAGCTTCCCGATGGACGAACTGGTCCCGGGTGGGCGCCCCGACGCGCCCGAACCCGGTCCGGCGATCCTCGGCGACATCGTGTTGTGCCCGGAGTTCGCGCGCAAGCAGGCGCGTGAGGCACGACGTTCCTTCGAGCACGAACTCGCGATGCTCACCATCCACGGTGTGCTGCATCTCCTCGGCTACGACCATGCCGAGCCCGAGGAGGAGCGTGAGATGTTCGGCCTCCAGAACGAGATCCTCGAGGCGTTCTACGCCGACCGGCACCGCCGGGCGCAGGAACAACGCCTGGCCGACAGGGATGCGCGGCTGCTCTCCAACATCGGTTTCACCGGCACCGAGAGCGGCCCCGAGGACACGGGGACCGCCCCGGGATTCACCGGACGGTCCGAGGAGGACTGAACGTGTCCTCCGACTACTGGTTCCTCGTGGCCGCAGTCGTCCTGATCGTGTTGGGCGGGTTCTTCGCCGCCGTCGACACCGCGGTGTCGACCGTGTCCATTGCCCGCGTCGACGACATGGTCCGCGAGAACCGGGCGGGCGCACGGCGCCTGGCGATCATCCTCGACTCGCGCGCCACCTATATCGGCCTCGCCGTACTGCTTCGCGTCATGTGCGAGTCGGCCGCCGCCGCGCTCATCGCGCTCGCGGTCACCCGCTGGATCGGCATCGGGTGGGGACTCGTCGTCGCGATCGCCGCGATGACCGTGATCTCCTACGTCGCCATCGGTGTGGGACCCCGCACGCTGGGGCGCCAGCACGCCTACTCGATCGCGCTGTCGACGTCGTACCTGCTCTCGGCGCTCGGCGTCCTGCTCAAGCCGCTGACCCGGCTGCTCATCCTCATCGGTAACGCGCTGACGCCCGGGAAGGGCTACCGCAACGGCCCCTTCGCCACGGAGATCGAGCTGCGCGAGGTCGTCGACCTGGCCGAGGCGAGCGGAGTGGTGGCCGCCGACGAGCGGCGGATGATCCACTCCGTGTTCGACCTCGGCGACACCAGCGCCCGCGAGGTGATGGTGCCGCGGCCGGAGATGGTGTGGATCGAGGCCGACAAGACGGTCCTGCAGGCCACGAATCTCGCCATGCGATCGGGTCATTCACGCATCCCGGTGATCGGAGAGAACACCGACGACGTCCTGGGCGTGGTGTACCTGAAGGACATGGTCGTTCGGACCATCGCGCAGCGCGTCGACCCCGCGACCCTGCGAGTCTCCGAGGTGATGCGCGAGGCGCAGTTCATGCCGGACTCCAAGCCGCTGGACAAGGTCCTCGCCGACATGCAGCGCACCCGCAACCACATGGCGCTGCTCGTCGACGAGTACGGCGGGATCGCCGGCCTGGTCACCATCGAGGACGTCCTCGAGGAGATCGTCGGCGAGATCACCGACGAGTACGACACCGATGAGCTCGCGCCGGTCGAGGATCTCGGGGACGGCTCCTACCGCGTGTCCGCGCGGCTGCCCGTCGAGGATCTCGGCGAGCTCTTCGACATCGAGATCGACGAGGAGGAGGTCGAGACGGTCGGCGGCCTCGTCGGACTCGAACTCGGCCGCGTCCCGCTGCCGGGGGCCAGGGTGGAGTCGCACGGACTGCAGCTGGTCGCCGAGGGCGGGCCGAACCGACAGGGCCGCCAGCGCATCATCACCGTCCTCGTGTCGCGCCTGGAGTCCGAGGACGAGGCCGAGGACCGGGATCACAAGGACCGGGATCACAAGGATCGAGACCACCGGGACCGCAAGGAGCGCAAGGACCGCGGCCAGAAGGATTCCGGCCGTAGGGACGCGGCCGAGAAGGACTCCCGCGACCGGAGGCCCGCCGACACCGACCACGACGCCCCGGATCAGCACCCACACCCAGAAAACCCGGACCACGACGGTGCCGGACAACCGACAGCAAGGATGAACCAGTGACCGAGACCCTCGCGGACGAGGATCAGAAACTCGTGGTGCTCGCGCGCGGCGCCCTGGCACGCGCCGAGGCCCGTTCGGGCGCGGCCGTGCGCGACGGCGACGGGCGCACGTATGCCGGGGCCGAGGTCCGCGCGAAGACCCTCACGCTCAGCGGCCTGCAGGTCGCGGTGGCCTCCGCCCTCTCGAGCGGCGCGACCGCGTTCGAGGCCGCGGTGCTCGTCAACGGCGACGCCGACGATCCGGGCCTGGCCATTCTGCACGAGTTCAGCCCGCAGGCGTACGTCGTCATCACCGACGCCGCGGGCCGTCCCCAGCACCGACTCGGCGGTGACGATGCCTGAGTTCCGTTCCGGCTTCGTCTGTTTCGTCGGCCGGCCCAACACGGGCAAATCGACTCTCACCAACGCCCTCGTCGGCGAGAAGATCGCGATCACCTCGAATCGGCCGCAGACCACCCGACACACGATCCGCGGCATCGTCAACCGGCCCGACGCCCAGCTGATCCTCGTCGACACCCCGGGGCTGCACCGTCCGCGCACCCTGCTCGGGCAGCGACTCAACGACCTGGTGCGCGACACCTACTCCGAGGTCGACGTCATCGGCATCTGCATCCCGGCCGACGAGGCGATCGGCCCCGGCGACCGCTGGATCATCACGCAGGTGCGGGAGATGGCGCCGCGCACCAAGCTGCTCGGCATCGTCACCAAGATCGACCGGGTCTCGACAGACAAGGTCGCCGAGCAGCTGCTGGCGCTGTCCGAACTGCTCCCGGACGACGCCGAACTCGTGCCGGTGTCGGCCAAGTCGGGCAAGCAGCTCGACGTCCTCACCGACGTGCTCGTCGGCATGATGGAGGAGGGGCCGGCGTTCTATCCCGACGGCGAGCTCACCGACGAGCCCGAGCAGGTCCTCATGGCCGAGTTCATCCGCGAGGCCGCGCTCGAGGGCGTACGTGACGAACTTCCCCATTCCCTGGCGGTTGTGATCGAGGAGGTCATCGAACGCGAGGACCGACGCCCTGACCAGCCCCCGATGGTCGACGTGCACGCGGTCCTCTTCGTCGAACGCGACAGCCAGAAGGGCATCATCATCGGGCGCAAGGGCGCCCGGCTCAAGGAAGTGGGTACAGTTGCCCGCGCACAGATCGAGCGGCTGCTGGGCACCAAGGTGTACCTGGATCTGCACGTGAAGGTCGCCAAGGATTGGCAACGCGACCCCAAGCAGCTGCGCCGGCTGGGCTTCTAGACGAACGATTGCCGGTGCCCGTCCGACGACGGGCACTTCGCCTGCGGGGGAGAGATGTCGATGGGAACGCACGAGGCGCACGAGGACTCTGACGCCATTGGCCGGGGCGACCACGAGGCGCCCGAACCGGAGGAGCCGACCGGCCGGACGATCGCCGGGGTCCTCGGCTCCCCGCGGTTCTGGCTGGCGCCCTTGGTTATCGTCGCGGTGCTGTTCTCGCTCATGGCCGCGCTGTACATGTCCGCGGTCGTCGACCCGCAACGCCATCTGCACGACTTCCCGATCGCCCTGGTGAACGAGGACTCCGGCGGTGAGGTCACCGGCGCCGACGGCAAGCCGGTCGAGCAGAACATCGGTGCGCAGGTCGCCGACGGGATCGCCACCACCGCCGCCGAGAACGGCTTCGAGGTGCGTCGCACCGACCGGTCGACCGCGCTCGGCGAACTCAACAGCGGCAAGATCTACGGCGTCGTCGTCATCGGTGCGAACTTCACCAATCGCGCTGTCGCGCTGGGACGGTCGACGGTCCTGACGTCGGCGCCGGCACGCCCGGCGATCGACGTCTTCATCAACCGCGGCTCGGGCGCCTTCGCGTCGTCGATCACCCAGACCTTCGCCGAGCAGATGACCAAGCGCGTCAACGAGCAGGTCGGCGCGCAACTGACCGAGCAGGTGCGTCGGCAGCTCGACGCGAACGACGTGACGTTCACCGGCGCCGCGCAGCTCGCGGTGGGCAACCCGGTGCAGGTGACGGTGTCGGAGCCGACACCGCTGCCGCAGGGCGCGGGCAACGGACTCTCGGCGTTCTACCTCACACTCCTGCTGGTCCTCGCCGGGTTCACCGGCGCGATGATGGTCAGCATCGTCGTCGACGGCATCCTCGGGCAGACGCCGATCGAGTACGGGCCGTTCTACCAGCGGCGCGACCGGCTGAACATCAGCCGGTGGGCGACCCTCGCCGCCAAGTGGGTCATCATGTTCCTCGTCGCGGTGGTGCTGTCGACGGTGTTCATCGGAGTGGGTGCGCTGGTCGGGACGTCGCTGCCGAACGCCTTCGTGCTGTGGGTGATCTCCGTCCTCGCGATCTTCGCGGTGGGCGTGAGCGCGAGCGCGATGATGGCGGTCTTCGGCAACGCGGGCCTGCTGTTCAACCTGATCTTCTTCGTGGTGTTCGGCCTGCCGTCCTCCGGCGGCACGCTCCCGCTCGAGGCCAGCCCGCGGTTCTTCGAGTGGGTGGCCGCGGTCGAGCCGATGCACGTCATCTACCTGGGGGTGCGGTCGGTGCTGTACTTCGACGCCGACCTCTCGGCCGGTCTGGCCCGCTCGGTGATCCAGTGCTTCGTCGGCCTGCTGCTCGGCGCCGCACTCGGCTTCCTCGGCACCAAGTTCTACGACCGCAAGGGCTGGCACCGGTACCCGGGAGGCATGACGCTCCCGCCGAGGCTCGACAAGATTGTCAATGCCGACTGAGTTCGGGCCGAGCGGGTTCGGACCGACCGGGCCCACCCGGTGTCCCTGCCCGCCGCTGTCGGGCCGTGGTGGGACAATCGCCGGGTGAGGTTCTACCGGGATGAGGCCGTCGTGGTCCGCCAGCACAAGCTGGGCGAGGCCGACCGCATCATCACCCTGCTGACCGCCGAGCACGGGCTCGTGCGCGCGGTCGCCAAGGGGGTGCGCCGCACCCGGTCGAAGTTCGGTGCCCGGCTCGAACCGTTCGCGCACGTCGACGTACATCTCTACCCGGGACGCAGCCTCGACGTCATCACCCAGGCCCACAGCCTGCACGCCTTCGCCGACGCGATCGTGGCCGACTACGGCCGGTACACCACGGCCTGCGCGGTCCTCGAGACCGCCGAGCGGCTCGCCGGTGAGGAGCGCGCGCCCAGCCGGCAGTTGCACCGTCTGACGGTCGGCGCGCTGCAGGCGCTCGCGGAGGACCGCCGGCCGCGCGAGCTGATCCTCGACGCGTACCTGTTGCGGGCGATGTACAGCGCCGGCTGGATGCCCGCACTGGAGGAGTGCGCGCGGTGTGCGACGCCCGGTCCGCATCGCGCCTTCCACGTCGCGGCCGGCGGCGCGGTGTGCCTGCACTGTCGCCCGCCCGGCTCGGCCACGCCGTCGCCCGGTGTGCTCGACCTGATGGACGCGATGTTTCGCGGCCAGTGGGAGCACGTCGAGGAGTCCACGTCCTCGCTTCGGCGGCAGGCCAGCGGACTGATCGCGGCCCATCTGCAGTGGCATCTGGAACGTCAGCTCCGAACCCTGCCGCTCATCGAACGCACCGCGCCTCATAGGCTGATGGAGACGGGTGCCGAAGCAGGCGCGGAAACCGCTGTGAGGAGTGTCGACGATGGCGTTGCGGCCGGGTAGTTCCTCCAAGGGACGCAAGCCGATGAGCACACGTACCGAGATCCGGCCCCCGGACCCGCACCCGAGCGGTGCCCGTCCGCCGGCGATCCCGGCGGAGTTCGTGCCCAAGCACGTCGCCCTGGTGATGGACGGCAACGGCCGCTGGGCCACCGAACGCGGCCTGCCCCGCACCGAGGGGCACAAGCGCGGCGAGGCCGTCCTCATGGACACCGTCTGCGGCTGCATCGAACTCGGCGTCGAATGGCTGTCGGCCTATGCCTTCTCGACCGAGAACTGGTCGCGCAGCCCCGAGGAGGTGCGCTTCCTGATGGGCTTCAACCGCGACGTCATCCGTCGTCGACGCGACGAGATGCACGAGATGGGTGTCCGTGTGCGGTGGGCGGGTCGTCGTCCGCGCCTGTGGCGCAGCGTGATCCGCGAACTCGAGATCGCCGAGGAGCTGACCAGGGACAACACCGTGATGACGCTGACGATGTGCGTCAACTACGGTGGCCGCGCCGAGATCGCCGATGCCGCACGGGAGATCGCGCGCCGGGCTGCGCGCGGCGAGATCGACCCGGAACGGATCACCGAGTCGAGCTTCGCGCGGTACCTCGACGAGCCCGACATGCCCGACGTAGACCTGTTCCTGCGGCCTTCCGGTGAGCAGCGGCTCTCCAACTTCCTGCTCTGGCAGTCCGCCTACGCAGAGATGGTCTACCAGGAGAAACTCTTCCCCGACTTCGACCGTCGCGATCTGTGGGACGCCTGCCTCGAGTACGCCAGGCGCGACCGCCGGTTCGGCGGGGTGAAGTCGTCATGACCGACGCCCTTGCGCTGCTCGAACGCGCCGCAGAGGTCGTGGCCGAGTTGGGTCCGGTCGAGCGTCCCGACGCGGAATCGGTTGTGGTCCAAGTGGGTCCGACCCGCGCTTCGATCCGCGTGGTCACGCTCGCCGACGGTCTCGACGTCCTCGCCGTGACCCAGATGGTCGCCATGGACCTGCCCAACACGCCGGACCTGCGCGACGACGTCGAGGCGTTCGGCGCGCGGATGAGCTTCGGCAGCCTGCGCCGGTCCGACCCCGCCGGGGTCACGACGGATGTGCTGCAGTACTACACGTTTCCCGCCGGGCGGCTCGAGGACCTGCCGCTGCTGATGGTGCTGCACATCGTGCTGGCCAATGGGGTCGACGCCGCCGAGCGGCTGACGGGAAAGAGCTAGGTTCCGGCGGGTCGCGCTGGATCACCGTGTGTGCGCCCGGTGGCCGGGACAAGAGCGCAATCGGATCTGTGCCGGACTCAGTTCGACTGCGTCTCAGCGCACTTCGAGCACCGGCCGAACACCTCGACGGTGTGGTTGATGTCGGTGAAGCCGTGTTCCGCGGCGACGGACGCCGCCCACTTCTCGACCGGCTCGGCCTGGACCTCGACGGTGGTGCCGCACTCCCGGCACACGAGGTGATGGTGGTGGCCCGACGAGCAGTGGCGGTAGCGGGTCTCGCCCGATCCGTCCCACAGCACGTCGATCTGCCCGGCCTGGCTGAGTGCCTGCAGGTTGCGGTAGACGGTGGTGAGGCCGATGGACTCGCCGCGGGCCTTGAGGATCTCGTGGAGTTCCTGCGCCGAGCAGAAGTCGTCGGTGCCGGCGAGCGCGTCGGCAATCGCGGCACGCTGCCGGGTGGAACGGATTCCGGTGACCGGTTGGGGGCCCGAGGCCTGCACGCCGGTCATTCGGTCACCGCCTCGGTGGTGTGCATGTCAGCAGCCTGCTCATCCGACGCCGGCGCGTCGACGACGGCATCCTCGGCGGACTCGTTGGCGTGGACCAGCGCGTCGACGACGATGTGTGCGACGTGGTCGTCGATGAGCTCGTAGGTGATCTCCCGGCCGTTGCGGTGACCGCGCACGACGCCGGCGTCCTTGAGGACCCGGAGGTGCTGGCTGACCAGCGGTTGGCTCAGCCCGAGGTGCCCGACGAGTTCGTGGACGCACTGCACGCGCTCCCGCAGCGACAACACGATCGCGAGCCGGGTGGGGGAGGCCAGCGCACGCAGCAGGTCGGCGGCCTTCTCGCGCGCGGCGAGGTCGGAGCCCTCGAACGGCTGGGTCGACATGTCACTCCTCCCGGCGGGTCGTGCGGCACTGCTGGCGATCATTCTAACGGAAATGGTTTTCAATCCGAGGTGCCGCCGGGCGGAGATCACTCCGGGATCTCGACCTCGGTCCGCTCACGTGCGGCCACCGGCGGGACGCCATCGGGGCCGGTCGTCGACAACGCGTACGTGGCCAGCGCATAGGCGGCCGCGGCGGAGTTCACCGCGAGGATGTCGAAGTCGACGTTGTCGATGGTGTCGCTGTCGCGGTGGTAGTTCGGGTCGAACCGCACGCCGGCCTTCCCGCCCCACATGCGGGCCTGCTCCTCGGACTTCTCGCCGTCGGCGCCGGAGAACAGACCGCCGACCGGGACGCCGGCCGCGAGGAACGGTGCGTAGTCGGAGCGTCCGTCGAGATCCGTGTCCGCCACGGGGATGCCCCGCTCGGCGAAGAACCTCCGGAAGACCCGTTCGACGGCGTCCGATCCGGCCGGCCCGGCGCCGCCGCCCGCACGCGCGGAGTCGTCGCCGTCCAAGGTGAAGTATCCGCCGTTGGGGGAGCCGAGCATGTCGAAGTTGAGGTAGAGCGCGATGGCGCGGACGTCCTCGGCCCTCAGGTTGCCGACGTAGTCCCAGGACCCGCGCAGGTACTCCTCTTCGGCGCCCCAGAAGCCGAACCGGACCCGTTGCGGGACGTCCGGCGACGAACCCAGGCGCAGTGCGGTCTCGAGGAGTGCGGCGGCGCCGGTGCCGTTGTCGTCGATGCCGGGGCCCGCGCTCACGCTGTCGAGGTGGGCGCCGGCCATCACCACGTCGTCGGGTGCCCCGGTCCGGGTCTCGGCGATCACGTTGCGGGTGGTGATCTGCTCGGTGGCGGTCTCGGCGTCGAGCGTCAGCTCCCGGGCGCCGCCCACCCGGCCGGCGTCGGCGCGGGTCACGACGATCACCGGTATGTCCGGCACGTTCTCGGGCTCGAGGCGCAGGTTGGGCAGTCCCTCGTCTGCGTCGTCGACGATGACGACCCCGACGGCTCCCGCGGACTGCGCGTTGCGCGCCTTGTCGGAGAAGGTGCACTCGCCGCGGGCGATCACGGCGAACGCGCCGCGGACGTCGGCGGGGAAGTCCGCGGCCTCACACCCCCGGGCAGGGACGGACACGGGCCTGGCCGTCAGCGGGCCGCGTGTGCCCACCGAGGACTCGAGCATGCGCCCTTTCACGTCGCCGGCGCCGGCGGCGAACAGCACCGATCCGACGGTGAATCGCGTGTAGGAGAACTCGGGCGTCGACACCTCGAATCCCGCCTCCCGGAGCAGGCCCGCGACGTAGTGGATCGACGCGTCGTTGCCCGGGGTGCCCGCCGCGCGTGTTCCGTCGTTGTCGTCGGCGATCTGCTGCAGCGCGCGCAGGTGTGCGGTCACGCGGTCGATGTCGATCGCGTCGGCGAGGCCCTGCGGGGTCACCTCGGCGACCGGAGGAAGGGGCGAGGGGGCGACGACCGGCGCCGGTCGGCCGGTGTCGGTCCCGGCGCCCGCACACCCTCCGGCCAGCATCGTCGCCGCGGCCGCGACGGCCCACAGCTGCAGCATCGGGCGGCGTCGTCTCCGGGCGCGGGGGCGGGGGCTCATCCTGCCACTCTGACACCCGGCCGCCCCACCTCCGGTGCGCCCCCGCGATCGGCCAGGTGAGGGCACTGCTTTAGGGGAACCCTCTCCCTGCTCGGTAGTCTGTAGGGGTTGCCGTGCGCGCCGGACCTCATCATCGGTCGCCCCACGCATGAGCGCCGACAGAACAAGCCGAACACCGACCCGTGGAGAGCAGTTAACCGTGGCCGCCCAGTCCAAAGTGGAATCCGTCGTCAACCTCGCCAAGCGCCGGGGTCTGGTCTACCAGTGCGGTGAGATCTACGGCGGCACCAAGTCGGCCTGGGACTACGGCCCCCTCGGCGTCGAGCTGAAGGAGAACATCAAGCGGCAGTGGTGGCGGACCATGGTCACCAGCCGTGAGGACGTGGTCGGCCTCGATTCGTCGGTCATCCTGCCGCGTCAGGTCTGGGAGGCCTCCGGCCACGTCGAGGTGTTCAGCGACCCGCTCGTCGAGTCGCTCTACACCCACAAGCGCTACCGCGCCGACCACCTGATCGAGGCGTACGAGGCCAAGCACGGCCACCCGCCGGCCAACGGCCTCGCCGACATCAACGACCCGGAGACCGGCCAGCCCGGCAAGTGGACCGAGCCCAAGCCGTTCAGCGGCCTGATGAAGACCTACCTCGGTCCGGTCGACGACGAGGAGGGCCTGCACTACCTCCGCCCGGAGACCGCGCAGGGCATCTTCGTGAACTTCAAGAACGTGATGACCACCGCGCGCAAGAAGCCGCCGTTCGGCATCGCCCAGATCGGCAAGAGCTTCCGCAACGAGATCACCCCGGGCAACTTCATCTTCCGTACCCGCGAGTTCGAGCAGATGGAGATGGAGTTCTTCGTCAAGCCGGGTGAGGATGAAGAGTGGCACCAGTACTGGATCGACCAGCGTTTCAACTGGTACGTCGAGCTCGGCATCGACCCGGAGAACCTGCGGCTGTACGAGCACCCCAAGGAGAAGCTGTCCCACTACTCCAAGCGGACCGTCGACGTCGAGTACAAGTTCGGCTTCACCGGCAACCCGTGGGGCGAGCTCGAGGGTGTCGCCAACCGCACCGACTTCGACCTGTCGACGCACAGCAAGCACTCCGGTGAGGACCTGTCGTACTTCGACCAGGCGACCGGCGAGCGGTACACCCCGTACGTCATCGAGCCCGCGGCCGGCCTGACCCGCTCGCTGATGGCGTTCCTGTGCGACGCCTACACCGAGGAGGAAGTGCCGAACGCCAAGGGCGGCACCGACACCCGCACCGTGCTGCGTCTCGACCGCCGGCTCGCGCCGATCAAGGTCGCCGTGCTGCCGCTGTCGCGCAACGAGAAGCTCTCGCCGAAGGCCCGCGACCTCGCCGCCGAGCTGCGCAAGAACTGGAACGTCGAGTTCGACGACGCGCAGGGCATCGGCAAGCGCTACCGCCGCCAGGACGAGGTCGGCACGCCGTTCTGCGTGACCGTCGACTTCGACACCCTCGACGACCAGGCCGTGACCGTGCGCGAGCGCGACACCATGAGCCAGGAGCGCGTGGCACTCGACAAGGTCTCGGAGTACCTCGGCGGCAAGCTGCTCGGCGCCTGACGCACGGTCGACTTCGGTCGACGATCCCCGACGGCCGACCGCCGGCGGTTCTCGCGACCGGCGGTCGTCTGTCACAATTGAGGACGAGTTGTCGCGTCGACAGGACACGGGGTCCGTTCCGAACGCGACGAGAGAGTGAGTGGAGTCGTGGCTGTCAGCGGGAAAGTCGTCCATTACGACCCGAATCGGGGATTCGGATTCCTCGCGCCCGAAGAGGGCGGCGCCGATGTGTTCTTGCACATCAACGACATCAACATCGACGAGGACTCGCTGCGTCCCGGCGCCAAGGTGTCCTTCGACATCGAGGAGACCGATCGGGGCTCCAAGGCGGTCAACGTCGAGGTGACCGAAGAGGCTCCTGCCGACGACTCGGCAGGTGGCTCGCGCCCGCATCGTCGCGACGATCACCACGGCCGTGGGCACCGTCACGACGAGCGCGGCGGACGCCGCCAGCGCGGTGGTCTAGATGCGGCTGCGTTCACCGAGGAGCTCACCGAACTGCTCCTCGACGCCGACGACGACCTGACCGCCCGTCAGATCGTGGCGATCCGGCAGCGGATCACCGACTTCGCCGTCGGCCGGGGCTGGGTGCTTGACTGACACCCCACCCACCGCGGGCGCGGGTCACACGCTGCCGCCCATGGCCGCCTACGGGGAAGAGGCCGTCGAACGTGTCGTCCCCGAGGCCGCCAAGGTCGCCAGCCTGCCCGGAACCCGGACGGACCACCGCAGTGACTTCGCGCGCGACCGCGCTCGCGTGCTGCACTGTGCCGCCCTGCGGCGCCTGGCCGACAAGACCCAGGTGGTCGGCCCCCGCGAGGGCGACACGCCGCGCACCCGCCTGACCCACTCGCTGGAGGTGGGGCAGATCGGCCGGGGCATCGCGATCGGCCTCGGCGCCGAGCCCGACCTCGTCGAGCTCGCGGGACTCGCCCACGACATCGGCCATCCGCCCTACGGGCACAACGGCGAACGCGCCCTCGACGAGGTGGCCGCCGACTGCGGCGGCTTCGAGGGCAACGCGCAGAACCTGCGCATCCTCACCCGGCTCGAACCGAAGCTGCTCGATGCCGACGGGCGTAGCGTCGGCCTCAACCTGACCCGCGCCTCCCTCGACGCCACCCTCAAGTACCCGTGGACGCGTCGCACACCGGGCGGCAAATTCGGCGCCTACGAGGACGACGCGGCGATGCTCGGTTGGATCCGGCGCAACGCCCCGGACACCCGACGCTGCATCGAGGCCCAGATCATGGACTGGTCCGACGATGTCGCCTACTCGGTGCACGATCTCGAGGACGGCGTGATCGGCGGTCGCATCGACCTGCGCACCCTCGGCGATCCGCAGGACCAGCGCGCGCTCGCCGAGATCGGGGTCAAGGAGTTCCCCGGGCTCGATCCCGAGGCGCTCATCGACGCCGCGCAACGGCTGCACCGGATGGACATCGTGCGCGCGGTCGGCGTCTTCGACGGCACGCTCGACTCCTACGTCGCGCTCAAGCGCCTCACCAGCGAGCTCATCGGCCGATTCGCGTCGGCCGCCATCACCGGCACGCGTGCGGTGGTGGGCGACCGCCCGGTGTCGCGGTACAGCGCCGACCTCGAGGTTCCGGCGCTGATCGCCGCCGAGGTGTCGATGCTGAAAACCCTTGCGCTGCGGTTCATCTTCTCCAACGAGCGGCACAAGGCGACCCAGCAGCGCCAGCGTGAGCGCATCCACCGCGTCGCCAACTGGCTCGTCGAGGCCGCGCCCGGCGGGCTCGACCCGATCTTCGTGCCGTGGTGGAAAGAGGCCGAGGACGACGCCGCGCGCATGCGGGTCATCGTCGACCAGATCGCGTCGATGACCGAGGGCCGCCTCGAGCGCACCGACAAGCAGAACTCGGGAGCGCAGGCGCACCTCGGGTAGTCGGGGGCCGTGCGAGCACTGAGCTGCGCCCTGAAGAACGCCCCTCCACACGGCGGCGTCGACGCCGTCGTGTGTTCCCGCGTGGGGCTTCTTCCGGGTCGATTGCAGGGGCGGTATCGCCGGGACAAGAGCCAGGGCGGATCGGCCTCGCGACGTCACTACACTGGACGCGTGGCAGGACGCATTCCCGATCGTGACATCACGGCGATCCGTGAGCAGACGAGGATCGAGGACATCGTCGGGGAATACGTCGCCCTGCGCCGCGCCGGTGCCGACAGCCTGAAGGGACTCTGCCCGTTCCACGACGAGAAGACCCCGTCGTTCCACGTCCGCCCCAATCACGGGCACTTCCACTGCTTCGGCTGCGGGGAGGGCGGCGACGTCTACAGCTTCCTGCAGAAGCAGGAACACATCAGCTTCGTCGAGGCCGTCGAGCAACTCGCCGATCGCATCGGTTACCGGATCAACTACGAGGGCGGCGGCACCGCGATCAAGCGCGACCGCGGCACGCGCGCCCGGCTGGTCGCGGCCAACGCGGCCGCGGCGAAGTTCTACCAGGCGCAGCTGCAGACCCCGGAGGCGCAGGCCGCGCGGGATTATCTGGCCGAACGCGACTTCGACGCCGCGGCCGCCGCGAAGTTTGGCTGCGGCTACGCGCCCGCAGGCTGGGACACCATGACCAAGACGCTGCTGGCGCAGGGCTTCGAGTTCAGCGAGCTCGAGGCCGCCGGACTGTCGAAGCAGGGGCGCAAGGGTCCGATCGACCGGTTCCACCGGCGACTGCTGTGGCCGATCCGCAACCTCGGCGGCGACATCATCGGGTTCGGTGCGCGCAAGCTGTTCGACGACGACAACCTCGGCAAGTACATGAACACGCCGGAGACCATGCTGTACAAGAAGTCTCAGGTGCTGTTCGGCCTCGACCACGCGAAGAAATCCATCGCCAAGTCGCATCAGGTGGTGGTCGTCGAGGGCTACACCGACGTGATGGCCATGCACCTCGCCGGTGTGACGACCGCGGTCGCCTCGTGCGGCACCGCCTTCGGCGAGGAACACCTTGCGCTGATCCGACGCCTGATGATGGACGACTCGTACTTCCGCGGCGAGGTCATCTACACCTTCGACGGCGACGAGGCGGGAAAAGCAGCTGCGCTCAAGGCATTCGAGGGGGAGCAGGCGATCTCGGGACAGACCTTCGTGGCGATCGCGCCCGAGGGGATGGACCCGTGCGAGCTGCGCCAGGCCCGGGGCGACGCCGCGGTGCGCGACCTCATCGCGCGCCGGGTGCCGATGTTCGAGTTCGCCATCAAGGCGCTGCTCGCCGAACACGATCTCGACACCGCCGAGGGGCGCGTGCACGCGCTGCGCGACACGGTGCCGGTGGTCGCGCGGATCCGCGACGTCGCGCTGCGTGACGAGTACGCGCGCCAGCTCGCCGGCTGGGTCGGCTGGGAAGAGGTCGGACAGGTGCTCTCCCGGGTCCGCGAGGAGGGTGCGAAGATCCGGAAGGCGAAGGGCGTCGACGATGCCGTCCGCGTCCGCGGTCGTGGTGCGCGCAACCGTCCCGAGGCCGAGGCGGCGCCCAACTCGGCCCGACCCAATCCGAACGATCCGCGGCTGTGGCCGCAACGCGAGGCCCTGAAGGCGGCGCTGCAATACCCGGCCATCGCCGGCACGGTCTTCGACTCGCTGCCGGTCGAGTGTTTCACCGAGCCCGCGTATGCGATTGTGCGACAGGCGATGACATCGGTCGGCGGGACGTCGTCGGGTCTCTCCGGGGCGGCCTGGGTCGACGCCGTGCGCAACGCCGTCGACGATCCCGTCATCGATCCGCTGGTCACCGAGCTCGCGGTCGAGACGATGCCGGTCGAGGAGGACAACATCCCCCGCTACATCTCCAGCGTCCTCGCCCGGCTGCAGGAGGTGTGGGTCGGCGAGCAGATCGCCGACATCAAGTCACGTCTGCGCCGGATGTCGCCGAGCGACGACCCCGACGGCTACAACGCCGTCTTCGGCGACCTGGTCGCCCTCGAGGCGTACCGTCGGAGCCTGCTGGAACAGGCACTCGATCCGTCCGCCGGCGTCGGCTGACGCAGCCGCAGACGACCACGTCGGCAGACCTGCCGGAGATGAGGGAGACATGAACACGGTGACCGTCGGCGACGTGCTGGTCGCCTACACCGAAAGCGGCCTGGCCGAATCGGATTTCCCGCCGGTCGTCTTCGTCCACGGACTCGGCGAGGACCGTCGCAGCTGGGCGGGCGCCCAGGCCGACCTCGCCGAGGTGCACACCTACGCCTACGACCTGCGCGGTCACGGGGCGTCGACGCTGGGGAAGGCGGACGGCACCGTCGATCAGCTCGGCCGGGACCTGATCGGCTTCCTCGAGGAGGTGTCGGGTCCGGCGATCGTCGTCGGCTTCTCGGCCGGCGGGACGATCGTGCTGTGGGCCGCCGCCGAACGTCCCGACCTGGTGACCCGCGCCGTGGTGATGGGCACCTCGTCGGTGGTGGGGCGGGCGGCTGCCGAGTTCTATCAGGGTCGCGCGGCCCTGGCCGCCAACACCTCGACCAGGGAGTTCCACGAGGCCATGCGCCAGGACACCGCGGCGGGCATCGTCGCGGCGACCGGCCGGGTCGACGAGCTCACCGAGATGCGCCTGGAGGCGGTGGGCGACGGCGCGGGGTACACCAACGTCGCGCAGGCGATGTCCACACTGCGGGAGCGCCCGCTGACGCCGCGATTGGGCGAGATCACCCAGCACGTCGACGTGATCGCCGCGACGCAGGACGCCCTGTGCCCGGAGAAGGCGGCGCAGATGATCGTCGACGGACTGCCCGACGTCACCTACCGGACGATCCCGGACGCCGGGCACCTGATGAGCGTCGACAACCCGGCCGCCGTCACGGCGGCACTGCGCGCCGCGATCCTCGAACACCGGTGACGCCCGCGGGGGTCGGCGGGTCATGGCGGGGGCGAGCCGACGTCCGTCACATCGACGGGTTTCCGCTACTCACGACGCTCGGTCGCGTTGTGATCTGAAGACCGCGGCGACTGATCGGCGGCCGACGGCCACCGCGAGGCCAGCGTCTGGCACACGGTGCGTTGCTCGTTCTCGTCGGCCGTGTGCATCAGCAGTCCTTCGACGGTGAACACGGCGATCATCACCTCTGCGTCGACGGTCTCCGGGGAGACACCTGCCGCCTCCAGCTCCGCTCGGAACAGGACGCTGGTGAGCACGTGAAAGTTGTTGTGCCACTCCGCCACCTTGGGTGAATGCGGCACCCGGGCGTGGACTGTCGTCACGAGACTTCGCATCTCGGTGAGCCGCCGCACGATCCACAGAACCCGTTCGGAGATCGGCTCGCTCGCGACCGCCTGGTACATCGGCCAGACGTCCGCCATGACGGCGGACAGCACCGCGACGAGGACGTCGTCCTTGTCCTCGAAGTACCAGTAGATCGTGTTGGCCGCGACCCCGGCTTCCTTGGCCAGCCTGCTCATCGACGTCGCGTCGTATCCGTTCTCGAGGAACAGCCTGCGCGCGGCGGTGACGATCTCCTCCCGCTTCTCGTCGGCGGCCTGCGGCCTCCTGTTCCGCGCCATCTGAAGCGGTCACCTCCGTGCGAGTCTCTTGAATGGTGTTCAAGACGCTGTTACCGTGTTGAACGTCATTCAAGATACCCCGTCGAAGGCTCTCATCATGTCACGTCAGTTCAGCTATGTCCGGTCCGATGTCTGGTTCACCTCCGGCGACGCCCGGTGTGCCGCCTGGCTCTACCGGCCGGATGGTGTCGTGAATCCTCCGATCGTCGTGCTGGCCCACGGTTTCGCCGCATTCCGCGAGTTGCGACTCGACGCCTACGCGTCGAAGTTCGCGCAGGCCGGTTACGCCGCGCTCGTCTTCGACTACCGGCATTGGGGTGCGAGCGACGGGTCGCCAAGGCGTGTGCTCGACCTCGCCGAGCAGCACGCCGACTGGGATGCCGCGATCGCCTATGCCCGCAGCCTCGATTGGGTCGACACGCGTCGCGTCGTGGCATGGGGGACGTCCTTCGCCGGTGGGCACGTCTTGCGGTTGGCCGCCCGTGATCGGGGTCTGGCGGCTGCGATCGTGCAGGTGCCGCACGTGAGCGGGCCGGCATCGGCGTTCTCCCAGTCTCCGGCGCTGGTGAGTCGCCTGATCATCGCCGGGGTACGGGATCAGATCCGGGCGTGGACAGGCCGCGAGCCGTATCGGGTGGCGGCGGTCGGACGCCCCGGCGACTTCGCGATGATGACCTCGCCCGGCGCCTACGAGCAGGTCGAGCGGATGGGGGGCATGCGTGAGGAACTCCTCGCCGAAAACGATGTGGCCGCGCGGATCGCGTTGCGCGTTCCGTTCTATTCGCCCGGGCGGTACGCAGCCGACATCGACATCCCGGTGCTGGTGCAACTCGCCGCGAGGGACGACGTGACGCCGATCGACAAGGCCCAGGCGGTGGCGCGCCGCATTCGGAAGGGCGAAGTCCACACCTACGACTGTGCGCACTTCGAGCCTTATCTCGATCCGTATTTCGACACCATCATCGCCGACCAGATCAACTTCCTCGACCGCCATGTGGGAGAAGGGCGAGAGTCGTCGGCGCGATGAGTGACGCTGCCGGGCAAGAGCTGCCGACAGGTGCACGACAGGGTTCTCCGCGAAGATCGGGGAGGACGACGAGCGCGCGGCGAACGGCCTGTCGGCGATGGTGGGGAGTGCGGGGCTCGAACCCGCGACCTACGGATTATGAGTCCGCGGCTCTAACCGACTGAGCTAACTCCCCGTGTGGGCACCTGGCCCGCGGGAGGAGATTACCGCACGCGCGCTGATGTCCTGCACCCTGTCGCGGAGACAAACCGTCGGTGGGCGCGGTGCCGGCGTGTATCGGCTTGATCCACGCCCCGAGGAGTGTGGGCGGCGGGACCTGAGGTTGCACTCGGCCATCTCCTGCTCGCGCTGGTGTGCTTCCTCTCCTGGTTCCTGTCCGGGTCGAGGGCGCCACGTCGCCGGCCACTGAGTGCCCGATGGCACATGCGGCAGTTGGTTCCGGATCGCGGAACCAACTGCCGCATCTTTCGTCATCAGATGTCTTCTGACCAGCCGTTTTGTTGTCCGGCGTCGGCATGCGCTAAAGTCTGTCCTCGGTTCGAGTGAAGCGCTCCGGCGCCGATCGAGGACCTGAGCAATCCCCCATAGCTCAATTGGCAGAGCATTCGACTGTTAATCGAACGGTTACTGGTTCGAGTCCAGTTGGGGGAGCAAGTAAACCGCCTGGTAACGGGCGGTTTTCTGCTTTCTAGGGCATGGCACGTGCCAGATATGTGCCAGATCCACCTAGACCGGGTGACGAAAACGGCCCCGGTCGGTGCGGGAACACCTTCCAGGGCCTCGGACACACCGGAGGCGATTCCGATGCACCGTTCCCCAACTCTAACTGTCCTTGCGACAGTCCTCGCCACCCTGGCGCTCTACTTCGTGCCCCTCGCCGCCCTGGCAGCCTGCATCGAACTCGGCTGGTACGCCGCATGAGCACCCAGGCCCGCGACGACGCGCGCGAACACCTCACCACCCACGACCGCCTCATGTTCGCTGCAACAGACCTCATCGACGAGGTGCAGACCACCCCCGCCGACCTCATGCGTGAACTCGTGCTGCACCGGATCACACGCCGCCCCGACGTCATGGCCGACATCGTCGTGCACCTGGCCCGCAGGGCCGCCGACGCCTAAGACAAAGGAGCCACCAATGAGCACCCCAGAAACCGGCTACACCGCGATGCAAACCGCCATCAACGTCCTCGACACCAACCCGAAGCTCACCGACCTCGTCGCCCTCCTCCACGAGATAACGGCCCTAATCGCCCAAGACGACGTACTCCACGGCCTCACCCCCAACGACGCAAAAACCGTCGGAGTGACCCTCATCGCCGACCTCGCCCTCGGCGGATTCGACCGACTCCTATGGCGCGCCGACGTAATCCGCACCGCCAACGACATGTTCGACGACCGCGACGCCGCACTCGCAGCGCACGCCCACGCCGTCGCACTCATCGAAACGCACGACCTCCCAACCACCGACTGACCTCGACAGCCCCGATGGTCGCACGCGCGGTTCGACTCCGCGCGGGGGCGCTCAAGCGCACGTAACCGATCCGACCGCGTGCCCGTCGTCCTTGCGGAGCCCGACGAAAACCAGCCCGCTCGCCGTTAGCGCTCAGTCCCTCGCCGGCGACGAGGGCCACCGACACGCGCCTGATCACCGCGTATCCGGTGCCATGACAGTGACACCTTGCCCAACGGCCTGGTGCTACTCGTCGTGGGCCGACGCGATCAGGCGCCTGGGTTCGTGGGTCGACCGGGGATGGGGGAATCGACACCGGCACCCCTGGGTGTCCATCTCGACAGCCCCCGGCTGTCGTCAACACCCGGACCGCCCGATTCTGCGGGGTCCCGCAAAATCCCCCGTGAAGCTTCCCGGCGCCGAGAAGCTTTTCGGTGTTGCCCCCGAAAAGCCTCCCAGCTAGCCGACCCAGGGGCGGCCCCCGCCCACCCCTCTCTCCGCCGCACCACACGGCCTAGCCTGCATCTCTGCCCGCGTTTTCTCCACCAAACCCCCGACAACCCGGCAGAAGCCCCTACGCCCACGAGAGGGGGGCGGGGGGGTATGCGCGCGCAAACCGGCAACGCCCCCTGTTGCGGCTGAGGCGGTGGGTGGGGAGTGGGTGCCGTGGGTGGTGGGGTTACCAGGTGCGGTTGGTGTAGTGGCGTCGCAGTTCGGGCTGCTCGAGGCGGTCGCTTTTGACTCGGTTGCAGCGGTTGTGTGCTGGTTGTTTGTTGTCGATGGTGTCGGCGCCGCCGTGTGCGAAGGGTTTCTTGTGGTCGACTACGAAGCTGTCTGGGTGGGGGTAGGGGATGGTGTAGTCGATGGGTTGGTGGCAGATGGCGCAGGGGGGTTGTCCGCGGGCGATTATCCGTCGGTGTCGGTCGCGGAGGGTGCTGGAGCGTTTGCGGGCCACGTTGTCTCCCGGGTGAAGAGGAAGGAGGGGCCGGCGGTCGGGACTAACCAGCCCGTGATGCACAACCCGACCGCCGAACCCTCCGAATCGCGTCAGCTAGTCGCTAGCTGCCGGCGCCAATTGTGAAGCGGCCGACGCGGTCGGGTCGCACGATTTCGTGGCCGACGCGCCAGATCGCGCGGAGCGCAACACTGTCACTCGAGAAATACTGTTGGTCAGAGGTGGCGACCTCGATCTGGCTGACTGCGCTGACGACCGCTGCCGGGTCGACGAGCAACCCGTCGCCGGGCGCGAGGGCCGGGTTCACGACGACGGGGACCGACAACAGCCGCGGGGTTGTGTCCTCGACGCCGGCGCCGACCAGTGAGACGTTCGAGTCGGTCGAGGTCTTGATCTGGCGGATGAGCGCCCAGGCGCGGGGGCTCAAGATCCAGAGGCGCGGGTCGCCGCCGGCTTCACGAATTTCTGTTTCCAGATTGATGAGTTCGTCGAGGTTGCCGTCGACTGCGCCGCCGTCGACGATGTCGTCGCGTTCGGCGATGCCCGAGTCGGGATCGCTCAGGAACAAGCTGTCCGACTTTCGGATGAGTGCCCGCCGGACGCTCTGGGCGAGCTGATCGCTGGTGCCCTGCTGCCGCCACTGTTCGTTTGAAATGCGCACCAGCTGCGTGATTTTCGAGGTCTTGACCACGACTTCGTCGAGTTCCGGCTCGCCCTCGTCGATCTCCTGACCCTCGGCTGTGACGGTCGCGTCGTCGTCGGTGACATATCCGACTCGCAGTGAGGGTGCGTCACCGATGATTTCGCCCGAGACTGTGGTGGCCTGCAACAGCACGGCTTCGGGGACCGTGTCGATGGGGGCGAATGTGGTTACGTCCGGCCGCCAGGCGGCGTCCGAGTTGCCGGTGGTTGCGGTGAAAGCCATTTCGGGCTCCTACTCCCGCGGCCCTGGGATGTGAATAGGGCCGCGTCGGTTGAACAAGGTTGTGTTCAAGCTCCGCGGCTCCTGGCCTGTGGAGTTGCCGCGCCTGGCGGTAACGGTGACCGGGTGCTACCACCTGGGTGCTCGCCCGGTCACCGCTTATTCTACCTGTCTGCCCTTCGGTTTCGGGGTGCGAACGCTTCCGCCCACGGTGTCTTGGTGGGGGCTGGGTTGGCGGGTTGGTAGCCGGCGCGTGGTGCGAGGGCCCCTTTTCGGGGGATCTCGATGCCGAGTTCGATGCGGGCGCGGTCGATCGCGTGTGCCACCGCTTCGTGGTCGACGGTGCCCGCTTCGGTCACGAGGTCTCCGATTTCGGCGATTGTGAAGAGTGCTCGTGGTTGGACACCTGCTGCGGCGCAGAGTTGTTCGATGGCTGCGCGTTGGAGGTTTTCGATTTGGGTGCGGGCTTCGGCGAGCGCGGCCCGTGCCTCGTTTCTTTGCACCCGATATTTAGCGGCCTCGCCGCCGCTGCTGGCTGGGGTGGTGTCGGCGGTGTCGTCGGCGTCGGCGGTGTCGTCGGTCTCCGGCGTCTCGGCCGGCGGCGGCGTCTCGAGGGTCTCGAGTTCCTCGGCAGGCTGCGGGTTTTCGTGCTCACTCATCGGTTTCGTTCTCCTTCTCTAGTTCGTATCGTTCGATGGCGATGTTGGCGAGGGCGTTCTGTCCCTCTGGGGTGCCGATGGTCGGCGACCACGCGTAGGCGTGTGCGGCGACGCTCAGCACTAGGTGCGTGAGGCGTCCTTCGGCGTGGGCTTCGGCGAGGACCGCATTCATGCCGGGGACGTCGGTGCGTTCGGGGTTCGCGTAGCGCAGGAATTGGCCGGCGCGACGATAGTCGCCGTCGTTCAGGATTCGTCGTTCAGACATTGGTGCTTCTTTCGGGGGTTTGTCGGTGGAAGTTTCGGCGGTGTCCGGGGGCCCTGCCAGGAGCCCAACCGCTCGCGGCGGTGGCCGTCGTCGACGTCGACGACGATGAACGTCGTGTACCACCGCGGGGATCGCCAGCAGCGGGTGGCGGGCGTCATTGGCCTCGCCGACGACCTGTCGGTTTGATCCCTGGACGGCCGTACAGGATCGCTGCCTGCTGGCACTTTCGACACGTCCACCGCCATATGGGACCGGCCCAGATTCTGCAAGGCCCGTCGCAGTTTTGACAGATGAACGGCTTGTCGTCGCGGCGGTGCCGCGGATGAATTGGTGGTGTCATCCCTTCTGGGTCCTTTCTGAGTAGGGTTGGCGTCCCGGGAGTCGTGGGGCGCGGCCGGCGACGACCATGCCGCCGAGGTCCTTTTGGGATTCGGCCCACTGGCGACACCGGTCCAGGGCTGGGCACGTCGAGCAGATCCGCACTGCGGCGCGATGCCGGTATCGGACCGTCTGCGCGTCCTCATCGACGGCGGCTTCGTCGAACAACTCGGGTCGCCCGGCGCACGCCGCCCCAGACAAGTTGGCGGTTCCCTCCAGGACTTCGACGAGCAGCGGCAACAAGCCGGGTTCGTTGCGGTGTCGGTACTTCACTGGTGGTCCAACCTCCGCAGTATCTGCCATGCAGTCACCTCAGGGTCCTCCACGTCGTCTGCATTGAAGCTCGTCGCGGGTTCGTCCTGGTACTTTGCGACGACGTCGTGAAAGTTGCTGGGGGCACCGAGATCCCACAGTTTCTCGACAGCGAATGCGTTGCGGTCGGTGAAGCCCCGGCGCCATGGCACCGGCAACGCCGGTTGGGGTGCTTCCTCGGGGACCATCCCCCCGAGGATTCTGAAGCGGCCGGTTCGGCGGGGGCGGATTCCCCACTGGTCCCCGCCGGGGTCGACGTCCACGCCGCCGATCGCAACACCCCATGTGAGGGCGTGGGCGGTGAAGTCGCCGTCGAGCAAGTCATCAACGGCGCGGTGGAACGGAAACCAATGTGGCACGAAGTAGATTCCGCACCTGCAGGCCGCGCTCGGAACCTCGTGGCCGTGGGGGCAGTCGGCCACGATAGACGGGTGGTCGACGGCGCGGCCGGTGTCGAACATTGGTGATCTGATTCGGCCGGCGGAGTCGAGCGTCCACAGCCGCCAACCAAAGCGATACCGATTGCTGACGCGCATCGCGCTGAAACCCAAGCGGACGAGGTCGTCCCGGACCAACAGGTCGCGAAGCGCTTCTCGATCGCGTTCGACCTCCTCCTCGGATTCGGGTTCGATGATGTTGACGACGGCCCCGGACGGAAGGTGAAGTGTCTTTGTTCGTTTGCCGCGTTCGGCGTCGCGTGCGAGGGCTGCTCTGGCGAGCGTGCGGCCGCCGTCCAAGAGACCTGCCCCCGCTGCGAGTGCCTGGGCGCGGCGCGCAGCATCGACTTTCTTCGGGATCACAGCGCCTCCCTGCACGAGATGTGGTGACCCGCGTCGAGATCCTCACCGAAGACCATTCGGTCACCGCAGTCCGGACAAACGTCGTCGGCTAGGTGTGTGTCCGAAGTGTCCGGAGTGTCCGAAACACTAATCCTTTCGGACAGTTCGGACGGTTCGGACACGTACTTACCCCGGGATGCTTTCCGAATGTGCCCCGATGAAGCCAGGCGACGCAGGTACTTTCCCGCAGTGTCGCCGTCTAAGCCGAGTTTTTCGGACACATCCTTCGGACCGACCGCACCCGACGCCGCGCGGACCAGAGCAAGAACTTCTCCCGACCGGTCGCCCATCTGAGCACGCTCCCGACGCTCCGTCAGAGCGGCATTCGCCTCCCTGACCGTCGAACCGGCGAGCCGCCACTGACCGCCCTGGGTGGTCATAGCGATCTCGGTCTCGGTCACGTCCCTGCCGGTGATCGCGAGGACGCCCTCTTCGCTCTGCCGCTTCCGGGACAGCACCAACACGAAATCGGCGCTCCCGGCGAGCCCCTGCGTGCCGGACACAGCGTCCAAGAAATCGGTCGCCTCGGCTTTTCGGGTGTGATGAACAGCTAGCAAACACGCGCCGGGGTACTCATCAATGACTGCTTTGAGAGCACTACCAGCCTGGTAATCGGACAGGTAAGGATTGTCGCCACGGTTCGGTTGGGGCCGGCC
>NZ_BAOQ01000014.1 GCF_000344155.1 Gordonia paraffinivorans NBRC 108238 | reverse complement strand
CTAAGCCACCCATCTGCCGAGCAGCTGCTCGCCGACCCCGATCTCCTTCGCGACATGCGCGATCAGGCGTCCCGCCTCGATCACCAAGCAGGAGGACTGCTCCCGATGCTCCGGGGTTTACTGCTTGCGTTTGCCCGACATACGGACATCCTTCCCGCAGGACCCGCTGTCCCGCCAGTCAGGTGTCCACCATCAGGGGTCAACCCCACATGCCGGGATCGTCAGCGAGTTTGGCGAGGGGCAGCCCAGGAAGTCTATCCACAGACGGATGATGCTGCGGTGCCGCTACTTTCGGTAGTAGACTGATTCGCAGCAGTGCTTCCTTTCCGTCGGCCGGTCAGTGGGATCGCCGGGTTCGGTCCGGGCGGGAATGGGATGGTCCCGCATGTAGGGGATGATTTCGCGGGAAGTGGTTGCGGGGGTAGGTATCTCGAGGGGGTCTTCGTGGCTCGTCGCTTATCGCTCCTCGAGTCTCAGGCGGCGGATGAACCGCAACAGCCCGGCCCGCACGTCGCGGACCGGGCTGTGTTCTGACTGTGCGCGTCTATTCGGCGACCACGTCGTCAGCGTTGTCGATGCCGAACTGGGTGAACGCGGTGTCTGTCGGAAGGCGGTACACCTCGCGGCCCATGGCGGTGTTGAGGATGCGGGCGTTGCGGACCGCGCCGATGTCGAGGTTCGGTGCGGAGACACCGATCGCGTGCTCCTCGGCGTTGACCATGAACAGCCGGTTGGTCAGCGCCGGCTCGGTCTCCACCTGGTGCTGAGGGCCGAAGACGTAACGGCCCTTCGAATCACGGTGCAGCAGTGGCTCGATCGGGGTGAGGAACGGTGTCTCACGACGACGGTAGCCGGTGCAGGCGACGACCAGGTCGGTGGTGTGCGCCAGGGCGTTGCCGGTGTCGAGGTGCCGGGCGCGGACCCGTAGCTTGCCGTCGGGCAGGGTGTCGATGCCCTCGACGGCGGTCGAGATACGCAGCTGCACAGGGTTCAGCTTCTCGGCGAACTGGCGGCGGTACAGCAACTCGTGCACCTGGGCGAGCGTATCGGCCGAGACGCCCTTGTGGAACTGCCAGTGCTGTGGCCGGATCCGGTCGCGGGCCTCCTCCGGGAGGCTCGCGAAGTAGTCCATGTACGCCGGGGTGGTCATCTCCAGCGACAGTTTGGTGAAGTCCAGCGGCGCGAACCACGGGGTGCGGGTCCACCAGCGGACGGCGGGGCCGCCGTGGTAGTTCGCCTCTAGCAGGTCGGCGACGATCTCGGCGCCGGACTGGCCCGAACCGATCACGGTCACCGAGTCGGCGGCGTGCGCCCGCTCCTGGTGGTACAGGTACTCCGAGCTGTGGATGACGTTGGGAGAGTCGGTCTGCAGCGACTCCGGCACGAACGGCTCGGTGCCCACCCCGACGACGACGTGGCGGGCGATCACGGTGGACTCCGCACCATTGGTCACCATCGTGACCCGGAAGGCGTCGGCCGAGGAGTCCCAGTCCACCTCGGTCACGGTGGTGCCCCAGCGCAGCGAGTCGAGGCGGCGGACACACCACAGTAGGTAGTCCTCGTACTCGAGGCGGCTCGGGAAGAAGTTCTCCCGGACCATGAACCGGTATAGACGGTTGGTATCGGCGAGGTAGTTCAGGAACGACAGCGGATGCGTCGGGTCGACGAGGGTGACCAGGTCCGACAGGAACCACACCTGCAGGCTCGCGTCGGGGAACATCAGCCCCGGGTGCCACCGGAACTCGTATCGACGGTCGACGACGAGCACATCGCAGTCGTCGACCGTCGATGCCAGGGCGGCGAGCCCCATGTTGAACGGACCGCAACCGATCGCGAGTACGTCTACCTTCTCTTGACGGGTCATTCGGATACCCTCACCATCTTCTCACTCTGGGTGTCGGTGCCCTCGGATTCCACTTCCAATGCGACGCGCAGGAGTTCGTCGAAGAGCGCGTCGATGTCGCTCTGGGTGGCGTCGGGATTCAGAAGCGTCAGCTTCAAGCAGGTCTGGGGTTCGTCCTCGCCGGGGATGCGTACCTGCGTGCGGCCGATCAGCGCCGTGCCCTCGGAGATGAGGCGACGGCGGAGCTCACCGTTCACGACGTCGAGATCGGCGCAGCGGTACCGGAACACGACGGTGGTCAGCGTGACCGGGGCGACGAGTTCGAGCTGCAGTTCGGTGGCGATACGCTGTTCGGCGTAGAGCGCGAGGTCGTTGCACTTCTCGAGCATCTCGCCGAGAGTGCGCCGTCCGTAGGCCATCAGCGTCGTGGCGACCTTCAGCACGTCGGGGCGCCGTGTGGTCTGCAGGGTCTGGCCGAGTAGACCGCTGAAACCGGCCTCGACGTCGTCGTCGGGGTTGAGGTAGGCGACCGAACGGTTCAGCGAGGCGAAGCGGCCGGCGTCGGCGAGGAGCATCAGGCTCGCGGCAGCCGGCTGCCAGCCGACCTTGTGCAGGTCGAGGGTCACCGAGTCGGCGCGGTCGATACCGGTGAGCAGACCACAGAGCCGGTCGGAGAACAGCGAACCGAAACCGTAGGCGGCGTCGACATGCAACCAGATCTCGTGGCGCTCGGCGATGTCGGCGATCTCGGTCAGCGGGTCGATGGTGCCGAAGTCGGTGGTGCCCGCGGTGGCGACGATGGCCAGCGGCGTCACGTCGCCAGCCTTGCGGATCGCGGACTCGAGGGCCTCCGGGATCATCCGGTGGTGTGAGTCGACCTCCACTCCGACGACCGCCGATTCGCCGAGACCCAGTGCGGCACAAGCGCGATGAACCGAGAAGTGAGCGACGCGAGAGCAGAACACCACCGGGCGGCGCAGTGCCGCCACACCGTCGTGACGGACGTCGACACCGAGTCGGGAAGCGGTGTGATCGCGGGCGATCATCAGGGCCAACAGATTCGAGATCGAGCCACCGGGGGAGAAGACACCGCCCGACTGAGGTCCGAAACCGGCCATCCGGGCCAGGGACTGGACGGTCCAGGTCTCCAGCGCCAGGGTGGCCGGACCCGAGTCGTAGGTGTCCAGCGAGGCATTGGTCGCGCTGGCGAGCGCATCGGCGGCGACCGCCACCGAGAGCGGGGCCGGTTGCAGGTGCGCGGCGGTCAGCGGGTGGGTGAGATCCAGCCCGTACTCCGCGACGAGACGCGCCATGCGCCGCAGCGCCTCGGACTCGCCGATCCCGGTCTCCGGGATGCCCTCGGCGCCGACGGCCTCGGTGACCGCGGAGAGCACCGACACCGGGTCGCCGCTGGGGAGCGGAGCGCCGTGATGGTGCGCGGCGACCGCTTTGGCAGCCTCGGCCAGCCCGCGCCCCACCTCCGTCCAGCCGGTGCCCGGCCGGGCGAAACGTGAGGTCTGGGATGCGGACGTGCGGTCGTCGATCACTGAGTCTCTCCCTGCGTGGACAAGAGCTACGGATTCGGTTGCAGTGGAGCGGGAGTCCGCTCCGTAGGATGGTCGGCCGCTCATCCGCGGCCTCGTCTCTCGAGTCCTGCGACGAGTTCGGACACGGTGGAGTGGAGAGACTGCGGGACGAGGTCGACGAGTCCGGTCAGGACCGCCGTGGCGCGCTCCGCGATGGCGTCGGGAACGACGCCGGGCTGGTGATCGACCTCGATATGGGTGGCATGTTCGTCGGCCTCGAAGGCTATGGACAGCGGGTAGTTGGCGATGCCGTTGAACACCGAGCGGCATGTGACCGGGGCGTCGGCTGGTTGCGGGATGCCGCGCAGGGGCGCAGGGCGGACCGAGGCCATGATCTCCATGACCGGGAACCGTCCGCCGGCCTGGCGGATCGCGGTGAGGATCGGCCCGAAGTCGGTGCCGGAGTGCTCCATCGCCTGGTAGATGACCGAGCCGGCGTCGCGCAGCGCCTGCGCGACGGAGGCGTTCGGATCGACACGGAATCGCATCGGGATGATGTTGCCGCAGTAGCCGATCCGCTCCGGGGACTGGGACCGGTTGCGGTTGTCGGCGGGGACGACGAGCACGTGGTCCTCCGAACCGGTGAGCGCGTGGGTCGCGAGCGAGCAGATGGCGATGAGCAGTGCGTTCCCAGTGGCGCCCACGGCCGCGGCGGTGCGCTGCAGCGCGGTGAGCGAGTCGTTGGCGACCGGGGCGGAGACCTTCACGCCCTCGCGGTCGTCCATCGGGGACAGCCAGCTGTCGGCTGGACTCTCGGCGGGCAGCTCACCGGAGATTGGGTAGCGGATGCCCTCGGCGCCCCAGGTGTCCAGCGCGTGGCGTACGGCGGCCTCGGCGGCCGAGGAGGCGGTGGTCTCGCCCGGATCGGCTGGCCGTGAGTCCAGACCGGCGTCGCCGGGCCAGTCGCCCGAGATCAGGGTGCCGAGCAACGGCGGCCACGACGTGTCGTCGACCGCGAGGTGGTGTACGACGAGGATCATCGTGACCCTCCCGTCGCAGCCGGAGACCCGAAGCCGCAGCGGGGTTTCGGTGAACAGGTCGAACGGACGGCGAGTGAGCTCCGTGGCGACGGAGTCGACGTCGGCGGCGCCGCCGGACTGTGCCTCGGTCGGCTCGAAGCCCCAGGTCCACACCGTATGCTCGGGGTTCCAGCGCCCTTCGCGGGTCACCTTCGTGCGATGCGGGATACCGTCGGCGTCGACCTCGACGATCGAGCGCAGCACCTCGAACTTCTCGACCAGCAGCTCGGCGGCCGCGACCACGGACTCGACGGTGCGGGCGCCGCCGAACTCGAGGACAAGCCCGATGTTGTGGGACACCGACTTCGGGTCGAGTTCGTAGATCTTCCACATGCGACGCTCCGCGACACCGAGGTCGCCGAACGCAGCCGGGGGAACTGTCGCGGCGGGCGCGGTATCGGCGACTGCGCCGGCGGTCGCGAGCGGGACGGTCTCGGTCCGCTCGAGCCGCCGGCGCAGCAGCGTGAGTCGCGCATCGGTCAGGGCTGACACGAATCCTCCTGAGTCGAAAGGGAAGTCGGGGTCGATGTGGTGGCCGGTGCGGTGTGCGGGTCGGTGGTGGGGCCGCGCAGGACATCCCAGTCGCGTTCCACCGGGAGCAGCCGTCCGGCCGCCCAGTCGGCGGCCTGGTCCTGGAAGTGCCCGGAGCGCGGATCGCCGGAGGCGCCCAGCGGCACGATCCACCGGCTGGCGGACGGATCGGACAGGTCCCACACGTACCGCGCCGCCGAACCGGTGATGCACACGTGGGTGCCCACCGCCGAGGCGTTGGCGAAAACACATTCGGTGTCACCGGCGAGCGGCAGCGGCGTCGGCCGCAGCCGGGCGAACAGCTCGGGATGATCGGGTGAGGCGCCGACCAGGTCGAAACCGTGGATCGGGGCCAAGACGTGGACGGTTCCCCACTCAGGTGCCCCGCCGAGTGCCTCCACCCGCGTGACGACGGCGTCGAGCGCCGACAGGGCGACCGCTTCGATGTCGATGCCGATGAGAGCGGACTTCTCGACGACGGACGTGATCGCCGTGGCGAGACGCGGTTCGGGAACGAACCACGGCTGGAGCACTGTCGGGAAACCGTGCGGGCCGCGTAGCGGCGCGAGCGCGTCGGTGGCGGCGACGGCGCGCACCAGCTGGCTGCGGAACTCGGCGAACAGGTAGGCGTCCGTGCTGTCGGCCGTCATGGTGCGATCCCAGTCCAGGATCCGCTGCCGGATCTCCTCCGCGGCCGGGGTGTTGCCGACGACGCGGGCCAGGAGCCCCTGGACCACCGCAGCCTGGTCGAGCCGAACGTCGCGATGGATGTCGGCGCAGTCCTCGGGGCTGACCGAGGTCAGTTCGTCGAGCCGTGCGGTGATCCGCGAGGCGCGGAAGTGCTCAACGCACTCGGTGGACGTCGGTTGCAGCGGCGGGACGCCGGAGATGCGCTGGTTGGCGGTCACCGTGACCCCGCCGTCGGGGAGCGTGGCATCGAAGCCGGGCTCGTGCAGTGTGCCGGGTTCGTATCCGCGCCACTGGTAGCGCTCGTCCCAGCCCGGCACGGGCAGCCAGTGGTTCTCCGGGGCGCGCGCCGGCACCCGGCCGGCCAAGTGGGTGGCGACGGTGCCGTCGGCGTGTGCGATCACCGCCCGGTTGACCGGTTCCACCCAGGCCGACAGCGCTGCCTCGACGTCGGCGACGGTGCGCGCGAACAGAAGATCGAGCGGGGCGTCGAAGGTGACCTCCTCGGACAGCAGCGGCGACCGCAGGCTCATTGCGAACGTCTCGTCGGGTCCGCCGAACACCACGGTGCCGTTGGGCGTGGTGATCACCTGCACCGCAACGGGTTCGGCGTCTCGGACATCGATCTGCTCGCTGCGGGTCCGCGCCGGGACACGCTCGCCGCCGGGCGCCTCGACGAGCAGCGCGCCCGAGTCGTCGCGGGTCAGCTGCTCGATGTAGAGATCCTGGTAGTCGGCCATGGCATTGGTGATGCCCCAGGCGATTTCGGGACCCTGAGCGAAGTGCGGTACGCCGGGGACACCGGCGAAGGCGAAGCCGAGCATGTCGAACGACGCCGACGGATCGGTCGATGCCAGGTGGAACTGCTGGTAGATGCCGGGCAGTTCGAGGAACCGGTGCGGATCGCCAGCGACGATGGGTGAGCCGGTGCTGCTGCGGCCGGCCGACACGCCCCAGGCGTTGCTGCCCGACATCGGATCACCGAGGTCGAGGGTCTCGCCGGTCGCCGGCGTTCCGGTCGGATCGGTCAGTGCGAGGATCTCGTCGAGGAACGCCTGGTTGGGCATCGCCGGGACGGTCGGATCGGCCTCGCGCTTCTCGAAGTCCCAGAACGCCAGCGCATCCAGACCGAGGAAGCGGCAGGCGTGCAGGCGGAAGAGCTTCGTGGTGAACCGGCCGAACAGCACGTGGTGCATGATGAACACCGAGATCGGGGTCCACGGCTGCCACGGTCGCGGCGTGTGGTCGAGCGCCTCGAACTCGAGTGCCTCGGGATGCGTTGCACCGTCGGCGTTCCCGAACTCCGAGAGGGTGCTGTTCACCCCGTCGGCGTAGGCCTGCAGCAGCCGCCGGGTGCGTTCGGACGACGCGTCGTGAATCCGCCTGGCGGCGACGTCGAGTTCCGCGCGGCGCGCGAAGACGTCCCATTCGACGCACGACGCCCCGAACACCTCGGCGGTACGGCCCTCGGCGCGCAGGCGCATCCATTCGATCTGCCAGCGTCGGTCCAGCGCGCAGGCACGTCCCTGCCCGTAGACGGCCCCTTCCGGGGTGGACGCCAGCACGTGCGGAATGCCGTGGGCGTCACGGAGGATCTCAACGGTCGCTTCGATGACGGGGGACCCGGTGATGCTCATGCGATCACCGTCCCGTCCGGCCGGCGACGGGATTGGTCAGCATGTGCTCGGCGTCGATCAGCGACGCGTAGGAGTCCTCGATGTCGACCATCCGCTTGTTGTTCCGCAATTGCAGGCCGTTCATGTGCACGGCCGCGAACTCGGGTGCGAATAGATCCCAGCGGGCGAAGGCATCCGCGAGATCGGGGTGGGTGTCGACGAACTCGTGCAGGCTCTCGGCGACCAGATCCCAGAACCGGCCGTCGGAGACCAGGCCGTGGGTGTGCAGGACCGCGGCGAGTGGCCGCAAGAAGTCGTCGAAGATGTCCGACAGCACCCCGAGGTTGCGGATCTCGTCGGGTTCGGTGGTGAGGACCCGGGAACAGTTCTCCGGGAAGCCCTCCGGGTTGCCGAAGACCGACACCTCCTCACCGATGTCCTTGAGGATCGCGCGGACCGGCAGCCCGTCGTCGAGGATGAGGATCAGGTTCTCGCCGTGCGGGGAGAACTTCAGCTGGTAGCGGTAGAGCAGATAGGCGACCGGATGCAGGTAGGTGCGCAGATACCGCCGAATCCACTCGGCCGCAGGGATTCCGGAACGCTCGATGAACGCCCCGACCAGCGGGTCGCCGCGGTGGTCGACGTGCAGCAGCGACGCCATGGTCGCCAGGTGCTCGTCGCCGGACAGCAGGGGAACCGGACTCTGACGCCACAGCGCGGAGAGGATCTTGCGGAACTCCGACCCCGGCTGGGTGATCGCGTTGAACGTCGGGCTGCGGTAACCGATCGCCGCAACCTCGTAGATCATCTCGAACCCGATCGCCGCGAGGTACGGGTCGTCGGCCACGAGGGTGCGCACCCAGTCGTTGATCAGCGGGGTCGTACGCATGTAGTCGGCCGACATGCCGCGCGTGAAGCCCATGTTGACGATCGACAGCGCGGTCTTCACGTAGTGCCGCGCCGGTGTCGTTGCGTTGAACATGGTGCGGATCGACTGCTGGGCCTGGTAGAGGTCCGGGCTCGACCCGACGCGGATGATGCGGCCGGCGGCGATGTCCGCCGAGTACAGCTTTCGGATCTTCTCGTCCCACTGCCACGGATGCGCCGGCAGGTAGTGGTAATCCTCCGGGTCGCAGCCGGATTCGCGAAGCACAGCGTCGAAGCCGGCGAGCGTGTCGGCACCGAGCTCGTCGACGAGCATGGACTGGTAGTCGAGGCCGCCGACGGTCGCGACATCGCAGTCCTCGCGGCGTGCGGCGACCCAGATGAGCCGGAACGGGTTGCCCGTCTCCGGGGCATACCGCTCGACGTCGGAGGCACTGAAACCGAGCCGCCCGGCGTTGGCGACGATGCACGGGTGGCCCTCGGTCATCGTCTTCTCGATGGTCTGGAAGTCAGCGTGCGCGAGATCGCTTGCGGCGATGCGTCGTTCGTCGGGGCGGTCCGTGGACAGGGCAAGGGTGTTGACGAACTCCTCGAGATACTCCGGAAGCGCATGGGGGCCGATGCCGAGCATCGGCGCGAGATCGATGACGAGCGCGACCGCGTCGATCGGGAGTTCTTCGCCGTCGCGGACCCTGCGCAGCGAGGATTGGTCGATGGCCCAGTTCTCCAGGGACAGCACCTCGGCGCGGAACCGGTACTCGGTGCGGCCGTCGGCGGAGGTCACGACGTAGGCCCCGGGCGAGGTCTCGACCGGGGACAGCGCCCGTTCATGGGAGAACTCCGCGAGGATCTTGCGCGCGATTCGGTCGTGGTAGGTCTGCCGGTACGAGAACGTGGGACGCGCCGCGGCGCCGCGGTTCGCCTCGGGTGCGATCCTCGTCGTGCTCAGGTCGGAGATGGTCAAGCGATCACGCACCCAGATCCGTCACCTCGACGGCGCCGACGGTGGTGCCGCCGTCGGTGACCCGGAGGAAGTCGTCGCGTGTGCAATAGCTGAGGTGGGCGATCTTGTTGCCGACGGGGTAGTCGCCGGCCACGCGGAAACCGACGCTCGCGTTGAGTCGATGCACGGCCTTGTTGCGCACGTCGGGCTCGACGACCACGCGCTGCGCCCCGACCTCGAGGATCGCCGTGCGCATGATGTGCAGCATGACCGCGCCGGTGAACCCGGGCAGGGCCTGCTCAGCGTGCGCGACCAGCAGGTGCATGCCGATGTCGCCTTCGGAGTGCACGTAACCGCTTGCGGGGTCGGCGAGCTCGCTGGTGAGCGGGTTGTACAGCTCGAACATGAACTGCGGCGTGTCGTCGTGGTAGCCCAGGCGCAGGCCGTACGGCGTGCCCGCCGTCGCCTCGGCGGTGTCGCGGATCATCTTCTCCACGTCGGAGAGCGAGTTGTCGAGCATGTCCCAGAACTTGGCCTTGGGATGGGTGAGCCACCCGTGGAGTGTGGGGGCGTGTGCCACGTCGACGAGTTCGACCGAGTGCAACTCGTAGGTGGAAGCGGGAGAACTGGTCATGATGCCTTTGCTGTGGTGTGGATGGACGCGCGGAGGGGCGGTTCGGCTCAGGTGGCGGAGAGTTCGGCCTCCACCTCGTCGTCGGTGAGCGCGACGACCTCGAGCAGGACCTCCGCGACGTCGTCGGCGCGTGACCCCTCGAGGGCGATGAGCCGTTCGGCGAGACCCGCGATGGTGCGGTGGGCGAAGATGTCGGCGACGGTGAGTCCCGGTGCGTCGAGCCAGGTCCGGGTCAGCGCGACGAGGCGGGTGGCCTGCACTGAGTCGCCGCCGAGCGAGATGAAGTCCTCGGTCACCCCGATCGGGCGGGCCGGCAGGACGTCCTCGAAGATCACCACGAGGGCCTTCTCGAGCGGGGTGCGCGGCGGCACCACCGCATCGGCTTCGTCGGAGGTGTCGACGATCGCGGCGACGGCCTTGCGGTCGTACTTGCCGTTCGGGGTGAGCGGCAGCGCGTCGAGGATCGTGACCGAACGAGGGATCATGTGTGGCGGAAGGGCTTCGGTCAGACCGGCGAGCAGGGATTCCTCGGTGACCTGCTCGCGGCGGTCGACGGCGGGGACCACCGCGGCGCGCAGGTCGCGACCATCCGACCAGGCGACGGCCGAGCCGACCCCGTGCAGGCCGAGCAGCCCGGCCTCGACCTCGCCGAGTTCGACGCGGTAGCCGCGGATCTTGACCATGTGGTCGGCGCGGCCCAGGAAGTCGAGGAATCCGCCCGGCAGATACCGCGCGAGATCGCCGGTGCGGTACCAGCGTTCGCCGTCGACCGTGACGAAACGGTCGGCGGTGCGGTCCGGGTCGCCGCGGTAGCCGTCGGCGACCCCGGCGCCGCCGATCCACAGCTCACCGGGCACCAGATCGGGCCGGTCGCGGCCGATCTCGTCGACGACACGGCACCGGACCCCGCGCAGCGGGACGCCGTAGGGCACGAATGCCATGCCCGCCGGGACGTCGGGGGCCTCGCAGATCGTCGAGTGGATCGCGGTCTCGGTGGTGCCCCCGAGGCCGGCGACGCGGCAGTCGGGAAGCTGCGCTGCGACGCGGTCGAGCAGCGAGACGTCGATCTTGTCGCCGCCCATGATGATCATCCGCATCGACGCTGGCAGCGTGCCGATGTCGAGGATCATGCCCAGGATCGACGGGACGCAGTTGAGGACCGACACCCGGTGCTCGCCGAGCAGGCGCACCCAGTCGTCGACCTTGGTCCGCTCGTCGTCGCCGGGTACCACCACGGCGCCGCCGACGGCGAGCAGTCCGAAGATATCGAAGACCGAGAGGTCGAACTCGAGCGAGCTGACCTGCAGCACGCGGTCGCCAGCGCCGAGGTCGTAGCGGTCCACCAGATCGGTGATGGTGGCCACCGCGGCGCGGTGCGGAACCTGCACGCCCTTGGGCAGACCCGTCGATCCCGAGGTGAACAGGATGTAGGCGAGGTCGTCACCGGAGACCGCGACCGGCCGGATCGGGTCGGCCGTGCGCGCGGTGGCGAGATCGAGGACTGCGGCGCCGGTATCGCTGCCCGCCCAGGCCTCGACGTCATTTGTGAGGACCGCGCGCGGGGTAGCGATCGACACGATGCGGTCGCGACGGGCGGCCGGCTGGGTGGGCGCGATGGGCACATAGGCGGCGCCAGCGGCGAGGATGGCGAGCGCGGCCACCACCTGGTCGCCGCTCTTCGGCAGGTTCACGATGACCGTGTCACCCGGTCCGACACCGGCCGTGGTGAGCGCCCCGGCCACGCGCAACGCCTCGTCGGCGAGCTCGCCGTGGGTCCAGGTGCGGGCGTCGGTGAGGACTGCCGGATCGTCCGGGCGGTTCGCGGCGCGCGCGAAGAAGGTGCGATGCAGCGTGCCGTCGAAGACGTCGCTCGCCGGGAGCGGCTGTTCGACCGAGAGCCGCTGCGCGCGAACCTCTTCGGCCACTGGATCGGGCGCGGGCACGTCCCATTCGCCGTCGACGAGGTGGTCGAGAATCTTGACGTAGTAGTCGAACATCGCGCGCGCCGTCGCCTCGTCGAGATCGGAGACGCGGACGTCCCAGTTGAGGAGCAGGCCGCCGGCGATCTCGGTCACCTGGGCGTCGAGCAGGACCTGCGGACCCTGCGACACGATCCACGCTGGGGCGCCGAGGACGTCGGAGGCCTGCGCGGAGAACAGGTCGCCGAGCCCGAGCGCACTCGTGAACACCACCGGCGAGACGATGGATTCGCCTCGGGCGCGGCCGAGTTCGCGCAGGACGTCTAGGCCGCTCATGGATCCGTGCGCCGCGGCCTCGTGCATCGAGGTGCGCATCTGCCGGGCGCGTTCGGCGAGCGTCGCGCGCTCGCTCAGGTCGACGTCGACGAGGATCGACGACGTGAAGTCGCCGACCACGCGCTCGACGTCGGGGTGGATCTGCGGACGGTCGAACAGCGGGACCGTGAGCAAGAAGCGCGGGCTCGCCGAATGGGTGCCCACCGCCTCGGCGAAGGCTGCGGCGACCGCGGCCGCCGGGGTGACGCCGCGACGGTGCGCATGCTCCTCGAGACGCTTCCAGTCCGACGCCGACACCGAGTGGTGCAGGCGGACGCTGCGCGGCTCGACCTCACCGCGCAGCGCGCGTTCGTCGAGCGGGAGCTCGGGGGCGCCGGGCATTGT
This sequence comes from Gordonia paraffinivorans NBRC 108238, assembly GCF_000344155.1. Classification (GTDB taxonomy): domain Bacteria; phylum Actinomycetota; class Actinomycetes; order Mycobacteriales; family Mycobacteriaceae; genus Gordonia; species Gordonia paraffinivorans. The sequence goes on along the minus strand of NZ_BAOQ01000014.1, from coordinate 110,844 downwards.
CGGGATGCGCTCCCGCCACCAGGCGCGGTCGTCGTCGCGGACCTCGCGGCTGGTGCGGTCGGCGGTGATGGTCGGGAAGGTGATGCCGAGTTCCGGCAGGGTCTCGCCGCGGTAGAGACGGGCGAAGTCGTCGACGAGCACGCGGTAGCTCATGGCGTCCGCGGCGATCATGTCGACGTCGAGGTGGACACGGGTCGCCCCGTCGGGCAGCAGGCTCAGTTCGGCGCGGATGACCGCACCCTCCTCCACCGGCAGGGCGCGATGCGTGCCGTGGGTGCGCTTCTCGGCGAGGATCGCGTCGATCATCTCCGGCGACTGGGTGCGCAGGTCGTGGACCGCGATCGCCTCGGGATGCGCCGGGCCGACGACCTGGGTGCCGTCGGGCAGCACACGCACACGCAGCATCGGATGCCGCTCGATGAGCTGCCCCATCGCGGTACGGAAGCGGTCGGGATCGATGTCGCGGCCGTCGAACTCGATGTAGAGGTGGGCGGCGACGTTGCCGAACGCGTGGCTGTCCGACCGCCCGATCCAGTAGGCGTGCTGCATCGGAGCGAGCGGGAACGGCGCTGTGGGGTCGACGGCTGTGGGGTCGACGGCTGTGGGATCGACGGATCGCGCCGCGGCTGCCGGCGCGCCACCGCCGAGCATCTCCGACCACGCGCTGAGCGTGGGGGCGGCGGCGAGGCGGGCGAAGTCGATGTCGATGCCGCGTTTTCGCCAGCCGCCGGCCAGGCGCATCATGCGCAGCGAGTCGAGGCCCTGGGCGATGAGATCGGTGTCGGCGTCGAGGGATTCCGGTGCGACGCCGAGGGCGGCGGCCACTTCGGCCCGGATGTCGGGGCCGTCAGCTGACCCGACGCCGGACACGGAGGTCGGCGCGGCGGTCTGCGACGAGCAGATCAGCGTCGTCCACGCGTCGAGGGTCGGGGCGGCGGCGAGGCGGGCGAAGTCGATGTCGATGCCGCGTTTCCGCCAGCCGCCGGCCAGGCGCATCATGCGCAGCGAGTCGAGGCCCTGGGCGATGAGATCGGTGTCGGCGTCGAGGGCATCCGGCGCCAGCCCCAGGATCGCGGCCACGTCCGAACGGATGTCGGCTGGGGTGACGGGGTCCGCGATAGTGGTGGTGGTCGTCTGGGAGTTCGTGGCCATCAGCCGGATGCCTCTCCAAAGGTTATGGGAAACTCGGTCTTCACGCTGGGTACACCCCCAACTTAGGATAGGGTATACTAAGTAGCAGGCCAGGCCCAACGGGGTCCGCGCCGAAAATTCGCAGGTCTGCGTCGATTTCCGTCGAACCGGGCACCACTATGGATTAGGTAAGCCTAAGTTATATTCCGCCATCTCACCAGATGACCTTAGTCACCCCTTCCGTGTGGAACCGGCCTCTTGTGCTCGACGAAGATTAGGCTAACCTATCCTTCTGGCGATTCGGAGGCCGGTCCGTGCGCGCCGGCCTCGTCGCCCGGGCCGTGCGAATGATGCGACGGGCCTTCCGGAGAAACGACGAGATAGCCGACGCGGTCGGCGAGAACGGGGTACGAGAATGTCGCAGAGCATTGTGGTGTTGAAGGAGTCCGGTTCGACGAACACCCTCGCCGCCACCGTCCGTGAGGCGATGACGGCGGGAGACACCACCCTGTCCGTGTTGGATTCCGACTCCGGTGAGTGGGTCACCCTGCCCTGGCGCGATGTCCACGCCCGCGCCGAGCAGATCGCCGTCCAACTCCTCGCGGACAGCGACCGCCACGAGCCCCTCGCGCTCGGCCTGATCGGCGACCCGACGGTCGACCTGATCGCTGCCATCCAGGGCGCCTGGCTCGCCGGCGTGCCGATCAGCATCCTGCCCGGCCCCATCCGTGGCGCCGACGAGGAGCGCTGGGCGCAGAACACCTACAACCGGTTCATCTCGATCGGCGTCGGCACCGTCTTGGGCAGCGGGCACCAGCTCGACCTGCTCTCCAAGGTCGAGGGGCAGCTGACGATCGCCCGCGTCGGTGAATACGGCCTCGGGGTGGATACCGCGAGCTTCACCGCGCGCAACTGCAGCGCCAACACCGTCGCGGTGCTGCAGGGCACAGCGGGGTCGACCGGCGACCCGAAGACCGCGGTCCTGTCCGCGTCGGCCGTCTACTCCAACGCCATCGAACTCGTCAGCCGCCTCGGTCTGCACCGCACCCGCGACACCGGCTTCAGCTGGCTGCCGCTGTACCACGACATGGGCCTGATGTTCCTGCTCGCCGGAATGACCACCGGTATCTCGACCTACATCGTGCCCAACACCGCATTCGCGGCCGCGCCGTTCAAGTGGATGCAGTGGCTCACCGAGACCAAGGCGACCGTCACCGCGGCGCCGAACTTCGCCTACGACATCCTCGGTCGTTACGGCAAGCTGCTGCGCGACATCGACCTGTCGCACCTGCGCGTCGCGATCAGCGGCGGCGAGCCGATCGACGCCGACGCGTTCGACAAGTTCCTCGACGCCGTCGAGCCGTTCGGTTTTTGGCGTAACGCGGCCGCCCCCGCCTACGGCATGGCCGAATCGGCCTGCGCGGTCACCATGCCCGCGGTCGGCGAGGGCGCGCACTACGACGAGGTCACGGTGACCCCGCCCGACGGTGGCGAGCCGATCCGCCGCCGCTACGCCATCCTCGGAAAGCCGCTGGGCGGCATGCAGGTTCGCATCGTCGAACCCAACACCGACGTTCCCCGCATCGACGGCCGCTCCGTGGGCCACGTGGAGATCCGTGGTACCTCGATGATGCGCGGCTACCTCGGCGACGCCGATCTCGGTGAGGGGGAATGGTTCTCCACAGGTGACCTCGGTTATCTCGTCGACGACCGCCTGGTCATCTGTGGACGGGCCAAAGAGGTCATCATCGTCGCCGGCCGCAACCTGTTCCCGATCGAGATCGAGCGCGCCGCAGCAGAGGTCGCGGGCGTACGCCGCGGCGGCGTCGTCGCGATGGCGCGCGGCGAGGGATCGTCCCGTCCGGGCCTGGTCATCATCGCCGAGTACAAGGGCAGCGACTTCGACAAGGCCCGCTCCGAGGTGATGAGCGAGGTTGCCTCGGCCTGCGCCATCGTGCCCGCCGAGGTGATCTTCGTGGCGCCGGATTCGGTGCCGCGGACCACCTCCGGAAAGATCCGCCGGCTCGAGACCCGCAAGATGGTGGAGGACGGCCGCCTCGCCCCGCTGGGCCAGGAGGGTGAGCAGAAGTGAGCGCCGCACCGACCAGGGGCCGCGGCTGGCAGGGCGCGGTCCTCAAGCTGCTCGGCGGAGACGACTTCGAGCTCACCGTCACCGGCACCGAGGTGATCACCGATCACTACGTGCGCGTGAACTTCACCGGCGGTGGGCTGCTGAAGAAGCGCCCGCTGCACCCGACCATGTGGATCCGGATGTGGTTCGACGACGCGGGCAAGCTGCACCAGCGTGGTTACACGCTGGTCGACGCCGATCCCGCCACCGACACCTTCGGCATCGAGTTCGCCATCCACGAGGGCGTCGCCGCGCGGTGGGCGCAGAAGGCGCAGCCCGGCGACATGATCAACGCCACCTTCATGGGCTCGAAGTTCGCTATGCCCGAAGGCGTCCGGGGCTGGATTGTCGCCGGAGACCCCGCATCGCTGCCCGCGATCAACTCGCTGCTCGACGCTATCTCGGCGTCGGCGCATCCGGACACGCCGGCGCGGATCTGGTTGGAGTACCAGCACGAGAGCGACAAGACCATCCCGGTGCGGTCACGACCCCAGGACACCGTCGAGTGGGTCGCGCGTGAGCGCGACGGCGCGGCACTCGTCGACGCGGTGCGCGCCGCGGCGTTCGACGCCTCCGATCACTTCGGTTGGGTTGCCCTGGATTCGGTGAGCACCCGCGCGGTTCTCGCGTCGTTCAAGAACGAGTACCGGCTGCCCAAGAACTCGATCAAGGCGCAGGCCTACTGGATTGCGGGCAAGCCGTTCAGCTGATCTCGAACAGCACCGGCGCATGATCGCTGGCGCCCTTGGTCTTTCGGGCGTCGCGGTCGACGTGCGCGCCCATGATCCGGGTGTCGAGCGCAGGGGAGCAGAACGCGTAGTCGATGCGAATGCCCTCGTTGCGCGAGAATCGTGACTGTGCGTAGTCCCAGAACGTGTATCCGGGTGCGTAAGGGAGTGCCGAGTCGACCAATCCCGCATCCAGGAAGCGCTGCACCCCGGCGCGTTCCGGTTCGGTGACGTGGGTGCGGTCCGCGAAGTACTCGGTGTCCCAGACATCCTCGTCGCGCTGCGCGACGTTCCAGTCGCCGGCGAGCATCATCTCCGCCGCCGGATCATGCGCCAGGCGCAGCACGATGTGGTCGGCGAGGGCGTCGAGCCAGCGCAGCTTGTAGTCGTAGTGCGGGTCGTCGGGGGTGCGGCCGTTGGGGACGTAGAGACTCCACACCCGTACCCCGGCGCATATCGCAGAGATCGCTCGCGCCTCCCGGATCGGCTGGTCGTCGACCGGATAGGTGGGCACGCCGTCGAAGGCGATCTCGATGTCGTCGAGTCCGACACGCGATGCGATCGCGACGCCATTGTAGGCGCCCTGCCCGACATGGGCCACGTCGTAGCCGGCGGCCAGGAAGCTCATCAGCGGGAACGCGTCATCGTGACATTTGGTCTCCTGCATGGCCAGGACGTCGATCTCGGCCTGTTCCATCCACGCGACAACCGATTCCGAACGGGCACGGATCGAGTTGACGTTCCAGGTGGCGACACGCATTCAGTCGTCATCCCCGGTGGACGTCTCGGTCACGAGGTCGGTGATCGCCACACCCGCGCGCTGCCACCGGGACCGGACCTCGGCGAGGCGGGACGCGGAGGTCGACAGGATCACGGCGAAACCGTGTCCGGCGTCGCGGTAGTGGTCACGGTAGAAGCCGACGGAATCGGCGAACCAGTCGAATCCCGGCCGATCGTCGTCGAGCAGCCGATGGGCCTGGGTGATGTGGACGACGACGATGCCGGGTGCGCGCCCCTGCGTGTCGGGAGTGTCGAGATCGCGCATGCAGTCGTCGAAGGCGTCCTTGTTGCGGCCGAAGTGATCCGGGAAGCCCCAGACCCGTGCGAACGACGAGTACAGGCCGGCGAGCGTGGTCGCGGTGGTGCCGCTGACCGTGCGGACGCGCACGCTCGGGCCGAGGTCGGGCAGTTCGGTGGCGGTGGTGACCGCGACGGCCGTCCCGCCGGAGGAGGCCGCGTCGAGGAAGCCCTGCAGGTCCGGCGCCGGGAGCGCGGCGTCCAGCCCGGCGTGATCCGACTCGGGTGAACGCGACGCGTGTGAACTCGGCTCGTGTGGATGCGATTCGGTCATGACGGTCCCCGGATCTTGACGAACGCGCGGTAGTGGTCGGCGGTGTACCAGGCGGAACCGTCGCTGCCGGTGACGATGCGCTCGGCGTCGCGACCGCGGTTGGGCGCCTTGGGGTTCACGTCCCATTCCCGGTAGGTGATGCGGCGGCCGCCGGAATCCGTCCGCGGCAGGAGGCCCTCGTTGTTGCGGAAGGTCACGCCGCCCTTGGTTCCCGGTGCGTTGGCGGCCTCCGGCCATTCGCCCGCGTCGATGTACGCGAGGGTGCGCAGGACGTGCGGCGGGATCGCAGCATTCACCGCGGAGGAGCGCGCCGTCGAGGTCTTCGGAGTGGTCGGTTTCGATGTGGCGGGTTTCGGCGTCGTCGTGTGCGTGGCCGCCTTTTTCGAGGACGGTACCTTCGACGACGGGACCTTCGACGTCTTCGACGCGATCTTCGATGACGCGGCCTTCGTCGTCGACGTCGAGGTCGATACCGCGACCGTGTGCGTCTCGTCGCTCTTCCCACCGCTGTTGTTGATCAGCCACGTGACGCCGAAGACCACGGCGATCAGCACGAACGCGGTGGCGGTGATGAGGGCCTGCCGCTTGCGCTGTGCGACGGACTGCTTCGGGCCTGGCTGTTTCGGGTTGGGCGCCATCAGCGGCCCCCGGTCGGGTCGGCGTGGACGTCAGGGGTGAGGTAGCGGTAGGTGTGGTGCAACCCGAAGCCGAGTCGCCGGTACCACGACCCCGCGAGGCGATTCGTCGTCTCGACCTGGAGGTGGGCGGACTCGGCGCCGTTCTCACGGCCCCAGGCCACCAGCGCCGCCAGCACCTGCGTGGACAGGCCCGCGCCGCGCCGCTCCGGATCGGTCCAGAGAGCGCTGAGACCCAGCCACTTGCGACCGTCGGTCGCCTCGGTGACCACGCCCCGTCCGATCGACGCCGGCCCGCGGTCCGTCGAATCCGCGCCGATCCGTGCGAATACCGGCGGTCCCTCACCCGCGGTCACCACCGCGCGCACCGCCTCGGCATCGCCGGTCGTGCGGTTGCCCGCGTATGCGGTCAGCCAGTCCGGCGCCGGGGTGTCGGTGAGAGCCACCGCGGACGCCGTTGTCCCGGACAGGGTCTCGGCCAGGGACGTCAGATCGCAGGTGAGCCTCTGCACCTCGATTCCCTCGACGCCACCGACGGTCGACGCCGTCATCAGGCGGTCGGGGAGGGCGAGCAGGGGCGGCAGGCCGTGCTCGGCGTACCAGCGTGCGATCTCACGCAGCGCCGCCAGGTCGGCGCGGGCCGACCTCTCCAGGGGCAGAGCCGAATTCGCGCGGCGCGAGAATCCGCGGCCGGCGCGGCAGAACCAGCCCGCGATCCACGCGGTGTCGACACCCGGCCAGGACCTGGCCGCGACGTGCTCGAGCGTGCGGATCTCGCTGTTGCGCACCGGCCGTGCCGACAGCAGCCGCACCGACGTGACCACCGCGTGCGGGATCGACACGACCTCGCCGTCGCGTTCGAGGCGCAGCGGATCGGCGTCGTCGACCAGGATGCCGGTGACATCCGACTGCGCCGCATCGGGATTGCCGCGCCAGTCGGCTGGGGTCGCGTCACCCAGCAGGTACCGCACGACGACGCGGTCGCCGACGACGGCACCCGACGGCGACACACCCATCCCGGTGTCCTTCACCCAGCGACTCTCAACACGGCGCCCCTCGACCGGTGTCCGGGTCAGTCCTCGTCTTCGTCGTCGTGGCCGAAGGGATCGGTGACCGAACCCGGGAGCCAGGTGAGACCGGGCACGCCCCACTTGGCGCGCTTGATCGCCTTCTTGGCGGCGCGCGCATTGCGCCCGATCAGCACGTCGACGTACAGCAAGCCGTCGAGGTGGCCGACCTCGTGCTGCAGCATGCGGGCGAAGAACCCGTGGCCCTCGATGACGACCTCGGCGCCGGTGCGGTCCACGCCGGTGACCCGCGCCCAGTCGGCGCGGCCGGTCGGGAACTGCATCCCGGGCACCGAGAGGCAGCCCTCGTCGTCGTTCTCCGGGTCGGGCATGGTCTCGGGGATCTCCGACGTCTCGAGGACGGGGTTGATGACCTCGCCGCGCCGCCGCCTGCCCGACCGGTCGCCCTCCGGGCAGTCGTAGACGAACATGCGCAGGCCCTTGCCCACCTGGTTCGCGGCGAGTCCGACGCCGTGCGCGGCGTCCATGGTCTCGTACATGTCGTCGAGGAGCTGGATGATCTCCTCGGACGGACGTCCGTCCGCGTCGAGCGGGATCGGGGAGGTGGGCTGGTGGAGCACCGGCTCGCCCACGATGCAGATCGGGAGAATCGCCATGCCGATCACCCTACTGCTGCTCAGCGCTCCGGAACGACGGCGGGTATCGCGTCGCGGAGCGCGTCACCGGCGGCGCCGACGACGCCGGGGAACAGGGTGGACTTCCAGTCGATGCTGTCCACCGGCTCGGTCACGACCCGGCCCGCGCATCCGCCGCGCAGCGAGGTGACCACATTGCGGATGATCGTCGGGTCGCGCATCTCGATGGCGTGGTCGAAGCCGGTGTTGGCCAGGGGCACCGGCGAGTACGCGCGGCACTGCGGAATGCCGTCGAGCCGGCCGTCGGACCACTCGCCGTCACTCTGCACCACCGAGTAGCGGGTCGGGCCGGGCGCGTCCGGGCCTGCGTTGAGCTTCTTGATCGCGTCGGCGTACATGCAGGTGTCGTATCCGCCGTCGCGGGGCTGGGAGCAGCCGCCGGCCGATCCGTACTGGGCGGTGCCGATCGCGACGTACTCGTCGACCCACTCCGACCCGCCGAGGAACTTCAGGTAGTGCCGGGTGCCCAGGCCGCCTGCGCTGTGGGCGACGATGCCGACCCGGTCGGCACCCGCGGCCTCGGCGTCGACGACCTTCTTCACCAGCTGCGCGTCGGCGGCGACGTCACGACCGCCCGCGTGCGCGAACACCACCCGGTAGCCGGCCGCGCGGATGCCGTCGGCGAGTGGGCGGAAGGTCTGTTCGTTCGCTGCGGCGTCGGCGTAGAGCTGCTGGCCGGGGACGATCACGACCACCCCCTTCGCCGCGGCGGGCGCAGCGGTCGCGCCCGGTGCGGCCGACAGGCAGAGCGCGGCGGCACCCGCGCCGGCGACAGCGGCGAGAACAGCGCGCGACACGACACCGCGAGACAGGACGCGTCGAGGCAGGACAATTCGAGAGAGTGCTGAGAGCATCGGTGACCCCCCGGTCCGATTCGCCATCCAGAACAAGTGAGCTGAGGCTAACAGGGGTGGGTCGGCAGTGGTGTCGGCACGTCGCGCGTCACACCGCGTTCCGGGCGTGTGTGCGTGGTTAGATTGTCAGCGAACCACACCGCTGTGATTCGTCGTCGGCGCGCTTTCTTCCGCGCCGGAGTCGTTTCCGTCGGGGGCGGTCGGCAGGAGAAGGTGCAGATCGGCGAGGCGTGTGGGTCTACGAGTTTTATCGGCGAGGGAGTGAGATGGACGGCGCAGCTGCGCGTAGCCAGAGTCAGGACGATCAACCCACACCCGAAGTGCAGCTGGACCCCCACGAGGTCGGGGACGACGGCCTGACGCGCCGGGAGCGGGACATCCTGGCCTTCGAGCGTCAGTGGTGGAAGTACGCCGGCGCCAAGGAAGAAGCCATCAAGGAGCTGTTCGGGCTGTCGGCCACCCGGTACTACCAGGTGCTCAACGCCCTCGTCGACCGGCCGGAGGCCCTCGCCGCCGATCCGATGCTCGTCAAGCGGCTCCGTCGTCTGCGCGCCTCGCGCCAGAAGGCCCGCGCCGCCCGTCGTCTCGGCTTCGAGATCACCTAGACGCGACCCGGATCGGTCGGTGCAGGTGAGTTAAGGTCGTCGGTGATGAACGCAGACCGTGAGCCCAATCGCCTGCCGTTGCGCGCCGGTGCGATGCTGCTCTTCGCCGTGGCCGTCGTCTTCATCGGACTCGGCTGGCATTCCGCGGCCACCTCGGGCGACGGCTCGAAGGCCGCCGAGACCACCGTGACGGCCCCCACCACCACCGAGTCGTCGACCCCGACGTCGACCAGCGTCGCGGCCGGGACCAAGCGGGTGTGCGTGATCAACGCGGGCCAGGTGACCGGCCTGGCCGGCGACGTCACGGACCTGCTGCGGGACAAGGGCTACACGATGGCCCGGCCCGCCAACTACACCGGCGGCGGCTTCAGCGAGAACACAATCTTCTACGAGACCGACGCCGACAAGGCCCAGGCCGAGAAGATCGCGCAGGATCTGGGCGGTTCGGTCTCGATCGAGGAACGGCCGTCGTCCTTCGGTCAGTGCAGGAACGGCGTGCCCGTGATCATGGTGACCGCGGTCAGCGGATCCTGAACAACGTGACAGGTCTAATGTTCTAGGCGATCCCACAATCGAACCCGCGCGGTGCGCCCCGTCCGCGCAGACGCCGGCCCAGCCCGGTGACAAGCAACAGTGAACAAGGAGTGACATGTCCGGACGTTCGAAACTCGCTGCGTCGCGCGGTCTCGCCGCGCTGGCTTCCGCGGGACTCATCGGGCTGGCCCTGGCCGGTTGCAGCCCCGACCAGAACCCGACGGATGTGCCGGGCACGACCCCGCCGGTGGTCTCCGACAAGCCGCTGCCCCCGGGCGCTGTCGACGACGTCGACAGCGAGCCCACCGGTCAGATCGCCACCGCCGAGATCAAGGACACCTCGGGCAACGTCGTCGGCGAGGCCACCTTCACCGCACCGACCGAGAGCGACGAGCCCGTCACCGTCAGCGTCCGCATCACCGAGGGTGACCTGCCGGCAGGCTTCCACGGCATGCACATCCACGAGAACGGCACCTGCGACGCGGGCTCCGGCGGATCCCAGGCCTTCACCTCGGCCGGCGGACACCTGCAGGTCGGCGGCAACACCGGCCATCCCTCCAGCGGCGACCTGGTCTCGATCAACATCCTCGAGGACCACACCGGCCGCACCGTCACCACCACCGACTCGGTGACCCTGGAGCAGATCTTCGGCAAGTCGATCATCATCCACGAGAAGCCGGACAACTTCGGCAACATCCCGGCCGACAAGTACCCGGGCGGCCCGAAGGAAGACACCCTCAAGACCGGTGACGCCGGTGCGCGCATCGCCTGCGGTGTGATCGAAGAGCAGGACTAGGAGACGCGGTCGGACACCGATCGCAGCCGCTCATGACTCCGATCGAGTTCGACGGATCGCCGGCCCCGACGCTGGGGGTCGAATGGGAATTCGCGCTGACCGACAAGGTCACCGGCGATCTGTCGAACTCCGCGGCGGCACTCTTCGCCGCCGTCGCCGAGAGGCATCCCGAACGCGCCGGGAAGATCCACAAGGAACTGCTGCGCAACACGGTCGAGCTCGTGACCGGCGTCTGCCGGACCACGGGTGAGGCCGTCGCGGACCTGACCGACACCCTCGGGGTCGTCCGCGTGCTCACCGAGGAACTCGGCGTCGACCTCTACGGCGCCGGGACCCATCCGTTCGCCGAGTACTCGACCCAGCTCCTCACCGAGGGGCACCGGTACGCCGAACTCATCGAGCGCACCCAGTGGTGGGGACGCCAGATGCTCATCTGGGGCGTCCACGTCCACGTCGGCATCAGCCACCGCGACAAGGTGCTGCCGATCCTCGACTCGCTGCTGAACTACTACCCGCACCTGCTGGCGTTGTCGGCGTCGTCGCCCATGTGGGCGGGCCAGGACACCGGCTACGCCAGCAACCGGGCGATGATGTTCCAGCAGCTCCCCACGGCGGGCCTGCCCTTCCAGTTCCGGACCTGGGAGGAGTTCGAGGGGTTCGTCGCCGACCAGAAGACCACCGGGATCATCGACCACCTCAACGAGATCCGTTGGGACATCCGGCCGTCGCCCCACCTGGGCACCATCGAGGTCCGGGTCTGCGACGGCATGACCAACGTCGCCGAGCTGCAGTCGATCGTCGCCCTCATCCACTGCCTCGTCGTCGACCTCGACCGCCGGTTCACCGCGGGCGAGACCCTCCCGACCATGGCGCCCTGGCTGGTCCAGGAGAACAAGTGGCGGGCGGCACGGTACGGGCTCGACGCCATCGTCATCCTCGACGGCAACTGCCGCGAGGAACTCGTCACCGACGATCTGCACCGCCTGCTCGAGCAGCTGCAGCCGGTCGCGCGTGACCTCGACTGCGTCGACGAACTGGCCGGCATCGAGAACATCATCACCGGCGGTGCGAGCTACCAGCGCCAGTGCAAGGTCTACCGCGAGACGCACTCGATGCGCGACGTCGTCGCGTCGGTCGTCGCGGAACTCGACGTGCCGGCGAACTCCTGACCCGCACACCGCCGTGACATCCGCCCGGGGGTGTCTCCGCCCGGGCTCCGGGGCCTCTCGGGCTCAGTCCCGGTCGGGAGCGTCCATGTCGCGCCTGTCCATGAGGCCGTCGCGGGCGCGCTGCTCCTGATATGCGAGCCGGCCGATCCGGTGCGCCACCACGGGCGCGGTGATCAGCGCGAACAGTCCGGCGAGGATGAGCATCCCGCTGTCGAGGTTGCGACCGAGGCGCACCACGGCGCCGAGGAGGATCATCAGCAGTCCGAACGTCTGCGGCTTGGTCGCCGCGTGCATCCGGCTGAGGGTGTCGGGGAAGCGGAGCAGGCCGATGGACGCGGTGAGCGCCAGCGTGCACCCCACGAGGATCAGCGTCGCGCTGATGATGTCGCCGATCATCGGATACCCGTCACTTCTGATCGTCCCGGACGCGGAAGCGGGCGATGGACACCGACCCGACGAAGCTGAGCAGGGCGAGCGCCACGATCGACGGGACCACCGTGGAGTCGAGGCTGAAGGCCGTCCACACCCCGAGCCCGCACATGCACAGCGCGATCAGGACGTCGAGCGCGACCAGACGGTCCAGCGTCGACGGCCCGCGGAGTGCCGTGGCCATCGTCAGGACCGCGGCGATCATCAGCATCGCCGCCGCGATCGAGAACACGATGCTCATGATTCCTTCCGTTCCGCCGTCTCCGACTGTCCCGAATCGTCCGCCCGCGCAGCCCCGGTCGACTCCGGCGTGGGTTCGGCACCGGGCACCGGCTGGATGGGGCGGACGTAGTGGAAATCCTCGTCGATGCCGTGGTACGGGCTCGGATGCCATTCGCTGTCGCGCTCGAACGCCTTGATGAACATGCGCTCGACGTAGGCGATCTGATCGTAGAAGGCCCGCACCTTCTTCTCCGTCCGCACGTCGAAGACGTGGATGTAGAGCATCCGCCGACGGTGGTCGATCTCGAGGACCATCGTGCCCGGCACCAGGTTGAGGTAGTCGACGGCCAGGGTGAGCACCATGTCGGACTTGATCGCGACGCGCACCCGGATCACCGCGCCCAGCGGCGGGCGGCCGGGCCGGATCGCGGCCCAGGCGATCTGCACGCTCGAGATGAAGAAGGCGGTGATCAGCCGAATGGCCAACTGCGCGACCGACAACGGGTGGATACGTCCCTCGACCGGCACGCGCGGAAGCGGCAGCAGGGTGAGGATCGCGACCGCCAGGACCACACCGCCGATGACGTTGGCCCACGACAACGAACCCCACAGCAGGACCCAGACGAAGGCCAGCCACGCGATCGTCCACAGGCGGACCGCGATCTCACGGCCGTCGCCGCCCAGCCACTTCGGGAGCCGGACGTGATTGCGCAACCACACCAGGGCGCTGGTCAGATGCCACACGACGAAGAGGAAGGACACCCGCCAGGTGTTGATGATCAGCGACAGCACCGGCCCTTTGGTGGACACGACGGGTGCGCGACGCCGGGATTGATCCGGCCGGTCGGTCCCCGGCGGCGTCGGTCCGAGCGTCATCGCGACTCACCTCCACCCAGGACGGCGTCGACGTAGACGCCGCGGTGCACGACGTCGGTCGCGGCGCTGTCGGTGAAGTCGAAGATCGGTCCCGCCCACAGCGTCAGCACCAGACCCGCGATCACCATCGCGAAGGTGGGCAGCACCATCGCGATCGGCATGCGGCCGACGTCCTCACGATCGGAGTAGGCGCCGTCGTCGCGCTCGTCGATGAGCGCCGACGGACCCTGGTCGGCCATCTCGCCCTCCGGCGCGTCGGCGCGCGGACGCCAGAAGCCCTTGGTCCAGATGCGGGCCACCACGTACAGGGTCAGCAGGCTGGTGACGACCGAGCCGGCGACCAGGATCCATGCGAGCACCGAGCCGTTCTGGGCACCGGCCTCGAGCAGGGCGACCTTGCCGATGAAGCCGGAGAACGGCGGGATGCCGCCCAGGTTGAGGGCGGGGATGAGGAACAGCACGGCCAGCACCGGGCTCGCGATCAGACCGCCGAGGCGTCGCAGCGACGCCGACCCGGCCTGGCGTTCGATGAGGCCGACCACCAGGAACAACGTGGTCTGCACGAGGATGTGGTGGGCCACGTAGTAGATCGCCGCGGACATGCCCAACTCGGAGGAGAGGGCGATGCCGAAGATCATGTAGCCGATGTGGCTGACCAGCGTGAACGACAGCAGGCGCTTGATGTCGGACTGGGCGATCGCGCCGAAGATGCCCACCAGCATCGTCAACAGGCCGGCGATCATCAGCACCGCGTCCATCGAGCCGCCGGGGAACAGCAGGGTGTGCGCCCGGACGATCGCGTACACGCCGACCTTGGTCAGCAGGCCGGCGAACACCGCGGTGACCGGCGCGGGCGCGGTCGGGTACGAGTCGGGCAGCCACGTCGACAGCGGGAACACCGCCGCCTTGATGCCGAACGCGACCAGGAGCACGGCATAGAGCGCGTTGCGGGTGCCGTCGGACACGTCGTCGAGGCGCACCGCCATCTCGGCGAGGTTGAGGGTGCCGGTGGTGGCGTAGGCGAAGGCGATGCCGGCCAGGAAGATCAGCGACGACACCATCGACACCATCACGTACGACGCACCGGCGCGCACGCGCTCGGCGCTGGCGCCCAGCGTCAGCAGCACGAAGCTCGCTGTCAGCAGGACCTCGAACGAGACGTACAGGTTGAACAGGTCGCCGGCGAGGAAGGCGTTGCACACGCCGGCGGTCAGGATCAGATACGTCGGCAGGAAGATCGACGTCGGCTGCTGCGCCGTGCCGTCGCGGATACCCTGGCCGATCGCGTACACGACGACGCAGAGCAGGACGATCGTGGACACCACCAGCATCAGCGCGGCGAGCTGGTCGACGACGAGCGTGATGCCCAGCGGCCCGTTCGGGTATCCCTTGTCGCCCCAGCCACCGATCGCCACGGCGAAGGTGCCGTGCTGGTCGGTGAGGTACAGCAGCATGCAGGACGCGATGAGCGCCACCGAGATGGCGCCGATCGTCACCACCCGCTGGACCTGCGGGCTGCGGCCCATCAGCAGCGAGAACGCGGCGCCGAGCATCGGCACCAGGGTCGGCAACGCGATGAGGACCGGGATCCAGGAGGGCTGCGGGATCATCGGCCGCCTCCCTGGGTGTCGTGGTCGTCGTCAGTGCGGTCGTCACCGGCTTCTTCGGGATCGGTTTCGTCGGAGCCGTCGGTGGCCTGGTCGTCGGCCGCCGCGTCGTCCGGGATCGGCTCGCCGTCGGCGCCGATGACCTTCGCCTCGTCGGATTCGTCCTCGGGGATCTTCTCGCCGACGAGATCGGGATCGTCCACCAGCCCGGTACCCGTGGTCGGGTCGTCGGGATCGTCGTCCTCGTCGGAGCCGATCTCGTCGATGACGTCGCTGATCGAGTCGGGCATGATGTCCGTCTCGTGCAGCCGGCGGTGGCGTTCGGCCGCCTCCTCGGGGGTGAGGGGATTGCCCTCGTCGTCGAAGAAGTCGCCGATCGGCGTGTCCGACAGGGTCACCGGGTCGTCGCTGCGGTCACGGTCGGGCGCGGTGTCCAGTGAACCGGTCTTGATCTTGACGTCCTCGACGTCGTCCTCGACGTCGTCGTCGTCGCGGTTGATCACGAACAGGCGGTAGACGAGGGACAGGACGAAGGCCGCGACACCCATCGTGATGACGATCGCGGTGAGGACCATCGCCTGTGCGAGCGGGTCGGCGTCGCCGGGCCGGCTCTCCGAGGTCTGGCCGAGGATCGGCGGATTGCCCATTCCGCCGGAGAGCACCACGATCATCAGGTTCAGCGCGTTGCCGCACAGCAGCAGGCCGAACAGCATCCGGACCAGGCTGCGTTCCATCAGCAGGTAGACGCCGCAGGCGGCCATGCCTCCGACGACGAGCAGGAGCGGGAGATCGGTGCTCATCGGGCCACCCGGTCCTTCCCGCCGACGGCGGACGCCCCGCCGGAACCGATCTGGGCGGCGACCGAACGCAGGGCGCCGGCCGCCGGGGTCGTCTCGGTGTCGAGGCGGGCGCCGAGGCTGCGCAGCACGTCGAGGACCAGGCCGATGACGATCAGGTAGATGCCCAGGTCGAAGAAGAGCGCGGTGACGAACTTGATGTCCCCGAGAACCGGGACGGTGATCTCGAAGACCGCCGACGACAGCGCGGGCGCACCCAGGAACAGGGAGGTGACCGCCGTCGTCGCCGAGATCGCCAGGCCCGCACCCAGGATGCGGCCGGGCTCGATCGGCAGGGCCTCGCCCAGCTCGTAACGGCCACCGGCGAGGTAGCGCAGGACGAGTGCCAGGCCCATGACGAGACCGCCGGCGAAGCCGCCGCCCGGCGCGTTGTGGCCGGCGTAGAAGAAGTAGACCGACAGCACGACCATGGTCGGGAACAGCAGGCGGGTCGTCGCCTCGAGGACCATCGACCGGTGGCGCGGATCGCGTAGGCCGGAACCGAGCAGCCAGGTGGTGCGGTCCGGTGGGATCGGATCGTCGTCATCGTCGTCTCCGTCGCCGGCCTGCAGGCGGATCGCGTCGGCGACGCGGGGAGCCGCGCCGAAGCGCCGGTTGCGGAACACCATCGAGGCGACGCCCGTCGCGGCGGCGATCAGCACGGACACCTCGCC
This sequence comes from Gordonia paraffinivorans NBRC 108238, assembly GCF_000344155.1. GTDB lineage: Bacteria > Actinomycetota > Actinomycetes > Mycobacteriales > Mycobacteriaceae > Gordonia > Gordonia paraffinivorans. The sequence goes on along the minus strand of NZ_BAOQ01000014.1, from coordinate 94,543 downwards.
GATCGTGTCCCAGGCGCGGATGTCGACCAGCAGGACGTTCACCGCGTTCTTGCCGTGGCCGTACTCGTAGGCGGCCGCCGGCAGGTCGACCTGGAGCGGCTCGGTCGAGCGGGCGGATGCGGCGAACAGGCCGATGAGCACCAGGGCGGCGCCGAAGGCGATGCCGATGAGCGCGCGCAACGGCTTGAAGCCGGTCGCGTGGCGCTTCTCCGGTTCGGCGGGCAGCTTGCGCAGCACCAGCACGAAGATCACGAGGGTGAGCGTCTCCACCAGGAACTGGGTGAGCGCGAGGTCGGGTGCCCCGTAGAGGGCGAACATCATCGCGCACCCGTAGCCGGTGACGCCGACGACCAGGGTCGCGGCCAGGCGGTTGCGCAGGATGACCGCGGCCAGCGACGCGGCGATCATGATGCCGCCGATGACGATCTGCGGCGCCGTCGCGGAGTTGTCGATCTGCAGGCGGTCGCGTGCCCCGACGAACAGCACGATCGTCGGGAACAGGATCGCGGTGCAGAGGATGACGCCCTGGGTGACCGGCAGCGATCCGCGCTGGGTGTTGCGGGTCAGCAGCAGCGACATCGTGTCGGCCGAGCGCAGTGCCGCGTCGTAGATCCGGTCCGCGTTGAGCAGCGGGCGGTAGCGGAAGATCAGGTCGCGCAGCCGGCGGATGACGATGAACAGGATCGCGCCGCCGACGACCACGATGATCGAGAACACCACCGGCAGCCCGAAGCCGTGCCACAGCGCGAGGTGCTCTATCTCGTGCCCGTAGGCGTCGAGGGTCTCGGCGTAGGGCTCGAAGAGGTCGCCGATGGGGCCGGGGACCAGGCCCGACGCCACGCCGGCGATCGCGAGCACCACCGGCGAGAGGTAGAACGCCCAGGTCGGCGGGTGCATCTTCGCGACGGCCGGGGACGGGGTGTGCCGGACCTTGCGGCCGAAGGCGCCCCAAAGGAAGCGGAGCGTGTAGGCGCAGGTGATGACCGAGCCGAGCAGCAGGACGATGTCGACGGTGTGGGCCTCGAGCGGCGTGAGGGCGCCGGTGTCCCAGACCGAGGCGAACGCGGTCTCCTTGCCGATGAACCCGAACGTGAACGGGAGCCCGGCCATGCTGGCGCCGGCCACCGCGGCGGTGAGCGCCAGCACCGGTAGCCGGTGCCCGAGTCGGGCGAGCTTGCGGATGTCGCGGGTTCCGGTCGCGTGGTCGATGATTCCGACGACCATGAACAGCGACGCCTTGAACATGGCGTGCGCGACCAGCATCGCGAGACCGGCCATCGCCACGTTGGCATCGCCCATGCCGACGAGCACCGCCATGAAGCCGAGCTGCGAGACCGTGCCGAAGGCCAGGATGAGCTTGAGGTCGAGTTCGCGCAGCGACCGCCAGCCGCCGAGCACCATCGTGAAGGCGCCCAGGCCGATCACCGTGATCTTCCAGCTGGCGGTCATCGAGAACGCCGGGGACAGGCGCGCGATCAGGTAGATGCCGGCCTTCACCATCGCCGCGGCGTGCAGGTAGGCGCTGACCGGGGTGGGCGCCGCCATGGCGCCCGGCAGCCAGAAGTGGAACGGGACGATGGCCGACTTGCTCAGTGCGCCGATCAGGAGGAGCACGATCGCGATCTCGACGTACACGCCAGACGGCGGGGACGCGATGATCTCCGAGAGCAGGTAGGTGCCGGCGCGTTTGCCGAGCATGATGATGCCGACGAGCATCGCCAGGCCGCCGAACGTGGTGACCAGCAGCGCCTGCGTCGCCGATCGCCGGGCCGTCGCACGCACCCCGTAGAACCCGACGAGCATGAACGACAGGACGGTCGTCAGCTCCCAGAACACGTAGAGCACCAGCATGTTGTCGCTGGTGACCAGGCCGAGCATGGCGGCGGCGAAGGCGATCATCTCGCCGCCGAACATCGCCACGCGCGGCCGGTTGTCGTCGAAGTAGTGGGCGCAGTAGCAGAGGACGAGAGCGCCGACGCCCAGGATCAGCACCGAGAGGATCGCTGCCAGGGTGTCGAACCTGATGACGATGTCCATCTGGAGGGACGGCACCCAGCTCACCGTCTCCACGACGGCGGCGTCGGGCTCGTGCTCCGGCCAGTTGAGGACCACCCAGACGAGGGCGCCGAGGGGCGCGAGGGCCAGAAGGTAGAAACCCCGGGTGCCGATCCAGTGGATGACTGCGGGCGCGACAAGCGCACACACTGCCAACGCAGCCAACACAGAAGTCAAAAGGGCACTCCGTCTTTCTCCCGGCGGGGTGTCACGGGCGATCACCCGCGTCGCCTACTTTACCGTTGCCGGTATGTTCCGGTTCGACTGGCTCAGGCGGCTCCTCGTGCTCTTCGCGGCGATCGCGCTCGCCGGATGGGTGCTGGCGGGTTGCGGCGACGAGGAACAGGCAGGTCCGGACGGGGTTCCCCTGCCGTCCGATTTCCCGGTCTCGCAGGTGCCGCTGATCGACGGCCACGTCCTCTCGGCGAGCGGCAACCGATCCGACGGCTGGGAGGTGACCGTGCAGGGACCGGCGAACGCCGGTAACCAGCTCGACGCCGCGACGAAGAAGCTGACCGAGGCGGGGTTCACCGAGTCGCACCGCTCGAGCGAGGGCGGCCAGTCGGTGGCCGTGCTGTCGGGGACCAAGGAGGGCACCACCTACTGGGTGCAGGTCGGCGCCTCGCCCCAGGCGGCCGGCGGCGGGTCGTCGGTGTTCTATCTGGTCAACGTCGAATAGCCCGGCGGCACCGGTCTTCCCGGGCGTGATCGCCCGAGGTCAGTCGACGCGTCGCTCGGCGTAGGCCCGCAGGTTCTCGACCTGGGCGGGATCGAGCGACGGCCGGACCCGGGAGCGGGCCTCGGCGACGTCGCCGGCGGTCACGACGGCCGCGTCGATGTCACGACGCATCGCCGACAGCGCGGCCTCGCGCAGCAGCGCCGAACAGTCCGCCGCCGAGTACCCCTCGAGATCGGCGGCGAGTTCGTCGAGGTCGACCCCGTCGAGCGGGACGTCGCGACCGCTGGTGCGCAGGATGTCGGCCCGCGCGGCCGCATCCGGCGGCGGCACGAACACGAGTCGCTCGAGCCGGCCGGGACGCAGGAGTGCCGGGTCGATGAGGTCGGGCCGGTTGGTGGCGCCGAGCACGACCACGTCCTGCAGGGGCTCGACGCCGTCGAGTTCGGTGAGCAGCGACGCAACCACGCGGTCGGTGACGCCGGAGTCGGTCGACTGCCCGCGTCGGAGCGCGAGGGCGTCGACCTCGTCGAGGAAGATCAGCGACGGCGCTGACTCCCGGGCGCGGGCGAACAGGTCGCGGACCGCCTTCTCCGACGCGCCGACCCACTTGTCCATGAGTTCGGCGCCCTTCACGGTGTGCACCGACAACCGGCCGGAGGCCGCGAGCGCACGCACGACGAAGGTCTTGCCGCAGCCCGGCGGACCGAACAACAGGACGCCGCGGGGCGGGTCGACGCCGAGTCGGGCGAAGGTGTCGGGATGCTGCAGCGGCCACAGGACCGCCTCGGTGAGGGCCTGCTTGGTCTCGACCATGTCGCCGACGTCGGCGAGCGTGATCGAACCCAGTGCCACCTCGGGCGAGTCCGATCGGGAGACGGGCCGGATGACCTCGAGGGCGCCCACCAGGTCCTCGGTGCGCAGCTTCGGGTCCTCTTTGTTCGCGCTGGCCCGGGTCGCGGCCCGCAGCGCGGCTTCCCGGGCGAGCGCGGCGAGGTCGCCGGCGACGAAGCCGGGGGTGCGGGCGGCCACGGAATCGAGGTCGAGGTCGCCCTCGGTGGGGACCGTGGACAGGATGGCCGAGAGCAGCCGGGCCCGGGTCGCGGCGTCGGGCAGGCCGAGGACCAGCTCGCGGTCGCACAGCGACGGGTCGCGCAGGCGCGAGTCGAGCAGGGCGGGTTCGGCGGTGGTGGCGATCAGGGCGATGCGGCCGTCGGAGATGCCCGTGCGCAGCTCGTCGAGGATGAGCGTCGCCACCGGCTCCGGTTCGGCCGGCAGGAGGGCGTCGATGTCGGTGACGAGCAGCACGCCGCCGGTGGCCCGCGCCCGGGCGACGGCGTCGGAGATGGTGCGCAGCCGGGTGGACGCCTCGGTCGCGCCGGTCGTGGGTCCGTCGACGGTGACGAGAGTGCGCTTGGCGCAGACGGATCGGACCAGCGTGGCCTTGCCCCCGCCCGCGGGGCCGGTCACGAGCACGCCGAGTCGCGGCGCGGCGCCGAGTGCGCGGAGGACGTCGGGCTCGTCGAGGGTGATCGACAGCCATTCGGTCAGTTTGGTGATCTGCGAGTCGACACCCACCAGCTCGGACACGGGCCGGACCGGAACGTCGTCGGGCGGGATGACGGCGCTCGCCGCCCCGGCGGTGGCGGACCGGTCGGCCGGGGTGGTGAGCGTCGGCGACGCGGGCACGAAGCCGGCCGCACCCGGCATGGTGGGCGAGTGCGCGCTGACGCGATCGCCGATCGGGGGCACGACCCCGGCGGTCGTCGACCACAGGACCGCGGTGTTGGTCTGCACGCTCACCGGCGACACCGGGTCCGTGGCGGTGACCGTGAGCAGCTCGGTGGTCCAGGTGATGCCCACCGAGCGCGCCAGTGCGCGCGTCGCGGCCGTCGCCGCGAGCTCGGGGCCGAGGTCGCGGGGGAGCAGCGACACGGCGTCGCCGACCGAGACCACCTTGCCGAGCAGTGCTCGCCGCAGGGTGGACTCGGTGATGGACTGCGACGCCAGCACCGAACCGCTGACCACGACGCGGGTCGCGCCGTGCACCGTCACCGGGGCGAGCACGACGGAGGCGTTCTCCTTGACACCGGCGTTGGAGAACAGGATCTCGTCGAGCAGTGCGACGCCGGTGGGCGCGGACGGGTCGGTCGCCGCGACCACCGCGGCCGTGACCCGCGCGCCGGTGATCGAGACCGCGTCCCATTCTCGCAACGACAAGGCGGTGAGCACCTCCGGGTGCACGCGGATGATCCCGCGCCGTGCCTCGGCCGCGGAGGTGTTGAGCCGAGCGGTCAGGGTCAACGACACCGGGCTGCTCATCGGGTCTCGCTTTCGGTCGTGGGGTCTCCGGCCGTGTCGCCGGCGGCTGCCGTCGGGGCCGTGGGCCGGTCCCCGGCGTCAGGGCCCTCCGCCGGTGCGGGATTGCCGGTGGGCCGGTTCAGGCCGAGCCGGCGCTGGGACTTGAGGACGGGGCGTCGGCGGCGGCCGCCGGGAGTCGTCCGCGCCATCGCCCGACGCTGGGCGCGACGTTCGGCGGGCTTGTCCTCCCAGTACTCCGGCCGGGAGGCCACCCAGCGCTTGGACCGCCACGCGAACGGGATGTGGGCCGCGTACCCCAGGATCGCGATGATCATCAGGATGTACGGGTACGTCAGGAGCAGCGCGGCGCCGATCGCGACGAGGATGAGGAGTCCGGCGATGGCGCGCGGCGGGATGGACGCGGTCTTCAGCGACGCGGTCGGGATGCGGCTGACCGCGAGGAACGCGACGAGCACGAGCCAACCGCCGACGGCCGGCATCGAGGTCCACCAGCCGTCGCCGAACTGCTGGGCCAGCCCGATGGGCAACAGCGCGGCGATCGCCGCCGCGGGTGCGGGCACACCCACGAAGAAGTCCCGGGTGTAGCCGGGCGCCTCCTCGTCGTCGAGGAGGGTGTTGAACCGGGCGAGGCGCAGCACGATCGCGCAGCAGTAGACCAGCGACAGCGCCCACCCGAGGTTGTGGCCCGAGAGCAGATGGAAGTAGACGATCATCGCCGGGACGACGCCGAAGTTGATGGCGTCGGCGAGGGAGTCGATCTCGGCGCCGATCTTGCTGGTCGCGCCCATGAGCCGCGCGACCCGGCCGTCGATGCCGTCGAGGAGCGCGGCCGCGACGAGCAGTGCCATCGCGGCGTCGATGTCGCCGGTGGCGGCCGCGCGCATCGCGGTCAGGCCGGCGCAGATCGCGAGGATCGTCAGCGACGACGGGATGATGATGCGGCCGGCCTGGGCCTGGCGGCGTAGTCGCCGGCGTTCCGGCTCCTTCGCCGGGACGGCGTGGGCGTGCTGGGCCTGGCGACGGGCCGACCGGGCGGTGGGGGTCCGGGTCGGCATGTGCGCGGCCGTCTTCTGCGAGGGCGAGGTGCGCGGGAGACCGGCACCCGTCCGGCGCGGACTGTCGGAGGAGTTCGCTGCTGAGGGATTCACGGGGTGCCCGGGGCTAGAGGTCCAGGTAGGCGAACGGGGTCTCGCCGCCGACGGCGCGCTGTCCGACCGACACGCGGGGCCGGGTGCCGGCGGGGAAGTACACGTCGACGCGGGACCCGAAGCGGATGAGGCCGTAGGTGTCACCGAGGCGCAGGGCGTCGCCCACCTGTGGTTTGCACACGATGCGCCGGGCGATCAGCCCCGCGATCTGCACGACGGCGAGCTCGGGTCCGGGACCGCCGCCGGAGGCCGTGGTGCGGATTGTCATGGTGGTCCGCTCGTTGTCGCGGCTCGCCTCGGGCAGGTCCGCGGACAGGAACGCCCCCGGCGTGTGGGTCACCGCGGTGACCGTGCCGGCGATGGGTACCCGTTGCACGTGGACGTCGAAGATCGACAGGAAGGTCGAGACGCGGGGGAGCGGGTCGGTCCCCAGCCCGGACTCGGCGGGCGGGACGGCCTCGTCGACCAGTGCGATCGTGCCGTCGGCGGGGGCGACCACGACGCCGGGCTCGGTCGGCGGGACCCGTGACGGATGCCGGAAGAAGGCCGCGCACGCACCGGCCGTCAGGGCCGCGGGGCGGGCGATCCAGCGATGCCGCCGACCGAGCAGGGCGATGGTCGCGGGGGCGGCGACGAACGGGATGCCGGCCGGGTGGATCGGCGGGATGGTCTCGCGGGCCAGGTCGAGGAAATGTGCGACACGACCGGTGTCGGCTGGGTCGTCCGGACGCGGACGTCTGGCCACGATCTACCTCCTGTGGGGCCCGGTCCGGGCCGTTGGGCGGGTCTGGCGCATCCAGGGCGGATGCGGCACGCGTCCAGCTTAGAGCTCAGCGCAGCACGTGTACGTCCACCGACGATCCGGCGGGCAGTTCGTCGACGTCGGCCGGCACGTCGATGAGGACCTCCGCCTCGGCGAGGTACCGCAGATGGTGCGACGCCGGCGGCCCGATCGGGTCGACGACGGTGTCGCCGGCGGACTCGGACCGCAGGACTCCGCGGAGGAACTGTCGCTTGCCCCGCGGCGAGTGGATGTCGCCGCCGAGGCGCGCGGTGACCGAGCGCCGGTTCGGGTCGAGACCCATCGCGGCGCGCAGCGCGGGTCGGATGAACACCTCGAAGGAGACCAGTGCGCTGACCGGGTTGCCGGGCAGCGTGATGATCGGGACGCCCCGGTAGTGCCCGCAGCCCTGCGGCATGCCCGGCTGCATCGCGACCTTCACGAACTCGACCGACCCGGTCGAGGACAGGCCTTCCTTCACGACCTCGAACGCGCCGGCGCTGACCCCGCCGGAGGTGATGATGAGGTCGGCGTCGTCGGCGACCTCGTCGAGCCGGGACAGGAAGCCCGCGATGTCGTCGGGCACGAAGTGCACGTGGCGCCCGAGTGCCCCGGCCTCGGTCACCGCGGCGGTGAGCATGGCGCCGTTGGATTCGTAGATCTGCCCGTGCCGCAACGGCTTACCGGGTTCGACGAGCTCCGACCCGGTGGACAGCACCACCACGCGAAGCAGACGGCCGACGGTCACCTCGGTGACGCCGAGAGCGGCGAGCAGGCCGATCTGGGGTGCGCCGATCACGGTGCCGGCCGGCAGGGCGCGCGATCCGGCGGAGATGTCGGAGCCGGCGCGGCGGATGTGCTTGCCGGCGTCGATCGGCGCGGTGAACGTGACCTGCGGTGCGGCCTCGCCCGGACCGACCACGGCGTCGGTCAGCTCGACGGGAACAACCGCGTCGGCGCCTGCGGGAAGGGGGGCGCCGGTCATGATCCGGTGCGCCGTGCCGGGGGCCAGGGCGAGCGGGTCGGTGCGGCCGGCCGGGATGTCCTCGGTGACCGGGAGGGTCACCGGTCGTTCGGGGCTCGCGGAGGCGAGATCGGCCGCGAGGACGGCGAATCCGTCCATTGCGGAGTTGTCGAAGCCGGGCAGCGACAGCGGGGCGTCGACGTCGGCGAGGGTGGCGCACCCGAGCGCCTCGGGAGTCGGCAGGCGGACGGGCTGAGGAGCGTCGAACAGTGCCGCGACGACGGCCTGGTGCTCTGCAACGGTACGCATGCGCTCAGCATGCCAGGTGGGGTCGGCGACGCGGTTCGCCTCCCCGGCGGCGACCCGCCGCGGCGTGCGACGGGTGAGCGTGCCCGTCCTGCGTCGCCCCGACCCGCGGACTACATTCATGCCATGGGATTGGGTCTGTTGCTGGACATCGACGGGGTGCTGGTCACCTCGTGGAAGGCTCTGCCCGGTGCGGTGGAGGCCGTCTCCCGACTCGCCGACCGCGGGTATCCGCGGATGTTCTTGACCAACACCACTTCCCGCTCGCGCAACGAGATCGCCGAGTTGCTCCGCGGCTGCGGTTTCGAGGTCGACCCGGACGAGATCCTGACCGCGGCCGCGCTCACCGCCGAGTACGTCGCGGCGCAGTTCCCGGGCAAGCGGGTGTGGGTTCTCAACCAGGGCAGGATCGCCGAGGACATGACCGGCGTCGAGCTCACCGACGAGCCGTCGGAGGCCGAGGTGGTCGTGCTCGGCGGCGCCGGCCCGGTGTTCACCCACGCCGCGCTGTCGAAGGTGCTCGAGTTGCTCCTCGACGGCATCCCGGTGATCGCCATGCACCGGTCGATGACCTGGTCGACGGCAGAGGGGCTCTCGATCGACACCGGGGTCTATCTCGAGGGTCTGGACAAGGCGTCGGGCCGCAAGATCAAGGCGATCGGAAAGCCGTCGCCCCTGGGGTTCCGCGCCGCCACCGACCTGCTGGGTCTCGAGCCCAACCAGGTGGTGATGGTCGGCGACGACATGCACAACGACGTCCTGGGCGCCCAGGCGTCGGCGCTCATCGGTGTGCTGGTGCGAACCGGGAAGTTCCGCGAGGAGGCGCTGGAGGCGTTGCAGCGAGACGAGTTCGGGCCCTACCCGGACCACGTCATCGACTCGGTCGCCGACCTCCCCGAGCTGATGGAGAAACTCAGCGGGAACTGACCGGGGAGGGTCGGCGGGTCGCGTCGGATCAGACGCGGTCGAGACGCTTCTCGGCGGCGCGCTTGATCCTGCCGAGGGTCTCGGCCATCCCGAGCTTGAGCTCGGTCTCGAAGGACTCGACGCCGCCGAAGAGCTTGTCGACGAGGATCGACGAGATCTTGGTGGTCGATCCGTTGACCTCGCGACGTTCGGTGAGGGTGACACCCGAGTCGCCCGGCGTGATGGTGTAGCTCCACACGGTGTGGTTCTCGGCGACGCGGAACGCGATCTCCCTGTTCGGTTCGAACCGCACGACCTTCGAGGTCGTGGGCCACACCAGCGGGCCCCGGCGGTTGATGTTGATGGTCCTGGTCCCCAACCCGACGGTGCCGCCGCGGATGAGCATCTTCTTGCACTGCGGACTCCACTCGCCCATGCGCTCGAGATCGGAGATCACCGACCAGACCTGCTCCGGGGTGGCGTCGATCTCGATGGACTCTTCGATGAGTGCTGCGGTCATGGTCGCCAACAGTATGGGCTTGTTGGCGCATCGTCAATAGGTTGTTGGCGGACCGTCAATAAGGGTCTGCCGTCCGCGGGATGCGGCTTGGGGCGAGCTCAGACCAGCAGGGTGATGCCGATGACCGCGCCGACGCCGACGAAGACCGCGGCGGTGATCCAGCCGGCGGGGTGCTCGTCGTTCTCCTCCAGCAGCAGCGTGCCCAGCTTGCCGGGGGTGAGCCAGTCGATGAGCACGAACGACCACATCATCACCGCGATGGCCAGGACGACGTAGGCGACGGTGTGCAGGAGCGCGCGCCACAGGACGAGGAGCTCGGTGTCGATGACCGAGCAGACCAGCACGATCGACAGGCCGATGACCATGGACGTGGTCAGGATGACCGCGTTGCGGTTGTGCTCGATCCAGACGAGCTGACGCAGCTTCCCCGGGGTCACCAGATCGAGGGCGACGAATCCGAGCACGAGAAGGGCGATGCCGACCAGGCTGAACGACGCCCCCGCGGCCAGGTTGTCACGCAACAGTTCCATCCGAATCCCTCTCGCTCGCCGACGGTGTCGGAGAGAACAGTATCGGTGGGCGGGGCACAGGGGTGGGAGGAGCCGGGATTCGGCGCCCGTGCTCCTGAGAAAAAGGGGCGGGCCGCGAAGGTCCGGCGAGAAGCGCTCGCCCGGCCCTCGCGGCCCGTGGTCCCCGGGGGTCGAGGTGTCAGCCGACCTTGATCATGTCGTAGGAGCCGAGATCCTTCGCCAGCTTGGCGACGTGGGCGTCCGCGTCGCCGAGGGTGTGGCTGATGGCGGTCAGCCGGCTCACGTAGTGGGCGATCGGGTACTCGGCGGTCATGCCGATGCCGCCGTGCATCTGGATGGCCTCCTGGCCGATGTGACGTGCTGAGCGGCAGGTCTGCAGCTTGGCACGCGACGCGATGGTCGGGTCGGCGATGCCGTCGGCGAGCGCCGAGATCGCGTACAGGTCGAGGCTGCGGGCGAGCTCGAGCTGCACGTACATGTCGGCAGCGCGGTGGGTGAGGGCCTGGAAGGTGGCCAGCGGAACGCCGAACTGCTTGCGCGACTTCAGGTATTCGACGGTCAGCTCGAGGCTGCGCTCCATGATGCCGAGCGCCTCGGCGCACAGGGCGGTCTGGATGCCGACCTCGGTGTCGGCGATGACCTGCGAGGCGTCGCCGGAGCCCAGGCGGGTGGCCTTGGCGTCGGCGAAGGTGATCTCGGCGCCGCGACGACGGTCGTGCGTGCGGTACGCGGTGCGGGTGACGCCGGCGGCGTCGGCGTCGATCAGGAACAGCCCGATCTCGTCGCCGACGCGGGCCGACACGATCAGCTTGTGCGCGCAGTCGCCGTGTCCGACAAGCGTCTTGGTGCCGTTGAGCACGCCGTCGGCGGTCGCGGTGGTGGCCACCGCGGCGACCGGCCAGCGGTCACCGGGCTCGTTGTGCGCAAACGCCATCAGCAGTTCGCCGGAGGCGAGGCCCTGGCGCAGCTCGGCGCGGGTGGCGTCGTCGGCGATGCCGAGGAGCGAACCCGGCACGAGGACCGAGTCGAGGTACGGCTCCGGCGCCAGGGCGCGGCCGAGCTCGGTCATGACGCTGGTGAACTCCACCGGGCCGGCGTCCATGCCGCCCTCGGACTCGGGGAAGGTGAGGCCGAGGATGCCGATCTCGGCCAGCGAGTTCCACACCTTCTCGCTCCAGCCGAGATCGGTGTCGGTCACCTTGCGCAGGGTCTCGACGTCGTAGTTCTTGGTGAGGACCTCGCGCACGGTGTCGCGCAGCATCCCCTGCTCTTCGGAAAGCTCGAAATCCATTGTTGTCCTTGCTCTGTGATGTTTCGGGTGGTCAGCGGGCTCGACAGATCAGGGGATCAGAGGCCGAGGACGGCCTTGTCGATGATCTGGCGCTGGACCTCCGAGGAGCCGCCGTAGATCGAGACCTTGCGGTAGTTGAGGTACTCCGGCGCGGCCAGCTGGGCCCACTCGGGTGCCGACACCCGGGCGCTGCCGTTCGGGGCGTCGGCGGCGACCTCGGCGACCGGGAGCGAATCCGGGCCGGCGATGTCGGCGAGGAGCTCCTTGGCGGCCTGCTGCAGCTGGCTGCCCTTGAGCTTCAGCAGCGACGACGCCGGGTTCGGCTTGCCGTCGGCCGACGACGCGGCCACGCGCAGCTGGGTGACCTCGAGGGCCAGCAGCTCGTTCTCCACCTCGGCGAGCCGGGCGGCGAACAGCGGGTCGTCGAGCAGGGTGCCGTGAGCGGTCTTGGTCTGCGCGGCGAGACGCTTTGCGCGGGCGAGGTTGGTCTTGGTGTAGCCGACGCGGGCGATGCCGCTGCGCTCGTTGCCCAGCAGGAACTTGGCCTGGGTCCAGCCGCTGTTCTCCTCGCCGACCATGTTCTCGGCGGGCACCTTGACGTCGTTGAAGAAGACCTCGTTGACCTCGTAGCTGCCGTCGATCAGCTGGATCGGACGCAGCTCGATGCCCGGGGTGTCCATCGGGATCAGGAACATGCTGATGCCGGCCTGCTTCTTGACGTCCGGGTTGGTGCGGGCGAGCAGGAAGATCCAGTCGGCGAACTGGCCGAGCGTGGTCCAGGTCTTCTGGCCGTTGATGACGTAGTGGTCGCCGTCGCGGACCGCGCGGGTCTTGAGGGAGGCGAGGTCGGAGCCGGCCTCGGGCTCGGAGAATCCCTGGCACCACCAGATGTCGAGGTTGGCGGTCTTCGGCAGGAAGCGTTCCTTCATCTCCTGCGAGCCGAACTGGGCGATCACGGGGCCGATCATGCCGGCGTTGAACGGCAGCGGCTCGGGCACGAACGCCAGGTTCATCTCCTCGCGGTAGATGTGGAACTGGATCGGGGTCCAGTCCTTGCCGCCCCACTCGACCGGCCAGTTCGGAACATGCACGCCGTGCTCGTTGAGGATGCGCGCCGAGGTGATGATGTCGTCGGGGTAGTTGAGCTTCCCCTCTTCGTTGCGCTTGCGCAGGTCCTCGGGGACCTTCGCGAAGATGCTGCGCAGTTCCTCGCGGAACGCCTCTTCCTCCGGACTGAACTTCAGCTGCATGGGTTCTTCTACTCCTGTCGAGGGTTGCCGGGTGTTCGGCGACACCGGTCGCAGGCGATGTGACGTGGGATTTCCCGGTCGACCGCCCGCTGACTAAGCGCTTGCTTAGTGATATGTTGCACTATGCCCCGCCCGATGTGCTGTGTCAATCGGCTCACGGCGGGCGACAACCATCGCAGCGGACAGGGGTGAGGTGTGGTCTCGTCGACCGGGACGTCGTCGAAATCGGCGGCGGCACGTCAGCGACTGCTCGCGGCCGCGCTCGAGGCCTTCGCCGCCAAGGGGTTCAACGCCACCACGACGCGCGACATCGCCAACGGCGCGAAGATGAGCTCGGCCGCGGTCTACGTGCACTTCCGCTCCAAGGAGGAGCTGCTGTTCGAGCTCTCCGAGGCGGGGCACCGGCGCATCCTGGACGTGATCGACGACGTCGACGACGCGTCGGCCCCGCCCGCAGCGAGGCTCCGGGCGGTGATCTCGGCGTTCACCGGACATCACGCGCGCGAGCACGTCGGCGGGCGGGTGGTGAACTACGAACTGGCCGCGCTGGCGCCCGAGCACCTCGACACGGTCATGGAACTGCGTCGAGAGATCACCCGCCGGGTGCGCGCGATCGTCGACGCGGGCATCGCCGCCGGCGACTTCGATGTCGCCGACGCGCAGGCCACCACGAACGCGATGCTGTCGATGGGCATCGACGTCGCGCGCTGGTACCGGCCGGAGAAGGGGCTGTCCCCGGAGGAGATGGGACGGTTCTACGCGGACCTCGCGACGCGCATGGTGGGCGTGCGGGACCGGTGACGGTCCCGGCCGGTCACCGGTCGGCGGGTGCCGCCTCTCGGTCCTCGACGCGCACCGAGGGCGAGGTCGCCGCACGGGCCGCCGCGCGACGCGTGGCGACCGCGAGCACGGCGCCGATCACCGCGACCACCAGGACGTAGCCGACGTAGCCGATGACCGTGGCGCGGAGTCCGATGTGCGGCACCACGACCCCCGCGATCACGGCCGGCACGCTGAACGCCAGGTAGCTCGCGACGAACACCGACGAGAAGACCTGGCCGCGCTGGGCCTGCGGGGTCGCCGCGGTGATCGTGTCCATCGCGCTGAGGAAGGTCGCCGCCCAGCCGGATCCGGCGACGATCGAGCCGAGGATGTAGAGCGGGAGCGACTCGGCGAGCACCCCGGACAGCGAGAGCAGCACGCCCAGCGCGAGGGTCGGATAGCCGTAGGCCTGCTTGGCCGCCGCCGTGCGGACGGTCACGAACAGGGACGTGACCGTCGCGCTGGCGAAGAAGGAGAACAGGATGAGGCCGGCCCAGCCGTGGTTGGCGACCCCGAACACCTTGGCGACGACCGACGATCCGAGCGAGAGGTAGAGGCCGCCCAGCGACCAGGTCGCGATGAGCGTGGGCACCGCGGCGAGGAAGACGCCTCGGACCTCGCGGGGGACGCGCGCCCGGGGCGCGATGGTCGCTGCCAGGTGACGCCGGGAGCGGAACCCGGCGGCGTCCCGGGTCTCGGGGACGACGAGCAGGGCGATCAGGAGCGCCGCGAACAGGCCCAGGATGATCTCGTAGACGAGGACGCGGGGCGCCGGCGCGTATTCGACGAGCAACCCGGCGACGCCGACGCCGGTGGCGAGGCCGAATGCCGGGGCGGCGCCGATGATCGTCGAACCCAGTCGTGCGGTGGGCTGGAGGTCGACGGTGGTGGCGGTCAGCGTGCCCATCGCCGCACCGGTCGCCAGGCCCTGAAGTGCCCGGGCCGCGAGCAGGGTGCCGACGTCGCCGGCGACCACGAACAGGATCATGCTGCCGATCAGGAGGGCCAGCGCGACGGCGAGGACCGGGCGACGTCCGATGTGGTCGGACAACGATCCGACGGTCAACAGGCTCAACAGCATCGTCACGACGTAGACGGCGAACACCAGGGTCAGCGTCAGGGCGGAGAAGCCCCAGAGTTCCTGGTAGACGGGGTAGAGCGGCGACGGTGCGGCCGAGGCGAACAGCACCATCACGTAGGTCGCGGCGATCAGCCAGAACGCGCGATGCGGGTGCAGCGGTGCCATCTCGTCTCCTTAACGCAAAATGCTTTGCATTAAGCCTGACGATACGTGCGACCCGACTCTAAAAGCAATTGGATTTGCAATAATGGTCGCATGGCTACCGGTGATGCGAACGCCCGGGCGGACACTCCCGCTTCCGGGGAGCCGAAGCGACCCGGGGCCTCCAGGCGACCCGGCGGCCGCAGCGCGCGGGTGCAATCGGCCGTGTTCACCGCGGTCGGGCAACTCGTGGGCGCGGGACAGCGCGAGACGATGACGATCCCGCAGGTCGCCGACCTCGCCGGCGTGAACCCCACCAGCATCTATCGTCGCTGGGGGTCGATCGACGCACTGCTCGGGGAGGTGGCGGTGGCCGCCCTCACCCAGGGGGAGCCGCTACCGGACACCGGGGGTCTCCGCGGGGACGTCGCCGAGTGGGCCCGCATCATCGCCGCCGACATCGGACGGCCGAAGCGACGCGCGTATCTGCGCGCGATGGTGTCCGCCCGAGACGACGTCGTCGAGGTGTGCCCGTGCTGGGAGATCCGCCGGGAGCAGGCCGAGGAGATGATCGCCCGGGCGCGGGGCCGCGGCGAGTCGACGCCGTCGGTGCGTCAGCTCCTCGACCACGTGATCGCCCCGCTCTATCACCACGCGGTGTTCGGGTTGCCGGTCGACGAGTCGTATGCGACCGAGCTCGTGGACGACGTCCTGGCGTTTTCCGTCAGCAGCCCCGAGTAGGCCCGAGTAACGATATGGTCCGGGCATGAAGAGGGTTCATGCGTTCACAGACGACGCGCTCGGGGAGTTGGACGGCGTCGGCATCGCGGAGCGGATCGCGGCGGGCGAGATCTCGTCCGACGAGGCCGTCGAGGCGGCACTGGCGCGGATCGACAAGGTCAACCCGGTACTGAACGCGATCGCGTTCGACGACCGGGAACGTGCGCGAAAGCGCGCCGTCGACAACGACTTTCCGCATGGTGCGTTCGCCGGGGTGCCGTCGGCCATCAAGAACAACACCGAGTACGCGGGTCTGCCGACCCGGTACGGATCGGCAGCCGTGTCGGACCGCCCGGCGACGGCGAACGAGGCGTTCACCGACCAGTTCCTGGCCACCGGTGTCAACATCGTCGGCGCGACGACGCTGCCCGCGTTCGGGCTCACCGCCACGACCGAGTTCGTCGACCGCGAGCCCACGCGCAACCCATGGGACACCGACTACTCGGCCGGCGGGTCGTCGGGCGGTTCGGCGGCGCTGGTGGCCGCCGGCGCACTGCCGATCGCGCACGCCAACGACGGCGGCGGCTCCATCCGCATCCCGGCGGCCGCGTGCGGACTCGTGGGCCTGAAGCCGACCCGCGGGCGGACCGCGCCGGCGAAGGAGACCAAGGACGCCCCGATCGACCTCGTGAGCAATGGGATCGTGAGCCGGACCGTGCGCGACACCGCGCGATTCATCGCCGACGCCGAGCGCATCCGGCCGGTCGGCGACCTGCCGCCGGTGGGGCTGGTGGAGGGACCGGGGGCCAGGCGCCTGAAGATCGCGCTGGTCACCGAACCGCTCACCGGGCAGCTGCTCGACCGCGAGACCCACAAGGCCGTGACCGACATCGCCGAACTGGTCGAGACGCTGGGCCACCGCACCGAGATGGTGCCGCTGCCGGTCGACCGCGCCTACGTCCGGCAGTTCATCGACTACTGGGCCCTGCTCGCCTTCGCGTTGGACCGCACCGGAAAGAGGTTGTTCGACAAGGGATTCGACCGCAAGCAGCTCGACGGACTGACCCGCGGCCTGTCCCGCCATTGCCTTCGCCATCTCTACCGGATGCCGTCGTCGATCCGCGGCCTTCGCCGGGCCACCGCTGCGTTCCGGAGCCTCCACGACCAGTTCGACGTCATCCTCTCGCCGACGCTCGGGCACACGCCCCCGGAGATCGGCTACCTCGATCCGGGCGTCGATTTCGACGAGGCGATGGACCGCCTCACCCGCTACGTCGCGTTCACTCCCGCCAACAACACCGCAGGCACCCCGGCCATCAGCCTGCCGCTCGCGCAGTCGACGAACGGCATCCCGATCGGCATCCAGTTCGCCGCCGACCTGGGCGACGAGAAGACGCTGCTGGAGCTGGCGTTCGAGCTCGAGGCGGCGCGGCCGTTCGCGCGGATCCAGGATGCCTGAACGGCGTTCGACGCCAACGGTTTTCTCGCAGTCGACGACGAGGACGTCACACTCCGACGTCTGCCTGGACCGCACGTCGCGGATCGAACAGTGACCCGGGATCTCGGATCTGCCCAGACACGTCCGGAAGCGCCAGTTCGTCGACGTCGGTGCTCGCCGTTCACGGGGACGCCCCACCAGACATCGGCAGACCCGCCACCCGATCGGGCGGCGGGTCTGCCGAACAGCGGTGGATCTGTCGAAACCTCTAGTGCTGCACGGCCTTCTCCGCGCCGATGCCCGTGAGGGAACGGACCTCCATCTCCGCGCTGCGCTCGACGTCGCCGGTGTCCGACGGCGAGGTCAGGGTGCCGATGATGCCGAGGACGAAGGCCAGCGGGATCGAGACGATGCCCGGGTTGGCCAGCGGGAACCACGCGAAGTCGGCGCCCGGGATCATCGACGACGCCGAGCCGGAGACGGCGGGGGAGAAGACGATCAGGACGATCGTGGAGATCAGGCCGCCGTACATGCTCCACAGGGCGCCGCGGGTGTTGAACCGCTTCCAGTAGAGGGAGTACACGATGGTCGGCAGGTTGGCCGCCGCGGCGATCGCGAAGGCGAGCGCCACCAGGAAGGCGATGTTCTGCCCGTTGGCGAGGATGCCGAGCACGATACCGAGGACGCCCAGCACGACAACGGTGTAGCGCGAGACGCGGACCTGGTCGTCCTCACTCACCTTGTTGCGCTTGATGACCGACGCGTAGATGTCGTGGGCGAAGGACGCCGACGCGGTGATGGCGAGACCGGCGACCACCGCGAGGATCGTCGCGAACGCCACCGCCGAGATGACCCCGAGGAGCACCACACCGCCGAGTTCGAAAGCAAGCAGCGGGGCCGCCGCGTTCTGGCCGCCGGCCGCGGCGAGGATCTTGTCGGGTCCGACCAGGGCGGCCGCGCCGTAGCCGAGGATCAGGGTGAACAGGTAGAAGGCGCCGATGAGCGCGATCGCCCAGACCACCGACTTGCGGGCCTCTTTCGCGGTCGGGACCGTGTAGAAGCGCATCAGGACGTGGGGCAGGCCGGCGGTGCCAAGGACCAGCGCGATGGCCAGCGACAGGAAGTTGATCTTGGACTCCAGCGAACCGCCGTACTGGGCGCCGGGGGCGAGAACGTCACGCGCCGCGACCTGTTCGTCTGCGGAACCGGCGATCGCGTCCTGGGCCGAGCCGAGGATCGAGGAGAGGTTCATGCCGAACTTGGCGAGCACGATGAAGGTCATGATGGCCGCGCCGCTGATGAGCAGGACCGCCTTGATGATCTGCACCCAGGTGGTGCCCTTCATGCCGCCGACGAGGACGTAGACGATCATCAGGGCGCCGACGACGGCGATCACGATCGACTGGCCGAGACGGCTGTCGATGTCGAGCAGCAGGGCGACGAGCCCGCCGGCGCCGGCCATCTGGGCGAGCAGGTAGAACAGCGATACCGCGAGCGTCGAGATGGCGGCGGCCAGCCGGACGGGGCGCTGCTTGAGCCGGAAGCTGAGCACGTCGGCCATCGTGAACTTGCCTGTGTTGCGCAGGAGTTCGGCGACGAGCAGCAGGGCCACGAGCCAGGCGACGAGGAAGCCGATCGAATACAGGAATCCGTCGTAGCCGTAGACCGCGATGGCGCCGGCGATGCCGAGGAAGCTGGCCGCCGACAGGTAGTCGCCGGCGATCGCGATGCCGTTCTGCGGGCCGGAGAATCCGCGGCCGCCGGTGAAGAAGTCCGCGGCCGAGTTGTTGTTCTTGCTGGCCCGGATGACGATGTACATCGTCACCGCGACGAAGGCGACGAAGATCGAGATGTTGACTACGGGACTGCCGACGGTGGCGGCGAGGTCGAGGGTCTTCACAGGGTCGCGCCTTCCATCTCGTTGCGGAGCGCCTCGGCGCGCGGGTCGAGCTGACGGTTCGCGAAGCGCACGTAGAGGCCGGTGATCACGAAGGTGGTGATGAACTGCAGCAGGCCGAGGATGAGTCCGACGTTGATGTCGCCCCAGACCTTGATCGCCATGAAACCGTCGGCGAACGCGCCGAGCAGGACGTAGACCGCGTACCAGACGAGGAAGAACGCGGTCATCGGGAACACGAACCTGCGCAGCCTGGACTTGAGTTCCTGGAATTGGGGGCTGTGCTGCATCTCGACGAACTGCTCGCCCGTCGGCACGGGTGCAGCCACTGTGGGATTGGTTGACACGGTGTCCTCCATCGGGATTCGTTTGCCGCCGCGTCGCATGTGACGGCACTACGGAGAACAGAGTGGGTGAGGCGCAGGTCACACACAATCAGGTGTCGTGGGTCACACGCCGAATCCCGCGGTCTCTGCGACGGACGGTCGCTGCGCCGCGACGAACGGTGAGCGGTCAGCCCCTCGGATGCCGGTCCGGGCCCTCCGTCGACGGGCCGTCCGCGGTCCGGTCGCGCCCCGGTTCGTCGTCGGCGCGGCCCGGCAGACGGTCGATGCCCATGCCGACGCGTTCGGGAACGTGCATCCGGGCGAAGGTGCGTGAGAGGTCGCCGGGTAGCCGGCTGCGCGTCGAGAGGCTCACGAGGATCATCGTCCCGAAGGCGAGCGGCACGGTCACGGCCGCGGGGTAGCCGACCACCACCGACAGCCATCCGTCGAGGACGGAGTCGTCGACGACGCCGGCGATCGCGAGACTCGTCGCGATGCCGGACGAGAGGCCGCCGACGACCAGCCCGGCGATCGCGCCTGGCGCGGTGAGTCCGCGCCACCAGATCCCGAGGACCAGCAGCGGGCAGAGCGTCGAGGCCGCGACCGCGAAGACGAGGCCCACCGTCCGGGACAACTCGAGCGACCCGGCCGCGAGCGACAATGCGACGGCGATGCCGCCGCCGGCGACCGCCGCGACACGGAAGTCGCGGACCCGTCCGCGCAGGACGTCGGTGGACAATGCGCCGGCGACGGACACCAGAAGGCCCGACGAGGTGGCGAGGAAGGCCGCGATCGCGCCCGCGGCGACGAGGGCTGCCAGGGCCTGTCCGGCCGGTCCGCCGATGGTCGCGCTCGGCAACAGCAGCACCGCGGCGTCGGAGGCGCCGGTGATCAAGAGCTCGGGCACGTAGAGCCGCGAGAAGACGCCCAGGAGCACGGGGAAGAGATAGAACAGGGACAGCAGAGCGATCGCGGCGAGGGCCGTCCGCCGCGCGGTGCGGCCGTCGGGATTGGTGTAGAAGCGCACCAGGACATGTGGCAGCCCCATGACGCCCAGGAAGGTGGCGATCACCAGGGACAGCACCTGGAACAGCGGATGGCGATCGCCGAAACCGTCGCCCGACGCGACCCAGTCCGAGCCGTCGACGGGCGCCCCGTCCACGACGGGGGTCGCGGCGCCGGCGTCGAGGGCGATGACCGAGTCCGCCTCGATGACGTGCCGTCCGGGCGTCGGCACCCGGGCGTGGACCTCGGTTCCGTCGAGGGTTCCGGTGATCCGCACTCCCTTCGGCTCGGTCACGGTGACGACGACGTCGGTGGTGACGTCGACGGTGGTCGGCGCGCTCACGCGCGGCGGCGCGGGGTCGCCGACCGGCTGGGGGTCGCCGGCGAACACCCCGATCAGCACGAGCGTCGGGATCGCGATGGCCGTCAGCTTGAGCCAGTACTGGAACGCCTGGACGAAGGTGATCGACCGCATCCCGCCGCCGACCACGTTGACGATGACGATGGTGCCGACGGCGACGCCGCCGACCCACACCGGAACACCCAGCAGGATGTTGAGCGTCAGGCCGGCGCCCTGGAACTGCGGGATCAGATAGAGCACGCAGACCACGACCACCACGACCATCGCCGTCTTGCGGACGGCCGTCGACGAGAGCCGGAACTCCGCGAAGTCGGGCACGGTGTAGGCCCCGGACCGGCGCAGTGGCGCCGCGACGAACAGCAGCAGGCCCAGGTATCCGGCGGTGAATCCCACCGGATACCACAGCGCATCGGCGCCGTACTTCGCGATCAGGCCGGCGACGCCGAGAAATGATGCGGCCGAGAGGTATTCGCCGGACACCGCGGCGGCGTTCCAGCGCGGGCCGACGGCGCGCGAGGCCACCAGGAAGTCGGAGGTGGTGCGCGAGAACCGGCCGCCCCAGGCACCGACGGCGATCGTGGCGAACGCGGCGGCGAACAGGGCGACGGCGGTGAGGACGTCGACGCCGTTCACGGGCCGCCGCCCACCTCGGACTCCTCGTCGTCGACGAGGCTCATGAAGTCGCGTTCGGCGTTCTCGGCCAGGCGCACGTACAGCAGGCCCGTCAGGTAGATGACCGGGTACGCCAGGAGTCCGAGCGCGATCCACGTGACCCGGATGCCGAAGACGGTCGCGGCCGCGACCTCCGGGAACGCGAAGACCAGCAGCGGGATCGCCACGACCACGACCACCAGGCCCAGGCCGAGGCGCAACCCGAGTCCGAGTTGGGCGCGCATCAGGCCCCGGACGAGGGCGTCGCCGATCTCGGTCTGCTCCTGGACCTCGACGCGGGTGCGGACCATCCGCGCCCCGCGGCGCTGGGCGAGCACCACCCGTTCGCGTTGTGGCGGGTTCTGCGACATCGTCTGGGCGGCCGTCCGTCAGGCGTGGTCGCGGGTGGTCGGGTGACGGTACCGGCGCAGCGGGTCACGGATGAGCCGGTCCTTGAGATCGCGCACCTGCCGCCGGCTCACGGGCAGCTCCACCGCCTCCGACGCCCCGTTGGCCCGGACGGCGACCAGCGTCTGGCCGCCCGAGGTCCGCAGCCCGGTGACCATGGGCAGCGACACCAGGTACGAGCGGTGGACGCGGGCGAAACCCTTGTCCTGCCACCGTGATTCGAGGGTCGACAGCGGGATCCGCACGAGGTGCGAGCCGGATTCGGCATGTAGCCGCGCATAGTCGCCGACCGCCTCCACCCAGGAGATGGTGTCCCGGCGCACCAGCGAGGTGACCCCGCTCATCTCGACCGGGATGACGTCGTCGGACGCGGCGGCGCGGGCGGTGCGATCGGCCGGCTCCGGCGCGGGGGCCGGCGCCGACGCCCGGGTGCGAGCCTCGAGGGCGGCGCGGACCCGCGAGAGGGCCTGGGCAAGGCGTTCCTCACGGAGCGGCTTGAGCAGATAGTCGACGGCCCCGACATCGAAGGCGTCGACGGCCTTGTCCTCGTGGGCGGTGACGAACACGATCATCGGCGGGTCCGCGTACTTGGCGAGGACGCCGGCGAGCTCCAGCCCGGACAACCCGGGCATGTTGATGTCGAGGAAGATCGCGTCGACCCGGTGGGAGTTGAGTTCGCGCAGGGCGTCGGTGGCATCGCTCGCCGCGAGAACCTCGTCGACATCGTCCTGGCGGGACAGCAGGTAGGTGAGTTCGTCGAGGGCAGGCGGTTCGTCGTCTACCGCGAGCACTGCCAGCGCGGACATCCATCACCTCCCTGTGCGTCCCTGCGCGACCCAGGTGAACAGGGGGATCGTACCCTGCGCGAGGTGCTCCGGAGCCTTCTCCGGGAAGTGGATGTCGGGGCCAGGGGAGGGTGAATTCGAGAAAAAGTCCGGTCGCATGGCTGCGTCCCTCCGGGTTCTCGATACGCTGTGCACGGCCATCCCGACGGCAGACGCCGCACACGACGATGTGTGCACAGCGTCGCCTCGCCGCGTTGGACGGAAGTTAGGAAGAAAGACACGGTGTTCTCCCGGTTCAAACCCAGGAACGATCTCTTCTACGGGTTGTTCACGTCCTCGGCGCGCTGCCTGGCGGATGGGACCAAGGCTCTCACCGGTCTGCTCGAGCCAGAGCCGGACATCGAGGCGACGGCACGACGCATGCTCGAGCTCGAACACGACTGCGACCGCATCACCCATGAGATGTTCCGGACGGTCAACTCGAGCTTCATCACCCCGTTCGACCGGTCCGACATCTACGTCCTCGGGTCCAGCCTCGACGACGTGATGGACCACATCGAGGCCGCGACCCACCTCATGGCCCTCTACAACGTCTCCGAGCTCCCGGGGCAGCTGCGCGAGATGGTCGAGATCCTCGACACCTGCGCGAGCGTGACCGCCGACGCGATGCCCCGCCTGGCCGGGATGAAGGACCTCGAGCGCTACTGGATCGAGATCAACGATCTCGAGAACCGGGCCGACCACGTCTACCGGACCTTCCTCGCCTACCTCTTCGACGGCCATCTCGACGCGCTCACGGTGATGAAGCTCAAGGACGTCGCCGACGAGTTCGAGGACGCCGCGGACTCGTTCGAGAAGGTCGCCAACATCGTCGAGACCATCGTCCTCAAGGAGTCGTGACACTCCTGTGTTCGGACTTCTCGTGGTGATCGGCCTCGCGATGGCCTTCACGTTCACCAACGGCTTCCACGACTCTGCCAACGCGATCGCGACCTCGGTGTCGACCCGGGCCCTCACCCTGCGGGCGGCCCTCGCGATGGCCGCGGTCGGGAACCTGATCGGATCGTTCTTCGGCGCCAAGGTGGCGAGCACGGTCGGCTCGGGGATCATCGACCTCAAGGTCGGTCCCGACGCGTTGCTCCTCGTCGGCTGCGCCCTGGTGGGAGCAATCGGCTGGAACCTCATCACCTGGTGGTTCGGCCTGCCGTCCTCCTCGTCGCACGCGCTGATCGGCGGCATGGTCGGCGCAGCGCTCGTCGGCGGTGTGACCGTTCTCTGGAGCGGCGTGGTCGAGAAGATCCTGATCCCGATGGTCGTCTCGCCCCTCGCCGGCTTCGTGCTCGGCGCCGCGGCGATGCTCGCCATCATGTGGCTGTTCCGCAACGCCTCTCCTGCGGTCACGGGCCGCCGCTTCCGCCACGCGCAGACGGTGTCGGCGGCGATGATGGCCTTCGGCCACGGTATGCAGGACGCGGCGAAGACCATGGGCATCGTCGTCCTCGCGCTCGTCGTCGCGGGCTACCAGGACGACTACCACATCCCGCTGTGGTGCTTCCTGCTCACCGCGGTCGTCCTGGCCATCGGCACCGCCACCGGCGGCATGCGGATCATGCGCACCCTCGGCCGCAAGATCATCGAACTCGACCCGCCGCAGGGATTCGCCGCCGAGGCGACCGCGGCGTCGGTGCTCTACGTCGCGTCGGCCGGCATGGGCGCCCCGATCTCGACGACGCACGTCATCTCGTCGGCGATCATGGGCGTCGGTTCCACCAAGCGCACCAGCGCGGTCCGCTGGGGCATGGCCGGGAACATGGCCGCCGCCTGGATCACCACGTTCCCCGCGGCCGCGGCGTTCGCCGCGCTCACGTTCGCGGTGGCGAGGATCTTCACCTAGTCCGGCCGCCCGTCCGATGGGGCCGGCCCGCTCGGACCGGCCGTCACGCGTGGATGCCGGCCCGGAACTTGGGGACCCGCATGCCGACCTTCGTGCCGGCTCCGACGGCGGTCTCGACCACCAGGCCGTAGTCGTTGCCGAAGGCCGCGCGCAGCCGGTGGTCGACGTTGGTGAGCCCGACGTGTGCGCCCTCGCCGGGGTCCAGCGCGTCGATCGCGCCGGAACGCAGCAATTCCGGGTCCATGCCGACGCCGTCGTCCTCGACGGTGATGACGCAGTCGGTGCCCTCGTCGGCCGCGGTGATCGTGATCGTTCCGCCGCCCTTCGGCGCCAGGCCGTGCCGGACGGCGTTCTCCACGAGCGGTTGCAGGGCGAGGAACGGCACGACGACGTTGAGGACCTCCGGCGCCACGTGCAGCCGCACGTCGAGCGAGTTGCCGAACCGCGCGCGCTCGAGGGTCAGGTAGCGGTCGATGTTGCGCAACTCGTCGGCGAGCACCGTGTACTCGCCGCTGGCCCGGAACGAATAACGGGTGAAGTCGGCGAAGTCGAGGACGAGCTCGCGGGCGCGGTCGGGGTCGGTGCGCACGAACGAGGCGATGGTGTTGAGCGCGTTGTAGATGAAGTGCGGGCTGATCTGGGCGCGCAACGCCAGGACCTCGGCCCGGTCGAGACGGGCCCGGGAGGCGTCGAGCTCGGCGAGTTCGATCTGGCTCGACACGTACCGCGCGACCTCGGCGACGGCCCCGAGCATGCCCGGCCCGGGGCGTCGGGTCGTCGCGACGACGAGGACGCCGACGTCGACCTCGCCGGCGACGAGAGGTTGGGCGATGAGGGCGCGCACGGGCGAGTCCGCCCCGCACGGATCGGTGACCAGCACCCGACGCTGGTCGCCGCGGGCCGACGACGCCGCATTCGCCGCGGCGTTCAGCAGCGCGGGGTCCCAGAGGTCGTCGCCGGCGGGCTCGTGCGCGAGTTCTCTGGGTTCGTCGTCGAAGAGGGCGACGGCTTCCGCGGCCGTGAGCGTGCGGAGGTGGGGCAGTGCCTCCCGGGCAGACTCCTCGGACAGTCCGGTCCGCAGCGAACGCGCCGCGAGTGACGCGGTGTGCAGGGTCGAGTGCACCGCGCGCTCGGTCGGCGTGGTGACCACCCGCCGGGTCCGGATCAGGGCGATCAGGCCGACGACGACGATCAGCGCGAGGACGGCACCGACGATGGCGACTTGGCCGGTCATGATCCGACCCTACTGGGAGCCGCGGCCGGTTCGCGGCGTCAGTACGTGGCCCACTCGCCCTGTGCGTAGCGGAGGATGCGCGGGTCCATCAGAGTCGACGGAGGCAGGTCGAGCGGTTGGCGATCGAGGGGGAACACCGTGGCCGCGGTGAGCTGCTCGGCGCTCAGGAAGCGCAGCGGTTCCGGCGGTTCGACGGCCGGGCTGACCGGCCCGCGTGTGCTCGCCAGGTGAAAACCCCAGTCCCCGAACGCCGGGACGTCGACGTGGTACGGCGTGGCCGGGAGGCCGGCGGCGCGCATGGTGGAGGCGATGCACCAGAACGACTTCGGGGCGAAGTACGGCGATCCGGCCTGCACCACCACCCGGCCGCCGTCGGCGAGGTGGGCGCGGACCATGGCGTAGAACTCGGTCGAGTACAGCTTCGCGGTGGCCGTGTCGTCGGGATCGGGCATGTCGACGACGATCACGTCGAACCGGCGGTCGGTGTGGCGGAGCCAGCCGAAGGCGTCGGCGGTGACGATCTCGGCGCGCGGATCGCTCATCGATCCCTTGTTGAGGCGTCGTAGGCGCT
The DNA here is from genome assembly GCF_000344155.1 of Gordonia paraffinivorans NBRC 108238. GTDB lineage: Bacteria > Actinomycetota > Actinomycetes > Mycobacteriales > Mycobacteriaceae > Gordonia > Gordonia paraffinivorans. The sequence continues at coordinate 68,460 of NZ_BAOQ01000014.1, read as the reverse complement.
CGTCGGTGCGGGCCAGCCGGATCATCGCCGGATCGAGTTCGACGAGGGTGACCTCACGGATACCGGGGTAGCGCAGCACCTCCCGCAACGCCAGCCCGTCCCCGCCGCCGAGGATGAGGACCGACGCGTGGGCGCCGGCCATGGCCGGATGCACCAGTGCCTCGTGGTAGCGGTGCTCGTCGATCGAGGAGAACTGCAGGTCGCCGTTGAGGTACAGGCGGGTGTCGGGACCGGCGCCGGTGCCGCGTTCGGTGATCACGATGTCCTGGTACGCGCTGCGGGCGGATGCGACGATCGGGTCGCGGTAGAGGGCCTGCCGGGCGGTGACCTCGAACCGGGTCGACAGCACGAGCGCGGCGATCAGGGTCGCCACCACCACGAGCGACGCCACCGACAGCGCCACGAGGTGGCTGCGCCGCAACGCCTTCCGGAAGATCACGAAGACCAGGAAGCAGCCGGCGGCGGCGTTGACCAGGCCGACGACCAGGGCGCCGCGGAGCTGACCGAACAACGGCAGCAACAGGAACGGGAAGCACAGGCCGCCGACGAGGGCGCCGATGTAGTCGACCGCGAACATGTCCGCCACCGCGGCCCCGGCCTCTTGACGTCGAATCCGCTGCAGCAACACCATGAGCAACGGGATCTCCGCGCCGATCAGCAGGCCGAGGACGAAGGCCACCGCGATCAGGGCGGGTGTGTAGAGCTCCAGATGGGCGAACGCGGCATAGAGCGCCATCACCGACAGGCCGCCGAGGAGGGCCAGGGCCAGCTCGACGACGGCGAAGGCCGTGACCGACCGCGGTTGCAGCGGTTTCGCGGCGAGGGACCCGACTCCCATCGCGAACACCATCACCGACAGGACGATCGACGCCTGCGTGGCGGTGTTGCCGATCAGGAACGAGCCGAGCGAGACCAGCGCCAGCTCGTACACGAGGCCGCAGGCGGCGCAGACGAACACCACGGCGAGCAGCGCCGATCGGGCCAGGCGGGGCCAGGCGGCCGCCGGATCGCCCGGCGGCGCGTCGTCGACGGTGTCGGTGGTGCTCATGACGGGGAGGTCATCGCAGGACGTGTCGAAGGGGTGGGGGAGGGGCGTGTCACAGGATCGAGGCGGCGATGATGATCGCGACCCCGAGGTGCGCGACCGCCTGCACCCACACGGCCGGGTGGGTCTCCTCGTGGACGACGAGCTCGCCGAGCCTGCCCGGGGTCAGCACGTCGATGACGAGGAAGGTCACCGCCATCACCGCCAGGCCGATGGCCGAGTAGACGGCGGTGTAGGTGAGTCCTTTCAGCAGCCGGCCCTCGCTCGCGACGATCGACGCGGTGACGATGATCGCGACCGCGAAGAGGTTGGAGGCCACCAGGATTCCCGCGTTGCGGTTGCGGTCCGCCCACAGCTGGTGGCGCAGCTTCCCGGGGGTGAGCAGGTCGAGGATCGCGAACGCCACGATCATCAGGATCACGCCGACACCGGCGTAAGCGCCTGCGGCGTAGGCGTTCTCGGTGAGGTCAGCGAGCATCGTCATCTCCCTGGGTTCGGTTGGTTGCGGGTGGACGTGGACGTCGTGAAGGCGGTGGCGGTCATTTGCCGCCTCCGCCGCTGCCGCCGCCCCGGTTGCTGCTGCCGCTGCCGGAGTAGCCGGGGGTGGGAACCCAGAAACCGCCGACGTAGCTGTGATAGCGGTTGTAGCCCGAGCGGTAGTCCTTGCTGAGCATCACTCGGGTCTGGTGGGCGGCGTACGGGAACAACGCGACGAGGTAGTCGGGGTATTGCAGGAATTGGGCGCCGGCGATGTTCCCGGTCGCCGACGCGCCGGTCCGCTGATCGGTCGGCCGCTCGGCGTCGCGGATGTCCTCGGCCACCTCGGCCGGCGTGCCCTCGGCGAGGTAGGCGTGGACGTCCCCGTCGTCGAGGGCGGCGTTGCGCTGGTAGTTCTGCGCGATGAAGTCCCGCGCCGAGCCCCCGAGCCCGCCCTCCCGGACGATGCGGGCGCCACACGCGCCGATGAGCGCGAAGATCGCGATGACCACGATGGCGCCGACGATGATGTTGCGGACCCGGTTGAGACGACGCCGCGCGTCATCGCCGGGTGTCGAGGACGGGCGACTCATGAGTCCGCCACCCGGTCGCGCGTGAGATGGCTTGCGGTGACCACGACCTCGCCCGCGTTCGGGTAGGCGTGCCACGTCCGCCAGGAGATCTCCTCCGGCGATGCGTCGGTGACGATGGCGGTCACCGCGTGCGGGTGGCCCGGGAAAACCCCGAGCACGCAGGGGAATCCCGCGGCGGACCGTTCGGTCACGAGTGCGGTGAGCTGTTCGACGAGGGTCGCGAACCGATCCGCCGTGGCCTGCTCGACCCGGGACGTGAAGTGATAGCCGGTCTGCTGGAAGGACTCCGGCACCGCGGAAGCGACCTCCGGCAGGCAGGCGACGGTCTCGCAGATCCGGTGGACGCCGTCGTCGAGGACCACCTGGTGGCTCGTGCCGAGCAGCCTCACCGACACGGTGATGCCGTCGATCTCGGCGTCGCGGACCGCGAGCGGGTCCTGCAGTGGGGCGTCGAGGGAGAATCCCAGACGTGCGGCGCTGGTGTCGGCGTACGCCACGGACAACGTGGCGATGGGGCCGACGGCGACGGGGTCGTCGGAGATCTCGGGTCCCCCGGGTCGTCTCGACATGTCTTGGTCCGGTCCTCGTGGACTAGTGGGTCTCGGGTGACGGATCGGACGGGAAGATGCGGTAGTCGGCGCGCGAGAGGAGCTCGCCCCGTGCGCACTCCCAGCCGCTGCCGAAGTCCTCGAAGGACAGGCGGTCGGCGCCGGACTCGTAGTCGTGGTAGGCCATCACCCCCGATGTCGCGAGGCCGGTGGTGCCGGCGGAGGTGAACCGGGCGTTGCCCGCCTCGTCGGAGCGATACCGGCGGCCGTCGACCTCGACGGTGTCCGGACCCGGTTGCGCGGTGACGTTCGGGAGCTCGTGCCAGAGCACGACCTCGAGATCGGGATCGTCCTCCACCGAGATCCACGCCCGGCTGCCCAGTCCGGTGTCGAGGAAGTTCTCGGTCCAGGTGTAGCCGTCCTGGGTCAGCCGCAGGGTGCCGCGCACCGCGTAGGTCTGGCCGCGCAGTTCCACCAGGTCGCCGGGCTTGAGTTGACGCGGGTCGCCGTACACCGAGTCGTCGTCGGCCGACGAGAACGGGTCGCCCGGCCGGTACGTGCGGTTGCGCAGGGCCGCCGCCTCGGCTTCCCGTGCCTTCCTCTTGCCCAGGTGATCGAAGATGACGACCACCGCGATGATGGCGAGCAGCGCCACGACGATGATCAGCAGGAACTCCACGGGACCGACGTTATCCGTGTCGGCGGGAGCAGTCAGCCGGGTTCGGCGAGATGAATGACCCGCGAGACGAGTCGCCGCGAGGCGATCGGCCCCCGATGGGTGACGCGGGCGTGTCCGGGGCCGGGCTCACCGCGTCCCGTCGATCTCCCGCAACCTCGCGATGACCGGTGCGAACTGCTCGCAGACCGGTTCGAGAACCGTGATGTAACTGATCCCGGTGGTCGCGCGGAGCTCGACGAGCCGGCCGGCGAGGTCGGTTGCCGGGCCGATGAGGACCGACGGGAGGTCGAGGAACTCCTGCGGACTCATCGTCAGCTCCCACCTGGCGATGTGCTCCTCGGCGACCGCGACCGGGTCGTCGGTGACGGCCACGATCTGCATCAGGAGGTTCCACTCGATGGCGTCGGCACGCTCGCCTGCCGCGTCGCGTGCGAAGGCGACCCGCTCGGCGAACTCGGCGGCGGCCAGCGGGGAGAGCGCGCCGTCGCGGCTCGTCCGGGCGGCCGTGTAGCCGACGATGTCGGCGTGCTCGGCCGCCAGCCGCAGCACGCGGTCGCCGTTGCCGCCGAGAAGGAGGGGAATGCGCGCCTGGACGGGTCTCGGCGTGAACTCCGGATCGGACAGCAACGACCTCGCCTTCTGCACGGTGGCGGCCAGGTGGTCGACGCGCCGCCCCGGCGCGAGGTAGTCGATCCCGGCCGATTCGAACTCCTCGCGGGCGTAACCGGTACCGATGCCGATCTCGACGCGGCCGTCGGAGAGCTGGTCGACGGTCGCGGCGTCCCGGGCGAGGAGCGCCGGGTTGGTGAAGGCCGCGTTGAGGACGAAGGTGCCCACGCGAAGGCGTCCGCTCGCCTGCGCGGCGACGGCCAGCGCAGGCCACGGACTCGGAATCCCCAGATGGTCGGGAACCAGCAGGACGTCGTACCCCAGTTCCCCGGCTCGTCGGACGCGATCCCGCCACGACGTGATGTCGCCGACCGCGAGCATGTTGACCCCGAACCGGAATGCCCTGGAGGCGAGAGACATGCCTTCCAAAGTAGCGCCGGTCACAGACGTGGATCACTGTCCGAGGGGCCTCCGCGGACCGTCCGGGAGGCCGACGCGGCCTTGCACTCTCCAGGGGCGAGTGCTAAAACGGACGTTGGCACTCGCGAGCTGTGAGTGCTAGGTCGGGACGGTGAGATCGGTTCCTGATGACACACCGGTCGTCCGTCGCGGGCACCGAGTCCGGCCATACGAACCTAGTGTCACCCCCCTTCGGAGGATCACTTACCCATGGCCAAGCAAATCGCGTTCGACGAAGAGGCCCGCCGCGGTCTCGAGCGGGGCCTCAACAGCCTCGCCGACGCTGTCAAGGTGACGTTGGGGCCCAAGGGTCGCAACGTCGTTCTGGAGAAGAAGTGGGGCGCCCCCACGATCACCAACGATGGTGTGTCCATCGCCAAGGAGATCGAGCTGGAGGATCCCTACGAGAAGATCGGCGCCGAGCTGGTCAAGGAAGTCGCCAAGAAGACCGACGACGTCGCAGGCGACGGCACCACCACCGCCACCGTCCTGGCTCAGGCTCTCGTCCGTGAAGGTCTGCGCAACGTCGCCGCCGGCGCCAACCCGCTGGGTCTGAAGCGCGGCATCGAGAAGGCCGTCGAGGCCGTCACCGAGTCCCTCCTGAAGAGCGCCAAGGAGGTCGAGACCAAGGAGCAGATCGCTGCCACCGCCGGTATCTCGGCCGGCGACTCCTCGATCGGCGAGCTCATCGCCGAGGCGATGGACAAGGTCGGCAAGGAAGGCGTCATCACGGTCGAGGAGTCCAACACCTTCGGCCTGCAGCTCGAGCTCACCGAGGGCATGCGCTTCGACAAGGGCTACATCTCGGGCTACTTCGTGACCGACGCCGAGCGTCAGGAAGCCGTCCTCGACGATCCGTACATCCTGCTCGTCTCGGGCAAGGTCTCGACCATCAAGGACCTGCTGCCGCTGCTGGAGAAGGTCATCCAGGCCGGCAAGCCGCTGCTGATCATCGCCGAGGACGTCGAGGGCGAGGCCCTGTCGACCCTGGTCGTCAACAAGCTCAAGGGCACCTTCAAGTCCGTCGCCGTCAAGGCCCCGGGCTTCGGTGACCGCCGCAAGGCCATGCTGGCCGACATCGCCATCCTCACCGGTGGCGAGGTCATCAGCGAAGAGGTCGGCCTGACCCTCGAGGGCGCCGGACTCGAGCTGCTCGGTACCGCTCGCAAGGTCGTCGTCACCAAGGACGAGACCACCATCGTCGAGGGCGCCGGCGACCCGGACGCCATCGCCGGTCGCGTCGCGCAGATCCGCGCCGAGATCGAGAACAGCGACTCCGACTACGACCGCGAGAAGCTGCAGGAGCGCCTGGCCAAGCTGGCCGGCGGTGTTGCGGTCATCAAGGCGGGCGCGGCAACCGAGGTCGAGCTCAAGGAGCGCAAGCACCGCATCGAGGACGCCGTGCGCAACGCCAAGGCTGCCGTCGAGGAGGGCATCGTCGCCGGTGGCGGCGTCGCCCTGCTGCAGTCGGAGTCGGCCATCGACGCCCTGAACCTCGAGGGTGACGAGGCCACCGGCGCCAACATCGTCCGCGTCGCTCTCTCGGCCCCGGCCAAGCAGATCGCCGTCAACGCCGGCCTCGAGCCCGGCGTCGTCGCCGACAAGGTCAAGAACTCGCCCACCGGTACCGGCCTCAACGCCGCCACCGGTGAGTACGAGGACCTGCTGGCCGCCGGCATCAACGACCCGGTGAAGGTCACCCGCTCGGCGCTGCAGAACGCCGCGTCGATCGCGGCCCTGTTCCTCACCACCGAGGCCGTCGTCGCCGACAAGCCCGAGAAGAACGCCGGCCCGGTCCTGCCGGGTGGCGACGAGATGGGCGGCATGGGCTTCTGAGCCCGACCCCTCCTCTCGGAGCCTCGAGGCTCTGACTTTCTCAGCGGACCGGCCCACTCCTTCGGGAGTGGGCCGGTTTCGTCGTTCTGCAGGCCGTTCGCCGGTACGGCACCGACGTCCGGAACGCGGCCGCGGGGGACGCGGTTGAATGAGGTCATGCCTTCTCCCATCACGGTCGACGTGTGGTCCGACATCGCCTGCCCCTGGTGCTTCATCGGCAAGCTCCGCTTCGAGGCCGCGCTCGAGCGGTTCGACGGCCGCGACGACGTGCAGGTGACCTACCGCAGCTTCGAACTCGCCCCGGACACCCCGGTCGATTTCTCCGGTTCCGAGATCGACTTCCTGGTGCGCCACAAGGGGCTTGCGCCGGACCGGGTGGCGGCCATGCTCGAGCAGGTCCGCGGCATCGCCGCCGAGGTCGGACTCGACTTCGACTTCGAGAGCCTGCGGCACACCAACACCCTCAAGGCGCATGAGGCGCTGCACCATGCCAAGGCCCGAGGCAGGCAGCTCGAACTGGCCGAGCGGCTGTTCCGGGCGTACTTCAAGGAAGGGCGGCACGTGGGTCGTCCGGCCGAGCTGGCCGACCTCGCCGCCGAGGTCGGGCTGGATCGGGCCGAGACCCTCGAGGCGCTCGAATCCGGCAGGTACGCCGATGCCGTGGCCGCCGACCTCGCGCAGGCCCGTGAGTACGGGATCAGCGGAGTCCCGTTCTACGTCTTCGACGGCAGGTACGGCGTGTCGGGCGCGCAGGAGCCGGAGACCTTCCTGGATGTGCTCGAGAAGGTCCGCGGCTGACCCCGCCGGCCGACAGGGGTGGGCCGGCGCATCTCGGGGTAACCGCACGGCATGCAGACCTTCCTGCCGTATCCGGACTTCGCCCGTTCCGCGGCGGTCCTCGATCCCGCGCGTCTCGGCAAGCAGCGCGTGGAGACCCTGCAGATCCTGCGCGCGCTGGAGCTGTTCGACTACGGATGGTCCAACCACCCCGCGGTCGGCATGTGGCGTGGACACACCCCTGCGCTCGTCTCCTACGGACTCGCGTGCGTCGGGGAGTGGACACGGGAGGGCCGGGCCGACGCGACCGGGCCCCTCATCGCGGAGTTCGCGCCGCAGGTCGTCGGGCGTGGCCAGTCGGAGTTGGCGTCCGCCGGCCTGATGCCGCCGTGGCTCGGCGACGAGAGACTCCATCTCAGTCACCGCTCCGCCCTACTTGGACCCGCCCGCGCAGTTGCAGAATCCGCGGGTGCTCTTCCCAGTGGTCGCCGGGCCCCGGTGAGCGGCGGGTGCGGTGTGTGGCCGACCGGGCCATCTGCGACGATGGTCGCGTGATCGTGAGTCCCGGCGGGCCGAGTCCCATCGCGAGCCTGCCCAACATGCGCGACCTCGGAGGCTGGCCGACGGCCGACGGCCGGATCGTCCGGTCCGGGCAGCTGTTCCGGTCGACGGATTTCTCGTCGCTGGCGGCCGATGACGTCCCCACCCTCGAAAGGCTCGGCCTGCGCACCCTCTACGACCTGCGGTCGGCGCACGAGCGCGAGGCGATCCCCGATCCCGAGCTGCCCGGCGCCACGCACATCGGCCTCGACGTCCTCGCCGACGCGCAGATGTCGATCCCGGCGAACATCGGCGCGGTGCTCTCCGACCCGAAAACGGTCGCCCTGGCCGGTGAGGCGCTCTCCGGCGGCAAGGCGCGCGAGCTCATCGCAGGCACCTACCGCGAGATGATCACCCTGCCCAGCAGCGTCGCCGCCTACTCCGCGCTCTTCCGGGGCCTCCTCGGCGACGAGCCCACGCCGGCGCTGTTCCACTGCACCACCGGCAAGGACCGCACGGGCTGGGCCGCCGCATCGTTCCTCACCCTGGTCGGGGTGGACGAGGAGGACGTCTACCGCGACTACCTGCTCACCAACGAACGACTGATCCCGGCGCTGAAGCCGATCTTCGACGGGTTCGCCGCCGCGGGAGGCGACCCCGAACTGCTCGTGCCGGTGCTCGGCGTGGACCGGGTGTATCTCGACGCCGCGTTCGACGAGATGCGGTCGCAGTTCGACGGGATCGAGCACTACTTCGAGGCCGCGCTCGGGATCGGTCCGCTCGACCAGGAGAAACTGAGGGAGAACTTCCTCGTCGAACCGTGAGGTGTCGAACCGTGAGGTCCGCCGTCCCGCGTCGCCGATCCCCGCGACGCGGCCCTGGGCGTGGCCGGATATGTATAGTCGCATAGAACACGTGGTCGAGACGTGAAGGAGGACGCATGGCTCCGCATGGCGCCGAGTCCGTCATCTCCGGATCGGGCGAACGGGGTCCGCGCGAGCGGATGATCGTGCATGCGGCGGACCTGATCGGCCGCGACGGCGTCGCCGCGACGTCGATCGGCGACGTGATCGCCGCGAGTTCCGCCCCGCGCGGGTCGATCTATCACCACTTCCCGGGCGGGAAGACCCAGCTCATGACCGAGGCCGTCCGCTACGCGGGCGACTTCATCTCCGAACGCCTGTCCCGTCGGGCCACGCTGACCCCGGCCGAGACGGTGCGCGAGATCGGCGGCGTCTGGCGGAAGATGCTGGTGAACACCGACTACCAGTTCGGCTGCCCCGTGATGGCCGGCGGACTCGCGCGGCGGGAGGAACCCGAGGTGGCCGACGCCGCCGCGGAGATCCTCCGCCGCTGGACCGATCTCGTGACGGCACGGCTCGTGGTCGACGGCGTCGACAGCGAGCGGGCCGATACCCTGGCCAACCTCGTGATCGCCGCGATCGAGGGCGCGGTCGCGATCTGTCAGACGCAGCGCAGCGTCGAACCCCTCGACCGGGTCATCGACGAGCTCGCGACACTCTGCGACGCCGCTGTCGCGCGGCGGTAGCCGTGCGCTGATCGGCACTGTCGCGCGGCGGTGGCCGTGCGCTGATCGGCACTGTCGCGCGGCGGTGGCCGTGCGCTGATCGGCACTGTCGCGCGGCGGTGGCCGCTCCTCTTGCACCGGAAGCATTGGACACCGGACGCCCGCGTCGTTAGGTTCACGGTGGCGGTGCGGGCCGCATAACGCGCCGAGGCGAACCGAAGCCGAGATCCCGGGGAGGGGTGAGACGGATGACGCCGGTATTCCGGCAGGTGCTGGGCTCCGACTTCGACCGCCTCCACCCGAATGTCGCCTGGCGTTACGGCATCGACTCCACCTCCGGGGTCGCCCAGGTCTGTCAGGGCATCTACGAATCGGTCTACGTCTCGTCGGCGCTCCCGCCGCCGGCGCTGTGGCACTACGCCAAGCGCAACGCCCTGCCCTCGAAGTCGAGTCGGATGGTGCCCTTCACGCAGGGCTACTACTGCTATTCCGACGAGCTGGGGCGGGAGTCGCTGGCCGTGCTGCGGACGTTCCAGTACACGTCCGGCCCGCGCAAGCTCAACTCTCTGCTCGTGGCGGGACGGACCGGTCTCGTCGACTACTTCGGCGACGGCCCGGAGTTCCTCTATCCGATCGAGCCGTCGGTGACCCCGACCGGCGAGCTGCTCCTGGAGAGCGGTCCGATGCGCTGGCTCGGGAAGGGGCCCCAGATCGGGATGAAGGGGCTGTTCAGCGCCCAGATGAAGTACATCGAGGGCTGGGACGAGCGGCGGGAGCGCTTCCGGTGCGACATGACCGTCCGCAATCCGGTGATCGGCGAGATCATGCACTTCCGCGGCTGGTTCACTGCCGTCGACCAGGCGTGCACCCTGCAGGACGTACCCGACGAGGCGTGGCCGGTGAATCTCGTCGAGCGGGAGAGCTGAGCGGCGGGCGCGGTTTCCTTTCGTGGCAAGGGGGTTTCTGCCGGGAGCCAGGGCATTCGGGAGAAGCCGACGGTTGGTTGTGTGCCCGGGGCGGCCGGACGGTAGGTTCACCCCATGGCTGCTGTCACTGCGAACACCGAATTCGACATCGCTGCTCCTGCCTCCGTGGTCATGGAGGTGCTCATGGACATCGAGTCCCTGCCGGACTGGTCCGGTCCCCACAAGGAGGCCGAGATCCTCGACGAGTACGAGGACGGCACCCCGAAGACGGTGCGGATGATCGTCACCGCGGCCGGGATCTCCGACGAGCAGAAGTGCGAGTACGAGTGGACCGAGACCACGTGTGAATGGCATCTGCTGCACTCCAATCAGCTCAGCCGGCAGCACGGCAAGTACGTCGTGACCGAGACCGACAAGGGCGCACACGTCCAGTTCGAGCTCACCGTCGACCTGAAGATCAAGCTGCCCGGTCTCATCGTCAAGCGCGCGCAGAAGGTCGCCGTCGACACCGCGCGCAAGGGCCTCACCGCAGAGGCGGAGAAGCGCGCCGCGGGCTGACCACTGCGCGGTGCCCGGGTGCGATGTCATCCGGTGGTAGGGGTTTGTCTCGATCCCGCCGGGTGACCGCCTGTTCCGGCGGGTACGCTGGGATCGTCATCTGCCCGGGCATCGCACAATGGAGGCCAACTCACTTGAAAATCAATAAGTTTGCGGTGCGTGCACTGGCTCTTCTCGCCGGTGCGATCGGATGTGTCGCTTTTGCCGGATTCTCCGGTGAGGGTGCGGCGTCGGCGGCCGTGCAGTGCTCGGTGTCCGGCGGTCATCAGGTCGAGCGGATCGTGGGCGCGAGCGGCTGCGGCGCCAAGGCCGGGCCGGGCAGCCGCGCCACCGCCGAGGACCTGAGCAACGGCGGCACCGCGATCGCGGTCTCCGACAACGGCGGTACCGCGCACTCGTACAACCTGCAGCCCGGCTCCTCGGCGCTCGCAGGCGCGAACAGCCGCGGGACGGCGTACTCGTTCACCACCGGTCCCAAGGCGCTGTCCATCGCCCAGGCACGTCGCGGCGGTACCGCGGTGTCGATCGGCGGCTGGGGCGGTCAGGCCTACGCCGGTCCGGACGGTGCCCAGTGCAGCGGCGGTTTTGCCGCCGCCGTCGACACCACCACCGGAAAGGCCTGCCTGCACTCGGGGTCCATCGACTTCCGGAACTGAGCCGCCACACGAGGGCGGCAGGGACTGCGACCCTCTGAATTGAGACGGACACGCCGGACACGCCGGGGCCGTCGACCGGAGCGTCCGGTTTCGGACATCTGCCGTTCTATCGTGGTCGCGTGACCGATCTCCACGAAGTAGACCCGCAAATCGGCCCGGACTTCAGCCTGCTGAACGGACGCGAGGCGTTGCAGAAGCTCGTCGACCTCCGCGACACGACGCAGTTCGTCGTGAACGACGACGATGACGACGACCCGGTCCTGCTCACGCTGCCGCAGCGGAATGTGGTCGACACGTGGCGCGAGGACTACCCGTACGACGAGCGGATGAGCCGCCGCGAGTACGAGGTGACCAAGCGGCGCCTGCAGATCGAACTCCTCAAGCTGCAGAAGTGGTCGAAGAAGACCGGTCAGCGCCATCTGCTGGTGTTCGAGGGACGAGACGCGGCCGGCAAGGGCGGCACCATCAAGAGGTTCAACGAGCACCTCAATCCGCGCGGTGCGCGCGTCGTCGCGCTGGAGAAGCCGAGTGAGCGCGAGGCCACCGAGTGGTACTACCAGCGCTACGTGCAGCACCTCCCGGCCGGCGGCGAGATGGTCTTCTTCGACCGCTCCTGGTACAACCGGGCGGGCGTCGAGCGGGTGATGGGATTCTGCACCGAGGAGCAGTACCGCCTGTTCCTGGAGCAGACGCCGGCGTTCGAGAAGATGCTCGTCGACGACGGCATCAGCCTCGTCAAGTTCTGGTTCTCCGTCACCCCGCTCGAACAGCGGACCCGCTTCGCGATCCGGCAGATCGACCCCGTGCGTCAGTGGAAGCTCTCGCCGATGGACCTTGCGTCGCTGGACAAGTGGGACGCCTACACCGAGGCGAAGGAGGCGATGTTCGCGGCCACCGACACCGATCACGCCCCGTGGACGGTGGTGAAGTCCAACGACAAGAAGCGCGCCCGGCTCAACGCGATGCGGCACGTGCTGAGCCTGTTCGAGTACGAGGGCAAGAACCACGAGTTCGTGGGCACTCCCGATCCGCTCATCGTCGGGCGTGCCCGGGACATCATCGGGGAGTAGGAGGGGACCGCGCGGGGCGTCGGTAGCCTCGTGGCTGTGCGTAGCTTTCTCAGTGCCCTGCTGACCCTCGTCGCGATGGCGGCTGCGGTGCTCGCGGTGCCGTCCCTCTGGCTGGATCTGCGCATCGTGGACCAGCAGGGATTCGTGTCGATGGTCGCACCGATGGCCGAGAACCCCGAGGTGCAGGAGTATCTGGCCGACGAGATCGCCGCGCAGGCCACCGCCCGCACCGACATCCCGATCGCGGCGCCGCTCGTGCGTCCGCTGGCGGAGAAGTACACCGAGAGCGAGCAGTTCCGTCTCGACTTCGCCGACGTGGCCGGCCAGCAGCACGCCTTCCTGTTCACCGAACCGGCCCCCGGTACCGACCCTTCGGTCATGCAGCTCGACATCAGCGGGATGATCAACCGGGCTCTCGGTCTCGCCGGCACGCCGAATGCGATCACCGAACCGGTCGTCGTCGACCTGACCACCGGCGCTTCGGGTCTCGAGGCCGGGAGCTATGCCCGGGCGGGCGAGCAGATCACCCTGCTGGCCCGTGTGTCGGCGGCGGTCGCGGTGATCGCGGGCCTCGCGGCACTGGTGTTCGCGCGCCGGCGGAGCACCGTGTTCGCCTGGCTCGGTCTCGGCGTCGTCATCGCCGGCGCGTCGACGTGGCTGATCGGCCTGTTCTTCGCCGATCGCGCCAAGCAGGAGGTGGCCGGTGCCGAATCGTCGGGCCGCAAGGTCGCCGGTCTGATCATCGACGGAATGTACGACGACCTCACCCGGGTCGCGGTGGTCGTCGGCGGTGCCGGTGTGGCGATGTTCGTCGTCGGCGTGCTCGCCCGGTTGATCACCGCGGGACGCCGGTAGGCGTCGGATCGGTCAGTGGCCCGCGAAGGCCTCTGCGAGCCACCAGGATCCGCCGTCGTCGGTGATCTTGGCGTCGATGACCAACGGACCCCGCGTGGCCCGTGGCGAATCGACCCAGCGCTGCATCTCGTCGAGGTCGTCGAGGCCGGCGACCGTGACGCCGGTGGCGCCGTGACCGCGGGCGATGGCCGCGATGTCGACGTCGGGGAAGGTCACCGTGGACATGTCGGCGTCGCCGAAGTGGTGCACCTCGGCGCCGTAGGCGGAGTCGTTGTAGACGATGACGGCGAGTGGGAGGCCCAGGCGCACCGCCGTTTCGAGTTCGGCGATGGCCATGAGGAAGCCGCCGTCGCCGGTGCCGAGAACGGGGAGCCGGTCCGGCCGCGCGATCGCGGCGCCGATCGCGGTGCCCAGGCCGAGCCCGATCGACTGGAACGCCTGGGTGAAGCAGAAGCCGAACTCGTCGGGAACCGAGAGGTGCGTCGACGGGTAGCCCATGAAGTTGCCCGAATCGATGGACAGGATGCGGTCGGCGGGCAGGATCTCGTCCAGCGCGATGGTCAGGGCGCGCGGATCGACGCGACCGTCGGCGGGTTCGGCGGTGACCGGCACGTCCTGCCAGCGTGCCGACTCGGCGATCCGGCGGGCGACCTCCGGCGTGCGATACCCCTCGTGAGCGCGGGGCTCGCGTTCGAGAGCGGCGAGCACCTCGCGGGCGGTCGCCGCGCAGTCGCCGACCACGCCCACGTCGACGGGGCGATGTGCGCCGATGGCCTCGACCTCGACGTCGACCTGCGCCACGACGGCGTCCTCGCCGATGAGGCGACCGTGCCGCATCGTCCACATGTTCAGCGCGCAACCCCAGCCGACGACGAGGTCGGCCGCGGAGATGAGTTCGGCGACCGTGGGTGAGGAGAAGCCACCCGAAATGCCCAGGGAGAACGGATCTCCGGCGAACAGGCCGTTGGCGACGGCCGACGTGGCCGGCAGTGCCCCGCTCGCCTCGGCCAGTGCCGCGATCTGCGGCCCGGCCTCGCGGGCGCCGCGACCGGCGACGAAGACGGGGCGTCGCGCCGACCGGATAACCGCGGCGAGCGATTCGACGGCCGCGGCGTCGGGGCGGGGACGGGGCGGGGCGAAGGTCGCGGTGACGGGCCCGACCACCTCGGCGGGCATAGCGGCGACGTCGATGGCGACGTTGAGGACGACGGTGCGGCGCTGCGTGACCGCAGTGCGGTAGGCCCGCGTCACGTCGGCGACGACGGTGGCGGGCCCGTAGACGCGGTCGGCGACCGCGCCGACGCTGCGCGCGAGCGCCTCCTGGTCGATCCGGAAGTTCGACTGCAGCGCGGCCGTCGGGGCGTCGGCGGTCAGCACGATCATCGGGGTGCGACTCTTGGCCGCCTCGCCGATCCCGGTGACCGCGTTGGTGAGACCGCATCCCTGATGCACGGTGAGGAGGCCGACGCGCCCCGACATCCGGGAGTACGCGTCGGCCATCGACGCCGCGCCGCCCTCGTGCCGTGCCGCCGTGAAGGCGACGCCACCGGCGCGCAGGGCGTTGGTCATCACGAAGTTGCCGCTGCCGACGACGCCGAAGGCGTGACCCACGCCGAGGTCGGCGAGGACCCGGCCGACGACGTCGGCGACGGTGGGCCCGTAGACGTTCGAGCTCACGGCGCTCAGCGTTCGACGACGGCCAGCACCCGTGACGGGCTGCCGGTGCCGCCGACGATCGGCAGCGGGCTGACCACGATCGCGGCGCCCGTCGCGGGCAGGCGGCCGAGGTTCTTCAGAGACGTCAGGCCGTACTTGTCGTTGCCGAGGAAGAAGTAGTGCACCGGGAAGGCGGGATCGAATCCGCCGGCCAGGCCGGCGTCGACGCCGACCGTCTCCACGCCGAGTCCGGTGATGTCGCGCTTCGTGGCCAGCCATTCCGCGCACTCGACGGAGACGCCGGGCGTGTGCGACCCGGTCTCGTCGGCGTTGAGGAACTCGGCCTCCCATCCGCCGCGCGACTCCCAGCCGGTGCGCAGCAGCAGCCAGGTGCCGGCACCCAGCTCGCCGTGTTCGGACTCCCACTCCTCGACGTCGGCGACGGTGAGCAGGTAGTCGGGGTTGTCGGCGACCTTGGCGGTCAGATCCAGCACCGCGGCCTTGCCGACGAGCCGCTCGACCGGGATCTGCGACACGTCGTCGCCGTCGCGGCCGCTGATCCAGTGGATCGGGGCGTCGAGGTGGGTGCCGATGTGCTCACCGGTGTGGATGTTGTTGTGCCGCCAGAACGGTCCGGGTTCGTTGTAGGCGCTGACCTCTTCGAGGCTGAAGTCGATCAGGTTCGCGAAGGGGGCGGGCAGCCGCAGGGCGGGGGTCTCGGCCGAGAGCGGGGTGGTGAGGTCTATGACCTCGAGGGAGCCGTCGGCGATCCCGGCGAGGAAACCGGACAGTGCGGAGGCGGTCATGGTGGGGGTTCCTTTCGCGTTCGTCCCGGTCGCGGGCGTGAGGTGATGATCTCACGACACCGGCCCCCGACTGCGGCGCAGGTGGGGCCGGTGTCGCAGGCTCCTACTTCCGCCCGGCCCGCCAGTTCATGCCCCAGCCGTAGGCCTGGTCGACCTTGTCCTGGGCGCCGCGGATGTAGCGGACCTCGCGGTTGACGACGAGTTCGCCGCCGCGGTTCTCCAGCAGCGCGATGGCGCACGAGATGGCCGACTGGTCGGCCTCGTCGAGGCGCACCTCGATCTGCGGTCCGCTCGCCGGATACAGGGTGACGACACCGTTGGCGCTCGCCCAGTTCGGAGTGCCCTCGTAGATGTAGGCGAAGATCAGGATGCGACGGATCCGGTCGGTGGCCGAGAGGTCGATGTACATGTTCTCGCCGCCGGACCCCGAGCGGTCGTCGCCGTCGAGGTAGATGATCGGGGTGCCCTGCACCGGGGCCCGGAACGAATTGCCCAGCGCCTGCACGATGCCCTTGCTGCCGTCGGTGAACTCCCACAGGCAGGCGAGGTCGAGGTCGATGCCGCGGGCCTTGCGGAACAGGCCGCCGCCCTTGGAATTCGACGTCCAGTTCAGGTTGACCCGGATCTGTCCGGTGGCCGAGCCCTGCTTGGTCAGGGACACGCTCGGCGCCGACTTGGTCAGCGTGATCTTGGACAGCGACACCGGCTGTGCCGGCGGTTGCTGGCCGGGGGTCGGCGTCGTCGCGGGAGGCTGCGGCGGCGGTTGGTTCTTCGGACGTTTGGTGTAGTCGATGCCCATCGTTTCCTCGTTCTCGTCGTGCGGGTCGTCGGTTGTCGGCCGGCCTCCGGCCGCGGGCGCTGCGCGTCTACTCGCCCGGAGTCAGTGTGCGCCAGAGGAACTCGAACGCGAGTGCCGACTTGAACGCCGCCTGCCTGTTGTCCGCGGCGCCGCCGTGACCGCCCTCGATGTTCTCGTAGTACATCACCTCGTGACCCGTTTCCTCCAGGAGTGCAACGAATTTGCGGGCGTGACCGGGATGCACGCGGTCGTCGCGGGTGGAGGTGGTCACCAGGATCGGCGGGTACTTCTTGTCAGCGTCGATGTTCTGGTAGGGGGAGAACGGCTTCATGAACTCCCACTCCTCCGGGTCGTCGGGGTCGCCGTACTCGGCCATCCACGATGCGCCGGCGAGCAGCAGGTGGTAGCGCTTCATGTCGATGAGCGGAACCTGGCAGACCAGGGCGCCGAACAACTCCGGGTACCGGGTGAGCATCACGCCCATGAGCAGGCCCCCGTTGGACCCGCCCTGTGCGCCGAGCTGTTCCGGCGTGGTGAGTCCCTGTTCGACGAGTGCCCGCGCGACCGCGGCGAAGTCCTCGTACACCTTGTGGCGGCCCGCCTTCTGCGCCTGCGTGTGCCACGACGGACCGTACTCGCCGCCACCCCGGATGTTGGCGATCACGTAGATGCCGCCGCGCTCGACCCAGTTGACGCCGGAGACCGACAGGTAGCTCGGCGTCAGCGAGTTCTCGAAGCCCCCGTAGCCGTACAGCAGGGTGGGGCCGCTGGTCACGTCGCGCCGCCGGATCACGAAGTAGGGGACCTTCGTGCCGTCGTCGGAGGTCGCGAAGAACTGTTCGGCGATCAGCGATTCGGGGTCGAAGAAGGCCGGGCTCTGCTTGATGACGCGGGGAGCGCGGCCGCTGTCGCCGTGCAGCAGACTGGGCGGATCGGTGAACGACGAGGCCATCCAGAAGACCTCGTCGCTCTCGTCCGGATCGGTGTCGAGGACCGACACGGTCGCCAGTTCGGGCAGGCCCGGCTGCTCGACGACCTCCCAGCTGCCGAGTTCGCGCACCTGCACCCGGGTGTGGACGTCGTGCAGGGTCGTGATGATGAGATGCGAACGGGTGAAGGCGTAGTCGACGATGCTCGTGTGGGCATCGGGGGTGAAGAGCACCGTCGCGTCGCGCTCGCCGGCGCGGTAGGCGTCGTAGTCGAACACCAGGAGCGTGCCCGGGGCGTAGGTGGTTCCCTTGAGCTCCCATTCGGACCTCGTCATCACCGTCAGCCAGGACATCCGCACCCCGGCGTGGGAATCCGTGGGCACGTCGACGAGTTCGGGCTCGCCGTTGCGCAGTTCGTAGAGCAGCGCGTTGAAGAAGTCGGTCGACCTGCTGACGAAATCGCGCTCATATCCCGGGGTGTCGTCGTGCTGGGCGTGCACGGCGACGTCGCCCTTCTCGCCGGCGAAGACGGTCACCGCGTCCTCGAGCGGGGTGCCGCGCGACCAGCGCTTGACCACCCGCGGGTATCCGGAGTCGGTCAGCGAGCCGAACCCGTCCGGTTGCTCGCCGAAGTCCGTTCCGACGAAGACCGTGTCGCGGTCGATCCAGCCGACGTTCGACTTGTTCTCGGGCAGGACGAAACCGTCGGTGACCCACTGCCGGGACGGGATGTCGAACTCGCGGACGACGCTTGCGTCGGCACCGCCGCGGGACAGTGAGATCAGCGCGCGGTCGTAACCGGGGCGCAGCACGGTCGCCCCGGCCCACACCCAGTTCTCGTCCTCGGCGCGCGCGAGGTCGTCGACGTCGATGAGGATCTCCCACTCGGGTGAGTCCGTCGTGTAGGACTCCAGGGTGGTGCGCCGCCACAGGCCGCGCGGGTTGTTCGCGTCCCGCCAGAAGTTGTAGAGGAACTCACCGCGGCGCCGCACGAACGGGATGCGGTCGTCGGTGTCGAGGATCGCCAGCGTCGACGACTCCATCTCCCGGAAGCGGTCCGAGGACGTGAGCGCCTCGACCGTCGGCTCGTTGTGGGAACGGACCCAGGACAGTGCCTCGTCGCCGGTGACGTCCTCGAGCCAGATGTAGGGATCGTCGGTGCCAGGGGTCGGATCGGCATGCTCGGTCATGGCTCCAACCTACGCGGGCGGATCCGGCGGAGGGGGCCGAGGAGACCGGGCCTCGCCGCCGGGTGGCGGTCGACGTGCCCCGATCGGCCCGTGTCACGGTGCTGAACTGCGTGAACCCCGGTCGGAGAGTGTGTTCGGGCGGTATCGTCGCGGCAGCGACGACAGGAGAACCCATGTCCACCTCCGCCCCGGCACGGCGAGAACCAGTCCCCACCCGCACGATGCGGAGGTCGCCGAACCGGGGGCGCCTGTCGCTCGCGACATGCGCGGCACTGACGGCCGTCGTCCTGGTCGCGGCCTGCGACAGCGGATCGTCGCAGGGCCCGGTCGCCTCGGAACCGTCCGGCGCGTCGGCGCTGGTGAACCCGAACGAGGTCGACGCGACCCCGCTGCCCTCCGACGCGGTGGACAAGGCCGTCGCCCAGCTCGACGGCCTGGTGGCCTCGCTGATGGGGTCCACCGGCATCCCGGGCATGGCGGTGGCCGTGGTCTCGGGCGGGGAGACCAAGTACGCGAAGGGATTCGGTGTCCGCGACGTGACCACCGGGGAGAAGGTCGACACCGCAACGGTGTTCCAGCTCGCCTCGGTGTCGAAGCCGGTCGGCGCCACGGTGGTGGCCGCGGCGGTGGGCGACGACATCACCTCCTGGGACATGCCCGTCATCGAGGGGCTGCCGTGGTTCGCGCTGTCGGAGCCGTACGTCACCCGCACCGTCACGGTCGGGGACATGTATTCGCACCGTTCGGGTCTCCCCGACCACGCCGGGGACAAGCTCGAGGACATGGGGTACTCGCAGACCGAGGTCCTCCAGCGGATGCGGTTCATGCCGCTCGACCCGTTTCGGATCAGCTACGCCTACACCAACTTCGGGCTGACCGCCGGGGCGGAGGCGGTCGCGGCCAAGGCCGGCAAGGACTGGCCGACGCTCTCCCGGGACCTGATCTACGGTCCCCTCGGGATGGCGTCCACGAGTTCCCGTCACGCCGACTTCGTCGCGCGCCCCGATCGCGCGGTCGGGCACATCCGGGTCGACGACGAGTGGGTCAGGTCCGACATCCCCCGTCAGCCCGACCCGCAGGCGCCGGCCGGTGGGGTCAGCTCGAACGTGGACGACATGGCCACCTGGCTGAAAATGGTTCTCGCGCAGGGCAGACACGACGGCAACCAGGTCGTCGAACCGGAGGCCCTGCTACCCGCGATGACCCCGCAGGTGATCTCGAATCCGCCCGCGAACCCCGACGCCCGGACCGGCTCCTACGGTTTCGGGTTCAACGTCGGCGTCACCTCCGACGCCCGCACGCAGTTCAGCCACGCCGGGGCGTTCGCATCGGGTGCGGGCACGATGATCTCCATCCTGCCCTCGGCGGACACGGCGATCGTGGTGCTGACCAACGCCGCGCCCGTCGGGGCCGCCGACGCCCTGGCCATGGAGTACATGGATCTGGTCCAGTTCGGGGAGATCCGCAGCGACTGGCGCGAGCTGTACGCCCGGGCGTATGCGGCGATGAGCAAACCCTCCGGCGAACTCGTCGGCAAGAGGCCGCCCGCGAATCCGGCACCGCCGCAGCCGTTGCCGACGTTGGTCGGCACCTACGCCAACGCGGTCTACGGCCCGGCGACGATCGTCGAGCGCGACGGGAAGCTCATTCTCGAGATGGGGCCCGGGGGAGTGCGCAAGCACGAACTCACCCATTGGGACGGCAACACCTTCACCTTCGACCTGCACGACGAGAACGCGGAACTCGGCTCGATCTCCAAGGTCACCTTCGACGGGCCGAGGATGATCATCGAGTACTACGACGACGAGGTCAGCGACGGCGTGTTCGTCCGTCGACCATAGGGCGGTCGGGGCCGATCCGGGCCGATCGCACGACACCCGGCTCCACGGCGCGTCGGATCGGGTCCGGAATCGACACCGCCCGGACGGGATCGATCCTCTCCGTCCGGGCGGTGTCCGGGCTCAGATCACTGCGCGCCGGTCGACGACGCCGCCGGCAGGGGATCGGGGACCTCGCCGGTCCGGATGGGGCACCGGGTGGACGAGTAGATCGTCGGCATGCACAGGTTGCAGTGCACGCAGCGCGATCGCGTCGAGGGGTCCTCGGCGATGCGGAGCGGCAGATCGGGCTCGCGCAGGATCGCACGCCCCATCGCCATGAACTCGAACCCCTCGTCCAGCGCCATGTCCATCGACGCGCGGTCGGTGATGCCGCCGAGCAGGATCATCGGGAGCTTCACCGACTTGCGCAGTTCCCGGGCCAACGGCAGCAGGTAGCCGTCATGGTACTGGTAGCGCTTGAGGAAGAACGGCGCAAAGGCCTTGAGCCCGTACTTCATCGGGCCGGAGAAGGCGGCGGCGAACTCCTTGCGCGGCGCCTCGCCGTGGAACAGGTACATCGGGTTGAGGAGCGAGCTGCCGGCCGTGGGCTCGATGGCGTCGATGTATCCGTCGGACTCCAACAGCTGCGCCACCTGGCAGGCCTCGTCGACGTTGAAGCTGCCGAACTTCGCCGGGCCCTTGGCGCGCGCCTGCGGGGAACGCTCGATGTCGGGGCGGCCGACGCCGTCGTAGGTGTTGAGCTTCACCCAGATCGCGGCCTCGTCGCCGACCTCGTCGCGGACGGTCTCGAGGACCTCGCGGGCGAGGCGGGCGCGGTTGACCAGGCTGCCGCCGTACTCGTCGCGCCGGTGGTTGAGCAGCGGGGACAGGAAGCTGGAGATGAGGTAGTTGTGGCCGCAGTGGATCTCGAGTCCGTCGAAGCCGGAGTCGACGGCCAGCCGCGCGGCCCGGCGGAACTTCTGCCGCAGCTCGGCGAGTTCGTCCACCGACGGCTTGTGGCACATCGACATGCCCAGCGGGGAGGGCAGGCGGCCGGGGGCCCAGGCCTTGGCGCGGTTGGACGCCGCGTTGGCGACGGGACCGGCGTGTCCGAGCTGGGCCGCGGCGAGCGCACCCTCGGCGTGGATGGCGTCGGTGAGCTTCTTCAGGCCGGGCACGGCCTCGGGGCGCATCCAGATCTGGTGGCGGTCGGTGCGTCCCTCGGGGGAGACGGCGCAGTAGGCGACGGTCGACATCGCGACGCCGCCGGCGGCGACCTCGCGATGGAACTCGATGAGATCGTCGGTCACGAGGGCGTCGGGCGTCATGCCCTCGAAGGTCGCGCACTTGATGAGGCGGTTGCGCAGGGTGAGCGGTCCGAGCTGGGCGGGGCTGAACGGTCCGGTGGTCGGGCTGGCCACGAGGGTTCCTTTCGGTTGGGGCGGGGCTGAACTGGGTTGTCTGGTCGGTCCGGTCGCTGTCACCGGCGGCGGGTGGTTGCCCGAGGCGCGGGACGCGGGGAGGCCGTCACGACGGCTCCGGCGGCGCCGAGAGCCCGGCGGTCACGAAACCGGCGAGCGCCTCGACCGCCGCGGGATCGAGGCGCTCGCTGTCCCCGAATCGCAGGAGGATCAGCTGGAAGGCGAGCGCCCAGCGGCGTCGGGCGGCTCGCGCCGGCAGGCCGGGGACCGCGTCGAGCAGGATGTCGGCGAACGGGTCGAGGCCGAACCAGCGGGCGGTCCAGTTGATCTTCGGGCGGGTCAGGACGAAGCGAGAGAGCAGCTGCAGGTGCAGGTGCCCGGTCGGGTCGCCCTGGAGTTCGACGAAGGGCGCGAGGAGCACGTCGACGATCTGCCGCACCGAATGCCGCCCCGGGTCGATCTCCGACAGCGGATCGGACCACCGCGGGGCCAGTCGGGATTCCAGGAGCGCGATCGTCAGATCGTCCTTGGTCCCGAAGTGATAGTGCACCGCGGCGGGGTTGGCGTCGGCCGCCGCGCAGATCGCGCGTATCGACACCCGGTCGTAGCCCTCGGTCAGGAACAGCCGCTCGGCGACGTCGAGGAGGACCTCGCGGGTCGCCGACGGACCGGTCCCCGATGGGAGCTCGCCGGTGGTCTGGGTCACACGTGGATGAAACCACAGATCAAACAACGATTCAATCAGTGATTGAATCCTGGCGCCGGTTACCCCCGAGTAGTGGGACGGACTGCGGCGGCCCACGGCCGAGACGTAGGGTGAATGGCGTGGCTGAACACTTCGAAACAGTTGTATTGGGTGCAGGTCCAGGTGGGTACGTAGCCGCGATCCGGTCGGCTCAGCTGGGCATGAAAACCGCCGTCATCGAGGAGAAGTACTGGGGCGGTGTGTGTCTCAACGTCGGATGTATCCCGTCCAAGGCGTTGCTCCGAAATGCCGAACTCGCGCACATCTTCAACCATCAGGCGAAGACCTTCGGCATCAGCGGCGATGTGTCCTTCGACTTCGGCGCGGCATTCGACCGCAGCCGCAAGGTCTCGGAGGGCATCGTCAAGGGTGTCCACTTCCTGATGAAGAAGAACAAGATCACCGAGATCGACGGTTACGGCGTCTTCAAGGACGCCAAGACCATCATGGTCGGCGATCGTGAGATCACGTTCGACAACGTCATCATCGACACCGGCTCGACGGTCAAGCTGCTGCCGGGCGTCGAGCTCTCGGACAACGTGGTCACCTACGAGACCCAGATCCTGACCCGCGAACTCCCCGAGTCGATCGTCATCGTCGGCGCCGGCGCCATCGGCATGGAGTTCGGCTACGTCCTCGCCAACTACGGCGTCGACGTCACCATCATCGAGTTCCTCGACCGCGTCCTGCCCAACGAGGACGCCGACTCGTCGAAGGCCGTCGCCAAAGAGTACAAGAAGCTCGGCGTGAAGCTGCTGACCTCCACCAAGGTCCAGAGCGTCACCGACAACGGCGACAACGTCACCGTCACCTACGAGGACGCCAAGGGCAAGGCCGGCGAGCTCACCGTCGACAAGGTCCTCATGTCCGTCGGATTCGCGCCGCGCGTCGAGGGCTACGGACTCGAGAACACCGGCGTCGAGCTCACCGAACGCGGCGCCATCGCCATCGACGACTACATGCGCACCAACGTCGACGGCATCTACGCGATCGGCGACGTCACCGCCAAGCTGCAGCTCGCCCACGTCGCCGAGGCCCAGGGCGTCGTCGCCGCCGAGACCATCGCCGGCGTGGAGACCATGACGCTCGGCGACTACCGGTTCATGCCGCGTGCGACCTTCTGTCAGCCGCAGGTCGCGTCGTTCGGCCTCACCGAGCAGCAGGCCAAGGACGAGGGTTACAACGTCAAGGCCACCACGTTCCCGTTCACCGCGAACGGCAAGGCCCAGGGACTCGGCGAGACCGCCGGCTTCGCCAAGCTCATCACCAACGCCGACACCGACGAACTGCTCGGCGGACACCTGGTGGGCGACAACGTCTCCGAGATGCTCCCGGAGATGACCCTGGCCCACAAGTGGGACCTGACCGCCAAGGAACTGGCGCGCAACGTGCACACCCACCCGACCATGTCGGAAGCGCTCCAGGAGACGTTCCATGGCGCGATCGGGCACATGATCAACCTGTGAGCCGCGTGTCGGGTTGGCATGCCACGGCGCGATCGGGCACATGATCAACCTGTGAGCCGCGCGTCGGGACACATGATCGACCGGTAGGACACACATACGGCTGCGGCCGATCCGTTCCCTCTTCGGGAGCGGACCGGCCGCAATCGTCTGCGCGGTCCGGGCGTGTCACGCCTGGGGCTTGTCGCCGCCACCCTGGTCCGCAGCGGCCATCTCCAGTTCTTCGAGAATCTGCAAGGACAGGAAGGTCATCGGCCCGGCGTCCTCGAAGCAGGCGCCGACGTTGCCCGCGAGCCCGCCCTCGAGTGCGAGGCGACCACACAAGTCGAGCTTGAGTTGGCGAGCGCCCTCACCGAGGTCGAGATCGTCGAGATCGACCCAGACGATGTTGGGCCGGGTCGTGGACTCGAAGACGTAGCGCTTGTTCGTCAGGTCCGTCACCGTCTGCCAGATGGTCTGGGACGCATCGGGCTTGCCGGGATCCGGGATTCGGAACGGCTGCGCGGCGTTGCGGATGACGCTGAACATCGCGGCGATGCCCTCCACCTGGGTGCTGGGCCGGGCGAGCCGCTTCACGTAGTACGACGCCCGCGCAAACCGGTCGGCCGCGAGGGTGGAACCCGGAAGCGGCTGGTCACCGCCGAGCCCCTGGTACCGCTTGACCAACTCGAGCTGCTTGTCGTAGGTCGGCGAATTGGTCATCACGACGTACGACCGGTCGTGGTAGACCCTCGGGCGGCCGTCGATGTACTCGATGATCGCCGAGTCGCCGGTGGCGTCGTCGAGTGCGAGGTGGATGGTCGGTCGCACGCCGCCCGTGGGGTCGTCCATCTGCACGACCTGGACGTCGGTCTCCTCGATCCACGCGACCGCCTCGTCGACGGTGGCGAAGTTGTCGAGGAAGTACTGCAGCCAGATGGCCTGGCTCAGCGCCGGTCGAGAGTCGTCGTAGGTGCCGTAGTCGGACTCCGCCAGCCAGAGGACGTGCCCGGCGAGCCCCGCTTCGTTGAGCCCGTCCACGGAGATGATGTCGAAGGCGGTCGCGATCACGCTGCCGAATCTCGACGTCCAGGTCAGATCACCCCTGACGCCGTCGTCACGCCTCACCCCTCGTGGCTGCGTCCACAGGTTGGTCATCAGGTCTTTGTGGAAGTCCATGTTCCTGCCGACCAGCACCGAACCGTTGGCGTCGGGCCAGATCACTCGTGTGCACATGGTTTGGTCACTGCCTCACTCATCGTGTTCATCGACGGTGCGCTGATCGGCGCACCGTCGGCGAGCCTAGTGACCACGCCGCGGAGGGCGGGATTCATGAGGAAAATCGGCACGAATCCCTCACTTCCACTTAGGCGGAGGCCCGAAACGGACCGCAGATCAATTTCGTGCCGTTTGCGGCAGGTCGTTCGTGACAAAAGCCAGATCAACCGGCGAAATGCCGCGGGAGGGTTCCGAGTCGACAATGCGCACACGGTATAACCAGAGGTTATGACCACAACGATCCTGCACAACGCCCGCCTGATCGACGGGACCGGAGCCGACGCGATTGCCGACGCGGTCGTCGTCATCGAAGACAACAAGATCGCCTACGCGGGCGCGGCTTCGGGTGCTCCGCAGGTCGACGAATCGAAGAAGCCGGTCAAGATCGATGTCGGCGGCAACACCGTCACCCCCGGATTCTTCGACTGCCACGTGCATCTGTCGCTTCCCGGCACCAAGGGGTCGCCGATCATGGCGGCGATGGTCCCGCCGTCGTACCGCTACTTCGAGCTGATCGACCGGCTCAAGGCCACCATCGACGCCGGTGTCACCACCGTCCGCGACCTCATGGGCATCGACGTGGGCGTTCGCGACGCGGTGGCCCACGGCCTCGTCGCCGGTCCGCGCCTGCTGGTCGCCGACAAGATGCTCAGCCAGACCGGCGGTCACGCCGACTTCCACATCCCGTCCGGGCTCAGCGGAACCGGCATCATCGGCGGTGAGCTGGTCGACACCGTCGACGAGGCCCGCAAGGCCGTCCGCGAGCTGCTGCGCAGCGGCGTCGACGTCATCAAGGTCGCATCCAGTGGCGGCGTCTCCTCGCCCAGCGACGACCCGGACTGGCTCGGTGCCCGCACCGAGATCGTCGCGGCCCTCGTCGAGGAGGCGAACAACTACGGCGGTCGCAAGGTCGCCGCACACGCCATCGGCTTCCTCGGCATCCAGGCCGCGGTCCAGGGCGGCGCGCACTCCATCGAGCACGGCTACGCACTCACCGACGAACTCCGTCAGGAGATGGTGGAGCGCGGCCAGTTCCTGGTCCCCACCCTCATCGAGACCCTCAAGCCCGACACCGCGACCCCGCAGGCCGTCGCGAAGTCCGAGAAGTGGCACAAGCTCGCCCACGAGTCGATCGCCGCGTCGATCGAGGCGGGCGTCAAGGTCGCGGTCGGCACCGACGCCGGTCTGGTCCCCGACCACGGCGCCACCCTCGGCGAGCTCGGCTGCCTGGTGAAGTTCGGCGGCATGACCCCGCTGCAGGCGATCGTCGCCGGCACCAAGACCTCGGCGGAGCTGTGTGGCGTCGACGACAAGCTGGGCACCCTGGAGGCGGGAAAGCTCGCCGACGTCGTGGTCGTGAAGGGCGATCCGCTCGCCGACATCGACTCGCTGGCCGACCAGTCCAACATCCTGCTGGTCCTCAAGGAGGGCAAGGCCGCGAGCAACCGCGGCGCATACGCGCTCTGACGCCGGTCCCGGCGTGACGCCGGAGAGACTCACCGCGAGCCGGTGGCCGATCAGGTCACCGGCTCGCGGTCGTTCGCGGGCCGATCGGCATGGCCGCCGCACGCGGTCGTGGGGCTACGCTCGGTGAGATGAGCGCTGCCGAACGGGTCCGGGAATGGCCGCTGCCATGGCCCTTGGATCTGCGCGCCACACTCGGGCATCACCGGCGGGGCGGTGGCGACCCCGCGTTCGCCTACGGCACGGACGGATCCGTCTGGCGCGTCGTGCACACCCCCGACGGTCCCGGCACACTCTCGATCCGGCGGAGCGGGGGCCGGGTGCTTGGCCGGGCATGGGGCCCGGGGGCCGACTGGCTGCTGGAGATGATGCCCGACATGCTCGGTGCCTCCGACTCCCCGGAGTCGATGCCCGTGCGCGACGCGGTCGTCGCCGGTCTGGTCCGCCGTGCGGAGGGCCTGCGCATCGGCCGCAGCGGACGGGTCTGGGAGGCACTCGTCCCGGCGATCCTGGAGCAGAAGGTGGTCGGCGCAGAGGCC
The DNA here is from genome assembly GCF_000344155.1 of Gordonia paraffinivorans NBRC 108238. GTDB lineage: Bacteria > Actinomycetota > Actinomycetes > Mycobacteriales > Mycobacteriaceae > Gordonia > Gordonia paraffinivorans. Next base: position 41,215 of record NZ_BAOQ01000014.1, on the reverse strand, counting down.
TGGCGTGCCTGGCGGTATCTGTTGCGCCGCTACGGGGAACCCGCCCCGGGCCCGGTTCCCGACACGATGCGGGTCCCGATGCCGCGCCGGGCGTGGGCCGACATCCCGTCGTGGGAGTGGCATCGCAGCGGCATCGAACCGGTGCGCATGCGCACCATTCGCGGCGCGACCGCCCTCGACGTCGAACGCCACCCCGACAAACTGACGGTGCTACGCGGAGTGGGCGTCTGGACCGAGGCGGAGACCAGGTCGCGGGCGATCGGCGACGCCGATGCCGTGTCGGTCGGCGACTATCACATCCCGACGCTCGTCGGCACCACCCTCATCGGACAGGCGGTCGACGACGACGGAATGCTCGAACTCCTCGAACCCTATGCGGGACACCGCAACCGAGTGGTACGGATGATCGAGTTGTACGGTGTCCGGCGCGAACGTCGCGGTGCGCGCATGTCGGTGCGCGACTACCGGTCGATCTGACGGTGCCGCCCGCCGGAGCGTCGCCGGCCACCGACCTGCTTCGCCCGCAGCGCCACCGCGGCGCAACCGAGTGCGAACAACACCACCGCGATCGCGGCGCAGTACACCAGGCCGCCGGTGGGGCCCCACGGCGGCATGAAGGCGAGCTCCTGGCCGGTGCCATAGGTGCCGTTGAGGAACGGCATGTAGTTCTGCAACGTGTAGCCGTTCGGGACGAGACTGATCGCGTTCTCGATGACGTAGGCCCAACCGAGAAGACCCACAACGGTTCCCGCGGGATGGCCGACGATCGCGGCGAGCCCGACACCGATGCCGACGGCGCAGACGGCGAAGACCGGCACCGCGACGAGGAACCGGACACCCGCGGCCGAGCCGATGTCCACGCCGGCGTAGACCTTCGGGAAGAACGTCGGCAGGATCGCCATCACGAGGGCGACCAGCGCGGCGCTGCAGACCGCGGCGCCCACGCCGTAGGCGATCCAGCGCGACACCAGGCCCGTCCATCGACGGGGATACAGATACCGGGCCAGCTCGCCGAGCGGACCGCGTTCGGCCGTCGCCTGCGCATACGCCGCGACGACCGCCCAGATCATCACGGTGAAGGTGATGACCCAGTAGACCGAGTTGGTGGTGGTCACCGAGGTGACCTGGATGCTGCTCGAGATGGAGGCGAACCGCTCGGCGACGGTGGCGACGCCGAGCGTGATCGCCAGCGGCAGCAACACCGCACCCGGCACGAGTCCGTAGAGAAGGATGCTGCGGGCCCCGCCCACGCGGGTGAGTTCGGCGCGGGTGCCGCGGCCGATCTGACCGGCGACGGCGGACAACGTCGTCGTCACCGGGGCACTCCCGCGGACCGGGGCCGGGACACGGCGGACAGGTAGGCCTCCTCGAGATCGGCGTGGGCGCCGACGAATTCGTCGACCCGCGCGTCGGCGGCGACGCGGCCGGAATCGAGGACGACCACGCGGTCTGCGGTGCGGGCGACCTCGTCGAGATGATGCGAGGCGATCAGAAGACTACGGCCCTCGTCCGCGAGCGAGCGGAGAAGCGTTCGCAGCCAGCGGATTCCGTCGATGTCGAGACCGTTCACCGGCTCGTCGAGGACGAGTGTGCGTGCATCGCCGAGCAGGGCGGCGGCGATGCCGAGGCGTTGCCGCATGCCCAGCGAGAAGTCGACGACCCGGCGTCGGGCGACATCGGTGAGATCGACGAGCTCGAGGACCTCGTCCACGCGCGACACCGGGATGCCGCCGGCGCGCGCCAGCCAGCTCAGGTGGCGTCGTGCGGTGTGACCCGGGTGGGCGGCGTCGGTGCCGAGGTGCATGCCGATCACCTGTGGAGGTGCGGGCAGTTCGGGGAAACGCCTGCCGTCGATCAGGATTCGGCCGGAGGTGGCCGGCATGATTCCGCAGATGGTCTTCAAAAGCGTCGTCTTGCCGGTGCCGTTGCGGCCGAGGAGGTAGACGAGTTGGCCGTTCTCGACGCGGGTGCTCACCCCGTCGAGAACGGCCTGCCCGCCCATGTGGACAGACAGGCCGTCGATGTCGAGCACCGGGTCAGCGGTTGCAGTAGATGTTGAGTCCGACGGTCTTGACGCCCTGGCACAGCGAGTTCGCCGCGAGCTTCCAGTTGCCGTCGAGCTTCTTGAACTCGATGGTCATCCGGATGGTCGGACGACCGGCCGAGCCGCTGTTCAGGGTCGCGGTGACGCTGTTGCCCTTCTGTACCAGGGGCCCGGTCACCTCGTTCCAGCCGCGCGGGGCGCGGAAGAGGCCCAGCTGGTACACGGTCTTCGGGACGATCACCGCGTTCATGCCGCCCTCGACGTTGGCGGCCTTCGCCTGATCCGATGCCGGGGTCTCCACCAGGAACTCGACGATGTCGTTGAGGTCCGCCAGGGTGGGCCGGTCGGTGGTGACCTTGAAGTTCGGCGGGAAGGTCTTGGCGGCCGAGGCTCCGCCGGTGGTCGCGACGAGCCCGATGACGGCGACGAGAGCCGCGAGCACGGCGATGGTCATCCTGCGGACGGAATGCATGACGTTGGGTCCCTCCTGTTTTCGGCGGTGGTGGTCCGCCGTCGACTTTGAGAGAAACCTAATCCTCGAAATTGTTTTAGGCAAGCCTCACCTGAAAGTGCTCAAGGAAGCCTCATCTTGGAGGCGTCGCGACGGTTCCCGCATCGCAGCGCAGTGGGGCCAGCCGCAGGACGATCTCGCAGTCGCCGCCGGCCGGGTCCGGCGACACGGCGACGCCGTACTGCGAGATGAGCGCGGGAGAACTCGTCGCCAGCGCCTGTTCGATGACGCCGCGGGCGACGCCGCGGGCCACCTCGGGGTGCGACCGCGCGATGTCCTGGAGTGGGCACGCGCACAGGCGCAGCTCATGAGACCCGAAGGCGCTCACGATGTTCGACACCTGGAAACCGAGCTCGGAAAGCGTCTCGGCGGCAACCGTCACCGGATCGGGCAGGCCGTCCGCGCTGACGGGGCGGGCGTGTTGCTCGGCCCACAGGCGTCCGGCCTCGGCGCCGGCGTGCTCGCGGGCGGCCTGAGTGCTCCCGAGGCGGCTCAGCAGATGTCCCAGGAGGGCGTCGGTGGGTGGCCGGCGCACGAGACGGTAACCGACACGAGGCCGTCCGACGCCGGGCGTCGGCACCGTCGTCGTCTCGACCCGCCCCGCCTCGACGAGCTTGGCCAGGTGGAACCGGGCCGTGGTGACGTGCAGGTGCAGGCGCGTCGAGATGTCCGCGGCGACCATCGGCTCGTCGGACTCGCCGAGCAGGGCGATGATCTTGTCGCGCTGCCTGGTCGCCATGTGTGATCCTCCGCTCTCGACGCGCCCACACCCGTGGTGGTCAGTTCGTGTTCGGATTCTCCAACACGACGAGGGTCACCACCGCATCGGACCGGGCTTCCAGCGCATGCGGGACGTTGGCGTTCACGTGGATTGCGACCCCGTGCTCGAGGCGGGTGGTCTCGCCCTCGACGGTGAAGTCGATCTCGCCGGTCTGGCCGATGACGAGAATCGGACGCCCGGCGCAATGATCGGGCATGGCCTGTCCGGCCCGGAACGACAGGCGGATGACGTTCGCGCCGTCGTTGCGCGAGAGAACCGAGATGTCGGGACGGTCCCCGTCCTTGGGTGTGCCCTCGGTCAGGCCGGTGACCACCGTGGCGCCGCTCATGCGGACTTCCCCGGCTTGGTCGCGATGACCTCGATGGCGGCCATGTGCGACTTGTACTTGGTGAAGGTCGAACGCATCGCCAGCACGCGCTTGCGTGCGTCGCCGTCGCGGAGCACGTTGGCCACGAACTTCAGCGCGCCGCCGAGCCCCTCGTCGGCGATGACGCGACGCGGCTCGAGCAGCGCCATCTTGGCGAAGCGGACCTTGGTGACCTCGAAGCCGGCGTCGGTGAGGAGCTTGCGCCACTCGGCCTCGGTGAGCGGACGGGCGTTGACCTTGATCGACCGGGCGAGCGACTTGCGGATCTCGGTCTTCTCCTCGTCGGGGAGGGTGTCGGGGTTGATCGCGAGCTCGTGGATGGCGTAGCGGCCGCCCGGACGCAGCACGCGGAAGGCCTCCTGCACGATCTTGGCCTTGTTGCGGTCGGACTGCATGGTCAGCATGGCCTCGCCGATGGCGACGTCGGCGCTCTCGTCGTCGAGTCCGGTCGACGACGCATCCCCGGGCAAGACGCGGCCGCGGCCGCCGATGGCGCCCTTGGTCAGCTCGACCGCGTTCGGGTCGTCGTCGACGCCGACGTAACTGCGCGGTGAGCGCTCGAGAATCGCCGTCGCGGTCTTCCCCAGGCCGGGGGCGATCTCGAGGACGTCGGCCCCGTCGATCCCGGCGTCGTCGAGCAGGCTCTCGGTGAGCTCGAGTCCACCCGGTCGGAGCACGCGCTTGCCGAGTCGGGCCAGCAGCCAATGACCGGGCATGTCCTCGGTCTTGCGCTGGTGGAACGGCAACTGATCCGCCGCCGAAGTTTCGTTAGACATACCTAACCTCCCTATTTCGAGGAAGACGATACTGCAAACCGTCAAGGGGTCGGACGGGAGTCGGGCGCGACGCCCAACACGTACTGGCCTTGGCCGGTGATCGTCTGCTCGACGTCGACCGCGCCGGCCGCTCGGAGGCGGTCGACGACGGCGTGCTCGTCGAAGATGTGGAATCCGGTGGCGGCCTCGACGGCGAAGCGGACACCGGGCAGGGAGGTCAGCTCGGTCGCCACCGAGGTGAAGATCACGATGTCGCCGCCGGGGCGGGCGACGCGCACCATCTCGTCGATCACCGACAGCGGATCGGGGATGAGGTAGAGCGCGGCGAGACAGGTGACCACGTCGAAGGTGTTGTCCGCGAACGGGATCGCGTGGGCATCGGCTCGGAGATAGGTTGCCCGTCCGGTCGCGTTGGTGCGGACGGCCTGCCGGAGCATCGCCGGCGAGAAGTCGATTCCCACGCATTGGCCGTCCCCGGTCAGCCCGTCGGCGATCAGACGGGTGTAATTGCCCGGCCCGCAGGCCACGTCGAGGACGAGCCGCTCTCCGGGGCGGGCCAGCCAGGCGCGCAACGCGCGGTCGTAATCCTCGGTGGCGCTTCCGCCGAGGCTGAACAACCGGGTGAACGTCGGCCGCCAGATGCGTTCGTAGACACCGGCGAAGACCGGGTTTCGCATCAGCAACCTGCTGATCGGCTCCATTGGCGATCCTCTCCGGGCGTCGTGTCAGACGTGGCGATCGCGCTGGATGCGCAGGGTGTGGATCGTCGTCGCCAGGCTGTCGTACTGGCCCACCAGAAGGGTGAACTCGATGAGCCGCCGCGCGTCGAGGTGCCTCGACAGCGCGGCCCAGGCGATGTCGGAGACGTCCTTGCCGGTGACGAGTTCGTCGACCGCACGGAGGATGGCGCGTTCGCGATCGCCCCACCCCCCATCCGGTCCCTCGAGGATTCGGTCGAACTCGGCGTCGGTGATCCCGGCGCGACGGCCCAGGCGCCGGTGGTGATCGAGTTCGTACTCGCACCCGCGGAGGTGGGCGACCCGGATGATCACCATCTCGGTGTCCTTGCGGGGCAGCGAGCCGAAGGGCATCATCCGGCCGCTGAAATGCAGCCACCCGCGGAAGAGCCCCTTCGCCCGACCGAGTGTCGAGAAGATGTGCGCATCCTCGACGCCGATCACTCGGGCGGCCCCGCGCGCGAAGACGAAATTGAACGGACCGAGCTCCCTCAGACCCCCGGGTGCGACTCGCGGTGTGCTCATGGGGCCACGGTAGACTACGGCGACTATGACGAACAGCACACGGACGTTCACAAGTGTCGAGGAACTCAAGGCGGCGATCGGCGAGGATCTCGGCTCGGGCGAGTGGCTGGAGATCACGCAGGACCGCATCGACGCCTTCGCCGACGCCACCGGCGACCACCAGTGGATCCACACCGATCCCGAGCGGGCGAAGTCGGGTCCGTTCGGCACCACCATCGCCCACGGTTACCTCACGCTGTCGCTGCTTCCGATGCTGGCGGGCAACATCTTCACCATCGAGGGCCCCAGGCTCGTGCTCAACTACGGCATGAACAAGGTGCGGTTCCCGAACCCGGTCAAGGTGGGGGCGCGTATCCGCTCGAACGCGGTCATCACCTCGATCGAGGAGACCCCCAAGGGTGTGAACATGGTCGTCACCAACACCGTCGAGATCGAGGGCGAGGCCAAGCCGGCCTGCGTCGCGGAAAACCTGCGCGTCCTGGTGTTCTGAACCGCAAAGCGCCGGGCCTCATCGTGTTTTGGGGCCTCACCGCCTGCACTCGTTCGGTGCGGGCACGCCGGCGAGGCGACGGTCCAGCCAGTCCATCGCCACGCCGAATCCGAGGATCATCCCGGAGACGTGTTCGCCGAAGATCTCCCGATAGGCGGCCGTGGCGCCTCGCGCGCACTGCTGGCGATAGAGTGCGCGGGCCCCGGCCGCGGGAATCCAGAACTCATGGGTTCCCTGGTAGATCAGCAGCGGCACAACCGATGTGCGATCGGCCATCGCGGTGATCCGGTAGATCCGCTCGGCGGTCGGGGAGTGGAACGGGTCCGGATCCACCGACAGCAGCTGCATCGGCAGGAACGTCGCGCCCGCGAGCGCCTCGGGGATCACGCACACGTTCTTCAGCGGCGACGTCGCCAGCCACCGTGCCGGGCGATTCAGCATGGGCAGCAATGCGGTTCGCTCGCGGGCGATCCCGAACGTGGCGGCGTGGAACATGCCGGTCGCCAGGTTGGCATTCATGGAACCGACCAGCATCCGGAAGTCGGCGGGCACCCCGCCGAGGGCGGCGCCGACGACGCGTTCTCGGAGTTCTGGTGCGTGCTCGCCGAGCAGTTTCGTCGCGCCGTGGGTCGCGATCGCGCCGCCGGAGTACCCGGTCATGGCGATCCGACTGTGCTGCAACAGGTCCGGACGAAGGCGCAGGGCCGCGCGGATGGCGTCGAGGACCACATGTCCGGCCAGGATCGGTTCGGCGTAGGCCATCCGGGGGCCCTGGTGGTCGGGGACGAGCACGGCGTGTCCCCGGTCCAGGGCGATCTGCGTCGTGGGCGGGATCAGATCCGTGGGGCCGGTCGCGATGGAGAAACCGTGCGCCAGCGTGTATCCCGGCGTGCACGCGGCACCCAGCGAATCGATCGGCAGGTTGTTGACGAGCAGCGGGCGCGGCCCGCGGACGCGCCGGTCGGGAACCAGCAGCGTCGCCGTGCCGTAGATCGGTTCGCCGACCGCGTCGGTGGTGGCGAACTTGATCAGCGTCGCCGACCGGAGCGGCAGGGTGACCACCGGCCCCGCGGACGCGGTCACGTCGCGGACGGCGATCACGTGTCCCGGGCGGTGCCGGCCGAGGTCCGCCGGCCAGCGGTCGAAGAAGGGGTCGCCCGTCGGGGACGGCAACAGGGCCTCGCGGAGCTCCTGGGTCCGGCGGTCGAAGCCCGCGGCCCGCGCCCGCGGCGGGATCGTCGTGAGGCGCGGGATCGGCGGAGGTCCCACCGCGGAGTCGATCGCCTCGGCGACCGGCGGGGGCACCGGCATCATGTTGGGCGGTTCTGCTGGCGCTTCGCCGGCGGCGACACTGCACAGCGTCACCGCCGCCACCACGCAGGCGCCGGCCGCACGGAGCAGGCGCGCAGTCCGCGCCCGCGGTTCGGACACTCCGGTTTCCCGAGACCGGATCCTCGCCATCGGCGCCTCCCGCAGCTCGCCCGAGCATCATCGCTCCGCTGGGGCCGACCTTAGGTTCGCGTGCGTGCTCACCGATCCGGATGCGGGGAACGGTCACGTGTTCGAGACAAAAATGTGACGGGTGGGCGACGGGCGCACCGGGCTTCGGCGTCAATCGGCCGGTGAGTTCTGCCGAACGCCGCACGTCCGCTTAGCATGAGCGGGTCCGTATCGTCAGGAAGCTCATCGGTTCGACCACACGGGGATGGTCGGGTCGGGGGAGCGCCTGTGTCACATGGGAGTGTGCGACATCAGGGTTTGGTTGGCGTCGAGAACGACGCAGATGTCTCGTGCGATGCGCGCGGCGGTCACCGCGTGTCTCCTGACGGTGTCGCTCGTCGCGGGTTCGGTTCTCGTCGACGCCGGGTCGGCCCGCGCCGAGCCGCCGAATCTCACCGCGGTTCCGCCGGAGCTCCCGCGTGACCTCGACGCGCTCGTGCCCGAACCTCAGGTTCGCAAGCTCCCCCGCATCCCGGAGCGGTCACGCATCCCGGGTGCCTCCCGTGAACTCCAGGAACTGCGCGAGGCCATCATGCCGTCGCCGAGCGGCGACCCGTTCTTCGACCGCTGGCCGGCCGACCTCGCGAAGAAGCGGCCCGGCGAGATCATCGCGAGTCGGGACGTGACCCGGACGGCGGGTTTCCTGGTCACGGTTCCGCTGCGTTATGCCAAGCAGGTCAAGTTCCGCACCACCGACGCCACCGGCGGACCCCTGTACGGGACGGCGACGGTGTTCGTCCCGAAGACCCCCTGGAAGGGTCCCGGGTCCCGGCCGATCCTGGTGAACAACACCCCGATCGTCACGCTGGGCTACACGTGCACACCGGGCTACACCTTCTCGCACGGGTACAACAAGGACACCAACTCCACCGACATCTTCCCGCCGAACATCCAGCTGGCACTCTCGCGCGGTTACGCGGTGATCGTCCCCGATCACACCGGGGCGCGGCTGGCCTACGCCGAGCCGTACGTCGGAGGACACGTGGTCCTCGACTCGATCCGCGCGGCGGCGGCACTCGACCCGAAGGAGTTCGGCAAGGGCCCGGTCGCCATGCACGGCTACTCCGGTGGTGCCATCGCCACCAACGGCGCGGCGAAACTCGCGTCCTCGTACGCTCCCGACCTGACCGATCGCCTCGTCGGTGCCGCGATCGGCGGGGTGCCCGCCGATTTCCGGTCGTTGGCCGGGGCGATGAACGCGAACCTCGGGACGGGCGTGTTCCTCTCGGCCGTCCTCGGGGTCGCCCGGGAGAGGCCGGAGATCCTCGGTGTCTCGAACAACCTCGCCAAGTGGCTCGCGACCTCGGGGCTCAAGGACATCTGCACCAGCACCATGGGCGTCCTCGGACTGTCGCACCTGCCCGCGCAGCTGCTCTCGAGCGATCCCGATCCCTTCCACTCGCCGGTCGCCGAGCGCGTCTTCGAGGAGACGTCGATGCCCGGACTCAAGGCCTCGATGCCGCTGTTCATCTACCACGGTACCTACGAGTGGTGGATTCCCGCGACGCAGGCGCGAGCGCTGTACCGCGAGCAGTGCGCGCTCGGTGCGAACGCCACCTACCGGGAGGTGCCCGCCGAGCACATGGCCGGCGTGTTCGTCGCCTTCCCGGAGGTCGTCAACTGGCTCGACGCCCGGTTGCGCGGCGTGCCCGCGCCGAACGGCTGCCGCTGAGCCTCACCTGGTCTCGGTGATCGCCATGTAGGGCGACACCGTCGACTGGTGCTCGTTGACGCGGAGGGTGGCGCCGAGGGCGGGGAAGGCGCGCTGCGGGCAGTTCGTCCGCTCGCAGACCCGGCAACCGGCGCCGATCGGGGTGACGTGCGCCTGCGGTCCGATCTCGAGACCGTCGGAGTAGATCACCCGGCCGGCATGGCGCAGTTCGCACCCCATCCCGATCGCGAAGGTCTTGCCCGGCTGTCCATACCGTGCCGCGCGGCGCTCGACGGTCCGGGCCACCCAGAAGTAGTTGCGGCCGTCGGGCATCTCGGCGATCTGCGTCAGGATCTTGCCGGGGGAGGCGAAGGTCTCGTAGACGTTCCACAGCGGGCAGGTGCCGCCGCTGGACGAGAAGTGGAAACCCGTGGCGGACTGTCGTTTCGACATGTTCCCGGCGCGGTCGACGCGGACGAACGACCACGGGATGCCGCGGAGGTTGGGGCGCTGCAGTGTCGAGAGGCGGTGGCAGACCGTCTCGAACGACACCTGGTAGAACGCCGACAGGCGCTCGATGTCGTAGCGGAAATCCTCTGCGGCGCCGTGGAACTGACTGTAGGGGAGCACCACGGCTGCGGCGAAGTAGTTGGCCAGGCCCAGCAGCGCCAGTGAGCGGGCGTCCTCGCTGGTGAAGTTTCCCTGGTCGACGAGTTCGTCGAGGAGATCGTGGTACTCGAGATAGCAGAGCTCGCTGGCGAGCTTGAAGGTGCGCTGCCCCGCCGAGAGGGCGGCGGAGAACTCGAGCCGGCGCTCCTCGGCGTTGAAGCGGTGCAGCACGTAGTCGCCGAGGTCGACGCGTCGCACGATGGAGATGCCGTGCACGTTCTCGATGCGGTTCATGATCTCGCGCCGGATGTCCGCCGAGTGCATGCGCATCCGGTTGGTCATCTCCTCGGCGGCGACATCGAGTTCATGGATGTAGTTGCGGCGCTGGTAGAAGTAGTCGCGCACCTCCTCGTGCGGCGCGCTGATCGTGCCGCGCATCGAGCGGTCGCCGCGTTCGTCGGTGGCGGCCGCGAGCTGATCGGTGGCGATCCGGTAGCGGCGGTGCAGGTTCACCATCGCCTGGGCGATCTCCGGATGCGACGCGACCATCGCACTGATCTGCTGGGCGTCCTGGGCTCCCGGCCCCGCTTCCACGTCGTCGTCGAGCAGCACCTCGCGGAGCTCGGCGACGAGGCGGATGTCGTCCTGGGAATCGAAGAAACCGGCGTCGACGCCGAACGCCTCGGTGATCCGGCGCAGCACAGAGGCGGTGAGTGGTCGCGCGTCGTGCTCGATCTGGTTGAGATACGACGCCGAGATCCCCAGTGTCTGGGCGAGTGCCACCTGCGAGAGTCCGCGCTCGGACCGCAGCTGCCGCAGGCGGGATCCGACGTAGCTCCTGCTCACTTGCCACCTCCAGAACAGGCGAAGTCAGATCGGCGATCTTCTTCGGGATGTCGACTTCCTTCAGGGTACGGTGACCGCGTGCGTTCACTCGGGGGCCGATCGACGGGCCGTCGCTGCCGTTCGATCGCGGTGATGGCCGCGACGCTGGCCGTGGCCATCACGTCCTGTTCGGAGCCCGCGGGCGTCGCGCCGCCGAGTTCGCCCGCCGATCTGGTGCTCCCGGTCTCGGATCTCCCGCCGGGGTTCGCGCCCGAGTCGCTGTCGGTCGACGACCTCGTCGCGGGGAACCAGGCGGGCATCGACGCGGCCCGCACCACACGGGTGACGCCGGAGTTCTGTCGGCCGACCGCCGACGAGGCCCTCAACCGAGAACTGTCGGCCGACAACGCCGCGGTCCTCGGCGCGCGCGGGGCCGCCGGGGTCCTCGTCGAACTCGTCACCACCGCGGCCCGGGACATCGACGCCGATCGTCTGAGCACGACCGGCCGCTGCGCCCGCACCACCACCGAGATCACCACGGGGAACCTCGCCGGAAGCAGCGTCGTCACGCAGTACACGGAGCTGTCGCCGCCCGAGCTGCCCGGAGGCCTGCGCGCCGCCGAGCAGATGCTCCTGACCCGCTCGGAGGTCACCACGACGCTGCCCGACGGCGGGGTGCGTCGCCAGATCGGATACGCCGGATACGCGGCGCTCGACCGTCCGTCGTCGGGAGCGGTGACGCTCCAGCTGACGGTGTCGGGCGCGACGACGCCGGCGACCACGCCGCCCACGGACCCCGTCGAGCCCCTCACCTCCGCGGCCTTCACCGACCTGTTCGCGACGGCGGTCGAGCGCGTCGTCGAACCCTGATCGGCGCCTCGCGACCGCTCCGTGCGCCCCGTCCGGGGTGTGAAAGTCATCACTACCGGCCGTCGGCGCGTCGACCGTGCCCGCCGGACCCGGCCAGATCGGTTCGACCGAGCGAACGTACTGTCGGGTAGCAAAATCCCAGTACGCGCGTACTTTTTTGATGGAGCGGGTCGCGTTTTCACACGTCAAGATTTGCAAACTTTGCAAGCAGGCGCCGAAAAATGGCCTGGATTCGCATCTGACAAGTGTTGGACCTGCAGGTTTGTTGTGTGGCACCCTTGCTTCAGGCACCACGGACTCAACCCCGAGAGTTCGCAAAGCCGGCCGACACCGTTGCCGGTACTCGCGAGTAACTGCTCCCGGGATGGGTCGGATGTCTGTCAGCACTCCAGGCCTTGGCGTCGTGCCGGGCCGGTCGTCCCGATCCGAATCGGGCGGGACGAGCAGGACAACGAAAGCGAAGTAGCCAATGAGCAACGTCGGAAAGCCCCGCACCGCTGCGGAGATCCAGCAGGACTGGGACACCAACCCCCGCTGGAAGAACGTCAAGCGCGATTACACCGCCGAGCAGGTCGCCGAGCTCCAGGGCTCGGTCGTCGAGGAGCACACCCTCGCCCGCCGCGGCGCCGAGATCCTGTGGGAGGGCGTCACCAAGGGTGACGGCAGCTACATCAACGCCCTCGGTGCACTCACCGGCAACCAGGCCGTGCAGCAGGTCCGCGCCGGTCTGAAGGCCGTGTACCTCTCGGGTTGGCAGGTCGCCGGTGACGCGAACCTCGCCGGTCACACCTACCCCGACCAGTCGCTGTACCCGGCGAACTCGGTTCCGAACGTCGTTCGCCGCATCAACAACGCGCTGCTCCGCGCCGACGAGATCGCCCGCGTCGAGGGTGACACCTCGGTCGACAACTGGCTCGTTCCGATCGTCGCCGACGGCGAGGCCGGATTCGGTGGCGCCCTCAACGTCTACGAGCTGCAGAAGGCCATGATCGCCGCGGGTGCCGCCGGTACCCACTGGGAGGATCAGCTCGCGTCGGAGAAGAAGTGCGGTCACCTCGGTGGCAAGGTGCTCATCCCGACCCAGCAGCACATCCGCACCCTGAACTCGGCTCGCCTGGCCGCCGACGTCGCCGGTGTCCCCACCGTCGTCATCGCGCGCACCGACGCCGAGGCCGCGACCCTCATCACCTCCGATGTGGACGAGCGCGACCGCGAGTTCATCACCGGTGAGCGCACCTCCGAGGGCTACTACCACGTGAAGAACGGCATCGAGCCGTGCATCGCGCGTGCGAAGTCCTACGCTCCGTACGCCGACCTGATCTGGATGGAGACCGGCACCCCGGATCTCGAGCTGGCCCGCAAGTTCGCCGAGGCCGTCAAGGCCGAGTTCCCCGACCAGCTGCTCGCCTACAACTGCAGCCCGTCGTTCAACTGGAGCAAGCACCTCGACGACGCCACCATCGCCAAGTTCCAGAACGAGCTCGGCGCCATGGGCTTCGCCTTCCAGTTCATCACCCTGGCCGGCTTCCACTCGCTCAACTACGGCATGTTCGATCTGGCCTACGGCTACGCCCGCAACCAGATGACCGCCTTCGTCGACCTGCAGAACCGCGAGTTCAAGGCCGCCGAGGAGCGTGGCTTCACCGCCGTCAAGCACCAGCGTGAGGTCGGTGCCGGCTACTTCGACACCATCGCCACCACCGTCGACCCGAACACCTCGACCGCAGCCCTCAAGGGCTCGACCGAGGAGGGCCAGTTCCACTAGGAACTCACATCGGTCGCACCTTGGTGTGACTTCGATTCGTGGCTGACAGATGTCCCGGGGTGAGCAGGGTCTTCGCGACCCGCTCACCCCGGGCTCTTCATCTCCACACCCTTTTCCCGGTGCCGCGCGTCTTCCCCAGGAGTCGACAATGACCAGTCAGAAGATCTCCCGAGTGGGCGTCGTCGGTGCCGGTCAGATGGGCGCAGGGATCGCCGAGGTGTGCGCGCGTGCGCAGGTGGACGTCCTCGTCCACGAGGCCACGCGAGACCGCCTCGCCGCCGGCCGCTCGCGGATCCTGGGGTCGCTCGATCGCGGCGTCTCGAGCGGAAAGCTGACCGAGAGGGAGCGCGACCAGGCCACTGCCCGTCTCCGATTCACCTGTGATCTGGGCGATTTCGCCGACCGTGATCTCGTCGTCGAGTCCGTCGTCGAGGACGAGGCCGTCAAGGTCGAGATCTTCACCCGTCTGGACGAGGTCGTCGCCGATCCGGCCGCGATCCTCGCGTCGAACACCTCCTCCATCCCCATTCGCACGCTGGGCGCCGCGACCCGCGACCCGGCCCGCGTGATCGGGCTGCACTTCTTCAACCCGGTGCCCGTGCTGCCCCTGGTCGAGCTGGTCACCATTCCGGAGACCGCTCCCGGGGTGGCCGCCCGTGCCGAGTCCTTTGCGCACGACGTCCTCGGCAAGCAGGTGATCTACTCGGCCGATCGGTCCGGGTTCGTCGTCAACGCCCTCCTCGTGCCCTACCTCCTATCCGCGATCCGGATGGTCGAGAGCGGCTTCGCCACGGTCGAGGACGTCGACAAGGCGATGGTCCTGGGCTGTGCCCATCCGATGGGTCCTCTCAAGCTCGCCGACATGGTGGGTCTCGACACGATCAAGGTGATCGCCGAGCGGATGAACGAGGAGTTCGGCGAGTCCCTCTATGCGCCGCCGGCCCTGCTCACGCAGATGGTCGAATCCGGGCGTCTCGGCAAGAAGGCCGGACGGGGCTTCTACGAATACGAGCGCAACGGCGCCGGAAAGGCCGTGCCCGCGCACGTCTGAGGTGGACGCCCTCGGGCGCGAGCGGTGACGTGAACCACAGTGTTAGCAGAATGCTTGCATTTGTTAGCACGGCGTGGATACTGGACTACGGAAACACCAATACCGATGGCGCCGCGGTTCCCCAATCTCGCGCGGTGGCGAGCCGGAACGCCGACATGGTCCGCCTCGCTGAGGCACGAACACCGACGGATGACCGACATGCGCCCGGCAATGATGCCGAGATAGCGAGACCGCATGTGCTGCAGCGCGATTGGTGACCAACAGAAGGAGTCCCCGTGACCACCACCCGTAACTACGCACCCCTCTACGCCGCGGTCGGTGCCGGTGACTACGCCGTCGCACAGGTCACCGAGAAGCTGACCGAACTGCGCGATCGCACCGAGACCGCCGCCGAGGCCGCCCAGGCCCGCTACGCCGAGGCCAAGACCCTGATCACCGAGCTGCCCGAGACCGCTCAGAGCCGTCTGGGTGAGGTCAAGGGCAAGATCGAGTCGCTGCAGGACGAGGTCCCGACCGACATCGAGGAGATCAAGGGCAAGCTGAGCGCCGAGGAGCTCAAGAAGCTCGCCGATCCCTACGTGGAGAAGGCCACCGAGCTCTACAACTCCCTGGCCGAGCGCGGCGAGGCCACCCTCGAGCGCCTGCGCAAGAAGCCGGTCGTCCAGGAGAACCTCTCGCGCGTCGAGAAGGTCTACAACGAGGCCGTCGACCTCACCGAGGACGCCCTTGGCGTCGTCTCGTCGCAGACCCGCCTCGTGGGCGAGCGCGCCGCCAAGCTGGCCGGTCGCGTGAGCGATGAGGTCGCCGACGCCGCCGTCGCCATCGAGGGGGCCGGCGCCGAGCTCACCGAGAAGGCCGGCAAGCTGGCCGGTCGCGTGAGCGAAGAGGTCGAGGACGCCGCGATCGCCATCGACGAAGCGGGCTCGGATCTCAAGGAGCAGGCCGACGAGGTCGCCAAGGAGATCGACGGTGCCGCAGGCGAGGTCGAGGCCAAGGCCCGCACCGCCAAGGCCTCGCCGGCCAAGAAGGTCGCCGCGGCCAAGGAGGAGCCGGTCCCGGCCGTGAAGAAGGCCCCGGCCAAGAAGTCGCCCGCCAAGAAGGCTCCGGCCAAGAAGGCGACCACCAACTGATCGTTCGCGCAAGCGAACTCAGCGAAGACAACGTACAGCGCCCCCACCTGCCGGTGGGGGCGCTGTCGTAGTCGTGGCCCGTGTCCGCGTTTGGCCGCCGCGCGACCGCCCGTCATCCGCGACCGCTACTGCCTCCGGGTTCGCCCGGGTCCATCGCGGGATCGCGCGGTGAGCGGATCGTGAGGACGCCGAGCGCTCCGTCGTCGCTGCGGTAGGTATGCGGCACGTCAGAGACCCATTGCAGTGCCTCGCCGGGGCCGGCGGTTAGTTCCGCGCCGGCGCGGCCCCCCTCGAGATGGCCGCTGACGACGAGGATGTGTTCGACGACGCCGGCGCCGTGTGGCGGCGACTCGCGGATGCCGCCGGGGGTGACGTGGAGCCAGAACACCTCGGTGGTGCTGCCGTCGGGAAGGTGCTCGACGTGGAGGAGGCGCGCCGCCAGGTGGGGGCTGGTGCCCTCGGTGCCGGTGTCCTCGCCGAGCAGGGCCGTCAGGGGGACGCCGAGCGGGCCGGCCAGCGCGTACAGGGTGTCGAGGGTCGGATTGCGTTGCCCGGCCTCCAGTTCGGACAACGAGCCCTTTCCTATGCCTGCCTCGCGGGCGAGTCCGGACAGGCTCAGGCCGCGTCGCTCACGCAACGCCGTGATGCGTGCGCCGACCGCGCGTCGGCGTTCGTCGGCTGTCGCCATTGCACCTCGCGAGTCGGTTGGTGGTCCGCGGAAGATGGTGTTCTGTTTACGGAACGATACCGTTATGCTCTCCGCATGACCAGCACCGCGCCGTCGACGCGCAGCGAGCCGATCGTTGCCGGGATCGTGACGGCCCTGGTCGGGTTCACGTCGTCGTTCGTCGTGGTGATCGCCGGGCTGAGGGCGGTGGGAGCGACGCCTGTGCAGGCCGCGTCGGGCCTGCTCGCACTGACGGTCACGTTCGGGATCGGCATGATCGCCCTGTCGATGCGGACGCGGCGTCCCATCACACTCGCGTGGTCGACGCCGGGCGCCGCGCTGCTCGCCTCGATGGCGAACTCCTACGAGGGCAGCTGGTCCGCGGCCGTCGGGGCGTTCCTCGTCGTCGGCCTGCTCATCGTGGCCACGGGTCTCGTTCCCGCGCTCGGTGAGCTCATCGGGCGCATCCCCACCCCGATCGCGCAGGCGATGCTGGCCGGGGTTCTGCTGACGTTGTGTCTGGCACCGATGACCTCACTTGCGGCCCAGCCGTTCTCGACTGTGCCGATCCTCGTCGTGTGGGTGATCGCGATGCGCTGGAACGCCCGATGGGCGCTGCCGTCGGCGCTCGTCACCGCGTTCGTCGTGATCGGGGTGAACGTGGTGCTCGACGGGGGAGCCGGCTGGGCGGAACAGGCGTGGTGGCCCGAACCGGCGTGGACCACCCCGACCGTCGACGCCGCCGCGATCGTCGGTATCGCGATCCCGCTCTACGTCGTGACGATGGCGTCGCAGAACGTGCCCGGCGTCGCGGTCCTGAGATCGTTCGGATACGAGACACCTTGGCGCCCTGCGATGTTCGTAACCGGTGTGGGAACGGTCGTCGGCGCCCCGTTCGGTGGCCACGTGATCAATCTCGCGGCGTTGTCGGCGGCACTCGCCGCGGGGCCGGAGGCCGGCGCCGACACGTCGAGACGCTGGATCGCCGGTGTGTCGGCGGGTGTCACCTACCTCGTGCTCGCCGCGTTGTCCGGTGTGCTCGTGGCGGTCGCCTCGATCGCCCCCGACGGACTGCTCGAAGCCGTTGCGGGGCTGGCGCTCCTCGCCACGTTCGTCTCGGCCGTCCTCGGGGCCTTCGAGCAGGAGGGGTTCCGGATACCCGCCGGACTGACCTTCGTCACGGCCGCGGCCGGGGTCACCTTCGCCGGCATCGGCGGCGCCTTCTGGGCACTGGTGGTGGGACTGCTGGCGTTCGGGGTGCTGCGGAAGCGATAGTCAGCCCGCGGCCGCCAGCCGCTTCTTCTCCGACTCCACGTCGAAATCGGCCTTCGGCCAGTCGAGTTCGAGGCCCGAGAGCGCGTCGATCAACAGCTCGCACACCGCCAGGCGCGAGAACCACTTCCGGTTGGCCGGGATGACGTACCAGGGAGCGGCGTCGTGGTCGGTGAGGTCGAAGATCGCCTGGTACGCCTCGAGATAGTCATCCCAGTGGGCGCGCTCGTCGATGTCGCCGGGGTTGTACTTCCAGTACTTGTCCGGGCGATCGAGACGCTCGGCGAGGCGCTTCTTCTGTTCGTCCTTCGACACCACGAGGCAGCACTTGATGACGGTCGTGCCGCTCGCGACGAGTTCGGACTCGAACTGGTTGATGATGGCGTAGCGCTTCTCCCACTCCGATCGCGGAACCAGGTTGTGGACCCGCACGGGCAGCACGTCCTCGTAGTGCGAGCGGTCGAAGATGCCGATCCGTCCGGCAGGGGGTAGGGCCTTGCGGATGCGCCACAGGAAGTCGTGCTGCAGCTCCTCCGGGGTCGGTTTCCCGAATCCCTTGATGGACAGGCCCTGTGGATCGACGAGACCGCCGACGTGCCGGACGATGCCGCCCTTGCCAGCGGTGTCCATGCCCTGCAACACCAGCAACACCGAGCGGTGATCGCCCGAACGGCCGTTGGCATACAGCAGTTCCTGGAGATCGGCCAGGGCCCGGCCGCGCTCGGCGAGGAGCTCGGTGCCGGAATCCTTGTCGCCGTCGAAGCCCGGGGTCGATTCGGGATCGAAGGACGCGATGGGTCCGAGGGCGCGTGCGCGCAGGGCCGACGATGCGGGAACGGTCCAGCTGTGGCTCATGGGTGTCGTCTCCTGACTGCGGTCACTCGGCTGCGGGAGGGAAGAGCGGTCCGCCGCCGAAGGCTGCGCGATGCGAATCCGGCGGCGTCCCATCGTTGTTCACGATCCCGTACCGCGCTCCGAGTTCGGCGGTGATGAGCGTGTGTCCGTTGTGGTCGGGCAGTGCGGGGTCGGCGGCGAGCCGGGAGATCACGCGGCCCACGAACTCCGGGTCCTCGGCGCGCTTCAGCGAGAACCCGGCGAACTCGTCGACGCCGAGCGAGAGCAGCAGTTCGGTGCGGATCAGGCCGAGCCACAACGACACAGCGGTGACGCCGGTGCCGTTCAGCTCGACGGCCATGTCCGCGGCCATCTTGTCGAGGGCCGTCTTGCTCATGCCGTAGAGCACCGAGTGCAGGTGCCCGCGGGAGCCGAATGACGAGATGTTGGCGATCAGTCCGTTGCCCTGTGCGGTCATCGCGCGCGCGGCATGCACCGAGGCGACGTAGTGGGCGCGCAGTCCGACCCCGATCAGGGTGTCCCAGTCGTCGACGGGCCGCTTCCAGAACGGATCCGAGAATCCGCCGAAACCCTTGGGCGACGCCCAGGCGTTGTTGACCAACAGGTCGAGACGCCCCTGCGCGGAGGTGATCTGCTCGAAGACGCCTGCCACCGCGGCATCGTCGGTGTGGTCGCACTCGAGGGGGAGCGCCCCGTCGGGGCCGGTCCCGTGCCGAGAGGTCACATACGTGGTCCAACCGTCGTCGACGAGCGCACGGGCGATGCCGAAACCGACACCCCGGCTGCCGCCGGTCACGAGCGCGACGCGCGTCATGACCCGGCGTTCTCGGTGGTCGGGGCCTGGGTGGACGGGGCCTCGGCGGACGGGGCGTCGGTGGACCCGGGGTCGGCCGAGGCCGGCTCCGGCAGTGGGGGCGGCGCGGCCATGAACGCCTCGCGGGAGCCCTCGACCGCGGTGACGCCGACCACCGCGCTCCAGACCATCATCGTCAGATAGTCGACGACCTGGTCGGCGTCGAGCGTCCGGGTCGTCATCCACCAGTCGACGACGTGCTGGATGCCTCCGACGAGGGCGTTCGCCCAGAGCTCGGCGCCCGTGGTGTCCGAGCCCCGCTCGGCCATGCGCAACACCATGCTGCTCATGACCAGCTGCGACACCAGGCGTACCGACTCGGCCGGGGCAGGGGAGGACGTGGGGGAGCTGGCGAGCGCGAACCGGTAGAGATTCGGTTCGTTGTCGACGGCGTGGACGTACACGCCGATGACCGTGCGGGTGAGCGTGAACTCGTCGAGGTCGTCGGAGATCGCCTCGGTCAGTCGCGGCCAGATCGTCGTCTCGAAGAACCGCACGGTGGTCGCGACACCGAGGTCGCTCTTGTCGGTGAAGTACCGGTAGAGGACGGTCTTGGACACGCCGATGTGCGCGGCGATCTCGTCCATGCCGACGTCGGCGCCGAGATCGCGGACCGCGGCGATCACGCCGTCGGTGAGTTCGGTGCGACGTGCGAGCTTGTGCTTCTCCCAGCGCTGCTTACGGCCGTCGGGCTTGCTTCCGGGTTCGGTGACCGTGGTCAGCACCTGTTCGAGTCCGCGCGTCACGTTGGCCGCAGCCGCCATCGCGGCGCGCGCAGCGGCAGCGGGTTTCGGGCGGTTGGCCATCACGCAGCCAGAGTAGTCGGTCCATGGGTGACACTGGTGCCATGGCATCGACAGTGACCCCGGGAGTCGCCGAGCATCCGGACGGCGCCCGAGAGCAGCCGTCCTCTCCGGGATTAGGGGTGGACTCCGCCGGTGACGCCCGCCGGCGCCGGGACCTCCGCAAGATGAAGGCGGTCGCGACCGGCTTCCTCGTCTTCGCGGCCCTCGTGTACCTGCTCACCCGCTTCATCGAGCACCGTGACGGCGACGACGTGGCCGCCTGGGTCGGGTTCGTGCAGGCGGCGTCGGAGGCCGGGATGGTCGGCGCGCTCGCCGACTGGTTCGCGGTGACCGCACTCTTCCGGCATCCGCTGGGCATCCCGATCCCGCACACCGCGCTGATCCGCAAGAAGAAGGACGACATCGGCGATCAGCTCGGCGGGTTCATCGAGGAGAACTTCATGACCCCCGACGTCGTGGTGCGACGCGCGGAGCAGATCGACCTGCCCCGCCGGCTCTCGACATGGGTCGCCGACCCGAAGAACGCTCCCCGGATCTCCGCCGAGGCGGCCCGCGCGATCCAGCTGGCCTCGGAGATGCTGCGCGACGAGGACGTCGAGCAGCTGATCCAGGCCGCGCTCAAGTGGGCCGCCGAACCCGAGTGGGCGCCACCGACCGGCCGGATTCTGGAGCAGCTCATCGCCGAGGACCGGCTCGAGCCGGTCTTCCAGATGCTGTGCGACCGCGCCCACGAATGGGCCCTCGGCAGCCAGGACCTCATCGATCGCGTCGTCGACCGCGACGGTCCGCAGTGGACACCGCGCTTCGTCAACGTCCTGGTCGGCGACAAGATCCACCGCGAACTCGTCGAGTTCACCCACAAGGTGCAGAACAACCCCGACCACGAACTACGCCGTGCCATGCACGAATTCGTGGAGAAGTTCGCCACCGACCTGCAGCACGATCCGGAGATGATCGCCCGGTTCGAGAACATCAAGACCGAGCTGATCGGTCGCGACGAGGTGACCGGCGCGGCATCGACCGCGTGGAAGACCGGCAAGGCCGTCATCGAGCAGATGCTCGACGACCCGAACAGCACCTTGCGCAACACCCTCGCCGACTCGATCATCCAGCTGGCCACCAGGATCCGGGACGACCGTCCGCTGCAGGAGAAGATGAACGGCTGGGTGGCCCGCGTTGCGCACCATGTCGCCGTGAACTACTCGCAGGAGATCATCTCGGTCATCACCGACACCGTGCGCGGATGGGACGCCGACGACACCAGCCGCAAGATCGAGCTCCAGGTGGGTCGGGACCTGCAGTTCATCCGGATCAACGGCACCGTGGTCGGCGCGCTGGCCGGTCTGGCGATCCACACGATCTCGGTGCTGATCTTCCACTGAGACGCCCCGCACGAGGTGAGCGCCGATGTGGCGCACGCGGATTTGCAGTGTGCTTGCACGTGCTAGCACCGACGCCGATACTGGGAGTACGTGGGTGACACGCAGGTGGCGGCACCGGCTCGGCCGGTGACCCGCCGGTGGCGGCCCGCGGGCGTATGACCCTGGTGAACGGAGCGTGATGAAGCGCGAGCAGGACGAGGCCCCCCTCGACGCAGATGTCGACGGCGGGTCCGGGTCCGGCGAGTCCGGGCCGGAGGCCTCCACCGGGGACACGAATGCCGCCGCGGGAGCCGTCGAGGCGGTCGAGGCCGTGGCCAACGCGGCTCAGGACGCGGTGACCAACGCCGCGCAGGACATCGGGGCCTTCATCCGCTCGCAGCGGGTGGCGGCGAAGGTGTCCCTCCGGCAGCTCGCCGAGCGTGCCGGGGTGAGCAATCCCTACCTCAGCCAGATCGAACGCGGGCTGCGCAAGCCGTCAGCGGACGTCCTCGCCCAGATCGCCAAGGGCCTACGGGTTTCCGCTGAGGTGCTGTATGTGCGCGCCGGAATTCTCGAAGAACGCCCCGCGAGTCCGGTCCGGGATGCTCTGATCGCAGATGACTCGATCAACGAGCGCCAGAAGCAGATGCTGCTGGAGATCTACGAGTCCTTCCGCAAGGAGAACGCCACCGAGTCGAACGGCCATGAGTAGCTGAGCCCCAGCCGCTGATGAGTCCGGATCCGTCACACAGAGTCGAGAGCCGACCGAGGAGAACCTGGATGAGCGATAACCCGTTGACAGCGGCAGTGGGACAGGTGGCCGCGTTGCTGGCCGAGGTCCGCGAACGTGGTGAGGCCGCGACCGAGCAGGCCCAGTCGAGGCTTGCCGAGACTGTGGAAAGCACCCAGTCGAGGCTTGCCGAGACTGTGGAAAGCACCCAGTCGAGGCTTGCCGAGGCTGTCGGGAGTACACAGTCGAGGCTTGCCGAGACCGTCGGGCAGACGCAGGCGAAGCTCGCCGAGACCGTCGAACAGACCCAGGCGCGAATCCAGGGTTCTCGTGACGACGCCCAGGCGAAGATCGACGAGGCCCTCGTGACTGCGCTCGCGCTCTTCGAAGAGGCCAAGTCGAAACTGTCGACCCTTCCGGTGGAGTTGCCGGTGGAGATCGAGGAATTGCGTGCCCGGTTCTCCGCCGAGGAGCTGCGGAAGGTCGCCGAGGCGTATCTGGCGGTCGCGGCGGGCCTGCTGACCGCGTTGTCGGAGCGCCGGGACGAGGCGGTCGGGAAGCTGGTGTCCCAGCCCGTCGTCGAGGCGAACCTGCCCAAGCTGGAGAAGGTCTACAACGACGCGGTCGGGTTGACCGAAGAGGCGCTCGGGACCATCTCCGAGCAGACCCGGGCAGTCGGGGAACGCGCATTGCGGCTCGCGGGTCTCGCTGACAGCAGCCAACCCGAGCCGCCCGCCGCCGCGAAGCTCGTGGAGGCGCCGGCAGAGAAGAAGGCGGTACCGGCGGAGTCGACGTCGACCGCGCAGAAGGCCCCGGCCCCGAATGCTCCGGCGCGGAAGGCCCCGGCCGAGCGGCCGACTGCGCAGAAGACCCCGGCCGAGCGGCCGACTGCGCAGAAGACGGCTGCGCACGAGGCTCCGGCGACGACCGGGACGAAGACGCCCGCCAAGACGGCGACCTCCCCGGCGCCTGCGAAGAAGACCGCGACCAAGGCCCCCGCCAAGAAGGCCCCTGCCAAGAAGGCGGCCGCGGTGAAGGCTGCCGCCGATCGTGCGGCCGCCAAGCGGACCCCGGCGCGGAAGGCGGCGGCCAAGTCCACCGCGGAGGCCGCCAAGAAGGCCCCGGCGAAGAAGGCCCCGGTCAAGAGGGCGAGCGAGTCGAAGGCCGCGGCGTCCGACGCGACGGCACGCAAGGCCGCTGCAAAGAAGACGGCCGCGAAGAAGGCCGCCGGGAAGAAGGCCACCGCCAAGAAGTCGCCGGCCAAGAGCGCCCCGGCCAAGCGCACCACTGCCACGACGATGGCGGCAAAGGCGGCCGGAACCACGGGCACGGCGGCCAAGAAGTCGCCCGCGAAGAAGGCCCCGGCGAAGAAGTCGCCTGCCAAGAAGTCGGCACCCAAGACCGACTGACCACCGCGTCTGCCGGCCGGGAGGTGGTTCGGGTGGCCCGCCGCCCGCGCCTCGTCCGGGGCGCTTCGGCGCGGGGCTTTGATACAAGCGTGACGCACGCGACTACAGTGTGGGCGTGGACTTCTTCACGGTGATGGCGGCCGGTCAGAATCTCATCCTGTGGGCGCTGACGGTGGTCGCGGGCGTGGCGGCGGTCGTGTGTCTGATCCACGCGGCCATCCAGCGGTCGGACGCCTTCCCTGCGGTCGACCGTCAGAGCAAGGTGATCTGGGTTTCCATCCTGGCCGCTGCGACGCTGTTCATCTGGTTCTTCCAGGCCCCGTCGTTGCTGTACATCGTCGGGGTGGTCGCGATGCTCGTGTACCTGGTCGATGTCCGCAAGCGCGTCGACGACATCCAGGGCAAGTCCTGGTTCAGCAAGAGGGCCTGATCCCCGGTGGCGGAGTATCGGATCAACGACCTGGCCGAGGCGTCGGGCGTCAGCGTTCGCAACATCCGCGTCTACCAGGACCGCGGGTTGCTCCCGCCGCCGACCATCCGCGGCCGCGCCGGCTGGTACTCCGACCAGCACCTGGTCCGGTTGAACCTCATCTCCCGCATGCTCGAGCGCGGGTACACCTTCGCGACGATCAGCGAGCTCCTGCACGCCGCCCACCACGGCATGCGCGTCGAGCAGGTCCTGCGCGGCTCGCCCAAGGGCGGCCGGTTCCGCAATTTCAAGCGCGCGGCGACCATCACCATCGCCGAGCTGAAGAAGACGCTCAACGCCACCGACCGGTCCATCGCGCTCAGCCAGAAGCTGGGCCTGCTGGTCAAGGACGGAACCCACTACGCGATCAAGAACCCGGAACTCCTCGAGGGCGCCGAGGTTCTGGTCAAGGCCGGGGTCGACCTCGAACTGCTGCTCGACCGCTGGGTGCGCGTCCAGGAGGACCTCGAGGACGTCGCCAAGAGCTTCGTCGGGATCATCACCGACAAATACTTCGACGAGAACCTGCCAGACCTCGGTGAGAAGGGGGTCAGCAAGATGGCCGACCTCATCCAGACGGTCCGGCCGATGGCGCACGACATCGTCGAGACGACGTTCCGGAAGGCTCTCGACGAGCAGATCTCCAAGGCGATCGGCGAGGCCGCGACGTACTTCGACGCCGCCCGCGACGACGAGACGATCCCCGTCGAGAGCGGGGGCCGGCCCGCGGGACAGACCGACCCCGATAATGAGACAACAGACGTTGGTACATTGAACACCGACACGGGACGCTGACTCGACGCGTCCCCCGAGGGGCGGGTCGTGTGTCCCGCCCGAGCGCGAGGAGTGCCGGTGAACACGAAGTCGTTGGCGAAGGCGGGCGGGATCGCGGCAGCGGTCGGTGTCGGGGCGGTCGCTGTGGGCATCGGGACCGTCCTCGGCGGGATCGTCCGCGAGGCGTTGCGGACCGACATCGCCGTCGACGACGGGCCCGACGAGCTGCTGTCGAAGCCGGCGGGCGAGCCGCGTCGCCGGGTGGTCCGCACGCCGGACGGAACCGGGCTGAACGTCGAGGTCTACGGCGCCGACGATGACGACCCCACCGGCGACATCTTCATCATGGTCCACGGCTGGACCTGCAACACCGCGTACTGGTATCCGCAGATCAACCACCTGATCACGGCCGAGGCCGGAGACCGCCGGGTCGTCGTCTACGACCAGCGCGGACACGGCCGCAGCGAGCGGGGACGCGCCCGGCCGACGGTCGCGATGCTGGGACAGGATCTCGACGCGGTGCTCGAGGCCACGGTCCCGGCGGGCCGTCGCGCGATCCTGGTGGGCCACAGCATGGGCGGCATGACCCTTATGTCGTGGGCCGCGCAGTACCCGGAGAAGGTCGGCACCCGGGTGTCGGCGGTCGTGCTCGTGTCGACCGCGGCGAAGGCCGTCATGGAGAACCACGGGCTGGTGCCGGTCGATCTGCCCGCCTACGCCCGGCCGTTCGCACCGTTCGCTACCAAGGCGATCACCGCGGTTCCGATGCCGATCCCCCGGACCTCCGCCGGGGTGCGCTTCGCGCAGTACATGGCCCTCGGCCCGAACGCCCGTCGATCACACGTCGACTTCGTCGACGATATGGTCAGCAGCTGTCCGCCGCGCGCCCGCGCGGGATGGGGCGCGGCGATGGGCAAGCTCGACGTGACCGCCGGGCTCCGGGCGCTGACCGTCCCCACCGTGGTGGTCGTCGGCACCGAGGACCGGCTCACCCCGGTCAAGCATGCCGAGCAGATGGCGGAAGTGTTGCGCCGCAACGGATCTATGCGTGACCTGGTCGTCTACGAGGGCGTCGGTCACATGTCGAGCATCGAGGCCGCCGAGCGCTTCAACGAGATGCTCGACGAACTCGTCGAGCAGGTCTCGGGCAACGAGAAGGCCGTGCGGCCGGCCGGCTGACGGTGACTCCTCGCGGCGGACCCCGCGCTCCGGCGCGAGTGGTCGGCCGCACGAGACGGTCTTGCGGCCTTACAGCGAGCAGTTCACGAAGACCGGCTCGGGCTTCAACGTCACGCCGAAGGCGTCGAACACGCCGTCGCGCACCTGTCGGGCCAGCGTGAGCAACTGCTCGGTCGTCGCCGATCCCCGATTGGTCAGTGCGAGTGTGTGTTTCGTCGACAGGCGCACCGGTGAGTCGGGTCCCGGGTGACCGCGGGAGAAGCCCGCGCGTTCGATGAGCCAGCCCGCCGACAGCTTGATCGCGTGTGCCCCTGCCGGTTCGCCCGGTTGCGGTCCCGCCGGGTAGGTCGGGATGCTGACGTCCTCGCCGACCCGCGCCGCGATGCGATCGAGGATCGCCGGCGCGTCGTCGCCGGGGACGATGGGGTTGGTGAAGAACGAGCCGGCGCTCCACGTGTCGAAGTCGTCGGGGTCCAGGACCATGCCCTTGTTGCGCCGAAGACCGAGCACCGCCTCACGCGCGGTCACCGCGTCGACCCGCTCGCCGGGCTCCACGCCCACGGTGGACGCCAGCTCGCGGTATCGGATCGGTTGGCTCCGGCGGTCGTCGTTGAGCCAGAAGGACACGGCCACGACGACGAAATCGTCGCGGTTCTTGAGGTTGCTGGTCCGATAGCCAAGCCCGAGCTCGGCGGGAGCGACCCAGCGCAACGTCCCCGATCGGCGGTCGAGAACCTGGACCGAGCGAAGGATGTCGGCGACCTCGACGCCGTAGGCGCCGACATTCTGCACCGGCGTCGCACCGGCGGCCCCGGGGATGCCGGAGAGGCACTCGAGTCCGCCGTAGCCCGCGTCGACCGTCGCGGCGACCAGGGTGTCCCAGTTGACCCCGGCGTCGGCGACGACATGGGCGCGATCGGACTCCCGGTCCGTGCCGAACTCGATGCGGTCACTGGCCAGGACGACGACGGTCCCGTCGAACCCGGCGTCGCCGATCACCAGGTTGGAGCCGCCGCCGATCACGAGCACCGGCTCGGACCGGGCGTCGAGCTCGGAGATGGCGTCCACGATGGCGCGGGTGTCGGCGCAACGGACGATCTCGCGGGCCGGTCCGCCCAGCCGCAGGGTGGTCAGCTCGGCGAGGGGAGCGCTTCGGGGCGCCTGCGTGTCGGTCACGCTCTAAACGTTAACCGGCGCGCGGTAGCGTTCTTCTCATGGCGAGCAAGCTTTCCCACTCGGTGTCCTACCCGATCTCGACCCAGCGGCTGTGGGAGATCTACACCACGGAGCAGTACTGGCACGACTTGGTCGAGCGGATGAACTCCGGGCACGGTCACGTCGAGAAGGTGAGCATCGAGGGTGACACGGTCTCGGTCGAGATGAACCAGGGCATCCCGGCCGATCATCTCCCCTCCGCCGTCACCAAGGTGATGCCCGGCGATCTCCGGATTCCGCGAAAGAACACGTATCGCCTGGTCGAGGGCAGGATCGAGGGTGACATCCACGCGACCGTCGAGGGCGCGCCGGTGCCGGTGAACGTCACGGGACGCATCGTGACCAGCGGTGACCCCGCCTCCAGCGACTGCTCCGCGGAGGTGTCGGTGAACCTCCCGCTGTTCGGCAAGAAGATCGAGAAAGCGGTGATCGACGAGCTCTCCGGCCTGCTCGACCATGAGCGGGGTCACACCGTCGATTGGGAGACGGAAAATCCGCTGACGTAGCCTGGTTCGCATGGCACGACGTCTCAGCTACTCCGCTCGCTATCCTCAGCCCGCGGAGAAGCTCTACGAAGCGCAGAGCATCCGGCAGTACTGGGAAGACATGATGGCGGGATTCCAGATGATCTCGCCGCACTGCGAGGTCGCCTCCTTCAGCTCCGACGAGACCGGCATCCGGGTGGTCCTCAAGCAGACGATCGGGCGCGACCAGCTGCCCCCGCTCGCGCAGACGGTGATGAAGAAGGACATGGTCATCACCCGTGAGGAGACGCTCGGCCCGTTCGACCCCGACAACACCAAGGGGACCTACAGCGCGTCGATCCCCGCGGGGCCGGGCAGCCTCAACGGGTGGCAGGAGCTGTTCGCGACCGAGGAGGGCGCCACGATCCGCCGGACCAGTGAGGCCAAGGTCTTCGTGCCGTTCGTCAACGGCAAGCTCGAGCAGATGATCCTCATCAACCTGGTCGACCTGTTCCGGGCCGAGGCCGAATACGCCAAGGACTGGATCAACAAGAACCTGTGAACGCCGCCCTCGCCGGGCGAGGTCCCGGGCGAGGGCCGGTCGGCCGCGTGACCCGCGGAACCACCAACATCAACAGGCTGCGCCGCGTGGATCGGTGGATGACGCACGAACCCGCCGTGAAAACCGCGCTCGACGCCGCACGCCCACTCGTCGTAGACCTCGGCTACGGCGCCCGCCCCGACACCACCGTCGAGATGGCCGGACGCCTCCGCCGCGTCGCACCCGACCTCGAGATGGTCGGGCTCGAGATCGACCCCGCCCGGGTCGTCGAACCGCGCGACGGCGTGCGCTTCGCCCTCGGCGGATTCGAACTGGCGGGCCTGCGCCCCCGCGTCGTCCGCGCCTTCAACGTGCTCCGCCAGTACGACGAGGCCGAGGTCGCCGGCTGCTGGGCGCAGCTGCGGGCCGGCATCGATCCCGACGGCGTGATCGTCGAGGGCACCTGCGACGAGATCGGCCGTCGTTGTACGTGGGTGCTGCTCGACGCGAATGGGCCGGTCAGCCTGACCCTCAGCTGGGCGCCGGCCCATTCCGAGCGGCCGTCGGACGTGGCTCCGCGCCTGCCCAAGGCGCTCATCCACCGCAACGTGGCGGGGGAGCGGATCCACGACCTGCTGCAACTGGCAGACCAGTGCTGGGACACCGCCGCCCCGCTCGCACCCTACGGACCCCGCGTGCGGTGGCGCCATGCGCTCGAGCTGCTGCGTGATCGCGGAGTCGCGTGCGTGGTCCCGCGGCGCCGGTTGAGCGACAACGTGCTGACCGTTCCGTGGGACGTGGTGGCCCCCTGACCTCGACACAGGTGAGTCGTACCGGCTCGGCCACTACTGTTGCCCTCATGCGTGTGGCAATGGCCCAGATCAGCTCGTCCGGCGATCCGGACGCGAACCTCGAGACCGTGCGGGCGGCGACCGCCGATGCTGCATCCCGCGGCGCCCGGCTCGTCGTGTTCCCCGAGGCCGCCATGTGCCGGTTCGGCGTCCCGCTCGAACCCGTGGCCGAGGACCTCGACGGCCCCTGGGCACGCGGGGTCTCCGAGGCGGCCGAGTCGGCCGGCGTGACCGTCGTCGCTGGGATGTTCACCCCGTCCGACGACGGGAGGGTCTTCAACACCGTGCTGGTGGCCGGCCCGGATGGAACCCGCCTGCGTTACGACAAGCTGCACCTCTACGACGCGTTCGGATTCACCGAGTCCAAGACGGTCGCGCCCGGCTCGAGCCCGCTGGTGTTCGACGTCGACGGGGTGGGCGTCGGCGTCGCGACCTGCTACGACATCCGCTTCCCACGGCTGTTCACCCATCTCGCGCGGCGCGGCGCCCAGCTGATCGTGGTTCCCACCTCATGGGGCGCGGGTCCCGGGAAGCTGCACCAGTGGCAGATCCTGGCGACGGCCCGGGCCCTGGATTCCACGACCTTCGTCGCGGCGGTCGGCCAGGCCCGGCCCACCGACGAGGCCGTCGCCTCCTCGGGCGCTCCCACCGGCATAGGACACAGCCAAATCACAGACCCCTTCGGTACCGTGGTCGCCGCATACGACGAGGCGGTCCGCGTCGACGTCCACGAACTCGATCTGGGAGTGGTGGACAAGGCCCGGACGCTGCTGGCGGTACTCGCCAACGAGCGGGAACTGCCCGCAGGCGGCGGGGAGCACGACCCCGCAGCCGCAGGCGAACCGCTCCATCAGGCCGATGACCGAGGACGGAACCAATGAGCGACGACAAGATCCCCGAGGAGGGCGCGGCCCCCGACGAGCCGCACAGCAGCCCCGAATCGCCGCGGACTCCCGCCGAGGGGGACGAGTGGCGCCCGGTGGCAGGCGGTGACGCCGAGCCGTTCCCGACCGAGAAGTTCCCGACCGGCCCGATTCCCCCGACGCCGCAGGCGTATTCGAAGGTTCCGCCATCGGAGGCCGACACCACCGACTTCTCCGGTGCCCCGGGGCCGACGCCGACGACGGAATTCGGCCCCGGCGACGAGCCCTTCGCCGACACGTCGAGCGGTCCGGTCGACCCCGCACCGACCGGCACGGGCCCGGTGCTGACCTCGCCCCGCAAACGTCGCAGCACCGGCAAGATCGTTGCCTTCAGCCTGGTCGCGGTGCTCCTCGTCGGCGTCATCGCCGCGGTCGGCAGCGAGCTCTACCTCCGCAACAAGGTGACGAACTGCCTCGAGCAGTCGTTCAGCGGCCTCACCGGCGTCCCCACGTCGGTGTCGTTGAGCCGAAAACCGATCATCCTGCAGGGCACCGGCGGAGTGCCGTTCGTCCAGGTCGACACCAAGGACGACGACTCGCCCGATGCCATGCGGCTCCACATGCGCGCCGACGGAATCAAGGGGGAGGGCACCACCACCGACATCCGCAGCCTGGAAGGGCATGGCTTCATCCCCTTCGAGCGGATCGTCGAACTCAGCAAGGAGAATGCCCAGGCCGCCGGCCAGGGGACCGGGAACGGCGCGCCCCAGGCGGCGACGGTCGAGGAGATCACCGGCGATGCCACGAACGGCACGTTCGAGGTGCAGGCCGCATTCCCGGTGATGTTCTTCGCGGTCCCGGTGTCGGCGACGATCAAGCCGGTCACCACCCCTGAGGGCCGGGTCGACTTCGAGGTCGTGAAGGCCAGCGCGCTGGTGTTCGGCATCCCGCCGGACTTCGCCCAGCAGATCGTCGATCAGATCACCGAATCGTCACTCAGCTCGTTCTTCGACGAGGTCAAGGTCGATCGGCTGAAGGTGACCGACACCGGACTGGACTTCGCGATCAGCGGGTCGGACGTGCAGCTGACGAGCGAGATGACCGGGGAGAACCAGCAGAGCAGCTGCGTCTGATCGAGCGGGGCGCGACGCCCGCGCGCGAGACCCGCTCCGTGTCTTGCCGGCTCGTCCCGACGCGGTTTCCGATTCCGGGGCCCGGGCCGACGTGATAAACAGATCTGTCGATTCGGCTGCGCGGTTCTCACCGTGCGGCCGATCGTCGTCAGGTCCGTTTCGCCGCATGGTTCGGAGTGATCTCGCGCAATGACCACTAGCCGCTCGACGAGCGAGGTGCCTGAGCGTCGTTCGTTGAGCAGAGGCGAGGTGCGGGCACTGCTCGCGCTGATCGGTGGCGCGCTGCGCACGCGTCGAGGAGCCGTGCTGGGCTTCGCCGTGTGCCAGGTCGCCGCGGTGCTGACCTCGTTGGCGCAACCGGCGCTGAACGCCGCGATCATCGACGACGGCATGTTGCGCGGCGACACCGAGACCATCAAGCTCGTCGGCCTGGCGATGCTTGCGGTGGCGGTGGTCAATCTCGGGGTGGCCGTCGGCGCAACCTATCTCGCCTCCCACATCTCCTCGGCTGCCGCGCGGGATCTGAGAAAGCGGCTCGACGAGAGGGTCGCCGCCTTCACCGACCCGCAGGTGGCGCGGGTGGGTCTGTCGAGCCTGCTCACCCGCTCCACCAACGACGTGGGGCAGATCCAGGGCTTCCTGTTCATCTCGCTCACCATGGTGGTGACGGCTCCCCTGATGCTGGTGGGCGCACTCGCGCTGTCCCTCGCACAGGGCTGGCGGATGGCGCCGG
This sequence comes from Gordonia paraffinivorans NBRC 108238, assembly GCF_000344155.1. GTDB lineage: Bacteria > Actinomycetota > Actinomycetes > Mycobacteriales > Mycobacteriaceae > Gordonia > Gordonia paraffinivorans. The sequence continues at coordinate 9,408 of NZ_BAOQ01000014.1, read as the reverse complement.
TCATAGTGGTCTCCGGGGGCCTGCTGGCAGTCGTCGTGGCGGTGTTCATCCGGCGGTTGATGCCGTGGGCGGCGGGACTTCAGGGCCGCCTCGACCGGGTCAACCGTCTGCTTCGTGAACAACTGCGGGGTATCCCGGTCATCCGGACCTTCCGGCAGGAAGATCGGGAACGCGCCCGGTTCGCGGTCGAGAACGACGAGCTGACCCGGACCGCGCTGCATCTGGGGCGCATCCAGGTCCTGATGCTCCCGGTGATCACGATCGTGTCCAACCTGACCTCGGTGACGGTGTCGGCCCTGGGTGCGTTGTTCGCCGACGCCGGCCACATGCAGATCGGGGAGATCACCGCGACCATCGGCTACCTCGCGCAGATCCTGCTGGCCGTCTCGATGCTGACCGCGATCGCCGCCGTCCTCCCGCGCGCGGTGACCTGTGCCGGGCGCATCACCGACGTTCTCGACACCGAGACGCTCGCGCCGGGAGACCCGGGTACCGAGAACGACTCGCGACCGCCCGCGATCGTTTTCGATGGTGTGACCGTCGCCTTTCCCGGTGCCGAGGCCCCGGCAGTCGACGCGGTCTCGTTGATCTGCGAACCGGGGACGGTGACGGGTCTCATCGGTGGTACGGGCAGCGGGAAGTCGACTCTGCTCTCGACGGTGTTGCGATTCGCCGATCCGTCATCGGGCATCGTGTCGTGGGACGGTCGCGACATCCGTCTCCTGGCGCCGGCCTGGGTCCGAGAACGTTCGGCATTCGTCGGACAGGGCACGGCGCTGATCACCGGCACCGTCGCGGACAACCTGCGTATCGGCCGTCCCGGCGCGAGTGAGGACGAGTTGTGGGCGGCGCTCGAGGTCGCGGCCGCCGCGGACTTCGTGCGGGAACGGTCCGGCGGACTCGGGGCGGCCGTCGCGCAGGAGGGCCGCAACTTCTCCGGCGGGCAGCGCCAGCGTCTGGCGCTGGCACGCGCCGTCCTGCGCAAGCCGTCGCTGTACGTCCTCGACGACCCGTTCAGTGCACTCGACGTCGACACCGAGGCGCTGATCATCCGGCGGCTCCGAGACCTTCAGCCGAAGGCGACCATACTGATAGCGGCTCAACGGGTGTCGTCGGTGCGCCACGCCGACGTGATCGGTGTCCTCGAGGACGGCCGCCTCGTGGCGACAGGGGACGACCGGACCCTGCGTGCCGACAACGCCATCTACCGCGAGATCGCGTACGCCCAGGCGGTGATCGATGTCTGACGCCGGGCACTCGACGGCGACCTCGGCCCCCGGTGTCGACACCGCGGCCGGATCGCTGCGGTGGTTGATGGCCCAGCTCCGGATCGGGCGTGCTCGGGCGGCCACGATCTCGCTGTGCGCGATCGGCGCCACCGGAGGAGGCGTGCTCGCGACGATGCTGTTCGGCGCTGTCACCAACGTCATCGTCGACGGGACCGTCGGCGACGGCGCCGTGATGGACTGGAAGCGGTTGTGGACGCTGCTCGGCATCCAGTTGGCCGTCTATCTGCTGGCCGCCTCGCTCACCTACACGCAGGGGCAACTCCTGACCCGGGCCGTGCAGCGGTCGGTGGCGATGTTGCGGACGCGCATCGAGGACAAGATCCACCGACTGCCCCTGCGCTACTTCGAGCAGACCAGTCGAGGCGCGCTGGTCAGCAGGCTGACCGCCCACACCGACAATGCGTCGACGGTGATCGCGCCGGTGCTGGTCACCGTCCCGACGAATGCGTTGACGCTGGTCGTGGTGACGGCGGTCCTGTTCGTCCTGTCGCCGGTGCTCGCCCTGGTCGCGCTCGTGGCGGGGCCGGTGTCGGCGGCACTCGCGTCCTACATCTCACGTCGGTCCCGCCCGCACCAGGAGACCCGATGGACCACCACGGCAGCGCTGGCCGGACACATCGAGGAGACCCTGAGTGCCAGACGAATGCTGCAGGGGTACAACGCGGAGGCGGTCGCGGCACGCAGGTTCGACGCGCTCAACGAGCGCCTGTTCCGATCAGAGCGCTCCGCCCAGTGGACCGCAGGGAGCCTCGCCCCCGTGCTCGCCGCGATCAACGCCGTGGTGTTCCTCATCCTGGCGGTGCTCGGTGGACTCATGGTGGTCGACGGAACCCTGAGCCTCGGCGCCGCACAGGTCGCGATCATCTTCGCCGAGCAGCTCACGAACGCGGTCCGGCAACTGGCCGGGTTCGTGACCAAGATCCAGTCGGGAACGGTGTCGGCGTCGAAGGTCCGGGAGGTGTTGGAGGCGCCCGACGACGACGCGGTCCAGAGTCGTCCGGAAGGCGGGGGATTCGAGTACATGGGCCGGCATCGGAATCCACCGGAGATCGTCTTCCGCGATGTGTCCTTCGCCTACTCGGCTGACGCGCCGGTACTGAAAGGCGTGAACCTGCGACTGCGGCCCGGGACCACCACCGCCATCGTGGGCTCCACCGGGGCGGGCAAGACGACGCTGACCAACCTGCTGCAGGCGTTCTATCGACCCACCATCGGGTCCATCACGATCGACGGCGAGGACGTTGCCGACCTCGGAGCGCATCGGGCACGAACCGGAATGGCGGTCGTCACCCAGGAGCCCTGGCTGTTCACGGGGACGGTCCGGGAGAACATCGCATACGGGGTCGCCGGAGACGAGACCGCGGTGGCGCGGGCCGTGCACGACGGACACCTCGATCAGATCGTGGCCGCCCTGCCGGACGGCCTCGACACCGTGATCGGCCAGGAATCGGAGAACCTGAGTGCCGGCGAGAAGCAGCTCGTCACCGTCGCGCGCGCGATCGCGGCGTCGCCGCGCATCCTGATTCTCGACGAGGCCACCAGTTCCGCCGATCCGCGAACGGAATTGCTCGTCCAGCGGGCATTGAATCGGTTGCGCACCGGGACGACGACCCTGGTCGTCACCCATCGCATGGCCACCGCCGCGCTCGCTGACCAGATCGTCGTCCTCGAGGCCGGCGAGATCGTCGAGGTGGGATCACATGACGAACTGCTCGCTGCCGGAGGGGTTTACACGCGCCGGTGTGGCGTCGTGTGATCGAACGGAGTCGAATTGTCTGGCGCGCAACACTTTGTGTGAAGAACCCGATATTTCCGGACTCTTGACTGGGACAGATGTTCATTTTCTGGGGAGTGGTCACAGGGGGCTTCCGGCGTCGCGCACAACCAGGCTTGGCGCCCGAAGGTTATTCAAGATGGTGAATTGTGGGTTGCCACAACGCCGATAGTGAAGAAGGAAAGCTGGACGAATGTCCAGACAAATTTGTTTTCTGACGTCGCGAGGCGTCCTGAGCTGCGCATTTGAATTGGAATGCGCTGTCGGTGATCAATATTCGTGACGTGGCGGGTTGATGAACGCGGGACACCGTCGAGATGGATATGTAATCTCTGCTCCGAGCCGCCGAGGTGAGAACAAGGCGGCTGTATCCCCCCGAAATTCTCACCGATCCTATGAAGGAGACCCCATGAGCAGCATCGAAATCGATCTCACCGAAGTCGTGACCGACGTGATCCTCGGGCTCGCTGCCGGCTCGCTCGACGCGGCCACCTCGCAGTCCTGAGGACTGCGTAGATCCCCTACAAACCGCCCCACATCCGTCGGATGCGGGGCGGTTTGTTGTTCGAACGGGGCCCTCTGCCCGACCATCCGGTCGAGATCAGCCCACGGTGGAAGGGCCGGGCGGGTCCCAGCGATGCACCCACACCGTCGGTCCGTCGGTGAGGGTGAATTCTGCGTGGATCGGTGCGTACCGCTCGGAGTAGAACTTCGACATGTGGAGGTGGGTGGTGCTACCGGTGACCGGTACCCCCATGCGCCGCCCCGCCTCCCGCGCCGCGTCGAGGAAGCGGGCGCTGATCCCCCGGCGTCGATACTCGGGAAGCACGAGTTCGAGGGTGACGTCGATCGCGCCGGGCACTTCCGCGTCGGCGCCCACCTCGCGGAGCTCATGGAATCGTTTGGGGAAGCCGTCGACGCTCGTGGCGTACCGCCGGTTGAGCATCATCAACTCGTCCGACACCGGCTCGGCGGCCGATGGCTTTTCGGGATCGGTGACCAGCGCGAGCGCGATGAGCGCGTCGGACTCGAACACGCCATAGAGATACCGGAGATTCTCCTCGAAAATGACCCGGCCGTACCAGCGGTAGACCTCGGGCGGGGAATCGGCTCCCAACAGCCAGCTATAGATCGGCACCTCCCGTAGGCCACGCTCGAGGACATCGAGTGCGACCTCTCTGTCGTCTTCGGTGAGGTGGCGGCAGCCTGGTACGCCGTCGAGGATCGTCTGCATGGTCAACAAATATCACGCAGGAAAAATCCGAAACGGACGGAAAGGAATCCCGATCGGCAATCGGCTCGTCACGCTGTCGCCGTGGCGGTGGGATGTAGACTCCAGACCGCCTGATGGCCTTCGAGATCACCCACTTCGCGACCTCGGATGGTTGGGCCGCCAGTCCTTACGGTTCAGAATCAGTTCGGAGTGTTTCATCCTTGATATCGGCCACTCGTTCGTCGATCCGCGGCAGCACACGGGCTCTGTGGCGACTGGTGCGTTTCGCGCTCGCCGATTCCGCCGGATTGGTGGCGGTGTTGGTGCTCCTCCAAGTGGCCAGTGTGCTCACTGCACTGCTGCAACCCGCGCTCAATGCTGCAATCATCGATGACGGAATTCTCAGTGGTGACGTGAGGACGATCAAGTCCTTGGGATGGGTCATGCTCGCCGTGGCCTCGGCGAATCTCTTTCTCTCGATCGGTGCCACGTACACCGCGTCGCACATCTCCGCGAAAGCCGCGCGGGACCTACGGCGTCGGGTGGTCCGGAGAATCGGGCGAATGCGCGACCTCCAGGTGGCCGACGTGGGCCTGTCCAGCCTCCTCACCCGCGCGACTGGCGACGTCGGACAGATCCAGTCCTTCGTGTTCATCGTTCTGACCGTCGTGGCGATCGCTCCCCTCACGCTCCTCGGGGCGCTGGCCCTGTCCCTGTCCCAGGCGTGGCAGTTGGCGCCGGTGATCCTCGTGGCGGGGCTGCTGCTGGCAGTGCTGGTCGGTTCGATCGTGCGAAAGCTCATTCCGTGGGCGACAAGCCTTCAGAAGAAGCTCGACTCCGTCAACCGTGTCTTGCGAGAACAACTCCGCGGCATCGTGGTCATCAGGACGTTTCGTCGTGAGGACCACGAGATGTCTCGATTCGCGGTCCACAACGACGAACTGACCCGGACGGCCTTGCATGTGGGGCGAATCCAGGTGCTGATGCTGCCCGTCGTCACCATCGTCGCCAACCTCGCCACGGTCGCCGTATCGGCGTTGGGTGCGCTGCTCGTCGACCGTGGGCAGATGCAGATCGGACAGATCGCGGCGTCGGTGGGTTATCTGTCCCAACTGCTACTCGCGATCTCGCTTCTCACGGTGGTCGCCGGTGTCCTACCGCGAGCTGTGACGAGTGCGAGCCGGATCACCGAGGTGCTGGACACCGACGTGATCGAACCCGGTGATCCGCGACCCCAGGAGCAGCGGCCGGCACCGGCCCTGCACTTCGACGCCGTCTCGGTAGGCTTACCTGGTGCCGAAGGCCTTGCCCTGGAAGGTGTCTCGTTGACGTGTGCACCGGGGAAGGTGACCGGCGTGCTGGGCGGCACCGGGAGCGGCAAGTCGACCCTGTTGTCACTGCCGTTGCGATTTGTCGATCCGGTGGACGGTGTCGTGCGCTGGGACGATCTCGATGTGACAGCACTGGATCCGGCATGGTTGCGTGCCCGGTCGGCCTTTGTGGGACAAGGTGCTTCTCTGGTAACCGGAACGATCGCCGAAAATCTCAGGATCGGGCGGCCCGACGCCACCGACGAGGAACTGTGGGCTGCACTCGAGGTGGCCGAGGCCAGAGTGTTCGTGGAGGAAAGGGCCGACGGGCTTGCGGCGCGGGTGGCGCAGGAAGGTCGCAATTTCTCCGGCGGACAGCGCCAGCGTCTGGCGCTCGCCCGGGCGGTACTGCGACGGCCGGTGTTGTACGTGCTCGACGACCCGTTCAGCGCGCTCGACGTCGAGACCGAGCAGAAGGTCATCACCAACCTTCGTCGGGCTGCTCCGGAGGCGACCATCGTGATCGCCGCGCAGCGGGTTTCATCGGTGCGTCATGCAGATGTGATCGCAGTGCTGGAAGCCGGCCGGCTGGTGGCTTTGGGCACCGATCAGACGCTCCGCGCAGAGAACGAGATCTACCGCGAGATCGCCTATGCCCAGGCGGTGACCGGTGGCTGACGGTACGAGCCCGCAGGGACCGCTTCGTTGGATGTTGGGGCAGCTTCGGTTCAGTCGCCGCCGGGCGCTCGCCGTCTCTGCCCTGGCGATCGCAGCCGCGGTGGGGAGCGTGGTCGGGCCGCTTCTCTTCGGTGCCATCACCAACGTGATCGTCGAAGGCACGACCGGGACGTCAGGTCTGGACTGGAGTCGGCTCGGTCAACTCCTCGTCATCCAGGCGGCGATCTATGTCGCCGTCGCCGGCTTCACAGGGCTACAAGGCCAGCTCTTGACCGTCGGGGTGCAACGGTCGATCGCGCACCTGCGTGAACGCATCGAGGACAAGGTTCACCGCCTCCCGTTGCGCTACTTCGAGACGACGCAGCGGGGCGCTCTCGTCAGCAAACTGACCGCGCACACCGACAACGCGGCGACGGTCATCGCGCCCGTCTTGATCACGGTTCCCACCAACCTGCTCACGCTGGTCGTGGTGACCGCGGTTCTCTTCCTCATCTCTCCTCTCCTCGCGATGGTCGCGCTCGCCGCGGCACCGGTGTCGGCCTTCGTGTCCACGATGGTCGCACGTCGTGCACGTCCGCTTCTCGAGGACCGGTGGACCACCACAGCTGCACTGGCCGGGCATGTCGAGGAGGAGCTCAGTACGCGGCGCATGCTGCAGGCGAACGGTGCCGAGCAGGTGGCACTTCAACGCTTCGACGTGCTCAACGACCGGCTTTTCGACTCGACGCGTTCGTCGCAGTGGGTCGCGGGGACCCTCGGGCCGTTGCTCACCGCGATCAACGCGGTCGTTTTCGTCATTCTCGCGGTCTTCGGCGGGATGATGGTCGTCGACGGGCGTCTGAGTCTGGGCGCGGCGCAGGTGGCGGTGCTGTTCTCGCAGCAGTTGATCTCCGCTGTCCGCTCGCTCGCCGGATTCGTGCAGAAGATCCAGTCGGGGATGGTCTCGGCGGGAAAGGTTCGAGAGGTCCTCGAGGAGGCCGACGAAGAGGACTCGGGCAGGGAGTTCGCGGCGAGCGGTGTCGAATCCGGTGGGCGCCACCGAAGGCCGCCGGAGATCGTGTTCACCGATGTGTCCTTCGCCTATCAGGACGCCGAAGTGTTGCATTCGGTCAGTTTCACGATTCCGTCCGGTACGACGACCGCGGTCGTCGGTTCGACAGGGGCGGGGAAGACGACGCTGACAAACTTGCTTCAGGCCTTCTATCGGCCGACGTCCGGCTCGATCGCGATCGACGGCGAGGACATCGCCGCACTGGGTGCCCGTGAGGTTCGCACCGGAATGGCTGTGGTCACCCAGGATCCGTGGCTCTTCACCGGGGCCGTACGAGACAACATCGCGTACGGAAACGCCGATGAGGAGGCGATCCGGAGAGCACTGAGAGACGGCCACCTGGAACAGATCGTGGCCGCGCTACCTCAGGGCATCGATACCGTGGTCGGTCAGGAATCGGAGAACTTGAGCACCGGGGAGAAGCAGCTCGTGGCGGTGGCGCGGGTGATCGCCGCGTCTCCGCGGATTCTCATCCTCGACGAGGCCACCAGCGCCGCCGATCCCCGGACGGAACTGCTGATCCAACGAGCGTTGAATCGGCTGCGCAGGTCGACGACGACTCTGGTGATCACCCACCGAATGGCGACTGCGGCCCTCGCCGATCAGATCGTGGTGCTCGAGGACGGCAGAGTCGTCGAGTGCGGTACCCATACCGAACTGTTGGCCGCCGGCGGTACCTATGCGCGTAGGTGTGGCGTGGTGTGAGGAGTCGGTTTCGAGGTGAGTGTCGCCAACGGACACGGGTGGAACGCACCTCGCAAATCGCGCCGGAATGTAACAATAGGCAATGATATATGGACGATTGTCCAACTTTCCTGCGATGCAATGTCGCGATTTAGGTATCGAATGCCCGGATCGTGAGGTTTGATCTGCAAACCCGCGACAAGAACCAGGTTTGATGGCGGGTAAGCCATAAGTGAGGTAACGTACCGGCCGAATCGTTCGAACCGATTGGGCCGGACGTTCATTGTTTGAAATTTCACCCACCCCGCGGAGGACCAGCATGGCAAAGACGGATATCGGAGATTCGATCGAGGACTCGATCGCCGACAAGCTCTTCGAGCTTCTTCTCGACACGGCGACGGGTTCCGCCGACGGCGACGGCTCCAACGGCGCGGACTGACGTTTGTCCGTTTGATCCCCTCCGAACCGCCTCACGACCAGGTCGTGAGGCGGTTCTGTTTCTTGGCTGGGGCTTTCGCGCCACGGGCGAACGGGCCGGTGAGCATCGGTCGCGGACATCTTCGAGCTGAGATCACCGATTGGGTGGCTGCTTTCGATAACCTGGTCTGCTCAGATATGGCGAACCGTAATCAGTCCGATGTGCCGGCGAGCGGCGGGTCCCATCGATGCATCCACAGAGTGGGACCTCCGGTGAGTTTGTACTCCGAGTACATCGAACCGCCCCGCTCGGAGTAGAACGCCGACATATGTGGATGTGTCGTGCTGCCGGTGACCGGTACCCCTCTGCGGCGAGCGTATTCGAGTACGGGTTCGATGAGTCGGACGGAGAGGCCGCGGCGCCGGTGGTCGGGGTGGACGGCGTTGATGGGGATGTCGATGGCGCCGGGTACGGCGGCATCAACGCAGACTTGACCGAACTCGCGAAACCTGTCGACGAAGCCGTGGATTGACGTCATGTAGTGACGGTTGAGTGCCTTCAGTTCCTCCGAGACCGTCACCGGGGGTGCGTCCGGCTCGGTCACCGCCACCAGCGCGATGAGCTCGTCCGAATCGAACACGCCATGGAGTCCATGGATGTTCATCTCGAACATCGCCTGTGCCAGCCACCGATAGGCTTCGGGCGAAGCTCCCTCGCCCAGGAACCAGCGATACACCGGAACCTCCTGCAAACAGGTTTCGAGGAGGTCGAGGGTGGAATCTTTGTCGTCCACGGTCAGGCGGCGCGATCCCGCAACGCTCTCGAGGATCGTCTGCATCATCAACAGATATCACGCTCGCCCCGGTCGTCGGCCCCGGATGCGCGCCTGAAACTGCGGTGAATGCATACATCCTCAGGGTGTCCGGCCGACGGTTCTCTACACAGCCTGGCAAGCGACTGACCAGCTCGCGGTAGTAGTCGGAAAAGTGGC